>JAJRSE010000105.1 GCA_024278955.1 Planctomycetota bacterium | reverse complement strand
TCTTTTCTTGGCTCGTCGTGCTTCTTGCTCGTCTTTTCGGTAGGTTCTTATCGACTCGGGGTGCGTTTTTGCCCAATGGTCGGGCAGCAACTCGGCGAGGTCGTGCTGGCCAGCAGCTAGGCGGCGCAAAACATCGTCGACATACGCCCACAGATCCGAGGCATACGCACGCGGCTTTAGCGCCGCGCGGCGTAAGGCGTTTGTGACCGACGGCGCGGCAAGCAACTGGAGTGTTCATCGGAAGCACTTCTCGCATTACACGCCGATTCTCGATTTCACCCACGCGGTCTGTTACATTTATGCCGCAGCCATGACGGGACGACCACAGGAGCAGGGTTGGCTCGTTTACTGCCAATGGGCGCAGTGGTTATGGGAAGGCAACACGAAGGAATTGATCGCGGCAGTCCGTGCTCGCTCGGAAGAACTTGGCCCACCGAAGGAAGAGGACCCAGAGACATCACCGCGCAAGATTGTTGCTCGGACGTTGGGATATATCAAGAATCAGCAGTCTCGAATGAAGTACGCCGAGTACCGGAAGCTGGGCCTGCCGATTACCTCCAGTCACATCGAATCGACGATTAAGCAGATCAACCGCCGAGTGAAGGGAAGCGAGAAGTTTTGGGACCAGGGTGCCGAGCCGTTGCTGCAGCTAGCAGCCGACCACATCAGCGAAACCACCACCTTCGAACTCTTCTGGGTCCGGCGCCCAGGCCGGCAGAGAACTACGCGACGCTATCAATCGGCCGCCTGAGAATTACAAACCGCGACTTGCACCCATGAGGCAGAACTCGAATCAAAAACGAAAAGCGCTAGCACCTCACTCCTTGACCGCGACGACTATTTTTTCTTTCCCCGGCGTCGTTTTTTTGAGGAGGTCGTCCTAGCAGAAGGAAGTTCTGTTCCGGTTGCAAGTACGACTGGAGCGCCTTTCTCGTCCGCCTCTTTCCCTAATAGATGGAGTTCTTTGTTCAGCATATTGAGCAGCGCCTGAAGGAATGCGACAAGCATTGGCCCCACCAAAATGCCAATAGGTCCTAGGGTTTGGATACCCCCGATAACGCTCAGGAGTGCTAGCAACGGGTGGAGATTAGACTGGCCGTGTAACACGAGCGGCTTCACGACGTTGTCGCTCATCGAAACCACGGTGCCGCAGTAGATCGCTAGAATAATGGCAGCCGTAGGGCGGCCTTCGGGGAATTCGGCAACCCCCTCGACCATGTTACCGGTGTAAAAATACAAGACCATGCAAACCGGGACCCAAACGGCTGCCGCTCCGACAAAGGGGACCATGGCAAGAAAAGCCGTCGCGGCGGTTAAAAAGAAAACGGCGTTGACGCCCGCGAAGTAGAAACCGATGCCTGCCAACAAACCTTGAACAATCGCAGAAAGGAGGACCGCGACGACGACCGCCCGGCTGACGTCGCCAAATTTATCGAGCAATTCTTGCTCGTAGGCATCGTCCAGCGGCGACAGCTTCATCAAGGCGGCCACCATGTTCGGCCCATCCGCAAAAAAGTAGTACAACGTGAGCACCATAATGGCCAAGCCAAAAAGCGTTCCTAAAATCATCTTGACACTGCCTACGGCCAAAGGAGCTGCGAGCTGGTGAACGTACTCGTTAAAGGTCGTATGGACCGTGGCCGTGTCGATCGTTGGCAGGTTGAATCTTGTTAGCAGTTTGTTCGTAGAAACAGCAGCTTTTTCGACGACCTGAGAGACAGCACTTAGGTCTTCGGAAGGTGAAATCGTTTGAGTCTCGGAACTAGTTCGAGCGGAATAAAGCCCGTAGAGCTCAGCTCCTTCAGTAACCGCCCGAATTAACATGCCGGTAAGGGGCAGCAGCACGATAAGCACGATGGAAAGAGTGGTTAGCGCAGCGGAGACTTTGGATCGCTGTCCACACTTTTTAAGCATCCATTGGTGCAGGGGTTTAAAAATCACCGCAAGCACAGCAGCAAGGAAAAGGGGGACAATGAACTGCACCATGACTTGAAAAAACATCGAGCCAATGAGCAGAATAATTGCAAGCAGAACAATGAAAGAAACAACGCGAGGCACAGGAAATTCCAGGAATGTTTGATGTGGGATGTTTGAATGATGATTGGGCAAAACCTCCAAGAGGCTCACAAAATTGTTTGGTCTTGGCATGGCTATTGTATGGGGCAGTCCATTCGCCCAAAAGACGAGATTCTTGGCCCACACTGGTTTTGGCGTGGCTCGCTTTTTCTGGTATTCTAGAGACTGGGCGACCGTCGCTTTCAAGGTTTGCCCCCTCCCGCCTTCAGGAACCCGCATGATTAGTGTTATTGTCCCTGCGTTGAACGAATCGCCAAGCTTAGAGCGGCTTCACCGCGAGCTTGATGCCGTTGCTAGAGAGCATAAGTATGATCTGCAAATAATTTTCGTCGATGATGGTTCGACAGACGCTACTTGGGACGTAATCGAACAATTGTCTCGGCAAGACGATCGAGTGCTAGGCATCCGGTTTCGCCGGAATTTTGGCAAAGCCGCGTCGCTTAGCGCAGGGTTTGACGCTGCCCTGGGCGAGGTGATCGTCACGATGGATGCCGACCTGCAAGACGACCCTGCCGAGATTCCTCGTCTGCTGGCGAAACT
Organism: Planctomycetota bacterium; assembly: GCA_024278955.1. Taxonomy (GTDB): domain Bacteria; phylum Planctomycetota; class Planctomycetia; order Pirellulales; family Lacipirellulaceae; genus Bythopirellula. The sequence goes on along the minus strand of JAJRSE010000105.1, from coordinate 46,244 downwards.
TGATGAAGGCCTTGATGTTGTGAGTGGCTGGAAACGTCAGCGTCATGACCCTTGGCATAAGGTTTGGCCTTCGCGAGTTTTCAACAAACTGGTCAGCTGGATGACGGGAGTTCGGCTGCATGATCACAATTGCGGATTGAAGTGTTTTCGTCGCGAAGTCATTCTTGAAGTGCGGATGTATGGCGAGCTGCATAGGTTTGTGCCGGTACTGGCTGCGGCACGTGGTTTTCGGGTAGGAGAAGTCGTTGTCCGGCATCGCGCACGCGAATTTGGCGAGTCGAAGTACGGACTGACTCGGATTCCCAAAGGGCTGCTCGATTTGTTGACCGTACGATTCATCTCACGATTCGGCCAACGTCCTCAGCACTGGCTCGGGATGGGAGCGCTTTTTTCGCTGACGCTGGGGATCTTTGGGATGGGATATTTGGCGCTCGTTTGGTGTGTCTCTCGATTGCCAGGCGGCGATCCGGTACACCTGCATCAGACGGCGGCGCTTTACTATTCGTTGGTTTTCTTGTTGGTTGGTACCCAACTGCTTGCATTGGGGTTTGTTGCCGAGTTGATTTCAGGACTCTTAACCCGCGATAGCGATGCGTATTCGATTTCGGCGCACACAAGTCCCGAGAAGGCAACCTCTCGCGTTGCAAAGGAAGGCTTTGCGGCGTCCGAATCGTTACAACGAATGAAGGGCGAACAAACATGACGCACCCTTGTGGCGACTCTCAAACCCACTTGCGTTGGGGAATCTACGCCTTGCTCATCGCTCTGGCGGTAGGCAACCTGGGCGGGCGGCTGATGGCGGTTAACGCGGTCAACCGCGTTGATCTCGAAAAGCATCTGATCCGGCGAGATCAAAAACTCGCAGAAGAGAAACTGAAAGAGCGGAATCTTCCGGAAGAAGAATTCCAGAGAATCCTAGCAGACAAGAAACGGCGAATCGTCGAGAACAGACGCATGCAGCGTCCATTTCTTAGCGCGAACGACCGCAGCCGCTGGCTGGCGGTGCGTGCCTTGGTCGAGCAAGGGACCTACCAGATAGATGGCGTGGTTGATCGATCGCTGTGGAATACGATCGATATGGTGCAGCACCGAGGCCGCGATGGCCAGCTGCACCTCTATTCGAGCAAGCCGCCGCTGCTCGTGACCTTGCTGGCTGGTGAGTATTGGTTGATTAGCAAAGCAACCGGTTTGACGCTGGAGTCGCACCCTTATCTGTTGGGCCGGATGATGTTGGTGACGATCAACCTCTTGCCACTTGTGTTGATGTTTCTGTTGGTCGCCAAGCTTGCCGAACGGCTTGGGACGACCGACTGGGGGAAGTTGTTTGTTGTCGCATCAGCCACGATGGGAACGCTTCTGGTTCCGTTTGCTGTGGTGCTGAATAATCATATCGTGGCGGCGGTTAGTGCTGCGGTAGCACTCTACTGTTTTGTAAGAATCTGGTTCGATGGCGAAACTCGTCTGCGTTATTACGCCCTCGCAGGAATCGCCGCAGCTTTCACGGCAGCGAATGAGTTGCCTGCGCTTGCATTTTTGGTGCTTATTTCGTTGGCCCTCTTGTCGTGCGACTGGCGTGCCTGGTTCAAGGGGTTTCTACCAGCAGCCACTTTGGTCGTCGTGGCATTTTTTGCGACCAACTACGCAGCCCATGACTGTCTGACTCCGCCCTACATGCACAAAAGTTCTGAGGACCCCGAAAAGAATTGGTACGACTACACCTACACGATCAATGGAGTCGAACGCGAGAGTTACTGGAACCACCCTAGCGGCATCGACCGTGGCGAGCCGACCAAGATGGCTTATGCTTGGCATGTGCTCGTAGGACATCACGGGATTTTTTCGCTAACCCCCATTTGGTTACTTAGCGTCTTGGGGATGTCGATGTGGGTGCTGAAAGGGAATTCCGAGCAACGCCAGCTGGCTTTGGGTATCGCATTGCTCTCGCTAGTTTGCCTCGTGTTTTACATCGGACTGCGTCCGCAGGAAGACCGGAACTACGGCGGAATGACGAGCGGATTTCGCTGGATGTTTTGGTTTGCGCCGATGTGGCTTGTCGTAATGCTGCCGGCAGCCGACTGGATGGGTCGCGTTCGCGTTCGCCAAGGTTTCGCCTTAACGCTGCTCGTCTTTTCCGTTTTTTCGGCAAGCTACCCCACATGGAATCCTTGGACGCAGCCGTGGCTGTACCAGTGGCTAGAATACTGCGGCTGGGTTGGTTTTTAGAAGTTTGTGTCCCAGGGAAAGCCACGCCCTATTCTAGAGGCAGGGCTAACGGATCCCAATCGACCGAAAGAGGGGCCGTGATCTCGACGGCTTCCCCCGTCATCGGGTGGCGAAATCCTAGATGGCGAGCGTGTAACGCGATCGAGCGATCGCGAAGCTCTTCGTGCTGGATGCCGAATTCTTGAGTGCTGCCATATTGCGAATCTCCGAGGACGGCGTGACCCCGAGACGCTGCTTGCACTCGGATTTGATGCGTTCTTCCCGTCAGCAACTCAATCTCTAGCCAGGTGCCTGCTGGGCTGTTCCAGCGAACGTGGTAGCGGAGTATTGCCTCTTTCGCGGCAGGGTGATCGGCATCGACAACCTCGGCTTGGGCCATGCCGTGGCGTTTGTGTAGGTAGTCGGTCCAAGTTCCCTCCGCAGGCGAGACCTCTCCCTCGACAAACGCCCAGTACGTTTTCATGACGGTACGGTCGGCAAATTGAGTGCAAAGTTTTCGGGCGGCTCGGACGTGACGCGCGAACACGATCGCCCCGGTCACGGGTCGGTCGATACGGTGGGCCAAGCCAAGATAAAGCTTTGCGTCAGCCGGTTTTCCTTCTTGCTGGCGGTAGAACTCTTTAATGCGGATTTCGAGGCTGTCGATCCCCCGTGGAGCTTGTGTTAGCAAGCCGGAAGGTTTGTTGACGACCAGGCAGGGTCCGTCTTGGTAGAGGATTTCAAGTTCCTGGCTGTTTGCTTTTGGTTCCATCACTCAACCATAGCGTCGCATTATGCGATCGACTAGCCGTGGAAAAAACCGGTTGAGAATTACAAGCGATCGTCCGCGCCAGTTGGGGAAAATCTCTGGACGGCGGCGCTGGATACCTCGGACGATTTGCCGGGCAACCTCTTCGGGAGCAATTCCTTTTGATTCGGCCCAAGGGAGCGATCCCTTGCCAGAGAGAAGGTGGTCGAAGAATTTGGTATCGGTCGATCCTGGGCTGACGAGCAGTAGATCGATGTCTTCGCGGTTTAGCTCGGGGCGAAGGGCTTCGCTCCAGCCTCGCAATGCAAACTTGCTGGCACAGTACTCGCTGTTGAAAGGAATGCCTCGGTGTCCCAAGATCGATCCCACATTGACGATCAACGGATCTTCGCCCTTCCGAAGCATCGGGATAGCCAACCTTGTCAGCTCGGTTGCTGCAAAGAAATTGACTTCTAAAATCTGCCGCAGTGTCGACTCGCTGTTATCGACAAATCGCCCATGGGCGCTAATCCCCGCGTTGTTAATCAGGAGGTCGAGGGCGGACCAGTCTGCGTGGACTTGCTGGAAAACTGCTTCGCGCGTCTGGGGGTCGGTGATATCTCCGGCAAACACCAGGGCGTTTGCTGCGCCTCGCGTCAGGAGTTCTTCGGCCAACTGCTCTAAAGGTTTGCGTTGTCGGGCAACGAGCAACAGATTCGGGCCAAACGGGGCAAGCTCTTTGGCGAGCGATCGGCCGATGCCGCTTGAGGCACCTGTGATCAGAATACGGCGATCGGCGAGTGCGCGGTGGCCCATGACGTTTAGCTAAGCCACTTCCTCGATCGTGGAATCTTCGGGGTCAGTGTTTGGGTCACTGCTGGCGGCTTCGCCGAGGTGGCTGAGTGTTCCGCTAAAAGGGCGAACTTGTACGTTCGAGGATTCCTTGACGTGCCCTAGGTGCTTCTCGGAGATCTTGCAATGTATCTTCACGCGGTTCTCGCCGTAGGTGCGGCTGAGAATCTCCCCGTGTTCTGCGAGATAGGCCAGAAGCCGACCGTCGGAAACGTCGAGCTCGATTTCGAGATTGAGGAAATCGCGACTGAGGGCGTGACTCACTTTGCTTGCTAAATTGGATACGCCTTCGCCCGTGTGAGCGCTAATTTCCACCGCGTTAGGATACCGCTTGCGCAATGTTTCGACCCGCACCGGATCGTCGACCAGGTCGATCTTATTCAGCGTAAGAATGGTATCTTTTTCTTCGATGCCCAACTCGCGTAGAACATCGTAAACGGCAACGATTTGGTCCAACGCAGCCGGGTTGCTTGCGTCGGCTACATGAATCAACAAGTCGGCCTGGCGAGATTCCTCGAGTGTGGCCTTGAAGCTGGCGATGAGCTTATGAGGCAAGTCGCGGATAAATCCGACGGTGTCGCTTAGCAGGACAGGTCCCCAGCCGGGAAGATGCCAACGTCGGGTACGTGTGTCGAGCGTAGCGAAGAGCTTGTCTTCGGTTTTGACTTGGGCGTCGGTAAGCGAGTTCATCAGCGTACTTTTGCCCGCGTTGGTGTAGCCCACGAGCGAGACCGTCATCCGATCGCTACGGCCAGCGACCTCGCGTTCTTTACGTTTTTCGATTTGCCTTAGGTCTGCGCGGAGGTCGCTGATGCGTTTTTCAACCAAGCGGCGGTCGGTTTCCAACTGTTTTTCACCCGGGCCGCGCATACCGACGCCCATTTTCATACGAGACAAGTGAGTCCACATGCGTTTCAGGCGAGGCAGAGAATACTCAAGCTGCGCAAGCTCAACGGCCAAGCGAGACTCGTGAGTTTGTGCTCGGCTAGAAAAGATGTCGAGGATCACCTCGGTTCGATCCAACACTTTGACATCGAGAGCTTGCTCGAGGTTTCGGATTTGAGCAGGCGACAAGTCGTTATCGAAAACGACGATATCGGCTTCGGTGGCCTCAATGACGAGCCGGAGCTGCTCGACTTTTCCTTTGCCAAGATAGGTCGTCTTATCGGGCGACTGCCGATTTTGAGTCATCCGGCCTACGATTGTCGCTCCGGCAGTTTCGACTAATCCGGCCAGCTCTTCTAGCGGCTCTGCGTGGAATGCTCCCTCGGGGGGAGCTGAATCGGAAAGCAGCACGCCCACCAAAACGGCAGACTCGCTTTCGACGCCCGGCTTACGGTCAATAGAACTCACCTGTTGGGTATTACTCCTTGCCCGAGGGAAATGAATCTGCGCAAAACAACCTCACGGTCGGCGCCAGCTATTAGTGCTTTGTCATAACTAAAAGTTGGGATGCTGTCTGACTGAACTACTTACTGGCAGATAACTTCTGTCAGACAGCATCCCAATTCTAAGAGTTGTCAAAGCACTCGTATTTCATCGCTGCTTGGTTTTCGGGTGCCACTGCTGGCTCGTCCAGCAGTGCGAACCGGGTACCCGGCGTCCACTGCTGGGCAAGCCAGCAGTGGCACCCAACTCGAATGTTGAGCTGCGTTAGACCACTAGTATAGTCGCCACCGCCCCGGTTGTGCCAGCTGAGTTTCAACGGGCTCGGCTGGTATTTGTTGCTAAAATATGGGGAAGAATCAAATATTCCCTTCGCCCAGAAGCTCGAAGATCAAGTCCTCAGCACTCTCGTCTTCTATGGCCGCCGCGTCTTGGACATGAGAAAGTGCTTCGGCGATGGTTTGAGAGTCTGCTCTCGCAACGAATTGATGATCTGCGAACGCGGCTAACAGCGTGTCGTGAGCAGCCTCTCGAATGGCTTGGTCGTTTGCTTCGACAGCAAACGATCGCTCGGCAGATCGAGATGTGGGCGAGAGCTTCGTTCTAAGTCGTGTCACGTAGTTTGTCAGATCGCGGAGCGTTGGATCACCTGCATTCGCCACGACCGGTTGAGTCCAGCTTGCAATCGCCGGCGTTTCTTCCAGCATTTCAGGAGAAGCTAGCGGCTGCACCTCGGTATCGATACGAATGCTTGCAAAGGCTGCTTCCTCGACTACCGCTTCGTTTGCCACGCTGGCTAGTGGTGCTTCGGAGTTTTCCTCGCTACCTGCCATGGCTGGGGCAAGCAACGGCATGGGAGCAGGCAACTCGAAGGCGCCGACATCGATTCGAGTTCCCTCGACCCGATTGAAGCCTGCACCCCGTTGATCGAAGACGAGTGCCGGAGTGATGTTGTTGGGGTTGAAGGCTGGATCGCCTGCGTCGATTGCTGGGCTTCCTTCGAGCAAAGCTTGCGTTTGCGTCGGTCCGCCATTATTTGCCAGGGGGCCGAGCTTAGGGTCGGTCACGCCTGTTTGATCGCCGGCGGCACTAAATGCTTCGACCGAGAGCCCTTCGCCGATCAAGTTGTAACCAAGCGAGAGGAACGTTTCATCAAAAGTGCCGCCTACGCGTTCGACATCGCTAAAGGTGTCGCCGGCGCCAAATCCCAACTCCCAGATGTCAAGGTCGAGGGCATCGACAGCTTGGTCGCCGTTGGCATCGCCATCGGATGGAACTGCGGGCGACGTACCAAAACCGATCTGCCAGGTCAGGAAGTCGAAGCCGTTGACTTCGCCGCTGCCGCTAAAATCGGCTGCGATCGCGGCAGCCGAGGCCTGGCTAGCAATATTTCCAGCAATAATCGAGGAGTACACCTCGGTGCGGGTGGTCGAAGAATTTCCGAAGCTACCGACTCCCGCCGCATCGCCGACGTAGGGGGCGTCGTTGTTTGTAATGGTGCTGTGCTTGATTACGGTCAAGCCCTCTGCGTTGAACAGGCCGCCACCGCGACCGAGCGTCGAGTTGCCCGAGATGGTCGAGTTGATGATCGAGGTGGTTTGCGATCCAGTCAAGTCGCCGTTGGTATAAATACCCCCTCCATTGGATCCCGCTGTGTTCACGCGATTGCTGATGATGGCGCTGTCTCGGACGGTGAGATTTCCGCCCACGGCATAGATACCGCCGCCGTTGCTGTCGTCGCCGAATACTTCGTTCCTGTTGACGGATGTTCCGGTGATGAAAACGTCGGCGTTGACTGTAGCAATGCCGCCGCCAGAGGAGTATTGGCCGTAGGTTTTATTGCCAAAAAGGTTGCCGTTTTGGATATTGAGGCTGCCGCCATCAAGAAAAACCCCACCGCCACGCGATTGAGATGAGATCGTGGTGTTGAGGGCAATCGCGGGGTTGACGAGCATGATGTCGCTGTCTTTAGCCGCAAGGCCTCCCCCTTCCGAGTCAGAACCATTAGTGCTATTTCCGCTGATGGTTACGTCCGTAAGCATCAGCGTGGCATCGCGGCTGTAAATACCCCCGCCATCGCCGGTGGCCGCCGACGCAGAGTTGCCAGTGATGTATGTATAGTTCGCAGTAAAGCTGCCGTTTCTGATATAGACCGCCCCGCCACTCCCGCCGGCGCTGGTGGAGTTTCCGGTCAAGAAGCTGTTGTTGATTTCCAGATCGCCGTCAAAAACGTAGAGGGCTCCTCCAGAACCGGCTGCTGTGTTCCCGATGAACGTGCTGTCTTCGATCGTCAATTTGCCCAATTGCTGAGAGATCGCCCCGCCGTTGCCGGCGGCTGCGTTGTTGACGAATTGCATATTGGTGAGCGTCAGATTTTCTTGGCTGACGATTCTTGTATTGTTTTGAAACCGGAGGTCCGTGATCGAGACGTCAAGCAACGACGCATTGTTGCCGTCGTCAACCAAGATTTCCAAGCCGCCTCCAGGTGAGAAAAGCATCCCGCTAATCCCGAAAATGTCTACCGAATCGGTGATCGCCAGGTTTCCCGGAAATGGCTCGCCAAGCCAAGTCGGGAGAAAGATAATTTGCTCGAACGTCGGAGTCGCATTGGATTCGTTGAGGGCTTCGACGAATGTTGCGAAGTTGGCGCCATCGGTCACGTCTCCAACCAGTAGTTGGCCGTCCTGAACTTCAAAAGCGCCGATGTCAATCGGATTTGCGCCTTCGATGCGATCGAAAGGAAACCCTCTTTGGTCTTGGGCAGGGACGTTGCCGAGACCCGCTGGATTAGCATCTCCTGCATCAATGGCAGGGCTACCCGCCAAGAGTCGATGGACCGGCGTTGGTCCTCCCAACCGGGCCAGCGGGCCAAGCATCGGGTCGGTGACAAGCGATTGGTCGCCGGGCATAGAAAAGAGGCCCGCAAATACGGCATTGCCGACACCGACGAGGTTGTAGTTGAGCGAGTCCAAGAAATCGCTATCCACGGTTCCCGGTCGTTTTGGTTTAACGAGCTGGACGTCGTTGACCGTATTTCCGGAGATGATGGTGGAGCGAACCGAGGTTAAGGCATAAGCATCGCGATAGGTGGCCACGCCACTGCTGAGCGTGCCTGCTGTGTTGAGCGTAATCGTGCTGTATTGAATCGTGAGGTTGCCATCGGCATTCGCAATGCCGCCTCCATGGCTCGCGGCCGTGTTGCCCGAGATGGTCGAGTTGCTGACCGTGACATTTCCGCCAGCCACAAAGAGGCCGCCTCCGCCGCCAGCCGCAATGTTGTTACTGAGCGTACTACTCTCCAATAATAATGTGCCAGCGGCAACGTGAATGGCTCCTCCGCTGCCGGCGGTCGCGTTGTCGAGAAGAGTGCTGCGGCTCAGAATAAGATCGCCATTCGTAAAAATAGCGCCGCCGAATTCTTGGCTGTCGCCACCTCGGAGAATCAGGTTGCTAATCTCGACTGTGTCTGAAACGCTGAAAATTCGCGACCCTTGACCGTCGTTGATCCCTGGCGTGGGATCACTGCCCGTGGCATCGATCTCTAGGTCAAACCCTGGCCCCTCAATGATCACGGGGAAGTCGAGCGATATCTGGCCCAACGAGAGTAAAATCGTGGGGGCTGGCGTCCCAATCACCGGGTCGTCTTCGGTCAGCAAACCATCTGAAAAAGTAATGGTTGCAGGGTCAGGCAGGCCCGTTGCGCTGTTCTTTCTAGCAAATTCCAGCGCTTCACGCAGCGAAAAATCAGGGACAATTTCGAAGAAGTTGAAGGGAAAGGTTCCCGTCGAGACGGGAACATTAAAAAACCGCCCATCGGCTTCGTCGACCAAGGTGTTGACCTCAAAGCGGCCCACCTGCACCTCGGCTGCGCCGATGTCCATGATCGGTATCGTGATATCCAAAGCGCCGAACGCCCGTCTAAATTGTGGCCCGCGCTGGTCGTAAGGGCCCACGATGTTGTTGGGATCACCGCCATCAATGGCCATCTGCCCGCCGGGTTTGTTGATATCCGGCATGAAGACGGGCAACACGCCGCCGAAGTCAGCCAACAAGGGTACGAGCGGCATGGCATCCGGGTCTTCGACGATAAATACGTCTTCCGCGGCGACGCCCATCGTGTCGCCGGGGCCGTTTGGCGGTAACGTGATATCTGGATTCACTGGTGGGAATGTGGAACCAAAGGTCGACGGAGAAAGCACGCCGAAGAGATTAAACCCCAGGCTGTTGATTTGCGGTTCAAACGGAACGGGTGGGTCGTCGTCGGTCATGCCGAGGCTGCTGACATCGTCAGCTGTGGGCATGCCCATCATGTCTGGAGTGGTGTTACCAACGATAATCGACGAGCGAATGTTTGTTGTGGTGTCGCCTGAGTAGACGGTTGGGGCCATTGCGTCGTCGAATTCTGCGTCAAAACCCTGGCTTGCCACCCCGCCACCACTATAGGCAGCGCTGGCCGAGTTGCCGACGATTGTGCTTTGCTCGATGTTCACCGTGCCGCTAAGATTCAGGACGCCGCCGCCGCCGTAGCCTGCCTCATTGCCTGCGCCGCCGAAGGCCGTGTTGCCGGTAATCGTGGAGTTGACAATCGTCGTCCTAGGGAGGTTGTCTTCTTCTCCTGCGATGCCATTTTGAATACCTCCGCCGCCGGCTCCCGAGTTGTTGTCCCGGATCAAGCTGCGGTCGACTCGCAGAGTAGCGCCGAGATCATTAAATATGGCACCGCCGCCGCCGGGCGCAAAGCCGCTGTTGATCTCGACCTCTTGCAAGGTGAGCGCCTCGCGGTTGAGAATCGTTCCGCCGCGACCGTCTTCATCGTCGCCAAGCGGGTTTCCGCCCGAGAGGGTGATCCCGCTGATCGTTATCGAACGGGCAGCATCTTCGTTCCCATCGTCAATCAAAAACATCCGATTGCCGCCTGGGGCAAAAATGGTCAGGACACCTGCCCCTGGTCCGAGGATCGTGATGTTCTGTTCTTCGGAAAGGAGTAGCGGTCCCCCGTTCTCGGCAGCGCTAAGAAAGATCGTTCCCGATCCAGGACCATCGAACAGAAAATCTTCAAAGATGATCGTGTCGGCTTCTTCATTTGCATTGGAGAGGTTAATCGCTTGCCGCAGCGAACCAACAACTGGATCTCCATCGCCATCAAGATCGAACAGATTATTGACGACAAAAACCGCCAACATCCTACGATCTTCCAGCGGCTCGAAGCTTAGCGAGCGAACGCCTTGGCCTGGTTGTTTGAGTCGATTGGTTTTGTTGCTTCGAGCGCGTGCATGTCGCCGTCGCTTGCGTTGAGCCATTATAGATGTTCCTGTGCCTATGATTCTGCAAATGGGGTCCAACCAAAAGGCACACCGCCTTTTGATGTTTCCGCCGGAACCAAGGCAACGGGAAAAATGCAGACCTCTCCTGCTACGGAGTTCAGAGAGAAGCTGAGGTCCCGCGAGAAAGAGATCCGCCGGCCTTGGTCGGCATATTGGATTCCAAGGCCCATTGTACTTCCGAAGTTCGGAATATGCAAAATATCCGTTTTGCAAGAATTGAGGCGATATAAAGGTCAAAGCCCAGGGATGGCCATCCCTGGGCTTTTCGGGACCTCAGATTTTTGAAAGCTGCTTTAATCGCGAGCAAAGGGTAGTTGCCGCAACTTGATTCGCCGCTTACCAGGTGTACTCAACGCCGCCATGGAAACCGTGGTACAAGGCGCTGCCTTGGGTTGCGATGGTGGGGGAGTTGATATTTGTTGTGTCGATGCTGCCGCCTACCGTGGCGAGGCTGCTGAGGTAGTAGACCTGGTAGCCGCCGCGAATCGACCAGCTCGACAGGATATCGGCGACCATCGTGACGCCCCCTTCGGCAGCGAACGCCACCTGGTTGCCTTCGGCCTCGAAGGAAAAATCGTCGGGAGCGTTGCCTACGTTGTCGAAGACGCCATCTTTTCTGATTTTGAACCGATTGTTGTAGATCCCCGCTTTTGCCTCAGTGCCGATCCGCAAGCCTTGCCGCAGGGTCAGCCATCCGTCGCCGCCGAGCTGGAAACCGACCATGTCGTTTTCGCTTCTTGAGCTGAGTGTGGAGAAGACCTTATCGGCAGCAGGGTTGGGGTTGGTCGGGTCGTCTGCCGTCGTGTTCCAAGCGAACCCTTCGGTCATCCGGAAATAACGTGCCCCCATTAACCAGGTGCCGGTGATACGAGAATTGTATCCCATCCAATACCGGCGGTACGAAAACTCGGTACTTTGTAGGTCGGAGTCATATCTGAAGGAAACCACATCGGCATCGTCGAGCGTAGCAATTGGGCCGCCAACAGCGGTTCCAAAATCCGAAAAAGGAGTAAACAAGGAGTTTGGTAAGCCGCCTGGCACTACGTCAGAGGAAACGATATTGCTCGTAAATCCGATGTCGTAGAGGCCTGTGTAGGTGGCTTCGAGTACCGATAAAGGACCAATGTCGTAGCGAGCCGCAATCCGCCAACCCGCTTCGTACTCTTCCTGTCCCGAGAGGACATCTACCAACGGGCCACCGGCCCCTGCGGAGATCAGTCCTCCGACTCCCTCAAAAGGATCGGAGGGTTGCAGGAACAGAGTGTCGAACGAGATGTCGAAATAGTGGGGCCCACTCTGGTCGGGACCGTAGCCACCAAAATCGACGGCCATCGGGTCGCCGTAGCCTCCGGCTCCGCCAGGGCCACCCGGTCCGCCCGGGCACGATTGGCCGTAGCTGGCCGGCATGACAATCGAGTTGCCTTGCACATCCATGAACTGCCCGCCTTGGGCAGCTGCTGGCCCGCCCGCCAGGGGCGAAGCGGGATGATGGGCAGGAGGCAATTGCTGGGCTCCCGAGATAAATCGAGGAGAAACATACCCGCCCTCGTCCGCCGTGGCTGGGACAGCGAGTGAAAAGAGCATCATCAATCCGAAGGCAGACGCATGGCCCGCTTGTTGAAATTTCATCTAAAATCCCCCTCGTTGTCCCAAACGCCGTTGCAACGTGCGTGCCTCGCGTCACGGCGATTTTCTGTGATCCTGTTGATGCCAAGCCGATAAATAGAGCAGACGAGCATGTCGCACATAGCTTGGCTGGAAAGGGTTATCGGACCCCTAGCAGCGGAATAACCAAAGATTCCGTTAGATCTGACAGACTTTGTGTGGTTTACCTAATGTGAAGGAGAAATCGGCAATATCCCGGCAAAGCCATTTTTTGAATCGCCAAGGAGCAGGAATTAGACTGCTAAACCACCACCACACGGCAAAGTCAAAAGACATAAAATGTATAGCCACAGAGATCACCGAGAACACAGAGTGCTAAAAACAAGGGGTCTCTGTGCCCTCGGTGATCTCTGTGGCTAAATTTTTCACTTCGACCCGACTTTTTAGTTCTCCTGCGAAAGCAGCTCTATTAAGAGCATTTTTTGCTTCTTTTCGCAACTTTGCAATCGTCCTGCAAACCCTCACCAAAAGTTTGACGATTGCGGTAGGCCTAACTATTATGAAGGACTAATAGGGAAGCGTGGCGCAACCTTTGAGCCAACGCAACCAGTTGCCTACAGAAAAGAGATTGTGCTAGCAGGCGAAGTCATGGCCAGAGGCTGGCAAGAGACGCTGGGTGTTTCGCAGCAGAGGACACGATCGTTGTCTCTCGGTCTGGTGGATAGCACTCGGTGTTTAGGAACAGGACGCAGGGCATTCGAGCCCTCTTCACTTCGGCGAGACTCCATGTAGGAGTTTGCCGTGCGCGTTGACTATGGCGCGGGAGAAGTGGTGAAGAGGACCCGATCGGTGATCTTACTAACGGGAACAGCAAAAAATGGCATTTTTTCAGCGCAACACCTCTTCAAGCCGATCGGGCTTGGCTAAGTCACGTCGTCCCCGGGGCGTAAGCCGCCGCCAACGCAAACGTCAGCTAGGCTTCGAGACTCTTGAAGACCGGCGCGTGATGTCGGCCGATTCGCCGCTGGCGGCGTTGCAAAGTTCGGTCTCCGAGAATCTTCAGATTCAGGTGCAGTCCTATTCGAGTGCGACCGCCGCAGGACAGCAACAGATTCTGCTGAACGAACTGTATTGGCAAACACTGTTAAATGCGGGCAGTCAACAAGTGGAAGCCACCTCGTTTTCGATTCCGACTGATCCTTTGTCGGGTAATCAGTGGCAATTTATTAACGTGGCCCAGGAAGTAGGAAACCCGGACTTCCAAGCGATTTTTGGTAAAGCCGGCGAGGATATCAACGTAGCCCCTGTTTGGAATCTGGGAATCACCGGCGAGGGGGTCGTGGTGGCAGTGATCGACGAAGGACTACAGGTTGATCATCCTGATTTGGCCAACAATGTTTCCGATACGTTAGGACTGAACCTATTCACAGGAGGCACAGGGCCAGGGTCAATCCAGGCTGGATCTCATGGTACGGCGGTGGCGGGACTTATCGGCGCAGTTGCTAACAACGGTCTTGGGGGTTCTGGGGTAGCACCAGGAGCAACACTTGTACCGATTCAGTTTTTCCTTCCCGAAGGAGCACCCAGTGGGGATCCCAATGCACTGGTGAACGCTTTCCGCTACGAAATCGACCAGATCGATATCACCAACAATAGCTGGGGACCCAATGTCACGCGAGGCGTTGCCGGCCCAACATTCAACGAATTCCTAGCCCTGCGTGATTCAATCATTTTTGGTCGCACAAATTCGGTGACGGGCGAGGACTTAGGGGTAATTCATGTATTTGCCGCAGGAAACAACGCGGGGACGCCTTTTGATTTCGGTTTCGAAACAATCGGCGGCTGGGATAGCACTACTTACAATGGTTGGGTGAGTTCACGCTATACCATCGGCGTTACGGGCGTCGACGAGAATGGCTTCTATAACAATGTTGACGGAACCGTTACCGGCTTTGCCGAGACGGGAGCCAACGTGTTGGTCGCCGCTCCTACGGGATCGAACGCTGCGTTGAACATCATTGATGATTCGGGCTTGGGCAGCGGTATTTTTACGACCGATTTGACTGGAGAAGCTGGACGTAACTTTTCTCCAGACCCAATCACGGGGCAGGAATTCGATCGCGATTTCCTGGAAGATATCGACTACATGTCTCGCTTTGGGGGGACCTCTGCGGCAGCACCGCTGGTGAGTGGGGTAATCGCATTGATGCTTGAGGTCAATCCTGACCTTAGCTGGCGAGATGTCCAGGAAATCCTTGTTCGCTCGGCAAGGCAGAACGCAAAATTTGAAGTTCCGCTTGCGGTTGGTGCTGGTTCGACTCAGAACACCTGGATCATCAATCAGATGCCTGTGTTTCGCGATCCCGATGTTTGGGACCCTTCAATCGCTCCACTTGTCCAAACGGTGACTCCAACGCTCGATCCAACACTTACGGAAGCAGGGTTCAATTCAGGACCTAGGGCTACCGCCAATTTTGTGGGAGGAGTATTTCTTAATTCTCAAACCAATTCAGGTATTCAATACCAGCCAACGCCTCAAGTATTGACCAACGGTGCCGGCTATACTGTCAGCCAAGGCAGAGGCGTCTACGGCGAGAACATTGGCTATGCTCAGGGGGTTATCGATGCGGAACTCGCGGTGCAACTGGCTCAGCAGTGGGGCACCAAGAACCAAACGTTACCCGATGAGCTGACCTTTACCAGTTTTATCAGTCCGGAGGGTGGATTCTTTATTAATGTTCCCGCTGCGGAAGTTAGCAATGATGATAGTGGCAATCAACTTGTCCCTGGTGGTTTGGGTGGCGGAGCAGGATTTGTTGATTTTTGGAACGAATATTTTGCTGACGATCCTTTCAACAATAACCCGTTGTTTCAGCCTCGGGGTGGATACGTTGAGCTTGAAGTTCCTGCAAACAATACGATGACCATCGAGAGTGTCGAAGTAAAAATATCGCTTCTCGGCACCGCAACAGACACCCAGTTTCTTGACAACATGCGGGTTTTGCTGGTCTCTCCAAATGGAACACAAAGCGAGTTAAACAATTTCTTTGTGGAGAGCTTAGGCCAAGAGATCTTCCAAAACGCTACGGCGGCCACATTTGAAGAAAGCCCGTCATTGGCTTCCACGGATACCGATCCGGAGAACCCTTTGGTGGTTACCTTCACTACGAACCGTAACTGGGGGGAACGCTCGGACAGCCAAATTATTTTTGATCCCACCACGGGGGAACCTGCTGACGTAGCAGACCTCTTGGAGCAAGGGTGGCAGTTGCACTTCGAGAACTACTCTGGCACAGCCATTGGGATTACCGGCATCGAAGTTGCTTGGCATGGCAGCCCGATTGGTGCCAACACCCAACGTGTGCAAGGCCTGATCGGTGTTGATGACAACCGGGACGACGCATTCAATTTCAGCCGCGTCATTCAGAGTAACACCGATACCGATGGCACTTTGCGATTCGGCGAAGTGACAAACACAATCGATATCACTCACGAATCGATGGGTGCCAACATCACGGTCGAGGCACGGCGAGCCAGCGATGGGGTGCTTGTCGACCAGTTTGTCACCGGAGCCGATGGCAATTATTACTTCGATTTGGTCCCCGACGATTACATCATTTCCATCGTCGATCCCTTGGGACGCGCGGCGCTAGACGATTCGTTTACCCCCGCTGGGCTCCTTCAAGATTACAAGACGGAGTGGACCATTTCGGCCGACTTCTTCAAAGTTTGGGACTACGATGCCAACCTGGAAGTGCCGTTGCAGGCCGATGGCACGCCTTTCGCGTTCCTGGATGGTTCCGGCGCCGAAGTCGTCGATGGCGTTAAGAATCTTAACTTCCTGCTCGATCCTGGTCCTGCGGCGCCAGCGCAAGTCGATTTCAGCGGCGTCGTGTTTGCCGACATCAATGGCGATGGCAATTTCAACCAAGGTGATGTGAACGTGCCCGGCGTGAGCGTCTATGGCGATGTGAATCGCAATGGGCAGTTCGATGCCGGCGAGATTATCGTTTCGACGGATGCCAACGGTCAGTATTCGCTAACGATTCCGCTTGACGCTAATCTCAACGCGATGGTCGTGAACGTGGGCGTCATTGCTCCTCCGAGCTGGACCTTGAGTGATCCTACGACAGGCATTTCCGCATTTCTCGTCGGACATGGAGATGCTATCTCGGGCGTTGAATTCGCGATTACTCCGCCCGTCGGGACTGGCCCAGGCAATGGGACAAGCCAGGATGGTTACCTGATGGGGGTCGTCTTTATTGATTCCAGCGCAGACGGAATCCAGCAGGCTAACGAGATAGGTCAAGTAGGCGTCGACGTGTTTATCGACTCGAATGGCAGCGGTTCGTTTGAGGCGGGCGAACGAATCACGACCACCAATGTCAACGGTGCGTACATTTTCGATGGCGTTGCCCCAGGCACCCATGTGGTGAGGATCGAAACGACGGGAACCCCGTTCTTCCAGATTTTCCCTCTCAGCGAGGGACCTCAGATTGTCTCGTTAGCTGGCGGTGGGACGGTTTCGAACATCCTGTTTGGCCTCTTTGGCGATAGCAGCAACCCAACGACCCCGACGCTCGACTATGGCGACTTGCCTGCGGCCTATGGCATCACGCTCTTCGCCGAAGACGGTGCCCGGCATCCGGCAGGTGTTTTCTTCCTTGGGTCTTCCAACGAGAGCATTGATGCCGAGATCAACGGCTTGCCATCTCCTGATGCCGACGGAGACGATAACGACAACTTTAACGATGACGATGGAATCGTCGTCGACGATTTGGTCGCAGACTCGACGGGCAATCTTATTGCCACAGCAAGCCGGACTGGTGGCTACTTGCAGGGCTGGGTAGATTTCAACGGCGATAACGATTTCGACGATCCGGGCGAACGTATTATTACGGACCAGTTGCTTCAGCCGGGTGAAAACAGCATCTCCTTCGAGATTCCGGCAGCTCTGACGGCCGGCGATGTTTTTGCTCGATTCCGCTACGGCGAATTTGGCATCAACTCGGTAACCGGGGCTGCTCTGATCGGCGAAGTCGAAGACTACAAGCTCAGAAAAGTGGCACCGGTGATAGTCGAGCTTGCCGGTCCCGACTTTGACGACGATGGCGACGTCGATGGTTTTGACTTCCTTAGCTGGCAACTCGGATTTGGTATGTCCGGAGCGGCTGTTACCTCTTCCGATGGCGACTCCAATGGCGACGATGTCGTCAACTCGGCAGACCTTGCCGACTGGGATGCTGAATTTGGCTCAGGTGCAGCCACCGCATTTGCTCCCGTCACGGGCGACTTTGACGAAGACGGCGATACCGATGGCTTCGACTTCCTGACCTGGCAAACAGGTTTCGGAAGCGCCTCGGCTGCCGTGGCAGTCGGTGACGGAGATGGCAACGAAAGTAGCAGCGTCGACGGCGTTGATCTTTCGATTTGGGCTGCGACCTACGGCGAGAGCACCGAGGCACCTCTAGCCGCAGGCATGGCTGGCGACTCCGGTGGACCGGAAAGTTCAAGCTTGCCGTTGCTTGCTGCTGTCCAAGCTTCCGAGTCGAGCTTGGCCTCTCCTGGACAGTCCAATACGGGGTCGGTTGTTGTATCGCAATTGACGACGACTGCATTTAGTACTCGCGTGGTCGCGTCGCCCACGCCTGCCCCGGCGGCAGCCGTGGTTGCTCCGGCACCAGTCATTTCGCTAGCCGGCGATACGAACCAGCAGCCGACGAGACTGGATGCCATGCTTACGTTAGCAAGGCAAGCCCGCTCGGCGAGCGATCTCGATCTCTCGCGCATCGGTCGACTAGCTCGACCACATCGCTTTGAAACGCATTCAATCGAGACGAGAATCGATCGAACGGTTGAGTTTACTGACCGAGTCCATGCAGCAACCGACCGGGTCATGGATCGCCTCGCCGGACGCCGTCAGCGACCCATAGGCGAAGTTGTTGAGCGAGTCAGCCATGACGCCGAATCGGCCCTAGCTGAGGTGCTGGGCGAAGAGATCAACTGGCGTTTCCTCTCCTAGCGATTTGTCTGTGCTAGGGATTCGTGCCAAGAATTGTGGTGGCGAGCTTCCGAGGGGAATCGCTTCGTAGAGATTGAGTCGTAATCCTCGTAACCGTTCACAGACGATCTGATATAAAGCATTTTACCACAGAGATCGCCGAGACCACAGAGAACCATGGCAAAGGATCCTCTGACCGGCGAGGTGATTGGATGCGCAATTGAGGTGCATCGGCTGCTTGGCCCCGGTCTATTGGAATCCTCCTACAAACAGTGCTTGGCGAGAGAACTGTCGCTCCATGAAATTCGGTTCAAGTTAGAATACCCGTTGCCCATAGAGTACAAGGGCATCCACCTCGATTGTGGATATCGCATTGACATTCTGGTTGAAGATCAGCTGATTTTAGAACTGAAATCTGTTGAAGAGATCCAGGGAATCCATCAGGCTCAATTACTGACTTATATGAAACTGACTGGTATCACGACTGGACTGTTGCTCAATTTCAACAAAAAAGTGCTCAAGGACGGCATACAACGTTTCAAACTCTAAGTTTCAAACTCTAATCCTCTGTGTCCCCTGTGCTCTCGGTGGTTTATCGAATGCATTGCACTCGTGAACGGTTACTGAAAATCAAAAGGGCCGCACCATGCGATCATGGTGCGGCCCCTTTTTGTGTCATCTTCTTGTGTCAGTGTGCTGAATAGCTTGCTTCGATAAACGAAGGTTGCTACTTAGGCAACAACCGTTACGTTCTCGGCACATGGACCCTTAGGGCCACTGCCTTCTTGATACTCGACGCGCTGACCTTCTTGAAGGCTGTCGTAGTTGACCCCTTCGAGGGCCGAGTGGTGGAAGAAGATATCTCCTCGGTCACCCTCGATAAAACCAAAACCTTTGTCCGTCAGCTTCTTAATTGTACCTTCTGGCATTTTGCCAATCTCCAAAACTAGAACTTATAACTTTGGGCCACGCTTAAATGACCCCATAACTGACGCGAGATTCCCTTGGGAAAAGCCGCCAAACACAGCGGAGATGAAGCTAAATGCTCACATTTCGTCCTTCACCGCAGCATTCAGCATAGCGGAAATCCGCATTTGGTCAACCATAAGCAAGGTTTCTCTCAAATCTCATTGCCCCAGATGCAGGAACTTTGAAAACAATCGCAGCAGAGATTGGCGAAATGCTGCATTTAGAGCGTCTGGGCTAAATGGTCGGGCTGACGCAATTTGTGTTCTGGCAGAGCAGAAAGCCGTTTTTTTAGGCAAAAAACGGCTTTCTAGTCCTGTTTTTTTGCAGCGATTATTCAAATCGGACTTTTGCGAGGTAAATGCAGGTCTTTTCTTCGTGCGAGGAGTAGTAGCTGACCCACAGCATCTCCTCGTGCCAAACCATGCCAGCGTAGCTTGTATCGCCACCGGAGGGGAGCTTGAGAGCCTCGGTAAGAGTTCCCTGCTTAATGTCGATCCAACAGAGCGACGTACGAACCTTGCCGTCATAAAGACGAACTGCCGCGATGAAACGCCCATCTGGCAAGCAAATCATATCGGGGCCTCCGAGACGAACGGCAAGATCCTGCCAGCTCCATTCGGTATAAGGGGGCTTAGAGGTGCCAAGCAGTCCCGTGTTTTGGCCGCCATCGCGGCGCAACAAACAATAGCCAGTATCGTCTGGCGTGAAGACCAACGAGGTCTCGTTGGCGTACCCGGTATCGGGAGCAGCGTTTTCGACCAGCGTCTGAAAGTCTTTTCCGTCGTCGCTGCTGTAGAGTCGTAGTAGACGATTCTCTTTGGTCGTACCGTAGCCGAAGCCATAGGCTTTATTTTTGTGCCAAGTGATTCTCCAGAGCCAAAAATTAGGCTCCGCAACTTCATATTTGGCGTTCCAGTTCTTACCGTCTTCCGAAAACCAGACGAGCGATTGGCGTTTGTAGGTTTTGCCGGTATCCGGATGGGGTATTGCTTCGGCGCCGGCCAACATAAGGCGATTGTCCGGAGTGATCGAAATTTTTGCGTCTCGCAAGTCAGAGTCAGGCGAAGAAATCAGAGCCATCGATTGCCACAGGTTGCCATCTTCAGATCGGATAATTCGCAAAGCTCCATCCTCCGCAACATGCCCCTGACCTTCACGAAACACGCAGAACCATTGCTGGTTGAAACGTATCAAATCGGTAAATGCACTGTGGGGCGCCTCGTCCCATATGCGTTTTGACTCGACGAGGACGGGCTGAGTGTCTGCCGCAATCGCTTCGGTCGCAGCAACAAGAGCAAAGATTGCGAGAGAGCAGGCCCGAAAAACGGGGGCGAATTTTTTCATAGCAAAACTTTCGAGAAAGAGCGGCGGGCTTGGACGGGGAGGCGGGAGCTTGGAATCTGATTTGCGATATCGAGGGAGCGAGCCCCCTTATCAGAGACTCTTACCCTACCAACTGCTAACTCGAATGCCAAATACTTTTTTGCCGGAGTTTGCTTTCGTCTGAGGCTTTCATCTCAGGATGTTTGGGAGTCTAGCGACCGACCAAAACGCGGTATGTCCGGCCCATGGCATCTCAGCTATCCACTTGGTGGCAGAAAGGTCGTTGTGGTTTCTTTCGGCAAATTTGCTGGTTTGTTCCGATTGAGCACAACAGGAGGACTGGTGAGGCTGAGTTGCTCCCAGTAGGGGTACGCTTTCGCGGGAGTCGATACTCAGTCGTATGGGAGTCGCATGTACCTATCGAATCTGTCGCTTTGAACAAATGGAGCCTCGCCAGCTGCTTGCCGCAGATTTTTCGGCGGCTGCCGTCAAGCTTGGCGCAGTGACAGCTCCCGAAGGCAATGTTCAGGTTAGCCCCAGCGTCGAGAGCATCAGCCAAGCATTCGGCTCGATTGCCGGCCAAGTTTACTTGACCTCAAGTCCGCGTTGCCTGAATTTGTCCAGCGAGACTGGCATCGAGGGCGCGAGCCTACGGTTGCTCAACGAAACCGGGGTAGTCCTGCAGGAACGACAAACTGACGTGAACGGGAGCTACCGGTTTGATAATCTTTCGACGGGTGTCTATGCCGTGTTTGAGGTGCAATCGGCAGTCGTTCGCGAGGGGGTCGCTCACCTCGGTACTGGCGGAGGGATCGCCTTTGATCAAAACCTTCTAGGAGAGATTTTTGTTCAAGCGGGCAGCGACTACGTAGGGTACAACTTCTGTAATTATTCGAGCGACTCTCCCATTGAAACGGGAGCTGGCGGCGCCCCGCCGGTTGTTCCCCACTCCGGGGGCGGAGCATCGGAGGTCCCGTCGGGGGTCGTATTACAATTGCTTTACGGTACGGCAGTGACTCCCTCGGAAAGCCAAGTGCCCCAGTTCGAGTCGTCGCCTGCCTTGTTCGACTCCAATGTCCTCGTGCCCTTGCCAACGGCTACTTTTGTGCCTCGCTCGTTGATTGGCGGTTCCGATTTAGTTGCAACTTTCACTTGGCAGCTTAGCGTCTTTGATGTTGGCGCGAGCATGGCGTTGCGACCCCGTAGCAATCCGTTCCAGCTAGCGAGTACAAGTTTCGATGTCTCGAGGTGGCAGCAAATGCCGCTTGATCAAGGAAGTTGGTTGATCGCCGAAAGTGCATCTCGGCAAAACGTAGCCCACCACGATGCTGTTTTTGGGCACCCCGACGCAACGCCAATCGCCGGCGACTGGGATGGCGATGGCCGCACCGAGATTGGAATCTTTCTCGAGGGCGACTGGTATCTTGATCTCAATGGAAATGGCTCTTGGGATGAAACGGACCTTTGGGCCCATCTTGGCAAAGCGGGTGACTTACCCGTGGTAGGCGATTGGGACGCCGACGGACGGACCGATATTGGTGTGGTCAGCGTTTCGCAACGGGCTCAAGTTCGCCGTGAGATCGAAGCACTCGCACCGACTTCGACCGAGGCGCAGTCGAAGCGATCAGGCGAACGGAAAATGTGTTGCACAGTCCACGGCAAAGTCCATGCAGACGCGGTTGACCATGTTTTTCACTACGGTTCGACGGGAGACTTTCCCATCACCGGCGACTGGAATGGCAACGGTTATGAAACGATTGCCGTTTTCCGTGACGGGCTTTGGCATCTCGACGTTGATGGCGATGGATGCTTCACTTCTGCTGACCAGTGCGTCCGTTTTGGCCAGGCTGGGGATCTTCCGGTTGTTGGCGACTGGGATGCCAACGGCACCGACGACCTTGGAGTTTTTCGACAAGGTCTTTGGATCGTCGATCACCAAGGCAACCGCCGACTTGACGCAGAGGATTACGACCGCGCCTTCGAGTTGGGCGGCAAAGGCGACCAGCCGGTTGTTGGCGACTGGGACGGCGATGGTGCCGACGAGCCTGCGGTGTATTGCAAGGAGGCTTTAGGAGTTAGGCTTTAGGATTCGCTTACCTAAGTGGCTCCCGTCTCAAGCCGTAAGCCTTTCGCGCCTTCGACTCACGACTCTTTCAGTTTTTTCATCTCGGCATGGGCTGCGTCGATTTGGGCCTGAATGCGTGCGGGCTCTTCGGGATCGTCGGGTTGTTGCTTGGCGCCGGCCAGTTGTTGTTGAAACTGAGCCACTTTTTTGCGTATGACTTCGACGCGTTTCTTTGCTTTTCTGTCCACGATACCACTCCGTTTAAGTCGGTCTATCTCGTTGTCCATTAGTGAAAGGTTCTTAGCATCGCGGCAAGAATAACGATGGCGATTGCTGCCAGCCAAGCGATGTTTAGCCACTTGCGCATCTGGCCGCGGAACCGCTCGGCTGCTCCCGTTCTTCCAGCAAGAATTGCTAGGAGAAACATGACCAGCAGCGCCAGTAAAAATTTGACTCCGAAAAGCATGTGGTAGGGCGGAGGCAATTTCCCGCCAGCTGCTTTGGCTTCGCTGTTTATTAGCATGAAGTTATAGAATCCTGTGGCCAGGAGCACCGCGGTGGCGATGCCGACCCATTTCGCCCAAACAGCCCGACGGCCGGCAAAACAAGCTTCTTCGCCAGCTGGCGAAAGGACCGTGCGAAGATAAAAAAGTCCGCCGACGAGAATCATTGCCGAGACCAGATGCAAAACCCGAGAAGCAATTTGAAGGACATAGGCTCCGTCGATCGTAGGCATTCCCTCGGCTAGGAGGAAACTCGCCTGCATGATGAGCCCGCTGATTTCGGATTCCATTTCTATCGCTCCAAAAGACAAAAATCATTCTGAATAAGCCCCCGATCGTAGAGGTCGGAGCCGAGTTCGTCTAGCAGCACTCCAAGGCTTTGTCTTAAAACACGTTTGCAGGCATCTCTACCGAGAGTATAGGATTTTTGAGACAAAGCCTAATTGTTTTGGTGTTTGTTCAGCCATTGGTCGACTTGTTCGAGGGCCGCTTTCTGGGTGCTGATGTGCCCCAGTAGCTGTTGGTCGCGGACATGGCTCAGCAGCGTAGCAAAGCGGGGCCCCGGCTGCACTCCGTGGGCGAGGAGGTCTCCGCCGGTTAATAGGGGCGGGGGGTTGAGCTTCTCGGTCGGCAAATTCAACCGACTTCGGCACTCACAGACGCCAGGGGCGTTGGGGCCTAATACGGCGTTAGCCAATGCGATCAAGTCGTCGGAACCCTCGTGGACTAATACCCGTTGCAACCGCGGCCAGGGAATTGCCACAGCCTTTTCGATCTCAGGCAACTTTTGCACTAACCACACGGCCCGGCCGATTTCCTTATTGGTAAATCGAAAGCGCCGGCCTATTTCGCTGACGAGCTTGGCATGTTGACATTCGATTAACAACGCTGCTAAAGCTACTGAGAGCGAGTTCGACTCGAGCTCGTCGAGATGCTGTAAGGTTCGCTGCCAAGCGGGCAAGTCTTTGTTAGCCAAGGAGTCCAGCTCAGGCAGGAGAGGCTCGAGTAGCTTGGTTTGCAGAAGCAATTCCAGGCCTAGCTTTCGAGAGGCGTGGACAAGAAGTCGACGTAGTTCGCTGCCAGTTCGTTCGGCGCTGACTGCCCTCACTTGAGGGGCCATCGCACGGATCGCCTCAAGAGTGGGCTTGTCGATTTCAAAGCCAAGAGTTGTTGCAAAGCGAACGGCTCTGAGCATTCGCAATTTATCTTCTGAAAAACGGGCCTCAGGATTGCCGATGGCTCTTAAAATGTTTTTTTCGAGATCCTGCTGGCCGCAGACGTAATCGATTACTCGATCTTCCACGGGATCGTAGAAAATACCGTTGATGGTGAAATCACGCCGCTCGGCGTCTTGTTCTGCCGTGGTGAAGGTGACGCCTTCGGGGTGGCGGCCATCAACGTAGGCTCCGTCTGAACGAAAGGTGGCGACTTCGATCTGCTCGGTTTTGCGCCCCAATACGACAATCACCCCGAAGGCGGCCCCGAGGGCAAGCGTTCGGCGGTGTCCAAAGAGGTTGCGAACCTGCTCGGGCCGGGCGCTGGTGGCGATGTCGTAGTCCTTTGGCGTCCGACCGAGCAGTTGGTCGCGCACACATCCGCCAGCCCAAAGAGCCTCGTAGCCTGCTCCGCGTAGCTGATGTACGACTTGCAAAGCGAATTCGCGTTGAGAAGTATCTTGAGACAAGGTTTAGTTCTAGGGAGTGCGGAAAGTGTAGTTCCGGCCAAGCCCTCGGCGGCCTAGGCTCTGATTTGGAGTGTCGTTCAAGGCAGACGGGTGCGTCAAGCGGCATTGCAAGATGGCCCCTCTCCTCAGGACGATTGCAAAGCCAAAAAAACGATGCTAGCACGACTTCATGACGGCAGTGTCCCTTCGGGGGGAAGAGATGCCAAGCCGTCCAAAGCGGCCCGTTGATAGCAGACGGGTGAAATTGGCCCGTGGCTCGAAATTTACAGCCTTTCTCGGAAATGTTGATCGTCAAAACAGCCGGAAAAGCAGGCGAGCTGAGGCTGGTTTTTTTTGGAAATTTCCGCCCATTCCTTGACCCCTAAGTTGCGAAGGGAGAAAATACCACTTCGCGTTTACGCCCGGTTGTGAACCGGAACATAACGTCGCGCGAAGTCGCCACGCGGAGTGTTTCCGTGGGTGCAAGTAACGGAACGGAAAAGGAGAGATGAAATGAGAAATTATGCATTCCTCGCAGCCTTGCTGGCCATGTTTGGCTTGTTGTTGCTGCCCGCCGGCAATGTGATGGCCGGCTCTAGCTATGCAAGTGTGCAGCTAGACGACGAAGATGGCGACGATGACGATTCCAGCCGTCTGCTGGACGATGAAGACGGTGATGATGACGACTCCAGCCGTTTGCTGGACGACGAAGACGGTGACGATGACGACTCTAGCCGTTTGCTGGACGATGAAGACGGTGACGATGACGATTCTAGCCGTCTGCTGGACGATGAAGACGATGATGATGACGACGATAGCTAAGTAGCTTTCTCGCTCGATTTCTAAGTGCTACTTTTAGCAGCGGGTGCCACGCGATAGCGTGTGGCGCCCGTTTTTTGGTTTGGGTTCCGGTTTTCTGCGTTATCCCAGCACCCTTGGACAGCGTCGGGAGCATAAAATCACGCTGCTAATAACCAGAGCGTTTTCGGCTTCGTAATGGTTGGGGAGAGGTGATCGAACGATTGCCGGTGTTCCCCTCGTTGCGGGAAGGGCTTTAGCCGGAATCTCACGAAACCTCTCAAACGGGCCTCTTTTACGGGCCTCTTTTACGGGCCTCTTTTACGGGCTCTTGACCCCTTTCTTTGGTCGGCTTAAAATGAGGGATTGGTGTCGGGAGGCTGCTGTTGGGCTCCTGTTGTCCTTTTGGTGTGCTCTTTCGTGGTGCGTGCAATCGGTTGCACGGCTGCTGTTTAGTACTTCTTTGCGAATAGGTCGATTACTCGGTGAAACGCGCGGTCATTAGCGATATCCATGGCAACCTCGAAGCGCTCGAGTCGGTGCTTGCGCATATTGCGGAGCAACAGGTTGACGAGATTTTCTGTCTTGGCGATGTCATTGGCTATGGCCCGAACCCTTGTGAGTGCTTGGATCTGGTGATCGAGAAGTCGAAAGCTTGTCTTTTGGGCAATCACGACCAAGGGGCGATGTTCGATCCCGAGGGTTTCAATAGCGGGGCAGAAAAAGCAATTTTTTGGACTCGCGACCAATTGGAAAACTCATCGGGCAATCGCGATCAGATCGACCGCCGATGGGACTTTCTTGGCACCGTTCCACGAGTGCATCGCGATGATCCTTGGTTGTATGTGCATGGTTCGCCGCGTAATCCGGTGAATGAATATGTTTTTCCCGAGGACATTTACAATCAGAAGAAGATGGAAAAGTTGTTTGCTCTTGTGAACAAAGGCTGCTTCCAAGGACATACGCATGTGCCAGGCGTATTTTTGGAGAGTTGTGAGTTCATCACTCCCGACCAGGCGGACAACGTCTTCATGATTCGAGACGGCAAATTCATGGTGAATGTCGGCTCCGTTGGACAGCCGCGTGACGGTGACCCGAGGTCGTGCTATGTGATACAAGAAGATGACAAGATTACCTTTCATCGTGTGGAATACGATTCCAACATCACCGCAGAGAAAATCTACAACACGCCTGACTTGGACAATTTCCTGGGAGACCGCATCAAGGAAGGGCGGTAGGAATATTTCGGAATTCGGATTGCGGATTGCGAATAGAAAACACACGGGATCGAGCGGCACGACCTTGTTTGCTTGATTCTTATTGTTCGCTTGATTCTTGCCGCGACAGAACGCGAAGTCTCCAATCCCTCCCCATCCCACCTATTTGAAGGATCACCCCTCGTGGATCAACGTCGAGTCGTTGGCTTTCTAGCTATCTCGGTTCTGGTGCTCATTCTTTTTGCACCCAAGGCCAAACCCCCTGGCGAGGAGGTCGCAGATAATGCGATTCCCGCGGAGGTAAACCAGGTGGAAGATGGAGCTGTTGAGGAGCTAATAGCTGCTGAAGAGTCGGCTTCTTCTGGGGAGGAGGCGGCTGATGAGGTTGCTGGGGAAGGAGTTGCCGCAGGAGAAGGGCACGCTGAGGAGCCCGAGCTAGAGTATGTAAGCCTTGGCTCGGTGGCGGAAGACTCGGCCTACCGGATTATGGCGACGTTCACAACTCAGGGTGCCGGGGTACGGCGGGTTGAGATTGCTAGCCCCCGATATCGCGAC
The DNA here is from genome assembly GCA_024278955.1 of Planctomycetota bacterium. Lineage (GTDB taxonomy): Bacteria > Planctomycetota > Planctomycetia > Pirellulales > Lacipirellulaceae > Bythopirellula. The sequence goes on along the minus strand of JAJRSE010000105.1, from coordinate 19,033 downwards.
CTGCATGATAAGGGCGGCTATGTGGGGCATCTCGAAGTGGTCGCTTCAGATAAGGGTGGACTGCTTGTTCAAGCTTTGGGCGGCGGGACACCTGCGGAAGCAGCGGGGATAGAGATTGGCGACCGGATTGTTTCGGCCAACGGTGAAGAAGGGCCGCTTGAGCTTCATTCGCCCGCGCAGCTTGCCGAGCTTTTGTCTCAACATAAGCCTGGCGAGCCGTTGGTGTTGCAGGTGTCGCGAGACGATACGGCAGCTGAGGACCGGACGGTTATGCTTACGCGACGGCCGCTTGAGGTGATTCGTCCTGAGATTGAAAATTTCTCGATGCGGCCCGGCGAGATTCCCGAAGATTTGACTTCCCCAGCTTCGTTCCAGTTTACGTTTGAGCAGTTGGGTAAAACAAAGCTTGGCGAACATGCGGCTGAGATTGTTGGCGTGGAGTTACGCGAAGGCCATTGGGAAGTTGCGGAGCGAGACGAAACGAGTGTCACGTTTCGTAAAAAGCTTCCGAAGTATTCGCTTGAGGTGCTGAAGCGATATCGTTTGGAGCCGGTTCCTGAGAGCGAACGAGAGAATCGAGACTACCCCGGGTATGGGCTGAAGCTAGAGGTGGAGATTCGCAACCTGAGCAAGAACGATTTTGAAATTGCTTATCAGCTCGATGGGCCGAACGGTTTGCCGACGGAGTCTTGGTGGTTTGCGAATAAGATTAGTCGAAATTGGGGCGCCGCCGGGTTACGAGATGTGGTTGCTCGGTACGAAGGGAACGACACGGTTGAGTTTTCACCGTCCGAAATTATTAAGAGCGAGCCGGAGCCGATGCAGGGGCCGCCGTTGGCATATATTGGGATTGATGCCCAGTATTTTTCGGCGGCGATGTTGCCAATCAAGTCCTCGCTTAGCGATATCTGGATCGACGAAGCGCGTTTCGTTTTGCTGAGCCCTAAATCGAAGAAGGTACCTGAGCGTCGTTTTGCCAACGTGACGTTCCGCTTGGTAAGTCATCCGATGGATATCCCAGCTGGCGGGGTACTGAAGCATTCTTACGAGATATTCACGGGGCCGAAACGGCCGGAGTTGTTATCGCAGTATTTTTCCTGCGAGGCGACGCAATACTCGCTTGATGGCCTTCTTACCTATGGATGGTTTGGCGGCGTGGCGAAGATCATGCTTTCGGTGTTGCATTTCTTTTACGGTATCACGAGCAACTATGGCATAGCGATCATTATGCTTACGGTGCTGGTGCGAAGCTGCATGTTCCCGATTAGCCGGAAGCAGGCGCTTAGCATGGCCAAGATGCAGGAGCTGAAACCTGAAATGGATCGGCTAAAAGAAAAATACAAGAACGACATGCAGAAGCAGTCGCAAGCGATGCAGGAGCTTTATCGGAAGAATAAAATCAATCCGCTGGCGGGCTGCCTGCCCATGTTTTTGCAGTTGCCGATTTTCCTGGGGCTGTATCGTTCGCTGATGGTCGATGTCGAGCTTCGGCAAGCGCCGCTGATTAGCGAGTCGATACGTTGGTGCTCGAACCTGGCGGCCCCCGACATGTTTTACGACTGGACGTCGTTTATGCCGGCGATTGTTACCGAAGGGCAGGGGATCATGGTGCTTGGCCCTTACCTGAATGTTTTGCCGCTGGTTACGGTGAGCCTTTTCATGCTCCAGCAGAAGCTGTTTATGCCAGAGCCGGCAAACGAGCAGGCGGCGATGCAGCAAAAAGTGATGAAGTTCGTGATGTTGTTTATGGGGCTGATGTTCTTTAAGGTTGCGAGCGGTTTGTGCTTGTACTTTATCGCTTCGAGTATGTGGGGCATCGCCGAGCGAAAGCTGCTGCCAAAGCCTGCCACTCCTGACACGGTAGAGAGTGTTCCGACGAAGAGTATTTCTTCTGGTGGAAGCAGGAATGGGCAGTCGAAGAGTTCGCAGTCGAAGAAGAAAAAGCAGAAGAAAAAAAGGTAGGGAGAGGAGAGTGGAATACGCTCTGAAATCCCTGGGGGTTGCAACCCCCAGGCTTTGACGCTGGTCTCTATTCTCTGTTGCTATTAAGGCCTAATACTTTCAGCCTACCAGCATGTCTTACGATACGAACGACACGATAGTTGCGATTGGCACGGCAAGCCGGGGCGGGGCTCGGGGGATGGTTCGCGTTAGCGGGCCCGCGATGCTGGACTGTTTGTCGGCGTGTTTTGTTGCAGACGAATTGTCTCGGAGTTTGGCCGCGATTGGTGTGCCTTCGGTTGTTTCAGGTTTTATTTGCACTGACGATTTGTCTGCAAAAATTCCGTGCGACCTTTTCATTTGGCCGAGTGCAAAAAGTTATACCCGTCAGCCGACCGCCGAACTGCATACGCTAGGTTCGCCGCCGCTGCTTGAAGCGATTGTCCGGACGGTTTGCCGAGCTGGTGCCCGCTTGGCGGAGCCTGGGGAGTTCACGCTTCGTGCTTTTCTAGCTGGGCGAATCGACTTGACACAAGCCGAGGCCGTGTTGGGGGTGATTGATGCCCGTAGCCAGAGCGACCTTGAGACGGCTCTTTCGCAACTTGCGGGAGGACTTTCTGGCCCTCTGATGAGACTTCGCGAACAGTTGTTGCATATTTTGGCTGAGTTGGAAGCAGGCCTCGACTTTGCGGACGAGGATCTCGAGTTTATCGCGCCCGAGGAGCTTTGCCGTGTACTTCGCAAGGCCCAAGAGATTGTTGCTGCTACGATCGAGCAAGTGGCAAGCCGCACGGATTCGGTCGACTTGCCTCGTGTGGTGTTTACGGGGCCTCCGAATGTTGGCAAGAGTAGCCTTTTTAACGCGTTGGTCGATTCCTGCAAGGCGAACGAATCGACTTCGCGGGCGATTGTTTCTGAGCATTCGGGCACTACCCGCGATTATGTGACGGCAGTTGTTGATTTTGGCGGAGTGGTTTGCGAATTGGTCGATACTGCTGGCGAGGACGATTCGTTTTTTGAGAATTCGATTGATGGTGCTGCTCAGAAAATGGCGAGTGAGCAACAATCGCGAGCGACTATTCAAGTCAAGTGTGTCGAAGCTCCGGGTGATTTTGTGCTGGAAAAACCTTTGCACGAAGAGCCGTCCCTGCTTGTTGTTTTGACGAAGGCAGACTTGGCTGAGGTGCCTGTGGTAGGCGATTCGGTGGTTGCCTGTAGCAGTTTGACAGGAGCTGGGATTGACGCTTTGCGGCAGCAAATTGGTGCTCGAATCGAGCAAGCTTCGCAGCAGGAAGGCAGTGCGGTAGGGATCACGGCAATTCGATGTGCGGAGAGTTTGTCTCATGCAAACGAGACGTTGAAGCGAGCGTTAGGGCTTGCTGTGGAATCGGGCGTCGAGGAATTGATTGCCGCGGAAGTTCGTGTTGCGCTATTGGATTTAGGGCAGGTGGTTGGGGTCGTCTACACGGACGATATTCTTGATCGTATTTTCAGCCAATTTTGTATTGGCAAGTAGGAAGCCAAAGGCGATAGAACGGACTTGAGGAAACTTTCAAGCCGGCGGTCCGTAGCGTTTGCTACTTATAGGCTGCTTTTTCGCGATCGTTGTTTTTTTGTTTTGAGAGAACGGTGAGTCTGCTACGGTAAAGTGCCGAGAATTTGATAGTGGCCTTCCTTCACCGAGCGTGTGGCATTCTGCGCACTCCTACCCCGCCTGAGCTCATGCGATATCTTCAGTCGACATTTTTGATTGCGATTCTCTTCGGAACGATGGATTCAGCAGGGCAGGCGGCTGAGAATCTTTGGCTTGATCGGGCTCGTTCTTCGATAACGAGCCATGAACTTCGTAGCCATGTTGGAGTTTTGGCAGATGATACGCTTGAGGGGCGCGAGGCGGGTTCGCGTGGCGGCCATGCGGCTGCTCGATATCTGATTAAGCGTCTTGAGGAGGCGGCGCTTCAGGCGGCCGGAGATGATGGGGCCTACTCGCAGCGGTTTCATGGGAGGTCGCAGAACCTTCTTGCCACTTTGGAGGGGAGCGATCCTGAGTTGAAAGGAGAGACGATCGTTGTTGGTGCTCACTACGATCATGTGGGCTATGGGACACGCCGCAATAGTTATGGCCCGTGGGGTTATATTCATAACGGAGCCGACGACAATGCGAGCGGGGTTTCGACGCTGCTGGAAGTGATCGACGCGTTGGTTCACGGCGAGTATCGACCTCGGCGAACTATTCTTTTTGCCTTTTGGGATGGCGAGGAAAAAGGTTTGCTTGGATCGAAACATTGGATGAAAAACCCGACCCTCCCGGTAAGCTCGATAAGGCTGGCGATTAACATCGATATGGTGGGACGGTTGACCAACGGGCGAATTGAAATCATGGGGACCCGCACCGGGGCCGGGTTGCGGCAGCTGATGAGCACCACTCGCCTGTCGGGGGCGAATTGGATTGATTACCCATGGGAAATCAAGGACAACAGCGACCATTGGACTTTCTATGAAGCGAATATTCCTACGCTTTGTGTTCACACGGGTCTTCACGACGACTACCATCGGCCAAGTGATGATGTTGAGAAAATCAATTTCGAGGGCTTGCAAGAGGTAAGTCGGTATCTGCTCGAACAGTTATGCGAGTTGGCTGATGCAGATCAATTGCCCGAGTTTCGGTCGAAGGCACGTCAGGAATCGTCGAAGTCTCGGCAAGCGATCGAAGCCTCGTTGCCTGCACTCGCACAGCGTTTTAACTTTGCTTGGCAGTACACGGCAGAGCAGCCAGGGGAGGTCGTGGTTAAAGAAATTCAACAAGACAGCCAGGCTGCGGAGGCTGGACTTGTTGTGGGCGACAAAATTGTTGCGGTGAATGGTCAGCCGATTAACAGCGAAGCGATGCTACCTGCCATGGCGTTTGCTAGTGAATCGGAGATTGAACTAGAAGTGGTTCGGACGGGGAGTGCTGAGCCGATTTCATTGACCCTTCCGCTTGAGGGCAAGCGTATTCGGCTGGGCCTTTCGTGGCGATCGAATGATGCGGAACCTGGGTCGGTTTATATCACTCGAGTCGTGCCCTATTCGCCTGCGGCAAACGCCGGGCTAGCGGTTCACGACCGGATCTATTCGCTCAATGGCGAATCGTTTATAGGTCAAGAAGACCTTTTTGCTCGGGTGCAAGAGATGATCGAGAAAGAAGCTCCGGAGCTTCAATTTCTCGTAGAAACCCGGGGGAATCTGCGTGAAATTTCCGTTTCTTTCAAATTGCCAGAACCGCCAGTTAATGATTCTACTTTGTAGGGCAGGGTGGCGTCTCGGCAGGACGATTGCCAAGTCGATATTTTGAATCGCTAAGAGCGGTGTTTTCAAGGAAAAGTGTCTGACTATTCTTGAGGTGTTGCTCTAGAATCGGGGCATGACCGATTTGTCTTCTCTTCCGTTGCCGCTGCTTGTTACCGGCATTGCTGGCGTGGCGGGCTACAATGCGTTCAGCTACTTTCAAGAAAAGTATCCTGGCCAGGTTGTTGGCATTCGTCAAAAAAACAATTGGCCGCTTAGCGGGCCTGGTATCGAAGCTTGCGATGCCGAAGATCGGGAGGCACTAGCCCGGCTGTTCGATCGCTATCAATTTCGTTCGGTGCTGAATTGTGCAGGGAACTGTGCGCTCAAATCGTGCGAGTTGGATTCTCGCCTTGCGTGGCGGACCAATGTCGAAGGATTGGTCAGCTTGCTTTCGATTATTGCGGAAGAGCCCGTCCGGCTGGTTCACTGCTCAATCGATCTGGTGTTTGCAGGTTGCGATGGCGGGCCTTCCGATTGGGTTGGCCACTGTGAACAGACGCCCACCAGCCCGGTAACGGTCTACGGCAAGACGATGGTTGCGGCCGAGCGACTGCTCGCCGATTGGATGCCGCAGAGTTGTACGCTGAGGATTTCGTTGCCGATGGGCGTAAGCTTCAATGGCCATGCAGGAGCCATCGATTGGATTCAGTCTCGGTTCGCAAAAGGCCGACCCGCTACGCTTTACTACGACGAAGTACGTACGCCAACCTATACCGACTGCTTAAACCGCGTTTTCGAGCAAACGCTCGCAGCCGACTTTGGTGGACTTTACCATGCCGGTGGGCCGCGAAGTTTGTCGCTTTACCAAATTGCTCAGGTCATCAATCGCATTGGGGGTTACGATCCCAAGCTGCTCATGGGTTGCGATCGGATCGAAGCGGGACCCATGCCTCCACGGGCGGGCGATGTGACGATGGATTCTAACAAACTTGCGACGCAACTCGGCTGCCAGCCGTTCGACCCATGGCCGCTAGACGATGCCATGAAGCCGAAGGGCCATCGTTGGCATTTTGAAAAAAGCGGCGAGGCTGGTTCTCCTGAATTATTGGAGAGGGTGCTTTATCGGAATCCGCGATTGAGCGAAATGGCTTGAACGTTACAAGCGAGCTTTGAAGTTCGCCTCCAACGCGAAGCTCTCGAACCAAAAAGGGCGAAGTCTTCTACGCAGGCTCATCCGCGTCGACCGAAGTCGAGCAATTTCATAAAGCGGCAAACAAAAGAAAAGCAGGATACACCACCGCCAGATTCAACAAAGTAAGTGCCCTTGGGCTAACGCCGCTTAGCATCACTACGAGGTGGCGACCAACGTGGACGGTCGGTTTTTCTCGAGCTACTGGCCTCGGGTGCAGCAGCTGCCTGCCGGACGGTTGAGCTAAATCGCTTGACGCCTGCTCTTGCCGCTGGCGGCTCGCGGCCACCTATCGGCTGCGAAGTCCAGCCTCTTGAAACAGGCGAAGTCGTCACGTAGCCGTTATTGGCCGGATGGGTACGCTGCATCGAAGTTCGCCATTGGGGGCTCGTTTTGCTTGCGATTTGGCTCACTTGAGCCGGCGGGCTCGCGGGCTCATCTACAAGAGGCAACGCATTCGATTCAACGATTCGCCGCTGCTCGTCGGTCGGGAGCGTCTGAGTTTCCATCGCCGAGACGACGGAAGCCAGTTGCTCCCATTCCAGGGGCAATTGGTCGAGGAACTTTCTTCCATCGGCTCCGACCAGACGGACCCACAGCTCGCTAGGCTCCTCAGAGACAACAAGCTCGTCGAGCGGAAGTTCCAAATGAAGCCCGTCGCCAAGCGGCGAAGATTGCCAAGCCGAGGCGGTTTCTTCGACACTAAAGTCCCAGCGTTTAAGTCGCTGCGGTGTCTCGGCGTCGGTGGTCATAATCATTAGCGAAACTCGACCATCCAGGTCGATGGGCTCGTTGCTTTCGTCACGAGCTTCGATCACCGTCATCAAACTAGTGGGGCGAGTGTCTGCATCGTCAGCCCGATAGATACCGACAATTACCAGCCGCTTGACCTGGCGATACTCCAATACCGGCGACTCTTCAGGAATCTCTTCCTCAAATAGCTTTTCTAAAAACTCCGCCTCGCTGAGCGGCGATCGCTCGGAGGGCTCGTCTGTGCTGTCGACTAAATCGATACCCTCTTCGCCTACCTCTTCGTCCACGTAGACGACCTCTGAGCTATAGTCGATTTCTTCTGAAGCATACTCTTCTACGGTCTCTTCGACAAACTCCTCAGTACCTTCGATTTCAGTACCTTCGATCTCTGTCTCTTCAACCTCATCGAAAACTTGGCCATTGAAGGTATCTAGCTCTTCATCAAAAGCCAATTTCAACTCGTATTCGTCGATTTGGCCAAGAGGCTCTGGCTCGTCGAATTCAAGTTCAGGGATTTCGATATCCTCTGGCTCGACTTGCTCAAGCTCTTCTGGTTGCCGATCGGCTTCTGGCAGAGGAGCTGCTGGCGGCTTGACAACCGGTTTCTTTGCGGGCTTTTTGGGAGCCAAAATCGGCTCGTTCGTACTCGTTTGAGGTTCAACCACGTATGACTGCATCGAACGCGTGGCGCGCAGCTCTTCGGAGTACTCGAGAACATAGTCTTCCAACTCGTAAATATAATCTTCCTGAGTGCGCAGCTCTCGCTCAAGCAAATCGATTTGGTTATCCGTCGCCGTTCGACAGCCGACCGATCCCGCTACGAAAAAACAGAACAGCCCCGTCAGCACCGAGAGCATGATCGGAGGGGTAAATCGTGGTGTATTTGGCACTGAAGCCATCGCGCTGCAGGAACGAATTCCCGGCCATACAGGGATAAGGGGATCGAGCACTTAAAAACCGACACTCAAAGTGCAGGCTTAGGCCCATGAAACCAGGCCGCAAGAAATAGAAAAACCGCAGACAGACGTCAACTGCGAAAAACGGTGCTAGCTAGGGTTTGCTGATTTACTCATTCACCCTGCAATGATCGCCAAAAGTTGGTATTCTGTCGGCTTCAGCCGCATGGTTTTTGGTTAATTCTCTTCAAAACCCTTGCGGCTTGCACGCGTGATCTGCCTGTCAGGCGGTCGCTCATTCCAACATTTCCATTAAAATTGGGTGTACCGCAGCAAGAATCATCAGCAGTTGGACTTTCCCGACTTCTATCTTCCCTTCAGCGGCCACTTGAATCCAGAGAATCGTTGGGTGGCTTTAGCTCGGCTAGTTCCCTGGGAACTGGCCGAGAAAATCTATCACGCCGATCTGTTCAAAGATTCCGGACAGCCGATTGTGCCAGCACGCGTGGCGTTTGGCGCACTGCTGGTGAAAGAGCGGCAAGGCGTGAAACGGTCGAGACGATTGCTTTGGCGTCGCTCAAAGAACCAGAGCCAGAAGGCCCTCAGGAAACCGTGTCGGATGAGACGGAGGATTCCGATCCGCCCACGAATCACGGCAAGCTAATCGCCGACGCCACATGCGTTCCGGCTGACATTCGGTATCCCACTGATGTGAGTCTGCTCAACGAAGCACGAGAGAAAACCGAAGAGATTATCGACCAGTTGCACTCGCCGTTGGTCAGTAAAGAGCCACATCCCCGAACGTATCGAAAAAAGACTCGTCGCGCGTTCGTTGCTTTCACCAAGCATAAAAAGGCGGGGCGGAAGAAGATTCGCCGGGCGAAAAGGGCCCAATTGGGCTTTCTGCGTCGTAATTTCAAAGCGATCGACCGATTGCTCGAAAATCCCGAGGCATTGCCACTCACGCAGCTTTCCCGTCGCAAATACAAAAATCTGTTGATCACTCGCGAGCTGTTTCGTCAGCAACTGGAGATGTTTGAAAACAACTCCAATCGCGTAGACGATCGAATCGTCAGCATCTCGCAGCCACACATTCGCCCGATAGTTTGTGGCAAAGCTGGCAAGCCGACCGAGTTTGGTGCCAAGCTATCGATCAGCGTGGTTCAAGGTTTTTCGTTCGTCGATCGACTGAGTTGGGACAGCTACAACGCAGGAGCGGATTTGATTGAGCAAATCAAAACCTACCATCGCCGGTTCGGCTATTATCCCGAGTCGGCGCACGTCGATAATATTTATCGCTCTTTTTGCTGTGTCATGCTTGGAGCAGAACGGTTTTCACCCAAGGTTGCTGGAAATTGGGCTCACGCCGGGGTTGGGGAGTAAATCAGCAAACCCTATCTATGGGACAAAACCCCAATAGAGGGGGGGGGGGGCTGGCGGTGATTGCTGGCGCTGAAGGGTGGGAGGACATTGAAAAATTCGGCGAACAGAAGCAGCTGTGCGTGTGGAGCGTCGAGAACCATGGGACGCTCGGGCAGCAGGCGTGCGAAGAGAAGCCAAACGAGATCACCGCGATCCCAGAACCCTTGAAGCTACTGGAGTTCAAGGGCCCGATCGTGGCGATCGTTTGTCAGAAAAAGATCGTCCGGCATCTTTGTGTAGCCAGAATCGGCCTATCTCTTCTAGCGATTGATCTTTCGTTTCAGGGACCATTCGCCAAACGAATGCCGAGCACAAGAGGCAGACAGTCAGAAAGATGAGGAAGGCACCACCAGGATGTCCGTACCTCGCTTTGAAACCATCGAGTACCATCGGGAAGAGCTGCATGACGAGGTAGGAGGCGGCGAACATTGCGCAGGTGGCTGCCGACATGGCTTTGGCGCGGATTCGGTTCGGAAACATTTCTGAGAGAACGACCCAACTCAACGGGGCGAGAGTGAGAGTAAAAGCCCCAGTCGGCACGAGCATCGCGGCGAGCATAAACGAGGTGGGCATATGATACGTGAAACTGAGGAACATCAAGAAGTGCCCAACCGCCATGCCGAGAGTGCCGTAGATAAGAATCGGCCGACGACCGAAGGAGCGAGTCAGCCAGAACGCAATAATCGTGGCAAGCGTGATCCAACTATCGATGTAGACGCTGTTGAGAATCGCATCGGGCGCGTCGGTGATGCCTGCTTCCATAAACAACGTTGGAGTATACAAGAGAATCATGTTGACGCCGTTGATTTGTGAAAAAACCATCAGGGCCGCCCCGATTATGAGTGCCAGCCGGACTCCTGGCTGGAATAGTTCGCCGAATCCGCCTGTTTCTTCGCCAAGTTCGTTTTGAATGTCTTGAAGCTCTGTCTGTGCGCGAGCTGGACCGTTGATCTTGGTAAGCACTTGGAGGGCCTCTTCGTTGCGGTTCACTGTGGCCAACCAACGAGGGCTTTTGGGCACAAAACAGAGGCCAAGCATCAAGCCGAGAATAGGCAATATCTCGGTGGCAAACATAATTCGCCAGTGGCCGCCGAAAGAAAGGAAGTAGGTGACTAAAACAGACAGGGTCAGTCCGATGACGATCGCCAATTGGTTGACAACGACCAATCGCCCTCGCAGCCGAGGCGGAGCAATTTCTGCGATGTACATCGGCGAGACGGTCGAAGCCAGTCCGACGCCCATGCCACCGATAAACCTCCAAACGATCAGTTGCATCACGCTCGACGCCAACGCGCTGCCCAAGGCCGAGATCATAAACAAGACGGCTGAGAGAACGAGCGTCCATTTTCTTCCCATCATGTCGGTCAACCACGCACCCGCCAGGGGACCGAAAGGACAACCCAGGATGGCACTGCTTGCCACCGCCCCAAACCAGAATGGCGAGAGGGCAAATTCTTCCTTGAGAAAAATAATGGCACCTGAAATCAAGGAGAGATCGTAGCCAAACAAAAATCCTCCGACAGACGCGACTAACGCAATCATGACAAGGTAGGTGGTACTGGCTCCCTCTTCGTTCACGGCAAGATCGTTTGCGTCTTTCGAGGTGGTCATTCTTGTAATACTCCGTTTTGGACAAAGAAGACCCTGCTATTGCAACTGCAAGGCGCGATACTGTTGATGGCGCTGGGGGTCGGGCGAATAGGTTGACTTTAGATGGACCCATCGCTTGGCGACTTCTGCGACCTCTGCCCCGCTCAGCGTTGCTTCGGCCAAGATGGCGGCGCCGAGGCTTGTTGGCTCAGGACATTGGGTCGTACTCATCGCCACGCCTAGCATGTCAGCCTTGATTTGCATCCACGACTTGCTTCGAGCCGCGCCACCGGCACAGCGAATGGTTTCAGGAAGGCAATGGCCGGACAGAGAAGCCACCTGATCGCGAAGCGATTGGGCCACGGTTTCCATAATGCATCGGACCGCGTGGCCTCGGCTATGCTCGCTCGTCATTCCTTCAAAAACGACTCCCGAGTCGGTCGCGTCGGCTCTCAGCTTGAGCCCTCCAGCACCGGGCTCGATCTGCGAGGCTTGTTCGGAAAGTTCCTCGAAATCGGGCCGATCAGGTAGTCGATCCCGATAGCGATGCAGGTAGTTAGCTGAAATCTCCCCAAAAGCCATCCGCCAATAGAGACCTTCCCGAAATCCAGGGCCTTGAAACACGGTCGGGGCAAGATCCGTGGCAAACTGGTCGGCACACCGGACGGTTGCGAGCACTGTGCCGGTAGTTTCCGAGATCATGCCCGGTTCAATATTACCCGCGCCGATGGCACCGGCGTACTGATCGAGACATCCGACCACGTGGCAACATGTGCTAGGCAAGCCAAATCGTTTGGCAGCGGCTGATGTAATTGGCCCAAGGTTTGTGCCAGCGCAGACCACTTCGGGGAGGCATTGCTGCTGGATCTGAAATCGCGACAGCATCTCCGACCACCATCGACTGCGATGGATATCGAGAAGCCCAGTCAGTCCGGCGGCGCCCGCTTCGGTCACATGCTGGCCCGTCAGAAGCAAGGTGAGGTAATCGCTTACGAGGCAAACCTTTTTCATACGCTGCCAAACTTCGGGCGACTGTTGTTGTAGCCAGAGTAGCTTCGCGACCATGAATTGAGAATTCATTTTTGGCACGCCGGTAGTCTTAGCGTGCTCAGGAATTCCACTTAGATTTAGGACGTCGGTTTCCAGGTCGGCGGCTCGGCGATCGGTCCAAAGAATGATCGAGGTCAACGGGCGATTGTCCGCATCAAGTAGTACAAAACTGTTGGTTTGTGTTGCGAAGGTGACTGCTTCGACATCGGCTAGCGATCCACGATCTCTCAGTTGGCCGATGCCGTCGTGCAAAGCGGCAGCGAACAGATCGACATCGATTTCAGAAAAGCCTGCTCGCTCGCTGCCAATGGGAGGGGTGATTTGGCAGCCATCGCACAAGCGCCCTTTTCGATCGAAGAGCGAAATTTTGAAGTAGGTTGTTCCCAGATCGAGGACAAGAATTTTTCCCACGACTCACTCCTGCCTGCTTTGCGTATGAGGATCGAGAAGCTTCAACGTCTTTTCCACGAGCAGATTTCCGGCTGCGGGGCTGGCCAACAGTGAGTTCAATGCTTCATAGGTTTTCCGATGCACGGCCTCTTCGGTGACCAGATAGCCTTGGAGTTCGCCGTTGGCCAGGCTGATCAAGTGGCAATTCTGGAATTGGGATTTGACTTGCAGTGCAAACTCGACAAAAACTTCCCCTGGCCAAGCGACGAAAGACCAGGGCCCAATACGCATCACCATGATTTCCACAGGCATGATCACAGCAATCGCTTGATCGAGCCGGCCTGCCGTTGCGGCTCGGGCCAGCGTGAGCGTTTCTTCCGCGCCGAACTGATCGCACTCAGCTGTGCGTAAGCAAGCGTGAGACGTCCCCTCCCGACGAAGCGTTTCAAGCTGTTTTTCCGAATTTTCTAACTGTTTTTGGGCTTCTTGCTCCGAGGGAAAAGCTCGACGGGGTAGCTCCATGGTTTCTCGTGAACAACCAAGTTGTACTTCGTCAGTAAATTCTATTTTGTCGAGGGCGGACGTGATAGACTGCCCCAATAGATTGCCCAAGCGTTTTGCTTCCTCCAGCGTGTTCGCCCTGGTCACATGCCTGGGGCTCAGGTTCCCGCAAGGCCCGGTGTGGTAGAGGATAGGGCAATCCTCTCCAAAATGTTGCTCTTGGAGATACTGCCGAGTCATAGCCGGGAAGTCGCCACTGAGAAGCGTGGAATCTTCGTGCAAGACCGTGGGGTGCATCGAACAGATGAGCATCACCGCGATGTTTTTTTGATCTGCACTGTCGCGTACGACGAGTACGGGCACCTCCGGATCCGACGGCCCGGTCGGATCGTGGCGGTTGGTCCCAACGCATGATCCATCGGCTAGGGCAAGACCGAGCTTCGCCGGTCGAGCATTTTGATAGGCTTGCAGCGCCGCTTCGACGATGCCATCTTCAAGACGCTGCACATACGCTGGGTCGGTTGGTGGAACGAAGCGGTCTGATTCGTTGCTGAGCATATCGACGGTCGTCGGCCCAGAGTGGGTATGCGTGGCAGTGATTATCATCTGGCTTGCCGGAACCGAAATTTTGCTTTCGATTCGATCACGGACACGACGCGCCGTCTCTCGACTGATAAAGATCACATCGTTGGCCACCAGCAACAGAGGGGTCCGGCCATCGGTGAGAAATAGGGCCGAGCTGAGAAGCGGATCGTGGACGCCGGTCGCGTACCGCTCGACGTGCGGATAGCCGAACAAAAACGGCGATCCAACTGGGGTAATATCTACGGTCGCGGCACCAGCGATCAGAGATGAGGCCATAAGGTTCGTTTTCTTTACGCGCAGACTCTTGTGTTCAAAGTGAACATAAATTAACATAACGGTTCAGGCATGTCAATGAACCTACAAACCCGTCAATCTGAGATCAGCCAGTGGATTGCCCGCCAAGGGGAATGCTCGATCGAGGAGCTTGTCGAGCGATTCGGGGTCAGCGGAATGACGATCCGTCGCGATCTTCAGTCGCTTTCGGACCAAGGCAAGGTGATTCGCACCCACGGCGGCGCGGCGATGGCTGAGCGAGTCAGCTTCGATTTCGATTTCCTGAATCGCCAGAACGAAAACCAGGCTGCCAAAAGAGCAATTGCCGTTGCCGCCACGGCCCAGGTCAAAGATGGGGAATCGGTGATGCTGGATTCGGGGACGACGACCCTCTCGCTTGCCAAAACATTGCGAGGAAAGCAGCGGCTGGTGGTCATTACCACGTCGTTGCCTATTGCTTCCCAGTTGCAATACGACCAACAAATCGAAGTTTTGCTGTTGGGGGGATATCTGCGGCCGTCGTCGCCTGACTTGGTCGGCGCGCTGACCGAAGCGAATCTGGAAACCCTGCGTGCTGACGTGGCATTCATCGGTGCCAGCGGCGTGGACCGCCTGGGCAACGTCTATCAAGAAGTTCCCGAGGTGGCGCGCATGCTGTCCAAGATGGCGGCCTCGGCACGTCGCGTATTTGTTGTTGCCGACGGATCGAAGCTGGGGAAGACGGCCTTGTGGCGAATCGGTCGACTTCAAGATTGGAGCGCACTGATTACCGACGCTGGCGCAGATCGCGCGGTGCTCGCGTCGTTGAAAAAAGCAAAAGTTCGCATAATCAAAGCAAAATGAAGCAAAGGAAAGAGTTTTCTGATGACAATTACCTCGGATACGCTCAATTGGGCGCGCGTTGATCTCGACACTTGCCCCGATATCAAGGGCGACTTGCCCGGCCCCAAGTCCAAGGCGTTGCACGCTCGTTGCACGCAGCATTTCAAAGGTCTCAGTTCTCAAGTCAAACTTTTTCCGGTGGCGTTTGAATCGGGTAACGGCTGCACGCTGACCGATGTGGATGGCAACCGATACATCGACTTTTCTTCGGGTATTTATGTCGCCACGCTTGGCCATTGCCATCCAAAGATCAGCGAGGCGGTGGCAAAATACGCTCGCACGTTGATGAATGCTCACGATTTCACGACGCCGATCAAAACACAACTGGTCGAAAAGCTAGCCGAAGTGCTGCCTGGCGATCTTTCTGCATTTCAGCTCTACGATTCGGGCACCACGGCTGTCGAAGCAGGCCTGCGTGTGTTGCGCGCCGCGACCGGCAAGAATGAAATGCTCAGTTGTTTTTACGACTATCACGGCAAAACCTATGGTGGCGTTTCGCTCGGACATATTCGTTCTCCCGTCTACGGTGCCGTGCGGGCGCCGGGGGCGCACATGGTGCCACGTCCCGATCCCTATCGCCCGATGTGGACGAAAGACGACGGTACGATCGATACCGACAAATACATCGCCTTTTACGACGAGTATATCGAAAAGGCGACGGTGCATAACGTGGCCGGCTTTGTGCTCGAGCCGATTCAAGGCTGGGGCGGATCGATCATGCCGCCCGATGACTTCTTCCCCAAGCTGCGCAAGTATTGCGACGACAAGGGACTGTTGCTCATGATAGACGAGGTGCTTTGCAGTTGGGGGCGCACCGGCAAATGGCTCTGCTCAGAGCATTGGGACGTGGTCCCCGACATCGTGACGATCGGCAAGGGGTTTGGAAACGGATTTCCGGTCACTTGCGTCGCCGTGCGGGAACCCTACCAGGAAAGCTTTGAATCGATTTCCGCTTCGAGCAGCTACGGAGGAAATCCGATGGCGTGTGCCGCGGCGTTGGCGTCAACCGAAGTTATCGAAGAGGAAAACCTGTTAGAGTATGCCGAGCACTTGGGCAACATTGCGCTGCGGCGCATGAGAAAAATGAAAGACGAGCACGCAATCGTCGGCGACGTGCGCGCCATGGGCTGCCTGATGGGAATCGAGTTGGTCAAAGACCGCGGGACGAAAGAACCGTTCGACGAGGCAGGCACTCTGGTCTATCAGAAAGCGTTTGCCAAAGGCTTGGCATGGATTCCGGCCGGTCATATTTTGCGAATGAGCCCACCGATTGTGATGGACGAAAAGACGCTGCTCACAGGGCTGGATATGATTGACGAGGCAATCGGCGAAACCGCGAAAGAATTGGGGTATTGAGGATGTCTGGAAAAACAATCCGCTTTGGAATCATCGGCTGTGGTTTGATGGGTCGCGAATTTGCCAGTGCTGCGGCTCGCTGGTGCCACTTGCTAGATGCGCCGGCACGCCCAGAGATCGTAGCCATTTGCAACCGCTCGAAGGAGCCTCTCGACTGGTTTACGTCGAACATTCCGTCGATCGAGCAGGTGACGCACGACTACCGTGAATTGCTCGGCAACGACCAAATCGATGCCCTCTACGTAGCCGTACCCCATCATCTGCACGAGGAGATTTACTGTGCCGTGATCCGTGCAGGAAAGCATCTGATGGGAGAAAAACCGTTCGGCATCGACAAGGCGGCCAACGATGCGATTCTCGATTGTATCGCCGAGCATCCCGAGGTTTTCGTTCGCTGTAGTTCCGAGTTTCCATTCTTCCCGGCGGTTCAGCGGATTGGTGAAATGATCGAAGCAAATGCCTTTGGACAAATCATTGAAGTGAAAGCCGCCTTCCTGCACTCCAGTGATTTGGACCCGCAGAAGCCGATTAACTGGAAACGAATGGTCGATTTGAATGGTGAGTACGGCTGCATGGGCGACTTGGGAATGCACATTTGTCACGTTCCGTTTCGTGCTGGCTGGGTTCCAAGAAACGTGCGGGCAATCCTTAGCAACATCATGCGGAAGAGACCCGACAGTACCGGTGCCATGGTTCCATGCGATACCTGGGATAATGCCACCCTGTTGTGTGACGCGGTCGACCCAGGCAACGGAGATGCCTTTCCGATGACACTCGAAACCAAGCGAATCGCTCCGGGCGAAAAAAACACCTGGTGCCTAGAAGTGATAGGAACGCAAGCGTCGGCCCGTTTCTCGACCAAGAACCCGAAGCAATTGAACTTGCTCGAAATCAAGCATGGCCAGCAGGTCTGGGGGCAGGTCGAAATGGGGCAGGAGACGGCCTTCTCTAATCTCACCGGTGGTATCTTCGAGTTTGGCTTTTCCGACGCGATTCTTCAGATGTGGGCCGCATTTCTCTACGAGCTAGAACACGGCCAACCGCTGACGAAATTTGCGGGCTGCGTCACGCCTGAGGAAACGGCGTTCAGCCACCGACTTTTCACCTCGGCACTCCGATCACACCATAGCGCGACCGTTGTGGTCGTGTGATCTCGACTGCCGACTCCATGAATTTTGTAAAGGTTCTGGGGGATATTATAACTGCCTTGAAGCCTTCGGCTGTTAGTCTAACAGTGTTGACCGACAACCAAGCAAAAGAGGCAAGTTTTGAAGATCCGCAAACGGCCGCTCATCGGATTGTGCCCCATTGGGAAGTTTGTCTTCTCTCATGAAGACGCAATGCGAGTGAAGCGGCAGCTTTTTAAAAAATTCGATCACTGGAAGGTTGACTATGTCCATCTAGACTCTGTCCTTCCCGATGGCATGGTCCGCGATCAATCGCATGTCGATCCGGCCGTACGGTACTTTCGGGATCAGCAGATCGACGGACTCTTCATTCCGCACTGCAACTTTGGCACAGAAGGGGCTGCGGCAATGATCGCCAGGGGCTGCGATGTGCCGACGCTGCTGTGGGGCCCTCGCGATGAAGCGCCGCTGCCCGATGGCACCCGTTCGTGCGACTCGTTATGCGGAACACTCGCAACGAGCGGAGTGCTCCACATGCTGGATGTCCCATTTAGTTACATCCCCAACTGCCGTATCGAGGAAAAACAATTTGAAGAAGGAGTGGAGCAGTTTGTCCGAGTATCTCGTGTCGTGAAAACCGCCCGAACTATGAAGATCGGACACGTCGGCCAGAGGATCGATTTCTTTTGGTCAACGATCATCAATGAATCGGAATTGCTTCAGAAGTTTGACATCCAGATTCTACCGATCGACCTTTCTGACACGATGCGAGCCGTCCGGCAACGCACCAAAGAAAATCGAAAGGCCTACGAAGAGGAGTTGGCCGGTTTCAGGCAATGGGTGGAATTCAACCATTTTCCTGAAGAAGAAAGCATTCTCTACAACTTCGCGTTCCGCGATATTTTGTTAGACAAAGCGAGAGAGCACGATCTTGACGGATTTTCAATTCAAACATTCAACTCGATACCCAGCGAGCTTCGAATATTTTTGCAGTTCGGTTGTTCCTTGGTGGAGGATCAAGGATACCCGATCGGGCCAGAGTCGGATTTGCATGCGACCATTAGTTCGCTGCTATTAGAGGCTGCCAGTGATCAAGAAAAGCCCTCGTTCATCCCTGACATCACGATCCGCCATCCGGAAAATGACAACGCAGTTCTACTCTGGCATACAGATGCACCGCTCTCGTTGCGAGAGCCCGGCTCGAACGTGAAGGTCGATCTCCCCTGGATCCTCAAAGGCCTGCCAACGGGCTTGGTGCATTTTAAGCTGCAACAGGGGCCATTAACACTCTGCCGATTCGCTCGCGGCCGCGATGGCTACCGCATTGGCTGCGGCGAGGGGCATACCGTCGAGGGCCCGTACACTCAGGAGTTCTACACATGGTTTGAGGTCGACGACTGGCCAACCTGGGAACGCCAAATCGTCCAAGGCCCTTACATCCACCATTGTTCTTGCTGCTACGGACACGCTGCCGAAGTACTCCAAGAAGCGACTCGCTTCATTCCCGAACTGCAGTTCGAAAAATTCGGTCGCCCTTGAAAAAGCCACCGTGCCAGCGGGCGGATTTTTCAGGAGCGACTAAAGATGTTTAGCAGCTGCACTGGTGAGCTTTCCGCATCGTACCCTTGACAGCAGGTCTTGAAAAAGTATTGGGACAGGTCCAAAAATGTTCGGCACAAGATTTGCGCCGAGCAAGGCAGGTAAAATGCGGAGTATAGATAGACTTGCGCCCGATGGCCCGAGCGCGCATAATCTGGTGCATGGCATCCACCGGTCGCAAAAAGAAGCCGAAAATCGAAGAGCCTGAC
>JAJRSE010000104.1 GCA_024278955.1 Planctomycetota bacterium | reverse complement strand
TACCTTCCTGGAAGAAGTCGTTCAATCACTTCTTACTGGAACAGCATGTCCACCTTTTTGTAAGCCATGTACGCTTTAGTCGGATGAACCCGAATTTTGTCCCAAAACATGGGACCCCTACTCATGGGACAAAACCCCAAGAGAGGGGGGCCGAGAGAAAAGCAAAGAAACGCCTACTAGCGGCCTACCGTAGACGACTGGATCGAAGCGGTTGAAGCGCCGCTTTCGCGTTGGGCCTGTTGCTTTGCTAAGATCGGACTAATTCGTTTAGCAAAGGCCCTCGCGTCGAGAAAGCCTTCCACTAAATCGAGTACTTCACCCTGAGGAGAAATCAAAAGCGTCGTGGGATAGCCACGAATTTCCATTCGCTGGATCAGCGAACGATAGTCCTCCGCCTTGGCCAACACGGTCTTGGTCTCCGAGGCCAACATTCGCTGGATCGCCGGATTGCCAAAAGTCTCTGAAAGCATCTTGGTACAGTAAATACAATGACTCGACTTAAACATCACCACCAAAGTCTTTTGCTCTGCCACAGCAGACTTCCAACCCTGCTCGACGCTCGATTGGGTAAACAACCCTCGCGAACGTCTAGAGAAACGTTGGCCACTTTGTGCTAGGACGTCCGAGCTGATCGCAGACACCATAACAACGGCCAGGAAATTAAGGAGCACACTTCTTTTCATAACGAACCAACCTGCTGAGAAAAATCGTTCTTTGACATGACAATCGCTGCCGTGTCAAACGGCACTGCCATCGCTATCTCCTATGATCGGGAGAAGGGGCACAAAAAACTGTGAGAACGACTACAGAACAGAAAAAAAGGGCCAGATTCGCCCGTCGAGGAGTGATTTTTCTGGTTAGGACCGCCTGGCAGGCACCGTTCTCGACCAGAGAGCAGCCCTTAGCGGGTCCTGGTCGGCGAAGCAGCAGCCGCCAGCCCCGTCTGCAACCTCCGCTGGAAGGTCTTTGAATCGACATAACCCTCAATCACATCCAAAACCTTATTGTTAGGCCCGACCAAAACCGTCGTGGGATACCACTTAACCTTCAACATCTGAACCAGCTTGGCATGTGAGAATCGCCCGGCATAGACCGTTTCGAACGAGCTAGAAACCAAATTTTCAACTGCGGGAATCCCATAGGTTTTCTCGACCATTTTCACGCAATAGGGACAATTCGGCATGCTTATGTAGACAAGAATCGGACGATTGCTCTTCTGAGCAGCAGTCCAAGCCTCAGGGTAAGTGCTATGTCGAAAGATCGGAATCTTCGCATCAACAGCATGGTCAATGCGAGGGCTCGCAGACACGGCTTCCTCGGCAAAAACAAAACCCTCACCGAAGGCCACTGCTACTGCGATTATCAGTATCGAAACGGTGAAGTACTTACGCATGCCAATATTTCCTCCATTGCGAGATTACCCCCTCGACCTGGTAGGAACTTGCTAGCAATATTTATCGGCTCAGGAGAACCCCGAATAGGGCATGAATATTTTGGAGACGAAGATCCGGCACCGCTGCTCCAAATTCGCGGTCCCGTAGCCAGAGCGTGGTTGCTACAACCCCACCCAGTTTTTCACAATTTGACACGGCAACGCATTGATCAGTAAACGCCTACCCAAAGCTCCTGCAGATGGCCGCAGCAAAGCGCAAGGAGAGTACGGCTTTCTGGATTGCGAAGAGGCAAAACCCCCTGGGGGCGACTAGAAGAGACGCAAATTTCAGACAGCGGCGCCGATATCTCGTGCCTGCTGAACGCCAACGAACCCAATGTGGGTTTTCAAGCAAGTTCGCCTGAAAGCTTCGGGGTGAGGAACTCCGGAGAGCCGGAAAGTTTCGATCTGCCCTTTTCGGAAAATCAAATCGCCAGCCGGATACCACTCTTGCCCAGGAAGGACCTCAATTTCGACTGAATCAAACCGATCAAGCGAAACCCACTGTTGATCACCACCGCCAAAGGCTTGCTCGACCACAACCCTACGATTGGTAAGCCGGTACCGTCGGCAATACGGGTTCACGATGCCGAACACCACAAGTGGCAACCTGGGCAGCAGCATGAGAAAGTAGAACGGCAGGATAAACGGGATCGAGACAAGGGCCAAAATACGACCCAAAGTACACGGCACCCCCAAGATTGAAATACCAAAGGGATTGGCAAACCGTCGTCCCCACCAGCGACCATAGGCCATGGCTGCAAGCGACGGCCAAACCGTCATCACGGTAACTTCTTTCTCAGTGTCAGGAACAACACCCGCAATAGCCTGGGACATCTTATTTTGACTTTCACCACGAACACAACACGAAAAACACGAGGGCCTACTAGCCAGCGGGATTCTACCCGATCGCCGGCTTGGCACCAAGAGCCGAACTGGCAGGATTCGGGGGCCAATTTTCTGCAACTAGGCGAGCGGCGCCTCGTGGCGTTCCAGTAAAGCACTCAGATAGAGCAACGACGATCCTTCGGCCTTGTTGGTCGGGTGACGCAAAAGATCGAGCGACGCTTTCAACACATCACGCCGGCTGACTTGGCCTACTAGTTTTCCATCCTCTATCACTGGCAGCCGACGGTAGGAGGTCAGAAGAAAAACCTGGGCGATCGATAGCAGATGGGTATCTGGATCAATCGTCTGCGCGTCCGTATCCATAAAGGCGCCAACTTTGCTGCTCGGCAATTGCTCGTAAGCGGCATCAAGCAAAACGTGCATCGAGCATTTTTCAGAAAAAATCCCCAAATACATTCCCTCCGCATCCACAACCGGGGCACCCGAAATGCGATTTTTCAACAACCGTTGTACCGCTTCAAAAACGTCCATCTCCGATCGTAGAGTAACGAGCCGAGTGGTCATGAAATCGCGAGCAGTCACATGAGACATATCCAACTCCTCAACGAAGGCACTTCGCTGCTGTTTGCAGGCGATGAACCGACGAAAAAAGAAAAGCAAAAAAGAAAAGAGGCTGTCTTCCGCTAACGTGTTTGGACCCAAGAAGAATTTTGATCCTGCTCCAGGATACTCGCAATCGCAGATCAATTGCTAGTCTCTAATCGGAGAAAAAAGGTTCGTGAAAAGTTTCACAACTCAAAGATCGTGAAACTTTTCACGCACTCAACTTCCAAGCCGATTTCCAGTTATACGGTTTCTATGCAGCCCAGCTTAACAAAAAACATGCGAGTTATTCGCGAGCGGTCATGCAGGTTGGAGGTGGAGTTTCCATGTTTTTTCAGAGACCTTGATTAAGACTCTTTAGATCTTCTGGAAGGAAGTAACCGTTTTTTCGGACGAGCTCTCCATCAAAGTAGATTTCGCCTCCGCCGTAGTCTTCACGTTGAATTAGCACCAAGTCCCAGTGAATTCGGCTGTTATTGCCGTTGTCGGCTTCTTCGTAAGCTTGGCCGGGGGTGAGATGGAAACTGCCACCAATTTTTTCGTCGAACAGCGTATCAAGCATCGGGTGACGCACGCGGTTGTTGGTGCCTAATGCCCACTCGCCGCAGTAACGAGCCCCCTCGTCGGAGTCAAGAATCGTATTGAGTTTTTCAGTTTCGTTTGCCACAGCACGAATGATCTTTCCGTCTTTGAATTCGAATTCAATATTGTCGAACACGGTGCCTTGGTATCGCGACTGAGTATTAAAGCGAATCACCCCATTGATACTGTCACGCACAGGAGCCGTAAAAACCTCGCCGTCTGGAATGTTGCGTTCACCGGCACAAGGGATTGCGGGAATCTCCTTGATCGAAAACGTGAGATCGGTACCGGGCGAGACGATGCGGACTTTGTCTGCCGCTTGCATTCGCGCGACGAGCGGTTCTTGGGCCTTGCCCATCGCTGCGTAGTCCGCAGTGCAAACGTCAAAGTAAAAATCTTCGAAGGCGGCGGTGCTCATACTCGCTGCTTGAGCAAAAGAGTCGGTAGGATACCGAAGTACAACCCACTTGGTCTCAGGGACTCGGATCGCACCATGGACTTGCTTCCACCAATGCTCTTGAAACAAATCCATCTGCTCGTGAGGAACATCGGCAAACTGGCTGCTGTTTGCAGCACCACGAATTCCGATGTAAGCGTCGACCGCCTGCATGCGATCTTTTTCAAATTGAGCAGCTAACTTCATGCTCTCCACAGTTGCTGTCCGATAAAGCGAACGCAGCACGGCGTTGTTCTTCCAAGAAACCAGGGGCACTGCTCCGCGTCGGGCTGCTCCTTCGACCAAGGCCGTAACTAAGTTGGCT
Organism: Planctomycetota bacterium; assembly: GCA_024278955.1. GTDB lineage: Bacteria > Planctomycetota > Planctomycetia > Pirellulales > Lacipirellulaceae > Bythopirellula. The sequence continues at coordinate 13,988 of JAJRSE010000104.1, read as the reverse complement.
TCTGGCAAATCGAAGGCCTCGATCAGTATTTTTTCTCCCGATTTAAGGGCACAACTGTGGTCGAGAAGCAAGTCAGCGAGTTGGTCGATTCGAGGGTCGTTCATAAAAAGAGCAGCGAGATAGATATTAGGGTAGGGGGGAAAGGCACAAGTAAGCGATTTGCAAATCCGTAGTTGTACGGATTCAGTAATAAGTTGCAATCGCGATGATAGAGTAATTGCCGCTGCACCGACAATGCGATTTCTAGTAAATACGATTCTCCTACCTCGAGTCCGTGTATACTATATAGTTCTGCGGCAGCACTGAATCTGTCAGTGGTCAACTCAGTCGTTTACCAGGGAAACAAGCCGATGTCTACCAAAACTCCAACCGAGAACGAGCAAGAAACTTCATTTGCTGAAATGGCACTCAAGCTAGGTGGCAAAAGCGACGACGAAGCGCGTCGAACCGGAGCCATCGATACGGCTGACGATCAGGTCGAGGCTTTGTTTGCTCCACAATATCAAACGGTTAATAGCCCTGCTCATACTGCCGTTTGGGATCGTGGGGTAAAAGTAGACTTGTTTCAAAGTGCAGACCCTGTGGTCGATGACGATATCCAAAAAGTGATGGATGCTTCGATTGAGGTGGTTAAAAAACATCGTGCCGCAGGCACCCTGCTGGACGAGGATCGCAAAATTCCGGATCAGGTTTTAAGCGACTTGGGCGAATGCGGGTATTGGGGATTATTAGTCGACCGTGAGTATGGTGGATTGAGGGCTCCGTTCTCTGTTTTTGCTCCGTTCCTGACGCGAATGGCTTCGGTTGATCCAACCATCGCAGGCCTTGCTTCGGTACACGGCTGCATCGGCGCAGTGGATCCTGTAAGAACTTTTGGAAATGCGGATCAGAAGCAACGTTTTCTCCCCGACTTGGGCACAGGGGCGCGTCTGAGCGCTTTTGCTTTGACCGAACCCTGTGCCGGCAGCGACCTGACGCAACTTCGTACTCGCGCGGTACTTGATGGGGATACTTACGTTGTGAACGGCGAAAAGCTGTTTATCACGAATGTGGTTCCCGGACGCACCATTGGTTTGGTCTGCTTGGTCGAAGACAAGCCAGCCGTTCTTATTGTTGATCTTCCCAAGGAAGAGAACAGCAACTTCAGTCTAAAGAAGTACGGTCTTTGGGCGCTGAAGCACACTTATAACCAGGGAATCGTGTTTAACGATTTTCGTGTCCCTGCCGAAAACTTATTGACGCCTGCTCGAGGCGATGGACTCACAATTGCTTACCACGGGCTCAACCTGGGCCGAATTGCGTTGTGTGCGAACGCAGCGGGAACGATGCGGACGATGATGGCGAGTATGATTCCTTGGGCTAATTTCCGAGTCACTTACGGAGCAGCGATCGGAAAACGCGAGCTTGTGCAGCGTCGTCTAGGCCAGATGGCTGGCCTGATCACGGCTTGCGACGCTCTGACAGCTTGGTGCTCGAATCTGATTGATGGTGGCTATCGGGGAGAGATGGAATGTGTCATTGCCAAAGTGTTCGGTAGCGAAGTTCAGAAACATGCCGCGATTGAGTTGTGCATGAAGACCCACGGTGGGCGAGCGTTTTTGCATGGCCATTTGCTGGGCGATAACGTCCACGAATTTTTGGCGCCGTGCATCTACGAAGGCGAAGGCGAAATGCTCGGCATGGCGTTCTTCAAGTCGTTGGTCAAAGACCATGGCAAGACGTACTTTGAGCCCGTCGGAAAGGCACTCGCTGCTGCGGGCATCAAGAAACCCAATCCGCTGAATCCGGCGCATGCTTGGGCCCTCAAGGGCGTTGTAGTGCCTTACCTCAAGTGGTTGGCTGCTCAGAAATTGATGCCCATTGCAAAAAGTGAGTTGCCCAATATGCCGAGTGAACTGGCCCGCCATGCGGAGTTCGCCTGCAATAGCTTGCAAAGAATGGCCTTGGAGATCTCCGATACGATGGGAAAATTCCAACTTGCCCTGGCCGATCGTCAGTGCCGTATGGCAGAACTCTCAGGACGCTGCCAAGACTTGATCACCATTCTTTGCACGAGCCTCTATGGAGCCCGTCAGTCGGATGAAATCGTCCGAACCTCGGCCGACGTTTTGTGTCAGGAGCTTATACAGAAATACACAGGCACACGTCCAAGCAACCGTTACTACCGGCAGATTACCGAGCTGGGAGGTGCCATAGCGAACGGCAGCTTTAAGAGCATCTCTGAGATCAACCCTGAGGAGATCTTGATGGGCTACGATCTCGAAGAATAGACAAGAAGTGTAGGACGAATGGCGAATGACAAATTGGCGGCTTGGCTGCATGTTTTTTATCGTTGGGCTGTGCGCCTCATTGGAGTCCTTCCGCCTTGGTTGCTTCGACTGCGTCCATTCGGTGTTTACGAGATTTCGATTCCCGGTGCTCAAGGCGAGCGAAAAACGGCCTCAGCTTCTGCTACCGAAGTGCGATGGATTTCAAGTGTCGAAGAAGCTGCGCGTCTTGCAAGTGTTACCAATGCAAAGAATATTGCAGAGTGGAATGGAGTAAGCCGTCGTGCCGTGGCGGCATGGCGCGGCGACGAGATTATTGCAGTCGCTTGGATCGCGTCTGAATCATTCGGCGAATCGGAGCTTGGCGTAAAATTTGATCTCAAGCCGGAAGAGGTCTGGCTCTTTGCGTCGGTTGTTTCGCCCGCGTTTCGCCGTCAAGGCGTCTATCGACAGATGCTTGGCTTCTTGGTCGACGAGTTCCGATCGACGAAAGTCAAACGGATCTTGCTTGGCATTTCGATTGGGAATCGCCCCTCCTTGGAAGCCCACACACAACAAGACGCCAGCCAGATAGGAACGATCTTCGCGTTGAAAAGCCTTGGGCTGGTGCTATGTCGTTGCAGTGGCCATGTTCGGAGGATTTCGCTTAGCCCGATTTCCTGGTGCCGTCCGGTCCGACTCGTGGTCTATTTCGGCTAAACTTTCGGGCTCACGAAATCAGCCGTTTGGGACTTGCTCTCATCGAACCGGCCTACCCCGTAATCCACGGTGAGATCATCGCCCCCAGGGCGATTACAAGGATCAGCGAGAAGGTAATTTGACGGAAGAGTTGCTTTGGCAACAGATGGCCCACACGCATACCGGCCCACAAACCTACGAGCAATAGTGGCATAATCGTTATGGTGGAAAGGGCTGCGGGAATGATTTTTTCGCCGTGCTGAGTCCAAAACATGAACGCTGCAATAGGGAGTCCGGTCGCGGAACAAAAAAACAAAAACCCTCGCGACTTGTTGACCGACCAGGTGAGTGAATTTACATAGAGCACCATCGGTGGCCCGCCAATCGATGCGAAGCCGAGCATAAGGCCGGAGGAAAGAAAAGTAACCACTTGCCAGATTGTCGAGAGCCGATCGCGAGGTGTCACATGAAGTCCCCACAGGGCGAGGACAACTACCAATAGAATCACGCCAATCAACTGTCGCGACTGGGCTGGGTCGAGATACTGATCGACTGCCGCCGAAAGAAAAACGCCAGCCGGGATCGCCAGCCAGCGTGTCACGACTGGCAAGACGAGTTCACGCGGTTCGATATGGTCCCACAATTTCCAAGCACCGATGACATTCTGAAAGCTCGTTGCAACAAGATTGATAGTTGCAGCTTCTGGCAAAGAAAAACCGCTCACGACCAACAGGGGCACTCCGATCAGCCCCGAAGCAAAGCCAATCGCTCCCTGCACGACGCTGCCAAAGGTCATAATCAGACCGACCAACGCGATCTCGGCAGGCGAATAGAACATGAAAGGAAAGCCAAAGACGAATAAGAAAAAGGGGAAAGCGATTGGAAGTTACTTTTGATTGTCTTTGACGAACTGCTGTACTTTTTTTCTTAGCTGGTCGCTATTCCAGCCTTGTCGTTCGGCTTCAAGGAGCATGCGCCGCTGTTGTTGATGTGGCAATCGGGCAACTGCAGCATGAGCAGACCACGAAAGCGATGGCCGACGATTTTGGGCAGGCACCCGTCGGGCGACCGAGGCATAGCGGCTCACCATCTCGGTGGAAAGCGTGTTGCCGCAGACCTCGCCGAATTCTTCGCCAAAAAGATCTTCGCCTTGGTTAATCATATCGCCGATCCACCAAGGGCTTGCCCGTTGGCACCATAAGGCAAATTGCAGCGGCCCTTGCCAATTATCAAGAGGCGGTCGACCTTGGACCTTGACGTTAGCTGGCCGGAAGAGGAACGGCCCCAGCGCCATTTCGGTTTCTTGTGAAGACATAAAGGGAAGTTAATTTGGGGATGTTTGATTGTTGATGTTTTATGAGGTAAAAGGGAGGGCAGATGTTCTGCTTTTTCACATCAAACACTACTCCAAATCACACTCTAGGTACTATGGCAGATTCACCATTTTGGGGCAACTTTCCGAATACTCGTCTCCGCCGTGTACGCAGTACCGACTGGTCTCGCCGTCTGGTACGTGAAAATAGTTTGGCCGTAGACGATCTTATTTGGCCGCTCTTCGTCTGCGAAGGCGAAAATCTCCGCGAGCCGGTGCCTTCGATGCCAGGGGTCGAGCGGCTTTCGATCGATCTGCTAGTCAAAGCCATTGAAGAAGCTGTCTCGCTGGGCATTCCAGCGGTCGCCCTTTTTCCAGCTACCGTAGCAGAAAAAAAGACGCCTGAGTGCGAAGAAGCGGTGAATCCAGACAACCTCGTCTGCCGAGCAGTTCGAGCGGTGAAAGCCGCACATGGGGACAAAATCGGAGTCATCTGTGACGTGGCCCTCGACCCATACTCTAGCCACGGGCAAGACGGCTTGGTGCGAGACGGCTATGTAGCGAACGACGAAACGGTCGAGATGCTTTGCCAGCAGTCGGTCGTCCAGGCCGAAGCAGGATGTGATATCATCGCTCCCTCGGACATGATGGACGGTCGGATCGGCGCGATTCGCGCGGCACTCGACGAAAAGAATTTCCAACACGTCCAGATTATGGCCTACGCCGCGAAGTACGCTTCGGCTTTTTACGGTCCATTTCGCGACGCCGTGGGATCGTCGGCCAATCTGGGCAGCGGCGATAAGCGGACTTATCAGATGAACCCAGCCAACGGTGACGAAGCTTTGCGCGAAGTCGCCCTCGACCTTGCCGAAGGGGCCGACAGCGTGATGGTCAAGCCGGGGATGCCGTACTTAGATATTGTGTATCGTGTGAAAGAGACTTTCGGCGTGCCAACGTTTGCTTACCAAGTGAGCGGCGAATATGCGATGCTCAGCGCCGCGGCCGAGCGAGGTTGGCTTGACGGCGAGAAAGCAATGCTTGAAAGCTTGGTCGCCTTTAAGCGTGCAGGAGCCGACGGGGTGCTAACGTACTTTGCGCGAGATGTTGCGAAGCTGCTACAAGGTTAGCCAATAGCCGGCGATCCGCCGGAGCCAACGATTCTCGCAATACTTCGCCTTGGAGCTAGAACCCTAGCCCTGCGGCGACTTGCTTCCAAAACGGCACGGCAAAAAATACGGCCAACCATAAACTCACAAGTAGCCCATGTCGTATTTTCCTGCGATCGGCATCCATGTTGATCAACACCCAGCATGTCAAAAAGCAGAGAACCAAACAGTGGCATCCGTACCATGCAATCAGTTTCCACTGCGGATACCAAACATTTCCTACCGCTCCGACAAACTCGGTGATCGGCCCCCCTGGCAAATTGGCTCCGCCGTTAAACAGCTCGACATACGCCAAGACAAAAAATGTCAGCCCCATGATAAATTCGACAATCGCGTACCGAGGAGAAATCGGCTCGCCACAGTCGCGGCAGCGGCCTCGGAGCCATAGCCAGCCCAATACCGGGACGTTGTCGTAGGCCCGTATCGCGTGGCTACACTGGGGGCAGTGTGAGGGCTTCCAAATGACCGACATCCCGAGCGGCACGCGGTAGGCCACGACGTTCAAAAAGCTGCCGATACAGGCGCCTGTGAAGCCTAGCCAAAGGGCCGTGATCAAATCGGTAACAAATATGCTGTTCAAGGTCGGCAGAGCGAATTTTATCGCTCGGTTTGAATAGATGGGCTCTGGCGGCTAGAATCATCGCCTCCGGGCAGGCATTATTGGCCATCGCCCGTAGGGAGTCCAGAGTCTAGAGGTTTGGAGTCGGAATCCGATGCTTTGGCGTCGTATTTCCGGCACAGAACTCCCAGCTCTCGACTCTCGCCCCCCACCCCAAGATTCTCAATATGGCCCGCGATTCTCAGACAGCTGACGAAGAACTGGCCACGGGTCCAGGCGATCGGCGACTCGTTTCAAAAAGCTTCCAGGGCCTGTTGATAACCCAGTTCTTAGGTGCTACGAACGACAATATCCTGCGTTGGCTGGTCATCGGGATCGGAAAGCAGTTTGTCGAGCCCGACCAAGTCGGTTGGATTTTGTCGGCTGGAAGCGCGGCGTTTGTGTTGCCCTACGTGCTGTTGGCGGCACCTGCCGGCTATTTGGCCGATCGATTCAGCAAGCGAGATGTGATAGTCACCTGCAAGGCGGTGGAAATTCTCATCATGATGCTTGCCGTCATTTCGATAATGGCCAGCAGCGTGCCTCTGATGCTTGCTGTTGTGGCGGCGATGGGCGCCCAAAGCGCCCTGTTTGGCCCGTCGAAGCTGGGGAGCATCCCCGAGATGCTTCATGAATCGAAAATTTCGTCGGCCAACGGAGTCCTTGAATTGGTAACGGTCGTCGCGTCGACGGTTGGAATGGTCACCGGCAACTTGCTTGCGACCAGCATTGGCGTCAACGGGAAAGAGCTGTGGTGGCTCTCTGCCTCGGTGCTTGTTGGATTTTCTATCGCAGGACTCTTAGCAAGTTTTCTGATACGCAACTTGCCAAGCGCCAATCCGAAGCGAACTTTTCCTTGGAATGCTGCTGCTCGAACTATTCAAGATGTAAAAACTCTGGCGAGTAACCGCGACATGCTACGAGTTGTGTTGGGCATCATGTTTTTCTGGTCACTCGCAATGTTAGCCCAACTAAATATCGACCAATTCGCGTTCCAAGGGGGTGCCACAAAGCAGACCCAGGTTGCGACCCTACTGGTCGCGCTGATCGTTGGCGTGGGGCTGGGCAGCGTTTTGGCTGGTGTTTGGTCGGGTCGACGTGTTGAGCTTGGCATACTTCCCTTAGGTGCCGGTGGGCTTGCGATTAGTGCGTTAATGCTATTTACGGTCGAGGGAGAGCTTTTTGACCCCAGCAAAGACTGGACCGCCAGCTATGTTGCTGCTTCGCTGCTGTTGTTCTCGCTAGGATCTTTCGCCGGACTTTTCAATGTGCCGCTGGCTGCCTACGTTCAGCGTTACAGCCTCCCGAAAAACCGTGGTTCGATCCTTGCAGCAGCGAACTTCCTGACATTTGCCGGCATGTTGGCCTGCTCAGGAGCCTACTGGCTGATGGGTCCCGCATTGCTCAACTTAACTGCTCGACAGATTTTTTTGGTGTGCGGCATACTCACGATTCCCGTGTTCATTTACATCGTCGTTCTGATTCCTCAGGCCTCGCTTCGTTTTATGGCTTGGCTTGTGACTCATACTTTGTACAAAATTCGCGTCCACCAGCGGCACAATCTTCCTGAAACAGGGGCAGCGCTTTTGATCCCCAATCACGTTTCTTGGATCGATGGTCTGTTGCTAGTTGCCATCTCACCTCGACCGATTCGGATGATCATCAGTGAAGACTTAGTTTCTGCTCGCTGGTCCCGAAGGTTGGCTCAGATCATGGGCGCAATTCCTATTTACCGACGATCGCCCAAATCCGTTTTCTCGGCCATCGAAACGGCCCGCGAGGCGCTGAACAATGGCGAGTTGGTTTGCATTTTCGCCGAAGGCGGGATCTCGGGTTCGGGGCAACTCCAGGCTTTTCGGCCTAGTACCCTCGAGATTCTTCGCGGAACGCCGGCCGAGGTCGTACCCGTCTACCTTGATGAGCTCTGGGGGAGTATCTTTACGTTCCGCCGAGGACGTTTCTTCTGGAAGTGGCCCAGCCTTTGGTCGAGGCATGTCTCGATTTGGTTTGGCGAAAAAATTAAACAACCCGATAGTATTTACGAGGTTCGCCAGGCAGTCCAAAATTTGGGTGCCGAGGCGGTCTCAGGTCGAAAGGAACGCATGATAGCTCTTCCCCGTCTCATGTTGCGCAAGTGTCGCAAGTCTCTCTTTAAGATGAAGATCGCCGACTCAACCGGTGCCCGACTCTCAGGCGCTGCCGTACTGATGCGCACCTTTATTCTCCGCCGACTTTTGCGCCGCGAAGTGCTCCAGCACGACGAACGCTATGTCGGCATTCTCATCCCCCCTACCGCGGGTGCTGTGGTTGTCAACACGGCGGTCACTTTAGCTGGGCGGGTTTCGGTCAATCTAAACTACACCGTTACCAACGAGGTTCTGAACACCTGCATCAAAAAGGCGCATATTAAGCATGTGCTTACTACGCGCAAAGTGCTGGAAAAATTCGACTTTGATATGGATGCCGAAGTCGTGTTGCTAGACGATCTGCGTGAAAAACTAACGATTGTCGATAAGATCGTCGCTGCGGTTATGACGTTCCTCACTCCCATGCCGATACTCGAACGGATACTCGGCGCTCACAAGATGACCGGTGACGACGAACTGACGGTAATCTTCACCTCGGGATCAACCGGTATTCCCAAAGGAGTGGTGCTAACCAATCACAATGTGGGCTCAAACGTTGAGGCAATCGACCAAGTCGTTCACTTAAATTCGGACGATACGCTCATCGGCATCTTGCCGTTCTTCCATTCCTTTGGCTACACGGTCACGCTTTGGACCGTCTTAGGGCTGGATGTAAACTGCGTCTACCACACCAACCCGCGAGAGGCTCGGCAGATTGGTAAGCTCGTACAGAAATGGGGAGCTACTGTCATGTTGGCTACTCCCACGTTCTTGCGTCTCTATCTTCGCCGATGCGAAGCCGCTGAATTCAAAAGCCTTGACCTCATCGTAGCGGGTGCAGAAAAGCTGCCCACCGAGTTGAGCGAGCTATTTGAAAAGAAGTTCGGCGTTCGCCCAATCGAAGGGTATGGCACCACCGAACTTTCTCCCCTGGCCGCGGTCAACGTACCTCCTAGCCGTTCTTTAGTCGGCCAGGCGGATAGCAAAGAAGGCACCGTCGGTCGGCCTGTGCCCGGGGTTTCGGCTAAAACGGTCGACCCCGACTCGTTTGAAGATTTGCCCCAAGGCACCGCGGGAATGTTGCTCATCAAAGGCCCCAATGTAATGCAGGGCTATCTCGACGAGCCCGAGAAAACGGCCGAAGTCATTCGCGATGGTTGGTACGTCACGGGCGATATTGGACTCATCGACAAAGAAGGATTTATCCGCATCACGGGCCGCCTGAGTCGTTTTTCAAAAATCGGCGGCGAAATGGTTCCCCATATCAACATCGAGGAAGCCATCCAAGCTTTCGTCCAAACCGAGGACGACGAAGAAGTGCGAGCCGTTGTCTCAGCCGTGCCCGACGAAAAGAAAGGCGAGCGGCTGTTGGTTTTATACACTCACCTCGACCATACTCCGCAAGAAATATGCGACCATCTCTCCCAGCAAGGTTTGCCCAACCTTTGGATTCCTGGCAGAGATAGTTTTTTTCAGATTGATTCCATTCCGCTGCTTGGCACTGGCAAGCTCGACTTGAAGGGACTTTCGGACCTCGTGAAAAGTCGTTTTGCGTAATTCGAGTGGATTCCTACAAATCCTACGCACGCTTTACTTGCGGCGACTTCGCTCTTCGTCCGACGACTCTATGCCACACTGATAAGCAATCTGAATCAGCTTGTTTTGAGATTCTTGAGAGATGTCGGGCAAGCCAGATACCAAGCGTTCAACCGTCTCGGGACGTGTCTCGGCGGCGTGAGAAAAACTGCTAATAAACTGCAAGGTGTCGGTGAAATTTCGGTCCGCCGTTTTGCCTACGAGCGGGTGAACTGCCTTGGCAAACAGCTCGATGCTAGCCCGGTCGATGTGAATAAAGGTGTCGAGCCTTGCCGCCACATAATCGCGATCGTTGGTTTCCTTCATCGAGCCGCTACGAAGTAACAACACACACTGTGCCTTGACCGGACGACGGAATGGTTTGCCCTCGTAAGCCCCTTCGCCATACATCACGATTCGATTTTGCGCACGATCGTCGCAGTTTTGCTCGACAATGGTTAGCTTGCCCGTTGTTCCTGAGTTGTCGGTAAGTCGAAAAGAGCTTCCTCCGATTCGCTTCAACTCAATACGGGTGATTCCAAGCCTTCGCCAGATTTCGACAAGCGATTCTGGATTCTGCATCATGTACGTGAACAACTTTGGCTCACACGCAAACGTCTGAGTCGGCAAACGGCGATAAAGGCTGCTGTCATTAAGCACTTGCTTAACAGCAGACCGATACCTCGTATCGACTTTTTCCATCGGGATGGCTCGCATCGCTTCAAGCCGGGCAGACTTCGCTGTCGTTGCCTGAGTCCCCCCTTCAGCGTTCGCGAGCGTCGCAGCGACGATGACAGCAACCCACGCTGCTAGCATCAACAGAAGTTGGTTGGCGCATAGCCTCAGCCGAAGCCTATTGCCAGACACGCTCTCTTCACAGCCGTGCATACATTCCCCCCGGTAATGTTCCCGCTGCATCTGAGAAGCTATGCGGGTTGTAGAGTTATTTCGGCTTGCAAGAGGGGCTTCCCCCAGCATTTCCGACCGAAGAATTCTTTACGCTGCTAGCACTGGAGGAAGAAAACGGCCGAAGGAGGGAGGGCGGTCTTGTGTGCCGGTCTCAGTTTCAAGACAATCCCTGTCTTAGCGTTCTGAAGATTCAAACAAAGGTGATGATCGATGCGACTTGGCGGCGAAACAAAACGGCTGCTCACACTTGCCGCAACGGTGGCCGTAATTTCGACGCTTACCTGGCGTGCGCTGCCCGAAATTTCGCGGTGGAACCAACGAATGCTGGCCCATCAGATAGCCCAAAGCATCGAAACCAACAGCCAAGGCGGAGCAACTGAGCCTCTTCGGCGTCTTGCGAGCTTGGGATTGCCAGCCCTCGATCCGTTGGTCGTCGTCGCTAGTTCTCAACGCACAAGCGTGGCCCTTTCGGCGAGGCAAACGATCAACGAAAACTTTGCGGCCTGGCAGATTCGAGCCCGCACCGAGGATCACTTTGATTTTGCGGCTCCAATGATTGAGCTCGCGACAGCATTGAGCGCCCATGCCGATCAATTCGACGTTTCCGGAAATCGTTGGGCAGCAAGCTTGGCAATTCGCATGACCCACCTTGCCGAAACGCTTTCGCCACAGGAAGCAGCCAAGCTCTTGGAAGCATGCGATCGCATCTTAGTCTCCAACCCGGCACAAGGGCCACGGCTACGGACCTTTCCAAGTATTGCACAACGATTGAGCGATCCGCAGAGCAAGTCAAAAGTTCCTGACGTCCCTTTCGACTTACTTGCTGTTCCCAGCGAAGGTTATCGCGATTTGTTTTCGCAGAAGGAACAACGCCAAACAGTTAAGCTTGAAAGCCAAGTTTCGACTCTCTCGTCAGATCCCGATGCCGCCTTGACGAAGTCGATGCCTCCTCTGGCAGCCTCGCATCCAAAAGTTGCCCCTTGGTCGGCCGATTGGAGCGACCAACCCGCAACACCAGCCCCTTTAGCCGCGGTTGAAAATCGGCTTGCGGCTCCTCTCCTTCCTGAGTTTCACCGGCCCCTCGAAGAAGCCGCCGAGGTGGTCATTGTTCCTACTCCGAGTGAAATGGTAGAGCGGCAGAAAACCTTACGGACGCTTCCTACCGAATCTCTCCTCGCTCAGCTCGTTGAGGCGGATCGATACGAAGCCGGTTCAATCCGCATTGTGCTTCGTGAAAGAGGATTCGCAAACTCGGAATTCCCACTAGCCCATTTGATGGTTTCGCCCCGAGTCGAAGATCGTAACCGGCTGATCGAAACGCTCTCCCACCTGCCAGCCGATAATGCCCGTCGTTGGTTGCGCTGGTTGCTCAAAGACAACGAAGCCGATATCCGACTACAAGCACTCACGGCTCTGGCCACAACGAACGACCCGAAGTTGTTTCAGCTCGCTCGTGAACTGGCCGTCGAAGATCAAGATAATCGTGTCTCGGAACTGGCCTCGAAGATTATGCGTCAGGTCCGATAAAGCTCTTCCTTCTACGGCTACCGACGAATGCGTTCTTTGATTGGCGAGACTTGTGCCGCGGTTACGTGGGCTCGTCGGTACTCTGACATGTACCCTCGTTTGCCGCGTACTCCAATTTGCCGCCCAAGGTAGGGCTTGAGGTTGAGGTCAGGCGTGGGCGTGATAAAGGAAACAACTTCTCCCTGCTCGTCGACCAAAGCATACTGTGGGGCCGAGGCTCGCTTCGAACTGACAGGCTTCAGAAGCCCAACCGCGTCGTACGTGGGAGTATCAGGGCTCACTTTTTGGACCGGAGATTTTAGGTCTTGTCTCGCCATTTGGCGAATCTTAGAAGACATGCCCGTCAGATCTTCGGGCTTCGTTTGCTTTGCTATCTCGGGTTGTTCGAGTGGTTTGGGTTGCTCTTCAAACGCTTTCAAGACGGCGCTTTCATTGGCGATTTTTTCGTAACCTAGGCGCACCTTTTCAAATCGCGTTACCCGGTCGAGGAGGTTTCGCACTTGAGAACGAACCTCAGGGGATTCTGATTTTTCCAACAAGTTATTCGCCTCGAACCGAAGTTGTTCAAAGTGCCATTCCTGCTGAGGCTGGGTCACGGTTTGTGATAATCGGAGCTTCAACTCTTCGAGCCGCTCGGCTAGCGATCTGTCGAAAGCAGACAATCCGTCAGAAGTAAACTGTGTGGAAGAAGGCAAACCGTTCGGGAGCAAGGTTGCTTCCGTTTGACCAGAAACTTGTTTTACGGGCAACGACTGATCAAATAACGTCGATGTCGATATGACGTTATCTTGAGTCGGAAACCGAGCCATTTGCACCTCCGCTGGCGAACCAGCCACGACGTCTATTGATTCGGAAGCAAAGTTTGTCGAGGTTCTATGGTTGGACGTTCCGAACGGTAAGCTGCCGGTCGCCTCTTTCTGTGGTTGTTGCATGGCCATATTGGCTGCTGGTAGCCCCTTAGTTTTACGGAGGTGACCGAATGCGTTTGGAGCTTGTACCGTAGTCGTTCCTTCGATCCTGTTCGCGTTGGCTGGATTTTCCCATCCGAGCCCTGAGGGCAGGGGGGGAGCAACTTCGACTGGCGGCTCTAGCGACAAATATTTTGCGGCAATCCATCGGAACTCGCCTGCTGGGGCCGTGATTCTCAGCCACCCCGGCTTGTCGGTTGGCGCGTTCGGCAAGACTTCGACACGCTCGCCTTTTGGCAATAGAACTTGGACCGTACTTCGAGTTGGCGAGAGAGTGCTTCCGATGCGCGTGACCACTCCCTCGGTTGCTACTTCGGCAATGGCTTGGTTGGTGAGACGCACTTGATGGGCAGCGACCCAGGAAAAGCTTCCGGCCGGAGGTCGAACAGCGCACCAACCTTCGCCGTCGTGTCGGTAGACTTCGACAGCAAACCCTTGGGGCAACTGTTGTGTGGGGTAGTATTTCTGGCTAGGCCCGCTGCGGACGTAGGCGTCGGCTTCTGTTACAAACGCAACGTAGGGAAATTCTTGTGCTCGTGTTTGACCAACTCCGATTACAAGTGTCCCTATCAGAGCCGGCAAGATTAGCCGAACCATGGTAAATTCCTCGCTGGTACGTGGTACCACTCAACTGCAAACGGACGATGGTGGGTGAAACCCCGGAAAAAAGCAGGTCCCATCTTATAGGAAAACCTCCCGATTGGCTCAAGGCCTGACTGACCCAGGACGATTGCAAAGTTGCGAAAAGAAGAAAAAAATTTGCCACAGAGATCACAGAGCACTCAGAGAAACCTTTGTTTCTAGCACTCGGTGTTCTCTCTGATCTCTGTGGCTAGATTTATTGGCCTTTGTTTCTGACTTT
>JAJRSE010000103.1 GCA_024278955.1 Planctomycetota bacterium | reverse complement strand
GTGGACATGCTGATACCTTCCTGGAAGAAGTCGTTCAATCACTTCTTACTGGAACAGCATGTCCACCTTTTTGTAAGCCATGTACGCTTTAGTCGGATGAACCCAATTTTTGAGGGCGAGCTCCCCGCTTGCCATCAAGTGGCTGGCGAACCACAATAGTCGGTTCGTGTCCGGCCCTTTGCCGGCACTTTCCCTCCATTATTTCAAACAGATTAAACGGATAAAAACCATGCCCAGTTGCGTTTTGGCTTACTCTGGCGGACTTGATACCTCGGTAATTCTCGGTTGGCTTCAGGACGAAGGCTACGACGTCCACGCCGTCTATGTTGACCTAGGCCAACCTTGCGAAGACCGCGAAGCCATCCTGCAAAAGGCCCGCGACCACGGTGCCGTTTCCTCCAGGCTAATCGACGCCCGCGAAGAACTTTGCCGAGAATATGCGTTTCCCGTCCTCCAGTGGCAAGCCAAGTACGAGGGTATCTATTTGCTCGGTACCTCGATCGCTCGTCCTCTCATCTCGAAGGTTTGCTTGCAGGTCGCCCGTGAAGTCGGGGCCGTGGCCTACGCGCATGGCGCCACCGGCAAAGGCAACGACCAGTGCCGATTCCAACTCGCGGCCGAAGCCCTCGACCCGAACGTCAAAATGATTGCCCCTTGGCGCATCAAAGAATTTCGCAATCTGTTCCCCGGTCGAACCGAGATGATCGACTACTGCGACGCCAAGAAAATCCCCGTCAAAGCCTCGATCGCAAAACCCTACAGCTCCGACGAAAACTGTTTACACATCAGCTACGAAGCCGGCGAGCTCGAAGACCCCAACACCAACGGCGTTTCGATGGTCGATTTCGGGATGACCGTTTCGCCCCAAGAGGCTCCTGACGCAATCGAAGAAGTTACCGTCTCCTTCGAAAGCGGTGTCCCCGTTGCGATCAATGGCGAAAAGAAGAGCCCGCTCGAAATGGTCGAAGGCATGAATGCAATCGCCGGTCGCAACGGCGTTGGTCGCATCGACATTGTCGAAAATCGTTTCGTCGGCATGAAAAGCCGTGGCGTTTACGAAGCCCCTGGCATCACGGCCCTCTATGCGGCCCACCTTGCACTAGAACAGCTCACGCTCGACCGCGACCTCGTTCACCTTCGCGATCGCCTGTCTCCGGAAGTCGCCGAAATGGTCTACTACGGTTTCTGGTTTGTCCCCAAGTTCGACGCTCTCCTCGCCTTCATCCAAGAAACCCAAAAACCCGTCACAGGCGACGTCACCCTCGGCCTCTACAAAGGCAACGTCATGATCCACGGCAGAACCAGCCCCAACAGCCTCTACGACGCCGAAGTCGCAAGCATGGAAGGCGGAGGCAACTACGACCAAACCGACGCCGAAGGCTTTTTGCGCCTGCAAGGCCTGCCAAGCCGCGTCCTCGGGAAAGTGAGGCCACGGGAGTATTGAGTTTTTTTTTGCAGCCGGGAAGAAAGGAATGGAAACACGGAGGACACCGAGGAAACTTTAGTGACGTAAATTCTGTGCTTCAGGAAGGCGAGCATGGACATTAACGAACTGACCCAAGAGATTATTGGAGCCGCGATCGAAGTGCATAGACGGCTTGGCCCGGGCTTACTTGAGTCTGCCTATCGCGTCTGCTTAGCATACGAGCTAAAGAAACGGGGCTTTGCAGTCGAGCAGGAGCGGGCAATTCCAATAGTTTACGACGAAGTCAAACTCGAATGTGGCTTTCGAGCCGATTTGGTAGTGAACGGTCAGGTGGTTGTAGAATTAAAGGCCAAGAGTGCGATACACCCGGTAGATAAAGCCCAGACATTGTCACACTTACGGATGATGGGTTTGCGATTCGGCCTGCTCATGAATTTCCATGAAGAAAAACTAGTTGATGGGCTCCACCGGATTGTGAATGGATACTGATAATAAAACATAGAAACACGGAGGCACGGAGGACACGAAGAAGGCTACAGAAAAAAGAGCTCTGTTTCCTCCGTGCCTCTGTGTTTCAAATTTTTTGGCGAGCGAATGTATTTTCTCGAAAACCCAGTCCTCCAGCGCGAACTTATCACCAACCTGCGAATGACTCGCGGGTTTGTGCTGCTTGCTGCCTACGTAGGATTCTTGGGCCTGCTCGTCTATGCCGCTTGGCCGGCGGAACAGCGGGTCGATATGGGGAGCTCCGAAGAAGCCAAGGCGATGGTCAACCTTTTTTTCCTCGGGCAGTATCTGCTGATGTCGCTCATGGCGCCGAGCTTCGCTGCCAATGCAATCACAGGCGAGAAAGAACGCAAGAGCTTTGAAATGCTCATGGCGAGCCCCGTCAAGCCGGGCGCAATCGTCTTGGGGAAACTAGCCGCAGCCCTGATTCCTCTTGCCGAGCTGATGATCTGCTCGCTACCCATCGTCATGCTTTGCCTGCCGTTAGGTGGGGCCCACCCCTTTGAAGTCTTCGCGGCCTATTTCGCCATGATTTCTTCGGTCTCCCTTTTTGGCATGGTCAGCCTCTGGTGCAGTAGCTTTTTCTCCCGTACCTCGGCCTCGCTGGCCGTTTCCTATCTATTGATCTTGCCGCTCGCAATGGCCGGAGTTTTGATTTGGCAAGCTCTCCAGCAGCTTGGCGAGGCACGACTTCTCGTGGTTTTCATCCTGGTGCCGATTGTTTGCGGATCGATCGGAGCATTGCTTTGGGCCGATACTTGCAAGCGGCTTCTTCAGTCGCCCGATCTCGGCAGCGAAGGCAAGCAGGTGATCGACCTCGAAACCGAAGCCGCAGAAGCCGTCGGCCTTTACATCAGTCGCGAGGAGTTTCCCGATCGCCTCTTCGCTCCGCCCAAGCGAACTACTTTTCTTCCCGACAACGCCAACCCAATCTACGACAAAGAAATCCGAAGCGAAATATTCAGCCAGGGCACCCTCATGCTTCGGCTGGTGATTCAAATCAGTATGCTCATCGCCTTGCCGGTCATGGCCTATTGTCTGTACATCGACCAGCAAAAGGCTAGCTGGTACATCGCCTACGTTTTACTTTTCAATATGCTAGTAGGCCCCGTTTTCTCAGCCGGCAGCGTCACCAGCGAACGCGAACGTCAAACGCTCGACCTGTTGCTCAACACCCTCATCACGCCCTGGCAAATGCTCTGGGGCAAACTTTTCTCCGGCCTTCGCGTTTCCAGCGTGTTGACGTCTTTCCTCATGTGGCCCGTGGTGCTGGCCTGTATCATGCCGCTCGACTACTGGCACAATTTGCCAACCATGGCCGGCTATTTTCTTGTTTTCGCAGTCACTTGTGTGACCACCGCCATGACCGCATTGTTCTGTTCGACCCTGTTTCGTAAGAGCGAAACCAGCTTGATGGCGACTTACTTAATCATCCTCACACTGTTCCTTGGCCCCGTCGCCGCAAATTTATTCGTCAGCAGTTTCTTGCCAGACAGTAGCGCCATTCAAATCGTCCACCTGGCCGAGTTCAGCAGCCCATTTGCCGCCGTCTTCAATCTGCCTCTGACCATCCCCGACGCATCACCTGCCGCAGCAACCATGGTTTCCATTTTCTGGGGCTACCTGGGCTTTTCAGTCGTCTACAACACGGCCCTTTTGCTTAGTATGATGTGGCTCTTCCAAATGCGCTGGCGTGTTTCCGAGTAAAAAGGGTAACCCCTGATGGACGCTAATAAACGCTGATGGAACGTAACCGTTCACAGGACAAAAAAGAAAAGAAGAAACACGGAGGCACAGAGGGCACCGAGAAAGAAACGGGCCCTGTGGCAACGCTTAGAATTGAGATGCGAGACACTCGAAGTTATTTGGGTAACACTTCAGCCATCTGAAGCAAATCAAAAGACTTTACCACCAAGGACACACGAAAAAAGCCACAGATGGACACAGATGAACACGGATTTTGTTGAAGAGATCCGAATTTTTCGTCTGTCTCTTTCAACAATCAAAAGCACTGAAAAATACTTTCTTTATCTGTGTTTATCCGTGTTCATCTGTGGCTAATAGACTGCTTTCGGCTGAAGTGTTACTTATTTGGCAGCAAGTTGCCCTAATGTCTTGAACCTCGATTTTATCCATGAAAAAGCACTCGTTTATCCATTTTCGGTAAAAACCGTCAGGAAAACGATTGAAAAACTCCGTGCTCTCCGTGCCTCTGTGTTTCAAGGCCTTTCCCGTGAATGGTTACGATGGAACAAACCGGCAGCGTTCACGATTGATTAGCGCAAATTAGCCATCAGCGGTTCCAAAACTTTCATTCCAAAAAAAAATTATGCTAATCCTCATCTCCCCCGCAAAAACTCTCGACTTCCAGCCACAGTCCCTCGTTGACGAGTCCACCAAGCCCCCGTTCCTCTCACAATCAAAACAGCTCATCGCCCTGCTAAAAGAACGGTCGCCCAAACAATTGGCTACGCTTATGAACCTCAGCGACAAGCTCGCAGCCGAGGTCCACGGTTACGTCCACGGTTGGAAAGCCAAGTACAACCCAGCCACGGCCAAGCAAGCCCTGCTCGCGTTCCGAGGCGATGTTTATCAGGGGATGAATGCCGATGCCTTCAGTGCCGACGATTTCGATTTCGCCCAGCAACACCTGCGCATCCTCTCGGGCCTCTACGGCATCTTGCGTCCGCTCGACCTGATACAGCCCTACCGACTCGAAATGAGCTGCAAACTCGCCGGCAAACATGGAAAAAACCTCTACAACTTCTGGGGCGATCGAATCGTTCGGAATCTTGAGAAAGCCTTGGACCAGCAGGACGACGATCTCCTAATCAACCTGGCCTCGAACGAGTATTTCAAAGCCGCCCAAACCGCAAGCCTTTCCTGCCGGCTCGTGACACCGGTCTTCAAAGACCTCAGCCGAGGACAATACCGTGTCGTCAGCTTCTTTGCCAAAAAAGCACGCGGCATGATGGTACGTCATCTCATAAGCAAGCAGATCACCGATGTCGCTGGCATTCGCAAGTTTCGCTCCGGCGGCTACCGCTACAACTGCGACCTCTCAACCGACGATCAGCCCGTTTTTACACGCGACCAAAACCCCTCACCAGCTTGACGCGCGTTTCCCCGGTATGCGATAACCGCTAGAGAACAAGAAGCCCATGGATTGCAATTCATGGGCTTCTGGAGTGTACTAAAGGTCGCGCGTTTACGAATCTTGTTTCCAGGAACCAACCCATGTCGAGCCACCCGGCAGCCGACCAATCGCCAACTCAGGATGAACTCGACCTGCTTCATTACAAGTCGCGGATCGATCGCCCTGTCCGCATTAAAATTCCTGAGCTTCAGCGCGACGAACGCCTTCGCCACGTGATCTTTAGCGGCCAATTCAACGCCGACATGCTCGAAGAGCTCGGAGGAACCGCCGACAAAATCCGAGTCCTCTCAAAAATACGGGAAGGGCAAGATTTCCTTATCAAGCTACTTCACCACAAGCGGGCGATGCTCTATTTCACGCAGCCGTCGACCCGCACTTTTCTCTCCTTCATGTCCGCCTGCCAAATCCTTGGCATCACCTGCAACGAAGTACGCGACCCAACCACCTCGTCCGAAACCAAGGGCGAAACCCGTTTCGATTCGATCCGGATGTTCAGCAGCTATTTTGATCTCATCATCATGCGAAGCAAACTGGCGAGTCTGGCCGAATCGTGTGCTTACTTGATGAACGACCTCGACGAAACCGGCAACCGCAGCGTACCAATCATCAACGCCGGCTCCGGGGCCGATGAGCACCCAACCCAAGCCTTGCTCGATATCTACACACTTCAGCGCACCTTCCAATTTTCCGACCCCAAAGATTCCCCCGTCTCCTCAAGATTCGAGGAACTAAGAAAAGACCACCCCGACCTCACTCGCGGATTGTCTCACAAAGTCTACGGATTTTGCGGAGACATTGGCCGGGGTCGCACCGTCCGCTCACTGGTGAGCTTACTAACCAACTACTCGAACGCGACCATCATCTTCATCGCCCCCGACGATCCAACCCTCGCACTGAAAGACGATCTCCGCCGCCGGCTCATCGACCGTGGCGTGCGAATGTTTGAAGTCGATTCCTTTGAAGAGCCCATCGATGGCATCCCCGTCATCCAGAAACTCGATGCCCTTTACATGACAAGGATCCAGAAAGAACACAACAACCCCTCCGACGAGCAGCACTTCGCCCAGCTCGACCTTTCCCGCTACAAGCTAAGTCACGATTTGGTCTCGCGAATGAAACCCTACGCGCCGATCTTACATCCCTTCCCCCGCGACCAACATTTTGGGGAAATCCCGCCGGAGATCGACGACGACCCACGAGCAATGTACTTTCGCCAGGCACGCAACGGCATGTGGATTCGCGCCGCGCTGCTTGCCACCATCTTCGGCGTCGACCACCAAATCTCACGTTACTATCACGAAGAAATAGCCCATGCTTAATCCACGGCCGTCTGCGTTCGGTTCTCCTTAACTCAAACTGAAAAAAGGGGAACCACGAATTAGACGAATACCACGAATAAACAAGCAGGAAAGCGACCTGCTAGGGAGGTTCCCTTGGAGGAAAAATTCTTGTAGAAGACCATTTGAATCCCCCCAGGATTCGTGGTATTCGTAACATTCGTGGTTGCTCTTGTTTTCAATTTTCCTTTTTTTACATCAAAAATCAAACATCCCACATCAACCATCCACAATGTCTCTCCTCATCGACGGCTACAATCTACTGCACGTCACGGCCATCTTTGGCAAAGGAACCGGTCCCGGCGGTTTTCAACGCTCGCGAGAAGCGTTCTTGAGATTCCTGGCCGCTTCGATTCCAGAGGACGAGCGAAAGCAAACCACGATCGTTTTCGATGCGAACGATGCACCTCCTGGGCTGCCCCACACCTTAAACCACGACGAGATGCTCGTCCGTTACGCAGCCGATTACCCCGACGCCGACACGCTGATCGAAGAATTGATCCAACAGCACGATTCCCCGCGCCGCTTGCTGGTCGTCTCAAGCGACCATCGCATCCAACGCGCCGCCCGCCGCCGCCGTGCCAAGTTCACCGACAGCGAACCTTGGTTTAACAACCTCGTGAAGCAACGCGATCAGCGCCGCGACAACCAAAGTCAGCAACTACCCGAGAAACCCGTCGGTAACCAGAACGCAGCCGAAATCGACTACTGGGTTAACGAATTCAAAACAGAGGAGACAACCAACCTCGAAGACTTAGGGAAGAAAAAAAGACCTTCTCCGCCAAATAACCCCAGCCAAGACTACGACAACCCGTTCCCCCCCGGCTACGGCGAAGATCTGCTTCAGTAGCTGAGCCGGGCATCTGGCAACCGTCCGAGTCCTTCCGAAAGCCCGGGGATTGTAATCCCCGGGTCTTTCGCAAGAAATTGCTACACTCTTCTAAAAGTTGCTAGTCCACTGGATGTAAGTGAAATCAGCATCCTCGGGGCCGGTAAGCTTAGATCCACGCCAGAAGTGAGAGTAACCGATCAGACAGTTAGAACGTGCTCCCAGGCGTATCTTGCAAATCAGATCCAGTTCGTCGCCCAAGTCCTTGCTGTTTAGCGACTGGGTTGGTTGGCCACCGATGCTTGGGACGATGTCGTTCTCTTGATTGGCCATAAAGTGCCAGTACCACACCAGCAGCTGCACCCGCTTCGTTGGCGACATGGTCAGCAACAAGTTTGGTGCTTCGACGTTCGATCGTTGTACCGCATCGATAAACCCAAAGTACTTATGGGCCAATGGGAACAACTGATTGAACCGATTGAAATCGCCTCCCTCATTGTTGCCCGACGCATAGTCGTAGTAGAACCATAGCGTCGGCTTCCAAGAGTTGTTGCTTAATTTTCGCCCGATACCAGCGGTAGCGAACGTGGCTTCGTGAGCAAGTCCGAGTCCACTCTGTCGACCAAACTGCGGACCGCCTTCAAATTCCCACAACCAGTTGTCGACCGAGCCATTCAGACGCAGGCCAAGTGTGTGGATCGAAAAATCAGATCTCGGAGCTCCCGGTAATGCATTATTGTTGTCATATCCAAGATAATAGACGTCCATGCCCGCATTTTCCCATCCGCTATAGGTCACATGCGTCCCATAGAAGGCTTGGTTGTAATCGGCCTCATCGATATCGTTAGGGTCCACTGGGACAAAATGCGTGTAGAACGAATCGACATTCCAGTCTCCCTCTTTCCACATCACCCGAGCACCTTCAAACGTCCGTCGGGTATTCGCCCAATCGAGAGGGGATACCACACGCTCAGCACCAAACAGTAACTCCTGCCGCCCAACGCGAAGCGTAAGACTGTCGGTTAATTTCAAATCGGCAAACAGATTCAGAAAATCGCCATAGTTCCGGTCGATTCCTCGAGGCCGGTAAGTTCCTCCGTCGTCTGAGGCATCGGCGAAAATTCCCTCTGCATAAATTCGCAGCGAGTCGTTTACCTGCCAGTTGTTAAAAAGTCGCAAGCGGGTAAGCACGAAATTCTGTTCCGTATCCTCGAATCGTCGTGTTCCTGCCCCGGCTAGGTCTTGCCCCATGCCTAGCTCATGATGGTATCGAACACGTAACTGTCCGCCCACGTCCATCGTCCCCCACTTTCCACGAGCTCCTACCGGGTTGAGTTTCAAGGAATCGCCCAGGTAGTGGCCTCGAAAGCTAGGGTCGTTCAAATAGCTAAAGTCGTTGTCGTAAAATAGCGGCTTATGGCTTTTGGCACCCGGGCTGGCCTTCTTCTTCTTTTTTTTCTTCTTGCATTGAGAGCAACTACCATTCGATTTCGGCAAATTGCAGCTTGCAGGATCTACTTCTAAAGCGAATTGAATATCGCCTTCGCTCAGAGTCGGGCTTTCAAGTGTCTCAATCTGCTCGTCCAAGTAACTCAGCAGAGCTTCATCCGAGTCGATTTCTTCTGCCCTTAAACACGCTAGCGGTGTCAGCGTTACGCATAACGCTAAGAGAGCCAGGCGCCCTTTGTTTCCAATCATGATTGAATCCGTTCTTTCTTAACAAGTCTGATATTGCAAATTGCCCACATTTACTTGTCGTGCCTATTCGCCGCACAAACATTTGGGCCGTTTTATTAGATTCGACCAGTACCGCCCGCAAATCGAGACTTACGAAGAGAGGCCGATCTCTTTAACAGACATGCGTGTCCTCTTTAGCTGTTGGCCGTTCGGTAACCGTCATATTCTCTCGAAACAGGATAATCGGCACAGTTTTCCAGGCGGGAATTTCCCAAAACACCCCAACGGCTTGAGCAAGCAAAGTTGGAATTCGTTTTCCCTTGAAAAAATCCAAAATTCTGACGGTTTAAGTAGCTCTATGTCAGTTCCCTCAAAGGTGTGACCTACGTTTGTTCGTGTAACTCCTAGATCTCCGCGACGCGCCTTGATTATTCAAGGCATGTTCTGCGGAAATAGACAACCGAATACTGCTATTCGTGCTGAAAAACAGAAGGGTATTTGTAATGGATGATGAATTGCTGAACGATTTTATCGTTGAAGCCAACGAACACATGGGCGACATCGAAAACCAACTCCTTTCGATCGAGGAGTCGGGCGCAGATATCGATGTCGATCTTGTCAACGAAGTTTTTCGAGGCATCCATTCGATCAAAGGAGCAGCCGGTTTTCTCGGCATGACCATAATTGGAGAATTGGCTCACAACCTTGAGAACATCCTCAACATGATGCGAAACCACGAGTTGGTTCCGAACTCGGGGATGATCGACGTCATGCTCCGAGCTGCCGACCGGCTGCAAGGGTTGATTAACGATATTCAAAACTCAAATGAAGCCGACGTGAGCGAGTTCGTCGCAGAGTTGGAAAAAATCGCCCAAGAAAACACAGAAGCCCCGGCGGAACCAACACCTGAGCCAACACCCGTCGCGCAAGCAGAGCCTGAGCTCTCGGAAGACGAAGAACTCGACCGACAAATTGAAGAAGCAATCGCGGCCAAGCTCGTTGAGACCAAAGCAAAAAAAGAAGCGGCACAACCCGAGCCTAAACAAGAAGCCGAGCCAAAGGCCGAGGTAACAGCTGAGCCAAAAGTTGCACAGGCTCCCGTAAAGCCAGCTCCTGTGAAAAAAGCAAAAGAAAAAAGCGACAAGAAGCAGGTTGGTCCCGAAGCGAGCATTCGCGTTTCGATCGGCGTACTCGACAAGCTCATGAATCTTGCCGGCGAGTTGGTGCTAAGCCGCAACCAGTTGATGCAGGCCGTTGCCTCCGACGAAAAAGGGGCATTAGATACCATTGCTTCGCGCCTCGACCAAGTGACGAGCGAAGTGCAAGAGTCGATCATGCAGACACGTATGCAGCAAATCGGTTCCGTTTTCGGCAAGTTTCCACGCATCGTACGCGACCTAAGCAGCAAACTCGAAAAACAGTGTGACCTAAAGATCGAAGGGAAAGAGGTCGAGGTCGACAAAACCATCATCGAAGCCATCAGCGATCCGCTTACTCATCTCGTTCGGAATTCAATCGACCATGGCGTCGAATCGCCTGCCGACCGCAAGTTAGCGGGCAAGCCGATCGAAGGCTCCATGAATCTGCGGGCTTGCTACCAAGCCGGTAAGGTTCGTATCGAAATCGAAGATGACGGGGCGGGAATCGACCCGAATAAACTCAAAGAAAAAGCCGTTTCTAAGGGAATTCTCACGGCTGAGAAGGCTGAGCAAATGAGCGACCGCGAAGCGGTTCGACTCATTTTCCATCCAGGCTTCTCGATGGCTGCCAAGGTGACCGACGTCAGCGGTCGTGGCGTCGGAATGGATGTCGTGCGAACCAATATCGCGAAGCTCGGAGGAACCGTTGATGTCGAGTCGGTTGTAGGCGAAGGAACAAACATCGTCATTACCTTGCCTTTAACGCTCGCCATTATCCCTTCGTTGATCGTCCAAACAAAGGACGACCGTTTTGCGATCCCTCAGGTCAACATTGCAGAACTAGTGCGATTACGCCCAAGAGAGATAGAAACTCGGGTCGGACGAATCAAAGATGCCGAGGTGCTTCGCTTGCGAGGAGATCTGCTTCCGCTTATTCGCTTGGAGGAGGCCCTCGAAATGGTTTCCCCCAAGAGCAGCGAGGAAAAGAAAACAGAAAAAACAGACCACAATACCTATAAAGCAACAAACATCATTGTCGTCGAAACAGGACAGCAACGTTTTGGCGTCATCGTCGACGCGCTTCACGACTCCGAAGAAATTGTGGTCAAACCACTTGGGCGGCATATCCAAGATTGCCCTTGCCTCTCCGGTGCAACCATCCTGGGCGATGGCCACGTCGCCCTAATCCTCGACGTCGCGGGAATTGCAGCGCACGAAAAAATCCCAAGCAACGAAGAATTGAACAAAGAGAAAGAGAACTCCACAGCCAGCCAAGAAGAATCGCAACAGATGCTCCTCTTCAGCAACCATGCAGAAGAGCATTTTGCCGTCTCCATGGATGTCATCTCGCGAATCGATCGAATACGTGCCGACCAAATCGACAGCGTGGGCGGGCAAGAGGTGCTGCAATATCGAAATTCTACGATGTCTCTTCTGCGACTCGAAAACTGCATTACCGCTAAAACAGCCGACTCCAAAGAACGACTTTACGCCATCGTCTTCGAAGTTGCTGGCAAAGAAGTCGGCCTCCTGGCACCATGCCTGAAGGATATTCAAGACGTGATCATGAACTTCGATACCGTGACTTTCCGCGAACGCGGAATCCTCGGCTCCTTGGTGCTCAACGAAAAAACCACTCGCTTTGTCGATCTCTTTGAGCTTGCCGACATTGCACATCCCGAGTGGCGTGATGACGAAGAAGTGCTCGTCGTCGAAGAAGACGAGCAACCACCTCTTGTGCTCCTCGCAGAAGATTCTGCATTTTTTCGCAAACAAGTGACTTCTATGATTACCGAACGCGGTTATCGGGTCGTCGGCTGCGAAGATGGCCTTATCGCCTGGGAAACCCTTCAAAGCGGAGAGCATGATTTCGACATTGTCGTCACCGATATTGAAATGCCGAACATGGACGGTTTCGAATTTGCTGGCCGGATCAAAGAATCGCAGTGGAGCCATTTACCCGTGATTGCTCTTACGTCTCTCGCTGGTTCTGCGGATATTCAGCGAGGTATCGAAGTCGGCATTGATGACTACCAAATTAAAATGGATCGCGACAAATTGATCAATTCGCTACAGAACTTTGCTGGATCGAAAACCGGAAATAACACCCCCGTACTTCAAACAAACTAAATAGCTCGGAGTTTACAAGTCATGGCCACCGCACAGCTAGACGAACAAGATGTCGAAGCAGAAGAACTGCAATTAGCCAC
Organism: Planctomycetota bacterium; assembly: GCA_024278955.1. Classification (GTDB taxonomy): domain Bacteria; phylum Planctomycetota; class Planctomycetia; order Pirellulales; family Lacipirellulaceae; genus Bythopirellula. The sequence continues at coordinate 47,136 of JAJRSE010000103.1, read as the reverse complement.
GTTCTACGTAGGCGACATGCTGCTCGGCATCGATATTCGACAAGTCCAAGAGATCAATCGGCAGCTGGCCGTCACCGATGTCCCGCATTCCTCCACGCATGTACGTGGAGTCATCAACCTGCGTGGCGACGTCGCGACCGTGATCGACCTCCGAAGCATCCTGGGATTTCCAAGTGCCGAGGTGACCCGGCAGAGTCGAAATTTAATTGTGCATTCTCAAGGCGAGTCGATCGGATTTTTGGTCGATCGGATTTCCGACATACTCACCTTGAATAGCAGCGAAATTAGTCAACCACCTACTAATATCGAGGGAGTCGACGGAAGTCTGTTCAAAGGCGTGTTCAAACTAGAGAAAGAATTGCTAATTACCCTCGATGTCGAAGCCGTATTAGCCGGAAAATCCAGCGCACCTTAGTCGTGCGATCGTTATACGTTCATCAAATTACCAAAATATCAATTAAGCTCAACCACTGCTCGAAGGAGATTTCAAAATGGCATCTGCAAGTTCTTCCAAAGGTAAAAAAGCACCCGTCTCTCGTAAGAAGCGAGCAACTACCACCAAGCGGTCTCCCAGCAAAGCAAGCGTCGAATTGCAAAACCAACTCGAGGCGATCAGTCAAGTACAAGCCGTGATCGAGTTTGAGCTGGACGGCACAATTATTACCGCCAATGAAAATTTCCTAAGTACACTAGGATACACCCTCGAAGAAATCCAAGGCAAGCATCATCGTATTTTCTGCGACGCCGAGTACATTAGCAGCCCCGAGTATGCTGCCTTCTGGCAGAAACTTAATCGCGGAGAATCTGCTGCCGGCGAGTTTTTGCGTTTTGCTAAGGACGGGAAAGAGGTTTGGATTCAAGCCTCTTATAATCCTATTCCCGGCACCGATGGTGAGCTCTTTAAGGTGGTCAAGTACGCAAGCGACGTGACCGACCTAGTAGAAAAACGAAAAGCTGGATTCATGCTACGGCAATTTATTGACCAGTCCGAGGGTGCGGTCATGATGATCGATCGTGACTTTATCATCACCTATGCCAACGAGACCACGGTCGCAATGCTAAATAAGTACGCAAGCATATTCCGAGAGGTCTGGCCCTCTTTCGATCCCACCAAAGTCATGGGTGCGTGCATCGACATGTTCCACAAAGATCCATCTCACCAGCGAAAGCTTCTGGCCGATCCAAACAATCTGCCATATCAGACCGACATCCAAGTTGGCCCAGTAACCTTCGCGTTGTCAGTTTCTGCCCAGTACAACGATGCCGACGAGTACGTTGGCAACGCACTCGAATGGAAGGACGTGACTGCCGAGCGAAAGCAAATAGCTCGCGATCAGAAGGTAGCAGAGTATCAAGCTCAAGAAGTCGAGAATGTTTCACGAGTTCTCAACCTTGCTGCCGCTGGCGACCTGACACAGGCCTACCAAGTTGCTGAAGCCGATGAAGATACTCTACCAACCTACGAAACTTTTTCCGAGATCGCCAAGGCAGTGAACGCCATGTTCGCAAATCTTCGAGAGGTGATTGGCGGAGTGGCTCAGAATGCCGAAACGCTTAACAGCACTTCGACCGAACTCTCGGCCACCGCAACTCAACTGGCCAACGGGGCCAGCGAGACAACCAACCAGTCGGCTACGGTCTCGTCGGCTGCTGAGGAAATGTCCATCAATATGAACAACATGGCCGCTTCCAGCGAAGAGATGACGACCAACGTCAAAACCGTCGCGGCAGCCGTAGAACAGATGACTGCCAGTATCGCAGAAATCGCCAAGAATGCCGAACAGGCTTCTAGCGTCGCCAACAATGCGGCAGGTCTTGCCGAGTCGAGCAACCAACAAATTGGTCAACTCGGAAGTGCGGCTGATGAAATTGGCAAAGTCATCGAAGTGATTCAAGACATTGCCGAGCAAACGAACCTGTTGGCTCTCAACGCAACCATCGAAGCTGCCCGTGCCGGAGACGCCGGCAAGGGATTTGCGGTTGTTGCAACCGAAGTCAAGGAATTGGCCAAGCAAACCGCCGACGCCACCGAAGATATCCGCAACCGAATCGAAGGTATCCAAAGTTCGACGCAGGAAGTCGTTGTTTCGATCGGCGAAATTAGCGAAGTCATTTCCCAAGTGAGCGACGTTTCGAAAACCATCGCTTCGGCAGTCGAGGAGCAAAGCATCACCACCAAGGAAATCGCCAAGAGCGTCACGCAGACTTCCAGTGCCGCATCGACCGTCTCGGCCGGAGTGACCGAGTCGGCCACTGCGAGTCAAGAAATTACCCGAAGTATCACCGAGGTCGATCAGGCTGCCAAACAAACCGCGAAGGCAGCTTCCCAGACCCAGGAGTCGGGCAACGTGCTTTCCAACTTGGCTGAAGAGTTGCAAAGCCTTGTCGGAAAATTCCAGATCTGATTCGACGAAAGCAAACCGTGGTTAGCAATAAGGGGAGAGGGGCAATTCAAGCCCCTCTCCCTGCTTTCCACTTAGAAGACAGCATTGAATCCACATAAGAGTAACTGCGGACAGGCTTCAAGAGCCAACGCATAGAAGGAACTACAGAATGGCAACTTCAACGATTCGAGCCTTGGTCGTCGACGATTCGGCACTCTACCGAAAATTCGTCACCTCGGTGTTGAACGAAATCCCGGACGTCGAGGTGGTGGGTACGGCAACTAACGGGCGAATTGGGCTCGAAAAAATCCAATCGCTCAAGCCCGACTTAATCACCCTCGACTTAGAAATGCCCGAGCTCGACGGCTTGGGCCTGTTGCGAGAACTCTCCGATTCAGGTCAAAAAGTGCCGGCCATTATGATTAGCTCGCTAACCGCCGAAGGGGCGAAAGCGACCAACACGGCATTGCAGCTCGGGGCCTTCGATTTTGTCCTGAAACCGGTCGGGAAATCTCCCGACGAAAGCCGCGAACAGCTCAAGCAAGACCTCGCACCAAAAATCAAAGCATGCCTCTTCACACTGCATAGTCGAAAGAGGGCAGCAGCTCGCGCCTCGGGCGGTCAGAGCCCGCAGTCCGTACCTGTGAAGAAGATTCCTCAATCGCTTCAAGGGGCGGCAAAGCCTCGGCTGAAACCTGAGATTATAGGCATAGGGGTCTCTACCGGGGGGCCGGTAGCGCTGAGTAAGGTAATTCCCCAGTTGCCCGAAGATTTCCCGTGTCCCATTTTACTTGTCCAGCATATGCCGCCGATGTTTACCAAGAGTTTGGCAGACGATCTTAATCGTACGAGTGCCATCGAGGTGATGGAAGCCGAGAATGGCATGGTTCCCGAGGCGGGGCAAGTTTTGATTGCTCCTGGCGGCACCCAGATGCGAGTCGTAAAAATGAATGGCAGACCGATTGTCCAAATCACGGACGATCCCCCAGAACGAAGCTGCCGTCCTTCGGTCGACTATCTCTTCCGCTCGATTGCCCATAGCTATGGCAATCGGGCCGTTGGGGCAATTCTAACCGGCATGGGAGACGACGGCACCCTCGGCTGCAAACTTTTGAAACGCGCCGGGGCGATGATCCTCACCCAAGACGAAGCATCATGTGTCGTCTACGGGATGCCGCGAAGTGTCTTTGAAGCAGGAATTTCCGATCGAGTTGTTCCTTTAGAAAATATTTCAGGCAGCCTTGTGGCTGCTGCAAGATTAACCACTGGGCAGGGGATGGTTGTATGAGCGAGATAACTTCAGAAGAGATTGACGCAGTCTGCAATTTGGTAAGTGACCTTTGCGGAATCTGCTGGGATGAATCCAAGTCTTACCTCATCGAACCTCGATTAGGCAGCCTACTCGAACAAGCAAATTGTGAGAATTATAAAGATTTCACACGCAAAGTTCGTGCTGAGCTGGTGCCAGGATTAAAAGAGCAGGTCATCGATGCCGTGACAACCAACGAGACGCTTTGGTTTCGTGATGAATCGCCCTTTGAAGCCTTGCGACATAAAGTGATTCCTGAATTAATCGACGACAAAGGAACCTCGATGTACCCAAAGCGGTTTCGCGTTTGGTCTGCGGCATGCAGCACTGGCCAAGAACCGTATAGCATCGCGATGGCCTTTGCCGATACGATTAGCGATATTGAGTCTTGGGACATCCAAATCCTAGGAACCGACATTTCCCCATCCGCTGTCGAACACGCTAGTCAAGGTATTTATAACGAGCTCGAAATTGGCCGCGGAATGGATTCCTCGCATTTGATGAAACATTTTGTCAATCGAGGCAAAGACCGGCAGGTGAATGAGAAAATTCGTTCCATGTGCCGCTTTGAACAACGCAACTTGCACGATTCCATGGCCGGCTTGGGACCTTTCGATATCATTTTTTGTCGAAACGTCGCCATCTATTTTTCGCCAGAAGATCAAAAGAAGCTATTCGACAGCCTGGCAAGCGTTCTGACGCCCAACGGTTGGATCTTTGTCGGCTCTTCTGAATCTCTTACTCGCCAAGGCCCGCAATGGCAGGCACAGCAACATTGCCGATCCAACTGCTACCGTCCCAACATGGAAGTGCAAAACGCCTAAGACACGTTCTTGCCCCGACACGCACAAGCCCCGAGATGGCAATCATTGGGAGCCTTGTCGAACCATTGCCTTAAAGCGGGTTTCTTCTGACAGGATAAAACAGGATAGACGGGATCATTCGGTCGAATCCTGTTCGTCGGTAAAAATCAGGGACTCTTCAAGCAGTTTGGAATTTGCGACTCGGATTAAAAGGAATTGAAACACGGAGGCACTGAGAACACGGAGTTTTCCAATCGTTTCTTTCTCGGTGTTCTCTGTGCCTCTGTGTTTATTCTTTTGCTTTCTAAACCCTTATCCTGAAAACCCTGTTCATCCTGTCAAAAAAGTTCTTTCCAAATAAATTAGTCAACAAGGACATCTCTGGGCCCTAAACGCTAGCCGCCTTTACTGGTCAAAATTACCCACAGCAAGAATGCCTGCCTCTTCCTCGGGCAAAGGACGCAAAGTAAATTCGCCCGTCGAACGCAACTCAAGCTCATAGGTAACTCCGTTGCGAACTCGCGTCGAAGGCGCATCCGCATGCGCCGCACGAATGCCAATCGCCGCCGCCTTTTTCCGGTCGCCAGCGATTTCCCAGAAGTCGTCCCAGATGCTCTGCTCGAATTCCGAGACCTTATCACTGCCCGCAAACGAGCTTAGACTCGAACCCACCTCGTCAAGCAAAAAACCATCCTCCGGATTTTGGTACTCGCCGAAAATCCGCTGAAACAAACAGATCGCCGTCGAACGCTGCAAGTCGGCTTCTTCGATATACTTGTCTTCAAATTTTACGACCAAACATTCAACATAAACGCGGTCTCCTTCGAGCGTAAACTCCCGGCGTCGGTCATCAATCGCAAAGCCGGCCTCGTCGACCTCGTAGAACTCGATCGTCGTGGTCACACGGTTCGAGTCCGCCGCCTTCTGTTGATCAATCACTCGAAGCCTTGCGATCCGATGATTTAACTTCAACAGCCGCATCGAAGTTTCAGCCCGATCGAGTTGCTCTGATTTTTTCTCCAAATCAGAAGCAACTTGCAGCAACTCTTCTTCACGAGCAGAAAGCTTTTTCTGCAACTGATCTACTTCAGTCTGTTTCTCAGCAAGCTTTATTTGAGGCTCATTGTAAATCGCATAGCCCTTCCAGCCAGCGATACTCGCCCCGATCACCAGAACACCAAAAAGGAGTGTGCGCAAAAAACTATTAATAGTACGCACCGCTTCAATACTTCGACCCATGAAAATACCCCCCCGGAAGCCTTACGTGCAAAATCACCGATGCAAACAACTGGCAACCGTAGCTCTGCGACACGCGATGAAAGCCCTAGCTGCAACAAATAGGCAGTATAGTCCCCTGATGCCAATCGCACAAATTGCTTGAAAGAAAACTCAGCAATCCTGCGGACCACCCACCGGTAGCTCGAGCCTAAACGTCGCCCCGTCCCCGTCCCCGTCCCCGTCCCCGTCCCCGTCCCCGTCCCCGGGCCCGCTCTCCGCCACCACGGTTCCGCCATGGTCTGTCACAATTCGCCAGCACTTAGAAAGCCCAAACCCTAAGCCGCGGCCCGCCTCTCGGCCCGAGTAGAATGGGTCGAACATATGCTCCCGGACTTCTTCCGGTATCCCGGGGCCCGTGTCCGATATTTCGATCCACACGGTCGAGGTCTCTGAAGAAGAGGGGGCCAGGTTGAGCGTCGCCTCGATCGCGCCTTCCTGCCCAATCGCTTCGAGTGCGTTGTCGATCAGCGCCTTCACGGCAACAAAAAGCTGCTGGCGGTCGCCTACGATTTCAACCGCTGAGGTCGGGCAATGAATAGTTAGACGGATACTTCGGCGGACGCATTCTTCGGCCAGATCTTCGGCAACGGTTTCGAGCACCTGACGTAAATCGAATGCCTCGACCTTCAACTGCGGTGGACGAGCAAAAAGCATCAAGTCGGAGATCATCTCATGCGCACGCATCGCCTGCTGCCGAATCGCTTCCAGCGCGCGACGCCGCTCGGGCAGCTCCTCGTCGCGCAGCAAAGTCTGGGCACGCGCAGCGATATTCGCAAGAGGATTATTGATTTCGTGGCTCGCACCATAGGCGAGCTCTTTCATCGCGTCCAGCTTCTGCTGACGGAGCGTTTCCATACCTCGTCCCCACCCCTATGAGCAGACGTCAGCGCTGCCGCCCACGCCACCGCGAATAGCAAAGACGGCCCCTCTCAAAACAAAGCAAAAAACTCGTAAAAGCTTCTTACTTCGCAGGGAGCGCTTCGAGATCCAGCAGCCGATAAATCCGACCAGACAAATCCTCAACATCAAACGGCTTCTTCATAAAGTCGTTTGCGCCGGCGTCATACAGCTCCTGAATTTTTTCCTGCTCAACCATACCTGAGATACAAATAATCCGAATATCGTCCATCGTCTTCTGGCTACGGACAAGCTGGCAAACTTCTTTGCCATTGATATCCGGAAGCATGACGTCAAGCACAACCACGTCAGGACGAAATTCCTTGATCTGCATACCGGCTTGAAAGCCATTGTTGACGCTATGAACGTCGAACCGGCCATCTCGTTCCAACGAATCGCAGATCAATTCTACCAAATCTTCGTCATCGTCGCCGACCAAAATCTTGCGCCGACCACTATCAAGCGCATCCGTCGGAATCCCGTTGTCTCGCATGAACGTAAAAAGCTGCTCACGCGGAATACGACGGAACCGACTACCAGGAACACGAAATCCCTTGAGCTGACCGGAGTCAAAACATCGGATAATCGTCTGTTGGCTCACTTTGCAGATCTTGGCTGCTTCGCCTGTTGTAAATACGGTTTTCATGGGAACCACCTCTCTCCTTAGCCGATGGTTTGTCTAACAAAACATGCCGGGGATTCGGACACGCATGTCGACGTTCGGCAAGTTGTTTCAGCCACTTTGGCTGGTTACCTTGCTCGGTCTGAGAAAATGTTTCCAAGCAACGAAACCCAAAAACCGTTTGGGCCCTAAACCACCTGGATACGTTGACTCCTAAATCTTGCGTTGCCAACTCAAACGAGCAGGGTTCTTAGGACGAAGGTATTCTTCCATACCTGCCGATTTTCCCTGAATTGACAACTCTGGGAATTATAGCGGGCTTCGCCAAGTCGTCAATATCGATCGATTTGACGTAAGTGCAATTAGAAACTAGCTTTAGGGCGATTCGCAAACTCAGCCCCTTCTTTTTTCGCCAGCATCGCCAAAAATCCACACGAAGTTCTTCTCTGAGCACCCCAAAGCCCAGGGATTGTAACCCGTGCGGCCAAAAGTCACTTCCCTCGACTTTTAGGCTTCCCTTCCAGATGGACCATCAACAGAGCAATATCCGCTGGCGTAATCCCGCTGATCCGGCTTGCCTGAGAGAGATTCTCCGGGCGAATCTGCTTAAACTTCTCGCGTGCTTCTGCCCGAAGTTGCGGCAGGCGGGCATAATCAAAACTTGTGGGTATCCGCTTTTCGGCCAATCGATGCTGACGATCAACCTCCACACTTTGGCGAGCAACGTAGCCTGCGTACTTCAGGTCAAAAAGAACTTGCTGGCTGACCTGGTGGTCGACAGCCCCTAACTCGGGCAACTGTTCGACCATATGCTCCCATTGAATTTCCGGGCGCCTCAGATATTTCGAGAGCAGCGTCCCCTCACGGCGAACCGACTCCAGCAGCTTGGTCACCCGTTCGATTTCGGCCTGTTTGACCTGCAAGCGTTCGAGTCGATCGATATCGACTAGCCCAAACTTGTGACCCAAGGCGGTCAATCGTCGATCCGCATTGTCTTGCCGCAGCAACAAGCGGTACTCCGCCCGGCTCGTAAACATCCGGTACGGCTCATCCACGCCGCACGTCACCAAGTCGTCAACCAAAACCCCCATGTAAGCCCGATCGCGTTCCAGCACCAGCGGCTCCCTGCCTTTCAAAGCAAGTGCCGCATTGGCTCCCGCCAACAGCCCCTGAGCACCCGCCTCTTCATAGCCAGTTGTCCCATTGATCTGTCCCGCGAGATAAAGCCCTTCAACCTTTTTCGATTCTAAGCTGACTTGTAGCTGGTCGGGCGGCGCATAGTCGTACTCGACCGCATACCCGTACCGCATGATCTCAGCCTGTTCGAGCCCCGGGATCAACCGAAACATCGCATCCTGCACATCACGCGGCAAGCTGGTCGACACCCCGTTCACATAAACTTCCAGCGTGTCATGCCCCTCGGGCTCTAGAAAAATCTGATGCTGCGATTTTTCAGCAAACCTCACCACCTTATCTTCAATCGAAGGACAGTACCGCGGCCCGCTCGTTTCAATCTGCCCACTGTACATCGGCGCTCGAGCCAGGTTCTGATGAATCAACGCATGAACCGCTTCATTCGTGTAAGTAATATGACAAGGCACTTGCTCTACTTGCAGACGATCGTTGAGAAACGAAAACGGCTGAGGATCTTCATCCCCCGGTTGCAGCTCGACCTTGCTGTAATCGATCGTCCGCCCGTTGAGCCGCGGCGGGGTGCCAGTCTTAAATCGTTTGAGCTGAATACCCAGCCGCGTTAGCGCCCCGCTAATTCCCTTCGTCGTCCCTTCTCCGGCCCGTCCCCCTGCGGTCTTGGTTTCGCCGGTATGCATCAATGCTTGCAAAAATGTCCCGGTCGTAAGAACCACAGCCCCGGCCTTATACTCAGCCCCTCCTCGCACTTTGACTCCAACAATCCGGCTTTCCGCTTTCCCCTCTCCCCTTTCAACCACCAACTCTTCCACCACTTCCTGACGCAAGAGCAGCCCTTCCTGCTCCTCAACCATCCGCTTCACTTCTGCCTGATACCGCCTTTTGTCCGCCTGTGCCCGCGGACTATGCATCGCCGGCCCCTTACGCCGATTAAGCATGCGGAACTGAATCCCGGTCGCATCAATCGCCCGCCCCATGGCTCCGCCCAGCGCATCAATCTCGCGCACAATCTGCCCCTTACCCACTCCGCCAATCGCCGGATTACAGCTCATCTGCCCAACCGTATCGCAATTGGTCGTTAGCAGTGCTGTCTTAGCCCCCATCCGCGCAGCCGCCAGCGCCGCTTCGGTCCCTGCGTGCCCAGCTCCGATTACCACCACGTCATATTCATAGATCGAACTCGTCATACCAACTAGGATATACGACCCCACCCCCCAAACAACCACCCAATCTCTCACTCAACCCCCGAGTGTTAGCGTAGGCGGCAGCATCAAGTTCCTTTTTTCTTGCGACCGGGGCACTTCTGATCAGAAAGCAACGCTTATTTCCTTGCTTGCTTGAAGTTCTGCCGAACCCTTCACGCCCCCAAGCCGTAAGACAGTGGCCATAAGACATTGGGCTTGCTCGCCTAAAGCAGTACAATCGAAGGCATTACCCAGAACACGTACGCTTACGTCACAAGAAGTAGGAAATAACTATGAAACGTTCTTCGCAAAGTTGGTTGGCTATCGTCATTCTCGAAAGCCTCTTTCTCCTTGCGATCTCCTACTCAGCCGCACGCGCAGAAGGCGGTCTATTAGGAATCGGCACCCGTACGCTCGGCGGACGTTTCACTTGGTCCGACGAAGCCGTCTACCAAGGCTGGCGCGTGCAGAAGAGCGCCATCATCGGACACTACCGGCTCATCGACCCCGACGATTGCCGCTATGCCTTTGGCACCTTTGAGCACTGCCTCGAAGAACTCGAAAAAGTCAAAGTCGACAAAAAACTACCGCCGCTCCCCAAAGACGTTGTCATTGTCGTTCACGGTCTAGGGGCTAGTCGGCAGTGGATGGATTCTCTCTCGGAGTATCTGGAAAAGGAGGGCGGTCTGACGGTTGTCAACGTCGGTTACCCCTCGACCATGAACGACATCGGCACCCATGCCGCTTCGCTCGTCAGCGTCATCAAACATCTCGATGGCGTCGAGCGAGTAAGCTTTGTTGCCCACAGCATGGGCAACATTGTAATTCGCCATTGCCTAAACGATCTGGCCTCGTTGCCCGCCTCCGAGCAACCCGAGATCACCTACCATCGTTTTGTCATGATCGCCCCGCCAAATCACGGAGCCTCGGTCGCCGATAAATTTGCCGACAGCAAAATCGCACAAACTCTAGGAGGCGAAGCCGTTCTCCAACTCGCGACCGGAAAAGGCTGGGCGTCTTTGGAACAACGCCTAGCCACTCCCAGCTTCGAATTCGGAATCATCGTCGGCGGCACTGGCGACGACGACGGCTACCTCGACGCCATCCCCGGCGACGACGACATGCTCCTCTCGGTCAACACCTCGAAGTTAGCCGGCGCTACCGACTTTGCCCAAGTCAAAGGCATCCACCAAACCCTGCCCAAGAACGAGCAAGTCCAAGAGTACACGCTCCGGTTCCTACAAAAGGGCTACCTAGTTTCGCCCCGAGCCAAACGCCCAATTATCGCCGCGAACCCGTAGCCTTAGAATCGGCCAAACAAGGCGTTTTCTCCTCGGTTTTCTCACTGAGGGAATCAGCCGACTTGGGTTCACTCGACTCTGCAACTTGGCACGGATCGCAGCTCAGGAACGACAAACAGCACAACGCACGAACAAACTTCGTACTCTTGAGGTGCGGCTTCAGATAGTGCGATCGTTTTACGTCCTCGGTCATCGTCTTCTGACAGAGTTTTGCGCGATACGGACCCAGCTTTCGGGCATTCACGCCGATACTGCCAATCGCCGGACAGCCACGTAGCGAGACCTTGGGCCATTTCTTCAGTGTTTTGTCTCGAATGTTACGAGTCACAAAAATCTTTTCACTTGCAACAAACGCTTGCCCAAAACGATGGCCCGGATAGAGCATGTCGCTATCAAACGCACCCGAGATGATCCCTCCGCGAAGATTCGCCCGTTCGACCGGAGCCCCTCCCGGCAAAGTCAAACCGCGCAGGCAGCCTCCGCCCAGCCAATGCAAAGCCGCCGCCGAGGAAATCGCTCCATAGCTATGACCAGCAAGCATGACGCGCTGCGAAAGACTCATTCGGTGGACCAACTTCGCTAAGTAGTAGCCCTGGTACTCGGCATAAACATATTTGAGCCGAAGGTTCTTCTGAACCATCTCGCGGACCCTCAATCCTTCGGTCTTATAAACACGCTGGGACGGCCACGACCAAAAAACCAGCCGCTTCTTTCCCGGGCAACAACGCAGCTTCTTGGAAATCGCCCAACACTGCTTCATGGCATGCTTATGTTTCAAGGTATTCCCATGCAAGTAAAACATGGTCGGCATCGAAGCCTCTTCAGCGATAAACGAGTCCATGCTCTCGTTCACAAAACGGCAAGAACAGGGATCCCATCGTTGAACTTTGATGCAGTCGAACCCGCGATCAAAGTTGCTGCACTTCGGAGCGCAGCGAGTATACATCAGCCAAATCTCGGGCGCCTCGTAGCAGCAACTTCCGTTGCAGGCATTGAGGTTACATTCGTCGCACTCATCGCAGGTGCGATACTGAGCCGAAACCATTGCCGTAAAAGCAACCACGATCAATAAACCGGCGATCGCTAACCGCAAGAGGCGAAAAAACAAAGCATCGCGAGACAGAGTGCTGTTCATGGCATCCGTTCCTATGCCTGGAGGAGGGGGGAAGCTTCAGGCGTACAGGGGGGAGGTTGGGGAGGGTTCTTTGAGGCCGAACACACACTTTCCGTTTTGTGTCTGGATCGCGCCTTAAGGTAAGGGTAGGACACGTTGCGAATTCACGACGTCACAAAGTCCGAAAAGATGCAGAAAACCCACCTTGCCCGTCGCGTCAGCCGGTACGATCGGTAGGAAGTGAAAAAATTCAAAAAATGCGTTCAGAGATACGGTTAGTGCCGACGGGTTGGTTTTTGCCGACACCGTGATCTCCACCTCATCCACAGAGTTCGATTATCTCTCTACCTGATGCGCATCACGATACTGACGCGGACTGACTCCCTTAAAGCGACGAAATGTCCGATTGAAATTCGACAGATTCAAATAGCCCGAATTGAAACCCACCGTGGTAATCGATATTCGAGAGTCGGAAAGCAACCGGCAGGCGTGACCGATGCGAAGTTCGTTGAGATACGAGACAAAAGTCTTACCCGTTGTACGTTTGAAAAAACGTGAAAATGCGGCCGGACTGAATCCTATAAGATCTGCCACCTCGGCTTGTTGGATGGGCTCGGTAAAATGATTGACAAGGTATCGGCATACGATGTCAATACGAGCGTTCATCTGATCGTCTCTCGGAGGAGTATACCATTGGCTTGCGATCGGATGGCTGCCTGGGGAGGTAGCCAAACGGTTCAATATACTCAACAGAGCAACCAGACATGGCAATCCCGAGAGCTGTACCGCAAGTTCCAACTCGTGCGCGACCCAATCTCGTGTTGGGCCCGTGAAACTTAGGCCACGCAATGAACGGTCCAGAAGCATGCGAACTTGGTGCAGCTCGGGGCAATGTTGTATGGCATTGCCGACAAACGAATCAGAAAAATGGGCTACGATGGCCCGATGCGGTCTTTGCGCGACATGAGTATCTGAGCACCAAGTATGCGGCAAATTCGGTCCCAGCAGCACGAGATCGCCATCGGCGTAGTCGGAAATATGATCGCCCACAAAGCGGCGTCCCCGGCTGTTACAGATTAGCGTTAATTCATATTCTGGGTGATAGTGCCAAGCATATTCAAACTGCAAACTCTCTCGGACAAACAGCCGAAGGGACTCCTGCGGGACGGTGGTGACTTTTTCGCGTGCTGGCCGCATCATGCAATAATAACCTCACAATCACGTAAAATAAAGCCAGTAAGGTTAAAAAAATACCACTTCCAGCCAACTCAGGCGTATCGACTGCCGTCAGAGGTACTGAGAATAGGGAGTGTCTAAACCACATGAACTAGAGAATCCTAGCAATGCAAAACCCAACCTTGAAGACCGCCCTGGACGCCCCTTACGAGCTGACCGACGAGCAAGTGATTCAGTTTCGCGAATCGGGATTCATCAAACTGTCGAACATTTTTTCCTCTGAAGTGCTAGAGCACTACGGTGCCCAGATCAGCCGGCTGACGTTCGAGTTGAATCCGAACAAGGGAAAGGCCATGGAGGAACTTAGTACCTATGACCAAGCTTTTATCCAAGTCGGCAACATGTGGACCAAGGATGCCACGGCCAAGGAGTTTTCGTTTAGTCGGCGTCTGGCACGCATCGCCACACAACTATTGGACGTCGATGGAGTGCGAATGTGGCACGATCAGGCATTGTACAAAGAGGCAAGCGGAGGATTCACGCCCTGGCATGCGGATCAATACTATTGGCCGATGGCAACGGCCAAGTGCCTCACCGCCTGGATTCCTCTCCAGGCCGTGACCATGGACATGGGCCCATTGAGTTTTGCCGAAGGCACCCACCGGAGCGAATTTTCTCGGAACCTACCAATCAGTGACGAAAGCGAAGCGATCATAGCTCAGGAACTCGACGAAAAGAACATCATCGAAGTGCAAGAGCCCTTTGCATTGGGCGAGGTCAGCTTCCACTACGGATGGACTTTGCATCGCGCGGGGCCCAATACAACCGATCGACCTCGGAAGGTGCATACCGTGATCTACATGGATCAACACATGCGTCTTGCAGAGCCACAAAACGACCATCAGCAAAGCGATTGGGAAGAATGGACACCAACCACAAAGGTGGGCGAGATTTTGAAGGACAAGTTAAATCCAATTCTTTACACGACAGATGCCTCTGTTGTGTAAGGAGGTTCTTCAGGAATTGTAGTGGTTAGTTTATCCCGGGGGACTTTGGACAATAGCCCAGCGATGTTTAGCTAGGTGGCCGAGCATGGTGCGTTGTCGCTAGAAATGGCGCGAACATACTGTCCCCTTGTAACGCACAAAGTTCGGCGCCAACCACGCGTCCTACGGACTACCAATCCCAACCCGACGCGCCAGATAGTCGGGTTGCACTCCGTGAAACCAAATTCAATTCACCGAGTGAATCTCGACATAGTTTGATTACTTCCACCGCCAACTCTGCGTCCCTGCGAGAGCATCTTTCCAGGGCATCATCGCAGCTCAAAAAGCTCGTAGTGCCCGTCGTGTCGTCGTGGTTCCTCTTAACCTATTCGGCCCCCGGCCAAAAATAACTGTCGCGCCCCTCTCCCAAACATGCGATAATCTCCTTTGCAAACCAGTTGCCCACCAATCACAACCCGACACGTAAGTGAGGAATGCCCCGGGTACCCGCTTCATCCTCGCTCACGCATCGGGTTGTGATTCACGGAGTGAATCTCGACATTGTGCAGAGGAATTTCCAGCACCACCTCTGCGCTCTCCGCGAACTCCGCGGTAAATACCCCACGAACCCCCAAGTAATTTTGTCCCGTTTAGAAGCACCGAAAGTCCTAAATTCACCCCATTTTGTCCACTCGAATATGCTGCAAACCCTACAATTGTCGAGCCAATCGAAGATCGTAGAGGACAAAATAGGGGAATTAAGTCCCAAAACATGGGACCCCTACCCATGGGACAAAACCCCAATAGAGGGGGGCAATAGAAAAGTCGAGTCACAAGAACAGACGACCAGAGCACGCAACTTATCGCCACACCCGAAAAGCCCGGGGATTACAATTCCCGGGAAGCCACCACTCCTAACGCCGATACTCCACACCAAACTGGAGACCATGATACACCAGCGTGCTGCCGTTCATCCCTGGAGCGAAGAAAGCATCGAGCCCTTGCCCAACCCCGTCGATCGCAAGTACCTGATAGCCGAGATTCACAGCAACACATTGTGTAAGCTTCAGCGAGCTATTGATTCCCGCCTCTCCAAGAAAAGCAATCTCCGTCGGGCTGGTGCGAACTGTGGTACGAACCGAGCTTGTGCTTTGCGAATACTCGTTCCCTGGCGTATCAATATCGTCACCTGTGATGAGGATCGTATCGGTCTGAGTCACATCGTCACGACGAAAGTTGTTGTAATAGACTCCCGCGTTGACGAACGACTGAATCGTCAGCCGCTTACCAACATGCCAGGCATCGCGGCGACCTCCGACCTGAAAACCGATCAGACGGTTTTTCAGCAAACGGCTGACGGTCGTGTCGATCACCGCAACCGGAGCTGCCGGCACTGCGATGGGGACAGGGATCGGTTTATCGTTGATGCGAGCATCCGAAAAATTTTCGCCCAATTCGACGTATCGAAATCCCGTGAACAGTTTCCAAACATCCAGAGTATGAGGCAAAAAATTAATTTCGATCGAGTTCAGACGAGACTCGTAACCAATTGTTCGAGTTTCGGTTCCGACAGGGTCGAACACCACGTTCGACGTCCAGCTACCAATACCTTCCCAGCCTATTTGCAAACCAAAGCCTGCGTCGTTATATCCCGTCACAAAAAGTCGACCGCCAATACCGTGATCGAACTGATCAACCAGCGAAGTCGTCCCGCCAACAAAATTGATAACTCGGTCCAGATCGGCGTCTTTGCGGGACAACACCAAACCATTGGCCTGAACTTCCCATTTAGGCCCGACGCACCAACTGTCACAATTCCCAGGCCCGTCGATCCAAGGAAACAACTCGCTATTGCAACCACAACGACTGTGGGGAGAGCCACACGAACCGCACGACTGGCAACCGCTTACTGGAACCCCCGCTTGCAGAGCCTGGTATTGTTGCCACAGCACCGGATTGGAGGTCCCGGGCGGCATGACAGAGGGGAGCGCCATCGGCGATTCCATCATGCGAGGAGGCGACAGCGGAACTTCCTGAGCAGAAAGTGTTGCAGTGTGGACTGCGAACATCGAACTGCCAACCAGAAAGGCGGCCAATAGTTGACGCATCATCATGAGATCTATCGCAACGATCAAAAAGGATTCGGACCCGTAGCCGGCGAAGGCTGTTGGCGAAACGTACGGCATACGACGGTCTCAGCAAGAGATCAGACTTTTGCAACCGTATCAGTAGAATCGGCAATCAAGAGGCCAAGGCCCGAGCCAAGCTTCCCCGAAACACAAGGCTTACTTTAGTTTCCCAATTTAACAGTGCTAGCACACCCTGGCGAGCCAAGGCGATCACGCCTCAAAGAAAGGAGAGAAGCCCAAGCAGCGCATCCACCTGTTCATCCGTACCGACCGTAATCCGAAGGCCATCGCCCCAACCCTCGTAGGTCATGTAGCGAACAAGCACGCCGTCAGATTTAAGTCGTTGGTAAAGCGATTTGGCAGAGTGCTCGGGATGGTTGCACCAGACAAAGTTGGCTTGAGAATCGACACAGTCGAAACCAAGCTCGCGAAGTCGTTCGGTCAAACGAGAGCGGGTCGCGAGAATAGCTCCTCGCGTCTGCTCAAGCCATTTTTGGTCGTCAATCGCCGCGGTCGCTCCCGCGATCGAAAGAGCATCGCAATTGTAAGAGTCTTTCACTTTGTTGAGTTCGTGAATGACGTGAGGTTGGGCTACCAAAAAACCAAAACGAATACCGGCCAAAGCGTACGATTTGCTTAGCGTGCGCGAGACCATAATTTTTTCGTTTTGGGCAACCAGTTCCAAGCAGTTCGTTTCAGAAAAATCGGCATACGCTTCGTCCACAAGCAAAGGGCAGGGCAGGGCGTCGGCAATTCGAGCGACCTCCTCAGGCGGCAGCGTTGTCCCCGAGGGGCTGTTGGGATTAGCTAAAAAGGCCAAACGTAGCTTGTCGCAGTGCTGAGTAAAATCCGGCCCAAGCGACCAGTCCGAATTGTAGTTGATGACGTGGCACTTGGCCCCTTGGATTTCGGCCAGCGTGCGGTAGAGAGTGTAGCTCGGTTGAGCAAAGCGAACGTGCTCGCCCGGGTCGACCAATGCACGAGTGACGATCGTAAGAATATCGTCGCTACCGTTGCCACAGAGAATTTGGTCGGCGCCGACACCCAAAAGCTCGCCTGCCCGCATCCGGAAGGCGGTCGCCGAAGGGTCGGGATATTTTTGCAAACCGGCCTGAACAACCCGGCCAATCGAGGCACGGACTTTGGGCGAACAGGGGTACGGATTTTCGTTCGTGTTAAGTTTAATCAGCTTCCCGCCCTGCGGTTGTTCGCCGGGAACATAGCCAGTCATGGCCACGATGTGGGATCGAAAGAAGGACATTTTGAGTTGCGAGTGGTTAGTCGTGAGTGGTTAGTGGTTAGTGATCGGAGCTTTTTCTCAGTGCTACGCTATGGGCATGGCCTGTGAGTCCTTCTTTTTTTGCGAGGAGTGCGATATCGTCGGCAACAGATTCGAGGCCCGATTGGTTGAAATGGATGACACTGCCTGGGCGGAGAAAGTCGTTGGACGACAGTCCGCTGGCAAAGCGGGCCGTTGCGCCAGTTGGCAAAACATGGGACGGCCCAGCCGCGTAGTCGCCCAGGGGGACGGGACTGTAAGGTCCTACGAAAATTGCACCAGCATGGCGGATATTTGCAAGCAGCTCTTCCGGGTCGTCACAGGCAATGTGCAAGTGTTCGGTGGCAAGCTGGTTCGCAAGTTCGGCTGCTTCGTCTCGATCGCGTACCAGAACAAGGGCTCCAAAATTTTCAAGCGATTGTCGCGCCAAGTCGCCTCGCTCCAGTTCAGGCAATTGCTTAGCAAGTTCGTCGGCCACTTGGTCAAGCAGAGAGGGACTCCAGGTAATCAAAATGCTCGAACCAGGGGCATGTTCGGCTTGGGCGATCAGATCGGCAGCCGTGAAGTCGGGACGCGTCGTTTCGTCGGCAATGACGATCACCTCGCTCGGACCAGCGATCGAATCGATATCAACATTGCCAAAGACATGTTTCTTGGCCAAAGCGACAAACAAATTTCCGGGACCAACAATCTTGTCGACCTTCGACAAACCAGAAACGCCGTACGCGAGCGCAGCAACAGCTTGAGCCCCCCCGACGCGGTAGACTTCGGTGATGCCCAGCTCGTGACAGGTCGCAAGCATATCTTGGTTGTAAGAGCCAAACGGCGTTGGCGGGGCGACGACCGCCAGCTGGGCAACGCCGGCTGCTTGGGCAGGAATCGCAGTCATCAGCACCGTCGAAGGATAAGCTGCGGCCCCGCCGGGTACGCAAATGCCGACACGTTCCAGCGGCACGTACCGTTGCCGCAGTGTGCCGCCCTCGGGAAAGTCCACGGTCACGTCTTTGTGAAGAATGGCCGTTTGAAATCGCAGAATGTTTTCGCGAATGCGGCGAATGGTTGCGAGGAACTCAGGTTCCGCCGCCGAGTGGGCTGCCTGGAGTTCTTTGGCCGACACACGCAGAGTCGCCGCGGTCAGCTCTGCACCGTCCAGCTTGGCCGTGTATTCAAGAACCGCGTCCAAACCACGAGCTTTTACCTCGCCACAGATTTGCTCGACCGCCTGTTGGGGCGTGAGCGGCTTGCCGAAAACCTCGATTGTTTTTTGCTTGCCCGCCCTGCTGACAACATTCCCCTCAGGCGAGAGATTTTGTCGCAGCGCAGCAAGCTTAGCCGCCGAGTCCGGCTGGCTCGTATCGATACGTTGGATAGCGAGAGACATGTTTTTTTGCACAAGAACGTTGAAAACCAGGAGATGCCATTCTACCGTCTACCGCCACCAGCCTCTAGCCTTCACTGCCCACGAAAGATGATCTCGCGGAACGACATCCATTCGCTCGCGGTCGGTCGATGGTCTTCCTCGCAGACAAGTTCGGTAATCCATTGGTCGGTACGCCGGAGTCGCTCGGAGAGTTGCTCAAGGCTGTTGATCGCTAGCTTGAAGGCAATCGGGTTGCCTTCGTTCGAGAGGCGGTCGAAGTCTGAGCGGGCAAGGCTTAAAAGTTTCATTTTCGTTAGCGAGACTACGTCAGCAGAGTGGGGAGCAGGATGAAAAAACGACATTTCGCCAAATTGAGTGCCGGGCCCCAATTCGGCCAAGATAAGCTCGCAACCTGCGTTGGTGCGACGCTTGACTTGGCAACGCCCCTCGCGAATGAACCAGAGGTTGGGCACAAGTTTCCCTTGAGAAATGATTGTTTCGCCAGCATCGATTTCCACCAAGTTTGCACAGGCGAGTGATTCTCGGATCTCGACAGAAGACATGTCGTTAAAAATTGGAAGCTTGGCTAAAGAATCGTCTGACATGGGAGAGCCTTTTGAATATCGACTAAAGGATGAATGAGAAAGTGGGGCTGTCAGTACTCAAGTGCCCCTCGTTTTCTTTTTTACGTGATTCCGCCCAGGACGGTTGCACGCCCAACCCGGCTGATGCCGAGCATAAAGGCTGCGGTGCGAAGGCTCACGTCGTGTTCACGCGACAACGCCCAAACTTCCTCGAAAGCAGCAGAAAGAATATGTTCAAGTTCTTGCCTCACTCGATCAAGACCCCAATGATAAAACTGCCGGTTTTGTGCCCACTCAAAGTAGCTGACCGTTACCCCGCCAGCGTTGGCTAAAATGTCGGGAAGGATGATAACCCCTCGATCGGTAAGCAGGTCGTCGGCGTCCGGGCGAATCGGAGCATTGGCAGCCTCCACAATCAGAGACGCCTTGATTCGTGGTGCGTTCTCCGAGGTAATCACCCCTCCAAGGGCTGCGGGGATCAGAAGCTCAACATCGAGTTCCAAGAGTTGTTCGTTGGAAATATGCTTGGCCGCCGAATAGCCTTCCAAAGAACGATTGTTCGCGTTGGCATATTTGAGAGCATCAAGGATGTCGAGGCCTTCTTTAGAATAGTACCCGCCGCTGATATCGCTGATGGCGACTACACTGCAATCGGCTTCTTGCAAAAACTTAGCGGCATGGGAACCCACATTGCCGAAGCCCTGAATAGCAACGCGAGTATTCTTGGGCTTATGGCCAAGCCGGCCAAGAGTTTTAAGGGTGAGGATGCCTACGCCACGCCCCGTCGCCTCTTCTCGGCCCGGAATACCGTAGTGCTCAACCGGTTTTCCGGTAACAATCCCCGGGTTGAATCCATGATATTTGTTATGCTGGTTCATGATCCAAGCCATGACTTCGGCGTTGGTGCCCATGTCGGGAGCCGGGATGTCGGTGTCGGGGCCAATGACATCGTGGATTTCGTCGATGAATTTGCGAGTGATGCGTTCGAGCTCGCGAGTGCTCAGCTTGCTGACGTCGACCGCGATCCCGCCTTTGGCTCCGCCGTAGGGGATGTTCACAACCGCCGTTTTCCAAGTCATCAACGAGGCAAGGCTGCGAACTTCGTCGAGATCGACTTCATGATGAAATCGCAAGCCGCCTTTCATTGGGCCGCGAGAGTTGTCGTGTTGAACTCGGTAGCCGATAAGGGTGCGAAGTTCTCCGTTGTCCATTTCAATAGCAACTTGAACTTGAACCTCGCGTTTGGGCGTGAGTAGCAGGGTACGCATATTTTCGGTCAGCTCAAGCTTGTCGGCTGCCCGATTGAAATAGTGTTTCACCGCTTCAAAAGATTTCATACGAATTTTTTCCAGTTCAGGGAGACTGGGGTAGTGTGGGGACCAGATGATTTAGCTGGATAATAGACTTTTGTCCTGGGGCTCACAAGCAACGTTATTTGCCACTTACCGAGGTTGCCATAGAATAAAAGAATGTGGCGGTGAAGAAAGAAACCATAGGAGCATCTTGTTTTGTCGAATCCTGAGTTGAACATCAAGCTGGATGGCGTGGGGGCTGCCGTTCGTGGGCCGCGAAAACGCCGTCGGTCTTCCCTTTTCGTTGGGGGGGCTTTGATAGCGGGTTTGGTTGTTTTGGCCGGTTTCCTGTTTTTGCGAGGCGGTGACGGGAATTTGACGGAAGCGTCGGTTCAGAATCTTGTTACCTCGGAGAAAGTGCCAGAAACTACTTTGCCTGAGGAAACGGTAGACGATGGCCAGATGCTTTGGATTTCGCCCACCGCGGGGACGCCGATCTCGCTACGGTATGTTCCGCTCGGAACCCAGCTACTACTGCATGTGCGTGTGGCCGATCTACTCTCGCATTCCGAAGGAGAAAAAGTTATTGCAGCCCTGGGCCCTTGGGGCTTGCAAGCTCTTGGGGCGATTGAAGCGTTAATCGGCGCGCGGGCGGATGAGATTGAAACATGCTTGCTTTGCCTCCATCCGAATAAGAGTGGCGAGCTGGGGGTCACGTTGCGGTGCGAACTCGTTGAAGCTTGGGAGGAGAATCTTGGCGAGCGTTTTCCGGGGAGCAAGCAGTCGAACTATGGCAACCAACCCCTGTTTGCTTTGGAGAAACGATCTTGGTTTTTACCTGTTAGCGAAGAGGGGAAAACAATCGTTGCTTGTCCGCTTGCAGACGCGGAAGAATTGATCGAAAGCGGCTCTGAGCGGCCCCCCTTGGCACGCGATTTAGAGCGGTTAGTTCGCCAGTCTGACCAGCAACGTGATGTGACGCTTTTGTTTCCAACCAAGTTTTTTCGGACAAGTGGACGCGAGCTGTTGCAGGGTTCGGCCGACCAGTTGCAAGCGGCTCTGCATGAACTCGTCGCAGAAGATGCTGCTGCGGTGTTGCTCAGTGCCAATTGGGGCGAAGACTTTTTTCTTGAATTGCAGTCGACCGTGGCGCTGCGCAAACGACCCCATCCGTTTGGGCTAGCAGTCAAACGAAGGATCGCGGAGTCGCCTGCGGCATTTACCAAGGCCGTGCTCAGCGACCCGCTCCCGGCGTACGGAGAGAAAATAATGGCAAGATTGCCTGCGATGCTTCGTGAAGTGAGCGAGTACACGCGGAGCGGCGAGGTCGAGGGAATCAGCGTAATGCGTTGTTACCTGCCGCTTTCGGCTGGCCACAATCTCTTGATGGCAGCCGAGCTGACGCTCAACACACGTATCCCGGCGGGGCAGACCCTCGCGAGCCAGGCCAGCCCGGTTGCTCAACCGACAACCCTTGCCGCAAAGCTCCGGCAGACGACGACCCTGTCTTTCCCCAAAGAGTCGCTAGAAAGAGCACTCGAAATGCTCTCAGAAGACCTCAATATCTCGATCGAACTACGCGGTAGTGACCTACAATTAGAAGGGATCACCAAGAACCAATCGCTGGGGGTCGATTTTCAGGATCGCCCCGCCGAAGAGATCTTGCTGGCGGTGCTGAAGGAGGCCAATCCCGATCGAACTGCCAGCGGGCCGACAGACGTCAAGCAGAAGCTGGTTTATGTGATACGCGAAGCAGTGGGCAACCAGTCGGGCGCAATCGTTGTGACGACACGTTCGGCTGCTGCTAGGCATGGCTACAAACTTCCTGCCGTTTTCGGGGCGTCGTTGCCCTGATCGGTTATGCTAAAGAAGGTAGACGGGGAACAAACGTGGAGTTGGTCGACCGGTCGACCGAGTGCTTTGGCATCCGAATCTTGGATGCTGACAAAGCGCAAGCCACCAGAGAAGCGAGCGGAACAGCGTGGAACTTTTCAAGATTATTTGCGTCACATGCAAAGCTCGGCTCTCGGTGCGCAATCCCGCGATCATCGGCCAGATTGTTGCCTGCCCGAAGTGCGACAGCATGGTGCAGGTAGAAGCCCCAGCAGCGACTGCCGGCCCGATGGTCGCTGAAACCGTGGCGCCAGATTCGATTCAAAATGTGCCCACAGAACCGGTTGCCCTGAATGAGTTTGCTGAGGTGGTGCCCGCAGAGCCCGCGCTCGAGACGCCGGCGGTTGAGACAGCCCCGGTCGAGTTGCCACCGGTCGAAGAGGAAGCTTTGCAGGCGAATGCCGCAGCGGCGAAATACAAGCTGCTTGCATGGACCCTCGCGAGTGTTGCCGTTGGGGCTGCGATTGGCGGGGCAGTGATTCTTTTTCGTGGCAGCCCTGCGGAAGTTGACGCAAAGGCAGACACGGCGGTATCTCCGATCGAACCGACTTCGGTTGATGCTCAGGCTGAGCTTGTTGAAAAATCATCGCAGGAAAAACGTGAGCCGGAGCTTTTTGAGCAGCCAGAACGACAGGTTGCCGACGCGGAATCTGTCGCGACGGTTGAGGTCGCCGAGATCGCCCCCGTTACCCCTGAAAAAACGCAGGAATCGTCGACCAAAGAAGTGAGCGTCGAGCCCGAAGAGGCACCTCGAGTTGCGAGTCGATTTGATGCGCTCGACTTAGATCCCGACTTGCTTGACCTTGAAATGCTAAAGAATGCGTCCGAGAAGTCGGACGCTGTAAAACCAGATGCGGACTTTCCCGACACCGCCGAATCGCCCGCGATGGCTGACCCTGCCGAAGTCACTACTTTGCCAACCGTGCGACGCGATCCTGATCAGAAGCAGAACAAGGCGACGCAGTCTGCCGAGGAACGTTTGGCCCAGGTTTTTCCTGCGATTACGGTCAAGGCAATGTCGGTTGCCAATTTCTTAGATCTCCTATCTCGGCTCGGAGGAGTGCCCATCAGCGTTGCCCCTGAACAATTGCAAATGGCAGGCATCACGGCTCGAAAAAGCGTTTCGCTGGATGCAAAGGAGATTAGCTTGGCCGAAGCACTTAGCCGCGTGCTGGGGCCTTTGCATTTAGAGTACACGACCGCGGGGCCTCAAGTCGTGGTTGTTCGTCAGAATGCGGCGAAGATTCGGGAAATGGAATACCCGCTCGACGATTTGACCACAACGACGGTAGCCACCGAGGACATCGTCGGTTGGGTCGAGCGGTTTGTTCTGCCCGAAGATCGTTCTACCAAGTTAGAATTTTCTGGAAATGCTTTGCGACTCGAACAGCCGCAGGAGCTTCAGTATCAGGTGCTGATTTTTCTCGAGCGATTACGTTGGTCGCGAAATCTTCCGCCGCGTAGCCGTTTTCCGGTAAAGCGATTGGCTGGTTCTTCGTCTCATGCTGCCTTGGCCGAACGGCTTGGTGCTCCTGTGACGTTTACTTTTTCGCACTACACAGCCTTAAACGAAATCGTTCGCTATTGGCAGCAAGAGCTGGATACACCGATTTTGGTCGATTGGCCTGCGTTGGGCGAGGTGGACCTTTGGCCCGAAACCCGCGTTGTAAGTGCTGTTGAAAGCAAGCCTTGGTCCGTGGCACTTGATCTGGCTCTCGAACCTTTAGGCCTTGGTTGGCGGGCAGCGGTGGGGGGGACGATCGAAATTACTTCGGCAGAAAAAATTCAGAGCGAGTTGAAGTTGGAGCTGTACCAACTCCGGCGCAAGCTCGGCAACGACGAGGAGCGAGTTTTAGCCGAGCTCCGAAGCTTCACCACTTCCCACCCCGCAGGCATTACCTACGATCGGGCGGGTAAATTGCTCCTCGTATTCCAACCGGCCGCAGCACAGCGCCTCGTTTATCAATGGCTCGTCGACGAAAAACTCTCGGCAATCGATTAAGAGACGCCACGCGGCGGAGATTTGTCTTTTAGCAGCACCCAAGCTTTTTCTCGACCGCGTCGGCAATTTTCTGGCAGCCGGTCATCATGTCGTCGAACTGCGGGAAAGTCATCGATTGATAGCCATCGCTAAGCGCCTTGTCGGGGTTCGGATGAACTTCGACAATGATTCCGTCAGCTCCTGCCGCAATCGCTGCCCGAGACATCGATGGGACCAAGTACGTGTGTCCTGTTCCGTGGCTTGGATCGACGATCACCGGGAGGTGGGTCTTCTGCTGGACAAAAGCCACGGTCGCGAGCGGTAGAGTGAATCGGGTGTGGCTCTCGAAGGTGCGGACGCCCCGTTCGCAGAGGATGACGTTGGGATTCCCGGCGTCGAGAATATATTCCGCTGCCAGCAACCATTCGTTGATCGTAGCACTAGGGCCACGTTTCAAAAGAACCGTGCGAGTCGATTTGCCGGAGGCTTCGAGCAAACGATAGTTTTGCATGTTGCGAGCACCGATTTGCAAAACATCGGAGTACTCGGATACGAGATCGACATCGTCGGGCGAAACCACTTCGGTCACCACGGCAAGCCCCGTTTCCTCGCGAGCTTGGGCAAGCAGCTTGAGCCCTTCTTCCTTCATGCCCTGGAAACTGTAAGGACTGGTGCGTGGTTTGAACGCACCGCCGCGAATTGCCGAGGCACCGGCTGCCTTGACCGCCCGGGCAGTCGACATCAGCTGTTCTTCGCTTTCGATGGAGCAAGGCCCTGCGATAACGCCGATATGGTTGCCGCCACAAATAAGGCTGCCGGTCGTCGAGGTTGTGGACTCCGGTTTGAGCTCGCGGCTGGCCAGCTTGTACGGTGCGACGATCGGCAACACTTCATCGACTCCCGGGCTGCTTTCCAGCGATCCAATGCCGGCAATACGTTCGTCGCCGACTGCTGCGAGTACCGTGCGTTCGGTTCCTTCGATTTTGACGGCCTTTAGACCAAGAGCCTCAATGTTTTTTGTGGTGGCCATAATATCTTGTTCTGTGGCAGAGGACTTCATAACGACGATCATTGTTATTCTCCGGGAAAAATTTTGGCTTGTCTGTGGCGACTTGAAAAAAAAGCCCCGAAAACCGCTTGGGCTTTCAGGGCTTTTTGAAGATTCGATGGGTATGCAAGTGCTTACACAAATTCTCCGGCCCCGCCCAAGCTTCTAAAATAGAAGCTGCGAGTCAACGTAAACCAGAAAAAGTAGCTGGAAGCAGATGCCATGATTGCATTGTTGGCATGAATTTGGGTAAAGGCAAGCCCCAATGGGTCAGATATTCCCGGAAGCGGCCTCTGGCCTGCATCAGAGCCTCTTTGGCCATACGGACTACGTTTCTTCCCCTTCCTTTGGCTCTTCCTTTTCTTCTTTCGGCGGCATTTGCTTACGTTCGGCGGGCAGGGCTTCGTCGATGCCGGGGACGTCGGCCGCTCCTACGGGGATGAGGAGGCTAGAGCCCTCAAAATCTTCGCCGACAGGCTCGAATCGTCCCCCTAGGTTTTTGGCCAAGAACGCCTCAGTGACGGCATTGAACGATTTGCGGTTCGGTTCACGACGGAAACCGTGGCCTTCGTCTGGGTAGAGAACGTAAGTGACGGGGATGCCTTTAGCCGTCATCGCCTCGACGACTTGATCGGCTTCGAGCTGAGTGACGCGCGGATCGTTGGCCCCTTGGCCAATGAGTAGCGGTCGCTGAATTTTATCGACGTACGTGAGCGGCGACCGCTTGAGCAATCCGGCTCGACCTTCTTCGGTGCTCACATCACCGACACGCTGTTTCATGACCGGCATAAACGGCAACCAGTAGGGCGGGACGTTTTCTAGCAGAGTGACCAAGCTCGAAGGCCCAACGATATCGACGCCGCAAGCAAATACTTCGGGCGTAAACGTCAGACCAACCAGCGTGGCATAGCCGCCGTAGCTGCCACCCATGATGGCCACTTTGTCGCGATCGGCGATGCCGTTTTCGACGGCCCAGTCGACGGCATCAATGAGGTCGTCGTGCATTTTGCCAGACCACTCGCCGGCCGCAGCATTCGAGAAGTTCTTGCCAAAACCGGTCGAGCCGCGATAGTTGACGTTTAGCACCGCGTAGCCACGATTGGCTAGCCATTGGTGCGTCGAATTGTATCCCCACCCGTCGCGAGCCCAGGGGCCGCCGTGGACGTCAAGCACCAGCGGCAGCGGCGAGTCGGGCCGGCCATCGCCATCGGGGTCGCTGCCGGCAGGGAGCGAAAGATACGAAACCATGTTGAGCCCATCGCGGCTTTTGATGACCGGCGTGTGCATTTTAACGAGTTCGTATTCGTCGAGATCGTCGCGACTGCTGAACAGGTAACGAGCTTTTTTATTGGTTCGATCGTAGAGGTAAAACTTTAGCGGGCCGTCATCGAGAATATAGGCGACCGTCCAAAGTGAGTCGTCAAGCGTGCGGCTAGTGACGACTAGTTCGCCGTCTTCGACCGTGGCGAGAAAGTCGAGGTCGGGGCGGATGGCTTCGTCAAGAATCGTCCATTCGCGGCGAGAGTAAGTGAAACCAACCGCCTGGAGGGTCTTCTCGGTAGGATGCGAAATAATCGTGCCAACGTCGGCTCGTGGGTCTTCGGCCACTAAGCTAGTTTCGCCGGTCGTGAGATCAATCGCGAAAAGAGCGCCGGTGTCGCGGTCGCGGCTGTCTTGGAGGTAGAGAATATTGCCGGTCTTGTCGAAACCGGCCGGACCCGTGGTCATGGCATCTTCAGGTCCGACGCGAATGAAGTCTTCCCACTCGGCGCCCTCGCCCGTTTCTCCTTCAACTTTTGGCTTGAGCAGAACCTGGCCCCCCTCGGGCGTGTAGTTCATCGCAAAGCGAACGCGAAAATCGTCGTCGGTCATGTAACCCGCGACGCCCGTGTTGAGTTGAAGAAGCTCGCGTTCGCCGGTCGAGATGTTGACGCGGTAAATGTCGTGCAGACGCGCTTCGCGATCGTTGAGGCCGATGAGCAACTCGTTGGGAAACTTATGGCTGACGCCTTCGATTTCGGCGCGGACGTTGTCGAGCGGCGTCAGGTCGCGGGTCTCGCCGGTCGAGACGTGGGTGGCATAGACGTGGAAGTTTTCGTTACCATTTTTGTCTTGGCTGTAGAGAACATGTTCGCCCGTGTAGGCCCAGTAGTGGGCGCGAATGTCGCGAACTTTTTCTTCGGTGACGGGCTTGGCCTTGGAGATGTCGTCGACCGGGCCGGCCCAAACATTGAGAATCCCATCAACCGGAGCCAGAAAGCTGAGCCACTTGCCGTTCGGGCTAATCCGAGCAGAGGCTTTTTGAGGATTGCCGAACAGGACGCGTCGGGGGATCAAGGTGGTTTCCTCCTGAGGGGAAGTCGCGGTTTCGTCAGGGGCGAGGGTTTCTTCAGGCTCTTCTTTGGTTTCTTCTTCTTCCGTTGTGGTTGGAGGCATCGCCGGGAAGGTTGGTCCGGCATCCACCTCAGAGGAATCGCTTGCCGGTTCGGCGGGAGACGACGGCGTTGCCGCATCTTTACTACCGCAGCCCATGCTGGTCAAAGCAAGGACTGCTAGCATGGCGAGAACGGTGACTGGAATAACGTGGGTAGGGTCGGATCGTTTCATCAAAAAATCTCGGTGGGACAGGCAGAGGGGGTTTGAACCGTGGTATTGTTCCCGGTTCGAGCATTTGCTTCAAGCTTGATACTTGAGATTCGTCGGTTATCGCATCGAGAAACCCCTCGGTTTTGCCAAGAAACCGGCAGCACTTCAATAGCCCCGTAGAGAAAAATGCGGTTTGCGATTCCAGGGATTGTACTTCGCCTATGCGGGGGCTTTCGAGGATATTATTCTATCCTCAACCGGTATCCGTCAATCTTGGGCCAAAGCAGACGACCAAATTCACGTTCTTCTGATTCCGTGCCCAGAAGCCCCTTGGGATGAGGAGGAAATGCTTCTCGAAAAAACATGCCTGCCATCAGAAAACAGCGTGACGCAATGGAATGTCAATTGGTGATAACCCCTTCGGGTCGCTTGGCCGTACGTGAGGCACCAAGCAACTCATCCGCTGCATCGCTTGAAGACGCTGGTCTTGCGAAGGTGATTCGCCTCTTTGCAGATTCGATCCCGGAAGGGATCTTCCAGTTAGCATGCACGCAATTCGAGGCTTCGTTGCCACCAGACTTTGCGTATTGGAAGAATTTCTCGCAAGCGTACTTAACCGAATTGTGTCGCATCCCTGAGGCGACCGGCGCAAAAATCGACGCGATCGATCTGCCGTCGCATGAAGAGCTTGAAGAAGTTCGACAGAGTGCCCCCCCGATGTCCGGGGGCGAGTATCTGACGACCGCTACCCTGGAAACCGTTTGGCGTGACTTGGACCAATGGGTTCGCGACCAGGTTATCGGTCACCAAAACGGGCTTGCCGGTTTTCTCAAAGATTGCGATTCCTTGTGGCATCAGGTGGGACGTGTTGCGTTTCATTTGGCCGAAAATCAACGCGACCCGCTTTACCCGTTTGCCTTTTTGGCAACCTATATTCCAGGGATATCTGAAGGATCGCGAGTTCAGTATCAGCCCCTAAGCAAGGCGCTGGAGCAGTATGCCGGAGCACAAGACAAACAGGCCCTTGTTCGCTTACTTTCTCCGGTCCATCGAGCATCGGAGAAAAGCAGCTTTATCCAAGAACTGGTTAAATCAGGTGACCTTTTCCATCCGTTACTCTGGACACCCGGCGAGGCTCACCGTTTTCTTCAGGAAGCCCCGTTGTATGAGGAAAGCGGCGTTCTGGTTCGCTTACCCGACTGGTGGCGCAAGCGGCCACGCCCGCAAGTCGGCGTGACGATCGGTCAGAAACGCCAGAAGACACTTAACGCAAGCGCCCTGCTCGACTTCGACGTGACCGTGGCACTGGGCGACCAGACACTTACCAAGAAAGAGTGGAAGGAGCTATTGGCCGAGGAGGATGGATTGGTGCTTCTCAAGGGCCAGTGGGTTGAAGTCGACCGAGAAAAGCTGACAGCGGCTCTGGATCATTGGAAAGAAGTCGAAAAGGCATCCCAGGATGGAACGCTTTCGTTTATCGAAGGCATGCGATTATTGGCCGGGGCTCCGGCCGATCTTGCCCAAGGGAGCGACGAGGCCGAAGAACAGCAAGGATGGGCCTTTGTTCGTGCTGGCAAGTGGCTTGGCCAGGTGCTGGATGAACTGAGAAGTCCAACTGACGACAACAGCACCGCTTCTACCAAAGGCTTGCGAGCGACCCTACGACCCTACCAAGAGATAGGCGTGGCTTGGCTAAGGCGGTTGACCCAACTCGGCTTGGGCGCCTGCCTTGCCGACGACATGGGCCTAGGCAAAACGGTCCAAGTCTTGGCTTTGCTGTTGCAAGTGAAGCAGAAGACCGCCAAAGAAAATCGAAAACCTTCGTTGCTGGTGCTACCGGCTTCTCTGCTGGCCAATTGGAAGTCGGAAATAGCTCGCTTTACTCCCTCGCTGGTCGCGACGTTTGTCCATCCCTCGGAAGCCGATAAAGAAACGATGGCCCGTTTGGCCGATTCGCCGGCCAAATCGCTTCAAGGGGTCGACCTGGTCCTTACCACCTATGGAATGCTTGGACGTCAGCCCTGGCTCATGGAGGTCGATTGGCGGCTTGCCATCTTGGACGAAGCGCAGGCGATCAAGAATCCCGGAGCGAGGCAGACTCGCGCGGTCAAAAAAATCAAAGCCGAAGCCCGCATCGCGCTGACCGGAACGCCTGTCGAAAACCGGGTATCCGATCTGTGGTCGCTGTTCGATTTTCTTTGTCCCGGTCTACTCGGTTCGGCGGCCACCTTCAAACGGTTTGTCAAGATGCTCGATGAACGCGAGCACGATCGCTACACCCCGCTACGCAATTTGGTGCAACCGTACATTCTACGCCGAATGAAAATGGACAAATCGATCATCGCAGACCTGCCAGACAAAACCGAGGTGCGAGCTTTTTGCCGTCTGAGTAAACGACAAACGGCGCTCTACAAAAAGTCGGTGACGGAGATGGCCGAGGCGTTGGAACGTATGGAAGGTGCGGGCGGAATAAAACGTCGGGGGCTGGTGCTTTCCTACCTGATGCGGTTTAAGCAAATCTGCAATCACCCGAGCCAGTTGACAGGAGATGGACTCTATCGGGCGTCGGATAGCGGGAAATTCGACCGGCTTGCCGAAATCTGCGAAGCCGTTGCCTCGCGACAGGAAAAGGCACTGGTATTCACCCAGTTTCGAGAGATGACCGAGCCTCTCCAGCAACATTTATCCGAAGTGTTTGGACGATCGGGCTTGATTCTCCATGGCGGCACTGCCGTCGGCAAGCGAAAGAAGCTCGTCGACCAGTTTCAACGCGAAGAGGGGCCGCCGTTTTTTGTGCTGTCGTTGAAAGCAGGTGGCACCGGACTGAACTTGACCGCCGCGTCGCACGTAATTCATTTCGACCGCTGGTGGAACCCGGCTGTAGAAAATCAGGCCACCGACCGGGCGTTTCGCATCGGGCAAAAGCGAAATGTGCTGGTTCACAAATTTGTCTGTCGCGGTACGATAGAAGAGAGAATCGACGAGTTGATTGAAGAGAAGAAGTCGCTTGCCGAGGATCTCTTGGGAGGGGGAGCGGATAAGATGCTAACCGAGATGAACGATCAGCAACTACTCGACCTGGTCTCGCTCGACATCAACAAAGCGATGGCCTAAGAAGACGAACCTGCAAAGGAGATAGTCATGTCGTACTATGGAGAGTGGGCACCGTATGTCTCGGTGGCCCAGCGTCGTCGCATCGCTCAAAAGAAGATGAAGCAGCTACGCAAAAAGGGCATGGATATTCAGCCCATTGAGATCGACGGTCGCAAGATCGTCAAGACATTTTGGGGCCAAGCGTGGTGCGACCACATGGAGTCGCTTGGCGATTTCGCCAACCGGCTGCCTCGCGGGCGCACCTATGTCCGTAACGGATCAGTTTGCCATTTGGCGATTGAAAAGGGCCAGGTCACTGCCATGGTGAGTGGTTCGAGCCTTTACGAAGTCAACGTAAAGATCGACACCCTGCCCAAGAAAAAATGGACAACGGTGAAATCCAGTTGCGCCGGACAAATCGGATCGCTTCTCGAACTACTAGAAGGACGCCTTTCGGATAGCGTCATGAAAGTGGTGAGTGATTCAAACAGCGGGCTCTTCCCACTGCCAGAAGAGATTCGTCTTAGTTGCAGTTGTCCCGATTGGGCCACCGTCTGTAAGCACGTGGCGGCCGTACTCTACGGCGTAGGCGCCCGACTCGACAAGCAGCCCAATTTGCTTTTTTCGTTGCGAGGCGTAAAACACCAGGAATTGGTCAGCACAAACGCGTCGGAAATTGTCAATCGCGCGACACGTCGCGGTGGCAAACGCCGAACCCTCGATAGTAGCGATTTGGGGGAAGTGTTTGGAATCGAACTCGACACCGCCGCAGAGCGGAAAGGTAATTCGGCAAGCAGCAAGCGTCCCAAGAAATCCGCGAAAAAGAGGTCGGCCTCCAAGGAAAAGAAGAAGCCCGCTACCTCGCGTCGCAAAAAAACGAAAGCTAGTAAAAAAGCAGTTTCCAAATCGGTGGCTAAAAAAGCACCAGCCAAATCAACAAAGAAAAAGAGTGCCAAAAAGAAGTCGCCTAAGAAGAGGGTGGCGTCAAAATCTCCTAAGAAAAAGGGAAACAAAAAGACCGCGAAAAAACCAAACAAGAAAAAGGCCACACCGACTCGCGCTCCCAAGAAAAAAGCAAATGCCCGCACGACCAAAAAATCCGCAGCGAAAAAGCGGGCAGTCAAGAGCCGTTCGCAGTCGGCTGCAAAAACGCCGGCTAGGAAAAAGAAAGCAGCTAAAAAAAGATAAGAGTTGACAATGCACTAGTGCTTTGACAACTCTTAGAATAGGGGTGCTGTCTGACAGAAGTTATTTGCCAGTAAGTAGTTCTGTCAGACAGCATCCCAATTTTTAGTTATGACAAAGCACTAGTTTTTAGGAGGAGGCTCTCCTTGTTTTTTCGTTTTCCCTGACGGCTTCGTTCTCTTCTTGCGCAGATGATTTCGACTCTCTTTGTTTGCCCGAACATTGCCCCCCCTTGCACGCGGCAAGCAAATGCAGCCTGACGCGGCATGCAATCGCTGCTATGCTAGACAGAATGAGCCCCAACACTTCCTCCATTTCACGGCCTCACGTGCTGATGCTTGCCGATGCGGCAAAGCCTCAGATTCAAGAACGCGTGGCTGAGCTGCGGCCGATTCTTGAAAAGTATGTTGAGGTCGTTGGAATGGTTGACGACTTTTCGGCAGGCCTTCCAGAGGTGGAAGCGGATTTCGCTGTGGTGCTCGGCGGCGATGGCTCGATGCTGAGGGCGGCCCATGCAATTGGCTACCGTCAGTTGCCGGTGCTGGGCGTAAATCTTGGGCGATTGGGATTTCTTGCGGATTTGCAACCCGAACAGCTCGAGAAGGTCCTCCCGCTGGTTATCGGAGACGAGTATCGGGTGGTTTCCCATCTGATGTTCGAGTGCGAAGTCCTGCGAGAAGGCCAGACGCTGCTCAAAGTGCTGGGTCTTAACGAAGTGGCCGTGCTAGCAGGTCCGCCGTTTACGATGCTCGAAGTGCAGCTTTACGTTGACGGTGAGCTGGCAACGACTTATAGTTGCGACGGCTTGATCGTGAGCACGCCCGTTGGTTCCACCGCCCATAGCCTTTCGGCGGGCGGACCGATCCTGCGGAAAAATTTGCAGGCGTTCGTGATCTCGCCCATTAGCCCCCATACGCTGACCAACCGCCCCGTGATCGATTCGGCCGACCGTGTTTACGAATTGGCCGTTCCCCAGCCGAACGAAGGGACCTCGTTGGTGGTCGATGGCAAAGTCGTTTGCCAGCCCTCGGCTGCCGATCGAATCCGCGTGACAAGATCAGAAGCTCAGTTTCAATTGATCGAAGTCCACGGCCATGGTTACTATCGTACGCTGAGAGAAAAACTGGGCTGGGGTGGTCGGTTAAAACTTAAAGATTAAATGAAATGGTCGTTCGCGATTGTTGCAAGGCAACCTTTGCCCTCGCGAATTTAGTCTGTCGACCGACGCTAACTTAGAAGCTGACTTTTATCATCATGCAAGGAATCGCATTGTGAAATACCTAATTGCTAATTCGCTGCTCGTTCTTTTTTTGTTTAGCAGCATGCCAGCTCATGCGGCGAACAAGGCTTCGGCAAAAAAGTACCAGCTCCGCTACAAGTTTGAACTCGGCGAGGTGCTTCGATATCAAGTAAAACACTCGGCCGACGTGCGCAGCACCATCGAAGACACGACCCAGCAGGCCGAAAGCAAAAGCGAGTCGATCAAGGCATGGAAAGTGACTGACGTACTGCCGAATGGCGAAATCGAGTTCGTCCATCTCGTTGAAGTCGTGCGAATGTCAAATAAAGTCCCCGATCGTGCGATCACAAAATTCGACAGCGAAGCCGACAAAACACCGCCCTCGGGCTTCGAGCAAGCGGCTCGGGCGATCGGGGTTCCTCTTTCAGTCATTCGCATGACTCCCCGTGGCGAGATCGTCGAACGAGAAGAAAAACATCCCCAGCCCGAAGCCAGCGACGACATGCCGATTACACTACGGCTTGCCGAGAAAGCGATCGCAGTTGGCGAACAGTGGGATGCGACTTACGACGTCCAGGTCGAGCGCAAGAGCGGCGCAAAGCTACGAGTTCGCACACGTCGGGTCTGCACGCTGCAAAAAGTGAAGACCGGCATCGCGACCATCAAAGTCGACTACCAAGTGCTGACGCCAATCAATGCGTTTATCGAATCGCAGTTAGTTCAACGGCTCGCCAAAGGGACGGTGCGGTTTGACCTCAAACGAGGCCGTGTCGTCTCGCAGAAACTCGACACCAACCGCCGAGTACTAGGATTCGCTGGCGCCGCGAGTAGTATGCACTACGTGTCGCGATACGAAGAGCGGCTGCTGAAGCCGGGCGAAAAACTGGCTCGCAAGTCGGCTTCCTCGGGGGAGAGAAAGTGATGATGCCAAATTTCTTGTCTTCAAGTATCAGCCTCGGGGCTGCGATTGCTGTGGTCTGTTCCTGGCACCGCAGCCGTTCGATCATCTGGATGATTATCCATGGCCTGCTTGGCTGGGCCTACGTCATCTACTTTGCGCTCACGCGCGAAGCAGATGAAATTCGGTAACCAGGGAACAACCGCTAGCACAAGATCGCCTCGCTTGCGGTTACGATCTCCTCGGAGAGACGCAGTTCTCGCCCGGTGCTATCGCACAACGCGTGGAGCCATTCATAGAGGGGAGATGCTGAATTTTCTTGCCCTTGAAATCGGTCTTTCCCAGAATGTCGCTGCATACTATAAAGTTCTGGGTATGGAGCGACGAATAACTTTCTGTGGAAAGTTAGAAAGTCGAATGAGTAGCAAAAAATCACAGGAGAAGTAATATGTACGACTGCTGCAGCCGGAACCGGCTACGCCGAATAAGTTGTTTGACACTAGCGGCAGCAATGCTCTGCCCCATGGCCCGCGCAGACGACTCGACCCCGAGTCGCGATATTCAGCAAGCTTCCTATTGCGATAGCGATTCTTGCATCGACATCGAAGTAGGTTCACAGGCCCCGGTGATTGATGCCCTGGGCTGGGTGTTTGGCATTCCTCGAAAAGTTTTGCTGTGGGATCGTCGGGCTGATAGCCACGATGTCTCTAGCTCAACGGTTGGCGAAGTCGCTCAGTATCTCGACGATCGCCAGCTACACGACGTCAAGGTCCGCGTGAATCAATACGCTCCTGGCGGCGAGTGGAAACGATTGGTCGCAAACAAACGTGTCGGCGCCGGCTGGCGATACACCGTAGGTACGCTCAGCACGCTTGGCTATACTCTGCTTCCAGGTCGCCTGTTCGGACGAGACAACTACAACCCCTACACCAACACGCTGTCGGTCTACTCGGATGCTCCTGCACTGGCCTTAGCCGAGGCCGCATATGCCAAGGATGTGCATCAACGCAAACTGCCAGGAACCTATGCAACGGTGCAAATACTACCGCTGGTAGCGATGTGGCACGAGACGTTAGCTACTGACGAAGTGCAGCAGTACGTTGCGATTCGTGGCTCAAAAGATGAGCTTGAGGACATTCGCCGACAGCTGTATGCACGCTATGGAATGGAATTGGGGGGCGCCGTTAGCAATATACTACCGGACGGCGGCTTCGCGTTTCCCGTAGTCAGCTTGTTGCCCGTGGTTGGTGCCGCTGGCGGACACGCGGTAGCCACTGTCAAAAAAACTACCGATCCTGTCACCACTCGATAGCGCAAACCACATTTCTCTTTTCAGGAAAGTACCTCATGGCACGCCGTAAGACCAATCCCGATTTCCTCACCGGAATACCTGAGCTGCTACTGTTGCAATTGCTCTCGCGTACGCCGATGCATGGCTATGCCGTTGTCCAGGCAATTTCGGCTTCGACCGCGGGCGAACTAAAGTTTGGCGAAGGCAGTATCTATCCTATTTTGCATAGGCTTGAAGGCGAAGGGAAACTCACAACCAAGTGTGGCGAGCACAATGGCCGGCAACGGGTTGTTTACCGTACAACAAAAAAGGGACTCAAGCAGCTGGCCGAGTCTCATTCTACTTGGCAGCGAATTACCAATGCGGTAACAACTGTCTTCGAGGCACCTAATAACGGATTGCGAGAAAGTCATGGATAAAGCCGCTTGGATTCGATGTGTAAAAAGCTCGCTTTTGAAGGCAGGCTTACCTATTCGCTATGTAACACGAACCTGCTTGGAGCTTTCCGACCATGCCGAGGAAAGCGCCGAGGAAAGCGCCGAGGAAAGCAACGTCACTGGTGGCGAGGTACTGTTGCTGGGGGAATCGCCTCAGGAACTCTCCACGCAGCTAGTGCGTAGTTTTCGGAAACAAGGCTTCTTGCGGCGGATTCCGCCCGTCTTGCTTCTCCTCTTGCCACTCCCTGTGACAATACTGGCAACCGGAGTGTACTTCGGGCTGAGTCGCGTTTTTCTTGAAGCGTTTATCCATCCAGAGAAAGGCCCTGAAGAATTTCCGCTGCATGTTATCATCACGTTTTGGATCGTATTCTACGTCGGCAGGATGGTAGTCCCGCTGCTGAGTGGACTAGCAGCGTGTGCTATTACGCAACGCATGTCTCGCCCGTGGGGTTGGGCAGCTGCATTCTTTGCACTGCAATGTTGGGCAACGGCCCTCCTCGGAACTTCGATGTCGGTGGCCGCTTCGGAGGGGAGCCTCACCGTTTCTCTCGAGAGCTTATGGCCTCATCTTATGGGGTCTGCACAGCTACTCTCCGGTGTAGCAATCGCCCTCTTTGGCTTCTTGGCGGTATCGCGACTACGACTCGAGCAACTTCAAGTGGAGTAGCTTCATGCGCAGGACGATTGCAAAGTCGCGTAATTGAAGAGAATTTAGCCACAGAGATCCCAGCGCGGCCGGCAACCAAAGCAGTAGCCACAAAAAACACGAAAAGGATAAAAAATAGCCATGTCGCCAGTTCCGTCTCTTTGTCAATTTTTAGAATTCTTGTAGAGCAAAACGGCTAATCGGGCTGGTTTTTGTGTTTCTTGTGGCCATTGAAAATTTGTGCGTCGTGCGAAGATTTCAACCGCTAGTAACACAGAGGACTCAAAGAAACCTTGGTTTCTAGTACTCGGTGTTCTCTGTGATCTCTGTGGCTAATCTTCATTTGTTTGGTTTTTTGACTTTGCAGTTCGCCTGGCTTCATGCGATCGAGTTTCGGCAAAGCCTAGATTTCACAACTACCTAGGCATTCGACTTCATGCACAATGACGATATCGTGGACGCCAGAGGCCATCTTGGAATCGTTGGAACCGGCGGTGAGGTGCGAGCCGCCGACGATAACGATACGGTCGCCTCTGGTCGCCAAACCCTGACGACAGGCCCAAGAGTCGGTGTGCCGGATCAACTGCTCAACGTCCGTCGCCGGAGCGTTGCGAAGCGGAGTAACACCCCAGAGCAGGCACATCTGCCGTAGCGTCGTTTCAAAGGTGCTAACACCTACGGTTGGCACAAAACTTCGTTGCTGCGAGAGGGCCAACGCGGTGCGTCCAGAGTGGCTGGCCACGACTACCAATTTGGCTTCGAGTACGTGGGCCATGGTGCCTGCACCGTGGACCACGGCGCTCGTCACTGCATGCAAGCCATCCGCTCGCTTTGAGCCCGATTCTCTTAACGGCTGCCCGGCAATGCTCTCTTCGGTAGCTAACGCAATTCGATTCATCATTTCGACGGCGAGTCGAGGATGTTTGCCGATAGCGGTTTCGCCAGAAAGCATGCAGGCATCGGCCCCATCGAGAATCGCGTTGGCGACGTCGGTCGTTTCGGCTCGCGTCGGACGTTGCGATTCGTGCATGCTGTCGAGCATCTGCGTGGCGATAATGACAGGTTTATGATACTGCTGGCATTTGCGAATGATTCGTTTTTGGGCGAGCGGCATTTGAGCCACGTCGATTTCGACGCCCAAATCGCCACGGGCAACCATCACCCCATCGGCCTCGGAAACAATTTCGTCGAGCCGTTCGAGTGCTTCGCTTTTCTCGATTTTAGCAATCACGCTCGCACGCGATCCGCTAGAGCGAATAATATCTTTGAGGGTTCGCACTTCGTCTGGCGAACGAACGAAACTGAGGCTGACAAAATCGGCCCCTGTTTTCGCAGCCCAGATCGCATGCTTGTGGTCTTCGACGCTGATCGCAGGCACACTGAGCCGCACCCCTGGGAGATTGATCCCTTGCTTGCTGCGAATGGTTCCCTGTTGCTGTACCCGCATACGCACGCGGTCTGCCGAAGCTTCTTCGACCAACATGCTGACGGTACCATCGGCCAACATCACAAGATCGCCAACCGAGAGTTCGTCGACCAAAGGTTCGTAGCTCGACTGCAATTCGTTGGGAGCCTTGGATTCGCCTTTTACGAAAAAGAACTCCTCGCCACGCGAGCAAAAAATACTTTCACCTGCTAATTCACCTAGGCGAAACTTAGGGCCGGCCAAATCGACTAAAATAGCAAGCGGTACGTCGAGATCTTCGCCTACCTGGCGGATACGGTCAACAAAAATCTGTTGAGTCTCGGGTTCCCCATGTGCCATATTGAGGCGGAAAACGCTTGCGCCTGAACGCACGAGCTGTGTGAGCTGATCGACTTCGCCGCACGAGGGTCCTACGGTCGCAACAATCTTGGTTCGCGAGGGACGCACGCTTTCTTGCGACGCTTGGTACTCATCCATAAGTTGCTCTGAACTATCCGGGTCGATGCCCACTGGAGTTGGTGCTTGTAGCGTGGAATCCATGTATCGTTGCCCCTTCGTGTTGGATTGGGAATTAGGTCTCTGTTTCGTGCCTTGGCAGGTATTCTAGCAGTTTTCAGGTGTCCTTGCCGAGCACAGCACCTTCAACCATACTTCTCTTTCTGCCCTGCAAGGATAGCAGCCCTTGATTTGATCGGTAAAGATCAGGTGGTTTCCTACTATTTCCCTCGAACTAAGTGTCAGGACCGGCTCAACCGGCCTGTTGCTGCACTTTGATCTACTCCGAAGATGAAGCCAAACTTCTGGCAGAATAAAGTTTGCGTCGTGACGGGAGCTTCGGCCGGACTCGGGCTAGAGATCGCAAAGGCACTCGCGGCTCGGAAAGCTCGCTTGGCGATCGTTGCTCGTCGTGAAGAACGATTAACTCAAGCGGCTGAAGTGCTGAGAGCCCTCGGCGCGGAAGTCTTGCCCGTCGTATGCGATATCACTCAGCAGCCCGAAGTCGACCAATTGGCGGAGTCGGTCGAAGAAAAATTCGGCCGGGTCGATCTTCTTTGCAACTGCGCCGGACGCTCAGGCCGAAAGGCGGTACTAGAAACGACCCCCGAAGATTTTCAAGACATGCTGGACGTCAATTTTCTTGCCACGGTCCGAACCACCCGTGCCTTTGCCGAGAGGCTCATGGAGAGCAAAGGAAGTTTGGTGAATATCGGATCGCTTGCCAGCAAAGTAGCGCCGCGATTTCTCGGTGCTTATCCGGCCAGCAAGCATGCCCTAGCGGCCTACTCCCAGCAATTGCGCATGGAACATGGCCCAGCAGGGTTGCATGTCTTGCTAGTATGCCCGGGACCGATCCGTCGGGACGACTCCAACCCTCGGTACGAACAACAATCAACCGGACTCCCAGCCGAAGCAAGCCGCCCGGGCGCTGGGGCGAAACTCCGCGGCATCGATCCAAGCTGGCTTGCCGAAAAAATCTTGCTTGCCTGCGAGGGGCGAAAGCTGGAGTTGGTTCTGCCCGCCAAGGTTCGTTTACTGACGATGGTGTCTCAACTCTCTCCCCAGCTTGGCGACTGGCTGCTGCGCCGGGCAACGTCGGACTAAGGCTGCGGGCCCAGCATGGCAAAGCTGAGAATGGTTAT
Source organism: Planctomycetota bacterium (assembly GCA_024278955.1). Classification (GTDB taxonomy): domain Bacteria; phylum Planctomycetota; class Planctomycetia; order Pirellulales; family Lacipirellulaceae; genus Bythopirellula. Next base: position 6,922 of record JAJRSE010000103.1, on the reverse strand, counting down.
TACCAAGTAGATTGCCAACAAAAGCCCCCCGAACGGCCGCTTGAGTCGATCGCCCGAAAGCGACACGCCAATCCGAAAGACAACCAAGATCACCAGCATTCCCGGAAGTTGAAATCGAAAGAATTCTTTGGGAGCTTCCAGTCCGGCTGGAGTAACAGCAGCCGACATCCCGGCAACGAATAGCACATTCAGAATGTCGGCTCCAATAATGTTACCGATGGCCAAGTCGCCGTGGTCCTTTCGGGCGGCAGTCACTGCGGTTACAAGTTCTGGCAGAGAAGTTCCAAAAGCAATGATCGTTGCTGCCACGATGGCGCTCGGGATTCCCATTCGCTCAGCCGCTTCGGTAATCGCTGGAATCAAGAGGTGGCTCGCGCCGACGACCATCGCGACTGTGGCCAGGAGCTTAACAACGACGACTCCCATCGGAGCCGCAGCATCGCCCTCGAATTCAGACAATTCGGCGACCTGCCCCGAAGCTTTAGCCCAACGGACGGACAGCCCCAGGTAGACGACTAGGAGAACCAAAAAAACGATGCCGACCCCTTGCGGAAGGTGGCCTCCCACAACGAACGGATTCCCTCCTTCCCAAGGCCAGCAACATGCCACTAACAGCCAACCCGCGCCAAATTGGATCCACCCCTGCCGATTGACAATTTCTCGCGGCAGCTTGAGTGGCAAAATCAGACAGGCGATTCCGAGGATGAGCCCCGTATCGCAAATTATCGAGCCCACCGCATTGCCAAGCGCAATCTCAGGTTTTCCCTGCATCGCGGCCAACACCGAGACGGCTGCCTCGGGCGCAGTGGTTCCGAGGCTCACAATGGTCGCGCCGATTATAACCTTCGGCAAACCCGATCGCTCCGACAGCACCACCGCCTCACCCACCAGCCAATCGGCGGCCTTCCCTAAGACGCCAAGAATGACAACGATTTCGAGTGCCAAGGCCCAAGTGGGTTGATGAACAAAAAATTCTTCGAGAACTTCTTCCATGACGCTTTCTGCTGCTGAGTAGGGCCGTCGACGGTAAGGGCGAATGGTGAGGTCTGATTCTAACCCAACAGGGGCAAAAATCGAGTGACGAATACGGAAACGCAAAATTTGCTTGCTCCGAGCCAGACTATCCAAGATTGGCGATCTTTAAGCGAATAGCTGGGTAGGACTAGCCGTCTACCGCAGCTCAACATTCGAGTTGGGTGCCACTGCTGGCTTGTCCAGCAGTGCGAAGCGGGTACCCGGCGTCCACTGCTGGACAAGCCAGCAGTGGCACCCGAAAACCGAACCGAGAGTGCCACTTAACCCCTCCCTCTTCCCTTCAGAAAGGAGCCTTGCCATGGCTCAAGAAATGTCTGAGAACGCGCAAATCCCTCGAAGTGTCACCGCAGAGCGGATATTGAATTCCTTTCTTTTTGTGTTCATTCTCCATTTGGTTGGAAGCGTTTTGGCACTAATCGTGCTCTTTCAGCTCCTGTATTCCTTGGTCACGATGGGACCACCCATCCAGCGGGTCACCCGATTCGCCGACCGAATTATCCGGTACAGCTTTGAGATTTTTCAGTACATGACTTACAATAGCGAGCACTCGCCATTTCCGTTCAAGGACTTGCCAGCAGAGGAAGAATCCTCGATGGGCCATGGAGCTACGACCTAAACGGATGGCTGCCGACTACCCCCGGAGCTACCGATGAGCACTGAACCAAATAGCCCTGAATTTTTGATCTCGGTACGCAACGATTTGGAAGCGACTCCCTTGCTCGCAGCCTTGTCGACCTTTGGTATCGAGGCGACTCGAACAGGCAGCTTTACCGCTGATTTCCGCGCCGAGGCACCTGGACGAGTTAACATTGTCGTCAAACACTCGGACCTCGCCCGCGCTAAAGAAGCCCTTGAAGAAATTAACGAAGGCAGTTCTGATATCGACTGGTCTCAGGTCGATGTCGGAGAACCTGAGTGACCAACTCAAAAAACTTTTTCAATGCGAGGCAATAGCAAGCGATGAAACTCTCGATCAAATACTGCGGTATGTGAAACTATCGCCCCCAAGCCGTCAGTCTGGCGGCCGCACTGAAAGATTCGTTCGACCTCGACACGCAGCTAATCGAAGGCAGCCATGGTGTCTTTGACGTAAAAGTCGATGGAGAACTCATCTACTCAAAAGATCAGACAGGCCGATTTCCCGAAAACAGCGAAATCATTACGGCCATCAACAAGCGGCAGTCTTCGTAACCTGCTTTGCCAAAAAAAAAGGACCCGGATGGCCCTGCGAGGGATGCCAGCCGGACCCTTGGTGTTTTAGCCCCTCTCGTTTTTGCCCGTGATGGGAAGGGGTGCGCCATACTCCGACGCGCTGTGACGAGTTCCTGGGACGAGTTCCTGGGACGAGTGCGTTGCGAGGCTTCTGGGTCGAGAGTTCGACTCACCCGTGACGGGTTAGAGGTTTCAAACATTCGGTGTGCCTGGCAGTTGCCCCAATGAGAACGCACCTTGCGTGCCAAACATTAGAAATCGGGCGGCAGCCCCACAGGTCGAGGCGGAAAAACACGAGCCAGGCAGGCGGAAAAAATTCCAGCAACCTCAATCGAGCTTCACAAGGAAGACGCCCGAAGCCTGCGAGCATGTAGGTTTTACATGCCGTCGGTAAACCAGGGTTGGGCTATCCGCCTTAGGCAAGATTGCGGAGCACGCTTGCCAGCATCGCGAGGAAGACGGGCGACACCCTCGCAAATTCTCGATCTTCGGCTTGGCAAATCAACAGAAAGGTCGCCATAGGAGTTCGGCAAGCCCTCAGCCAGCAGGTATTGGTTAAATCGAGGCAGATAAAGTTCACATTGAAACCCTCCAGCTCGACCTCTTCGAGAGATACCTGGGCCGGTTCAACTTCGATCTCATGATGCTCTGAACGCAAGGCGGCTAACACCTCGTCGAACAGCAGGTCCAGCTCGACATCGGGCGCATGTTGGCTAAGGTGCCAAAAGGCCGTCTCGGGGCCTGAAACAACCACCTGACCACCATCCTCCCCCTCGTCCGACTGGTCGACCGACCAATTCTCGGGGTACTCAAAGCGTAAACCTGATTGATCAAAAACGGTAGGCATGGGTCTCTTGCTGAAACAAAGGTCTCTTGCTGAGGAAATAGTGCTAGCGTCCAAACGCCGGATTATGGTTTCCAGTGGCTCGATCGAGCCACATCTGGTCGATAGCTTAACAAATAGGCCCTAACCCTCAACCGGAATTCAAATTTTGGCGAGTGGCGTTGCCCCGGAACCGGCAGGCTTGGTAGTATCCCGAGGCATTTTTACTTCCTCTTTAGCTCCAAACCAGAAAGAACGATCGTTTGCGCAGGACTTCTCAAACAGTGCTGATTTGCCTTGTGCTAGCGGGGCTTTCCATACCCGGTTGTGCTTCGCTACGCAAACGCGAGATTGTCTCAGATTCGATCGTAAGTTGCCGTCAAATGTCGCGTGATGGGGTCGCAGCCATGGAATTGGGGCAATGGGATCACGCCCACGAGCTGCTCGAAGAAGCCGTCCGCACCAACCCTGCCGACATCGATGCGCGTCGCCATTTAGCCGAAGTGCTTTGGCAGCTGGGAGAACAACGCGATGCCGTCGTCCATGTCGAGGCAGCCGTACAGCTCGATCGGCGTCATGCTCCGACCGTAGTCCGATCTGGCGAAATGCTGCTCGGAATCGGAGCCGTGGATCGCGCATTAAAACGAGCAGAAGAGGCAATCGCCTTAGATCCCGCCTTAGCCGGCGCCTGGGCGCTGAGGGGTCGGGCTTTCCGTCGTCAGGGCGATTCCGAACGAGCCCTTGCCGATTTGCAGCAGGCGCTCTGTTACTCGCCCCACAAAACAGAAATTTTGCTCGAAGCGGCTGAAATTCAACACTCACTTGGTCGGCCTCAACGAAGTTTGACAACCCTCCACCATTTGCTCGATACTTTCCCCCCTGGAGAAGAGCCGCAACGGGTTCTTTGGCTCCAAGGACTCGTCTACGGCGCACTCGAAAGAAAGGCCGATGCGGTCGAAAGTCTTTATGCGGCCAGTCGAAGCGGTACTCCCCAAGTTGAGTTGCTCTACCATCTGGCAGAAGCGCAGAAATCGGTAGGAGAGTCTGGGGCGGCAGCAAGCTCGCTAAGGCAAGCCCTCGCCCTAAATGCCGGCCATCAGCCGAGCCAACTTCTCCTTGCTCAGGTGCAAGGGGCCATCTCACTCGACCAAGGCCAAGTCATACGGCGTTAGCAGCCAGCAGCGATCTTCTACTCCCATGGATCGCTCCAAATTTGGCGCCGGACACGCACCCTGTGGCCTAACGAACACAACCACACAGAGGGTCGCAAAAGATCTCGGCTAGCTTCTTACGAAGGAGGATTCCTTACTTGACCTTTAACCCAGTCGCTTGGCGGTTTTTTGACTTTACAGTTCGCCAGCTTCTTCTGTTGAAACTTGCCCTAACGATGGGTGCAGATTATATTCACCTGGGTGGTCTCCCCGTCGGCGACAACTGACGATTAAAACTTGAGAGTTCCGAGGGGCAATTCTCACCCATCAGAAAACCACCTTCAACTTTCAACAATTACTTGGGAGACTTCCTCTCGGAAGGCGAGTATGAAACATCCGATTGCAGTGTCGACCGTCGTATTGCCCGTTGCAGGGTTGCTCTTGATCTTGGGCATCTTCGTATCATCTGCTGCTGCGGAAGACCAAGGTTGGATTACACTCAGTTGCGAGGACGCCACGCAGTCGTGGCAAGGCGACGGCCGAGATTGGACCCTAGCGGGAGATGCCTCTTTGGCCGATGACCATACTACCAACTTGGTCGCCAAGCCCGGCAAGGGCGTTTTGGTCAACTTGATCCATAAAGTATCCGAATTCAGCAATCTCACCAGCAAGCAGACGTTTGGAGATATCGAAGCGCATATTGAGTTTCTGATTCCCAAGGGCTCGAACGGAGGGGTGAAGTTTCAAGGCTTGTACGAGATCCAAATCTGCGACACCCATGGAAAAGAAAAACCCTCCGCCGCCGACTGCGGAGGGATTTATCCTCGGGCAGAATTGGCACCTCACTACCGGCTCATCGACGAGGGATTCCCACCTCGAACCAACGCCGCCAAGCCGGCCGGCCAATGGCAGACCCTCGACGTCGTCTTTCGAGCTCCTCGTTTTGATTCCGACGGTGCCAAAACCGAACACGCAAGGTTTATCAAGGTCGTGCTGAACGACCAACTCATTCACGAAAATGTCGAACTCAAATGGCCAACAGGCTATGCCTGGCGCATCAAAGATGAAGCGGCGCTGGGGCCGTTGTTCTTGCAGGGAGATCACGGCCCGGTTGCCTATCGCAACGTCCGCGTGCGACCGACAGGCAGAGTCGACGCTGCTTCTAGCGAGAAGCCGTAGCGGGTGGCCCAGACAAATTGTTGTCTGGGTGCTGCAAGCACAAGAGGATTGCAAACGGTGTTACCCTTGGTGGAAATGCAAACATGCCACGGCAACGAATTTACGACGACGAGCCGAGTGCCCACTTCGTCACGTTTTCGTTCCCTCTGCAAGCTACAAACGTGTTTTCTGACAAAGCACGAGTACTCCGCCGCAGCTTAGTTTTCGGGTGCCACTGCTGGCTCGTCCAGCAGTGCGAAGCGGGTACCCGGCGTCCACTGCGAGGCAAGCCATCAGTGGCACCCAACTCGAATGTTGAGCTGCACTAGTTGTTGCCGATGCGCGTGGCCCCAGTGGAGCCTGATTAGGGTTCCCATCGATGAATGTCGTCGAACTTTTGGAAATCTTTATCGAAGGACGCTACCGTTTCGCCACTTGCTGATGCGCGTGCTGCCAGATAACAATCGACGTAATCGATATTCGTTTTTTTCAGACGGCGTAAGGCATCGAGGGCCAGCTCAAGCTCCTCGGTTTCTACCCCCGGTTTGCTAATCAGCTTGGACAATGCCAAGGCGATGGCTTCCCGTTCGGTGTTGTAGAACGACTGTAAAACCCAGACGCACTCCGCCAAAACTACATTCGGAATGGCCAGCACACAATCGCCTGAAGCGGCTTGAGCAAACAGCGATGTGGCTTGAGGAGAGTGCTCAGGGTGATCATCCCGCAGGAAACGCAGAATGATATTGGCGTCCAGGACGTATCGGGTCACGCCTCATGCTCCGGTTGCTGATGCACCACATGCTTTTGAGCGGCTTGACGCTCTTGCTCTTTGGTTCCGGCGGGCTGGTCGGTTTTCAAGCACCCGGCGAGATCCATAAGCGATTCGCCTTCGGGCCGAATGGTGACCGTTTCTCCATGCACTTCATAGAGAAGCCCTTGACGCGGATGAAGCCCCAAGGCGGTCCGCACTTCGGCGGGAATGGTAGTTTGCCATCGATCTGTCAGTGTCGATCGTATCATGCTGTACCTCGCAATGCATTTTCCTTATATTGCATTATTGCATGAATTAGGCGCAAAAGCAAGCAATTCTGTTGCTCCTCCCAGGACGATTTCAAAGTCGCGTAATTGAAGAAAATTTAGCCACGGAGATCACGAGGGACTCAGAGAAACCTTGGTTTCTAGTACTCGGTGTTCTCTGTGACCTCTGTGGCTAATCTTCATTCGTTTGGTTTTTTGACTTTGCAATCGTCCTGTTGCTCCTTGGCCTCCTATTGCCACGGTTTCAATCGGCTGGCCTGGAGGGCCAATACATCGTGCCGTAAGGCACCGGATGGGATGGGGTGTCAACAGGCCCGGAGGGCCGAAACATTCGCTGCCATCGTCCAGATTCGCACTCTCTTCCGGTGCCTTACGGGCACCGTGGTCGAGCGCTACGCCTACACCCCGTATGGCGAAGTGACCGTGCTCAACCCCGATTTTTCAGCGGTTGTGGGCAATACGAGTGCAATTTCCAACGAGCTTCTCTATACTGGACGCAGACTCG
>JAJRSE010000102.1 GCA_024278955.1 Planctomycetota bacterium | reverse complement strand
CCACCGGTCCGCTCGAAGGGACCAACAACAAAATAAAAACCATGAAACGACAAGCCTACGGATTTCGCGATCATGAATTCTTCAAACTCAAAATCCTCGCCCTCCATCAAACTAAGTACGCTTTAGTCGGATGAACCCGAATTATGACCCAAAAACGCGTTTTCAAAACAGGGACAAAATTAGAAACGTCCTTGTTTTCGTTAGCGTCCGACGAACCGAATCTTGCCGCCCGCGTTAACCAGCGGTGGTTGGAGTCTGAGAGTCTTGGGGAAGATTTTTGGGGCTGCTTACCAGCAAGCCAAGTGCCATGACGGCGAGCTGGCTTGCGACAAACCAGAAGAGCGCTAAGGTTCGGCCCTCGGTTGCGCCGTAAGCGTGGAGCCCGACGCCCATTTGGTTGACACCAAACCAGGACCAGGCGGTGATGACATTGCCAAAGATCGCTAGAATCGCAAGGCCCCGTTTCTGAACCATGCCACCCCATCGTGCATGGAGCACAAGGGCGTTCCAGATGACAATTAGTAGGGCACCGTTTTCTTTTGGGTCCCAACCCCAAAAACGGCCCCAGGAATCGTCGGCCCATAAGCCTCCGAGCACCGTACCGACGAAGCTAAAGAAAATGGCAAAACAAATCGTGCCATAAGTCATGCGAGTCAGCTGTTTTAATCGTTCTTCATCTGGCGAAGACGAGAACACCGACATGAAGACATAGACAAAGCCCATCATTCCTGCGAGCAGGGTGGTGGAGTAACCCAGCGTAATGCAGACGACATGCGTTGCGAGCCAGAACTGCGTGTCGAGCACGGCTTGAAGGACGTTGAAGGTGTCGCCGTCGCCGGCAAGGTTGTGAGCGATGAACAGGGTGGGGAAGCCGACGATTGCGGCCAGAAGGTTGCCGAAGCCGAAGCGGTAGATTCGTTCGGCGATTAAGGAGAAAAGGACAGCTCCCCATCCGATGAAGATGGCCGAGGAGTAAAGGTTGGTGACTGGGGGGCGACCGGAAATGTAAATTCGAGCTACCAGGGCGACCGAGTGCAAGGCAAATGTAAACCAAAGCAGCCAGTTGGCCGAGCGATTGAGTGTTGTGGTCCAACCGAGCCAGGAACCTGCTGAAAGCACGAAGGCTACGAGATAGAGCGACATCGCGAGGAGGAAAGGGTTGAAGTGATTGAAAAAGGCTTCAAATTTAACGCGGGCAGGGCGAAGCTTTTCGGCCTCTTTGCGGTCGCCTGTTGCTCCGGTAGCAGCAAGTTCAGAGTCGAGCTGGGTGGTGGCCTCTCCGAGATTCACGACAAGCTTTCGGTAGTCTGCTACTCGATCGTTGAACTTGGCGACGTCGCCCTGCTGGTAGGCGTCGAGCACGGATCGGAAGGCGTCGGTCGCCGGGTTGACTTCTTTTTTCTGAACTTTGTGGATGATCGCTTCGAGATCGGCTTCGAGCAATATCTGCCACTGCCCCTTGGGATCGGCAGGAGGAATTGCCCTGGGCCCACGTTGATTGAGATCGGAGATGAGAAACTTAATTTCGGCAAGGTCTGCCTTGAGGTTTTGCTCGGAATCGGTTCGCAGGGCCGGAGCAGAAAACGACTGCTGGAGAACACCCATCAAAGAAATTTTGCCGGCAAGTTCTTTGAACTTCCGCTGGGGTAGGGTCCATTTTTCGGTGGGCACTGTACGAAGCAGGTTGACTTGTTTGAGGTACTCGTCGCGGCTGTTAATAAGCTCGGCGCGGGAATAGCGGAAGCCCTCTCTTGGTTCGAGCCCAAGAGTTTGTAGCACGTCGGGGTTTTCGATTCGGAAAACGCGATGATGGTCCATCGCAGGGGTTTCGGCAATGACATCCAGGAGCCAAACGATGGCAGGCTTGCTGGACTGTCCCGAAGGATCCTCGGGTTTTAGATAGAGTTTTTCACGCCCCGAGAGAACGGTAAGCGTATTGCGAGCGAGAGTATCAAAAGGTTTGATACGGCCGTTGTAGGCGATTGGCAGCTGACCGAACTCGTGGATCTGCATTTCGGTTGCCGGCAACTTGGGTACACGAGCTTTGCTCAGGACCCAGCCAGCAAAGATCAACACGAGGAGGGCGGGCACCCAGACGGTTGGGCTACGCCAAGACAAAGCGTGCTGCGATGGCGAGTCGGAGTCGCCCGTCGGAGGCGTCTGTCGCTGAGAGAAACGGAAAAAGATGGCGCCAAAATGGGCCAACATGCCGGTCGCGACCAACATGCAAGAGACGTAGGGAATCATCCAGCCGGTGTTGGTGACGACCTGGAGAATCGAAAGGCGAGGGTTGTTTGGGTCGAAGCTCGCCTGATAGAGGGTGTCGCCTCCGTAGCGGAGCGGGTTGTTCATCCAGATTTTGAATTCGCGGTCGACTCCTTGTTCGGGATCGACGAGCCGAACACGCGACGAAAAGTTCTTCGGCGTATTGGTACCGACGTAAACGTCGTGGCTGAATTCGAGCAGTTCGACGGAATAAGGTTTGTCGAGGCGTTTGAAACGGAGAGAGATTTCGTAGGGTTTCCCCTCGATTTCGAGCGATTCTTCCCGCAACGAAAAAGTGGTCAAGAGATAGGTTCCGAGCGACTCTTGCTCGGGCGAGATGAGTTCGACATGGGCCGAGGGAACGTCGACCGTTTGTTCTTTCCCGACGCCGGTGCTTGTGGCCTGAGGAACTGCGAGGTGGAGCAGACCGGCGCCTGCGGTTGCGGGGCTGGGCTCGTTTGGCTGTATGCGTCGGGTTGCAGAATTCGGTAGAAAGTCGACCACACGAATCGAAAACGGCAGGCTGGGGTGGCTCAAGGGCTCGTCGGTTTTGGCTGCTTCGACAAGGAGACTACCGGGGATGAGGGTTACACGGTCTTCTTTTTCGTCTGATTTATCGACCACAGCTAGCTCGAAGAAGCGGTTGTCTTCGGCGAAGCTGATGGGACGCCCTTCGATGATTTGCATGTTGGCTTCTTCGGCCTTGAGGCCGGTGAATAGCTCGCTAAACATCATCAGCGCGATGCCGCCATGGAGCAGCACAATGCCAGCCCGACGGCCAAAAACCCAATAGCAACCGGCCAATAAGACAAGCCCCGCAGCGCTAGCCTTGATGAGCTGCCATAGGATTCGGAGGCCCGACACATCAAGCTGAGCTGCGGGATTGATAAAGAGCCAAATGGTGAGGCCGGCAAGCAAAGTGCAGCTTGTGGCTCCCAGCCACCAGAGCCACGAAGAGTTGGATTTTCGTTGGCTTTGGAAGTTCAGTGCGAGCGTATAGGCAAGGGCGAGAGTGCCGCCGCCGAGTGCTGCTCGAAGAGCGTGCCAAAGCCCGTTGGCAAACTGGGGGGTTAGCTCGCTTTCGACCGCGTTGTCGAGGCCGCTTTGGATTACTGCGTAGGTTAGCGCAACGCCAAGAGCGATCAGACCGAAGCCTGCTTTGAGCGAAGTTCCTTGGCCAGAGACTTTGAATCGTATCGCATGGGCGGCCAAGAGGTTGATGGCTAAGAGAGTGCCCAGGGTCCATCCGCCAGGAAATGGCACGACGCCAGGCACGTCCCAAGCTCGGGGGAAAAAGACTTTAAGTTCGATCCAAGCGTGTGACGTACGAAAATAGCTGCGAATGACGTACCAGATGTCGTGGTCGATCTGGGCGAGCGTGCCCGCTAGGACGAGCACGATCGAAAGCGCAAACAGCAGCACAGTAAGCTTGAGGGATGCGAAAGCTTTTAACGTAGCAACAAAAAAGTTTGCTTCGCCCATTTGATCCGAACCACGTGTGTAAGGAGCCGAAGAGCCCTCGGAGAGTTGACCAAAATCTGTACTAGCCACGGCATTCAGGCGGGGTAGGGGAGGGGGGGAGGGAAACTGGGCCCCAGCCATTTGCGAGGCACCAGAGCTGCTCAGTATACCGTGATTCAAGGACGAAGGTAACGGTGGCTAGCCTGCCGGACCGTTGAACTTTACGGAATCGAGAAACTCGCGAAATGCTTTTTGTTGAGCAACTACAATTTCGGTGTCACCCGTCATCTTGAAAAACCAAACTTTGCCTTGGTGAACGACCATGGCAGCGTAAATGGAGGGACGGCGGTCTGGCGACTCGGGGCTGACAAATTCAGCGTAGCTGCCTTCGGAGGCGTCGAGGGTGATCGGCTGAATGAGTTGCTTTAGCTGGTCGGTATCGAGATCGGTGAGGCCTGCCTGACCAGCCCATCGCTGCATGTTGGCCTGGACGTCGGTAACCTGGGTACCGCCCGAGGCGGGGAGATCGATCACCGTGATTTCGGCTTGAGCGTCGCCCTGGACGACGCGAAAAGCGGCCTTTCGCATGGTAGAGATTTTTCCTGGGAGCCAGCCTTTGGGGGTCTTGTAGGACAAGGCTTTGCCGACCGCAGACCTCGGCGGTGGGCTCGACGTGCCGATTGGAGGTGCCCCGGGGATGCCCGCATGGGGATTATTGGATTGTTTTTTAGGTGCGCGGCCGACTAGCTCGACACAAGTGGCGGTGGCGTTTGTCAGCTTAACTTTTTTTGCCAGCTTGAGAATCGTCTCGGCATCGAGCGGTTTTTCTTGTAGCTGGCCAAGCCAACGATTGACGTTGGGAACGAGAAACGCCTGCCAGTCGCCGGAGTAGGGAAGCGAGGAGACCGCAATTTCTAGCGGCCCTTGCTCGTCGGGAATAAGCAAAGTGGCAATACGCATTTGCGAGGCTGGCTTTTCTTCCCACGTTTCGGGGAGCGTCCAGCTAGGATTCTCGGTGCTCTTGTCTCCGAGTTTAACGGTGGCAAGAAACTCGTAAAAAGCTTCACGATGGCGATCAAGGGCCGGAGCTGGCCCGGCCAGCTTGAAGAACCAAGCAATGTCGTCTTGAGGGACAATGGCGGCCAGGGTGTGGTCGAGAAGGCTAGCGACCAGCTTGGCGTCGAGGGGCTTGCGTGGGGCCGAGGTGGGGGCGGCAGTGTAAACCTTGACCTCTTCCTTGGAATTACAACCGAAGATCAAAGCCGCTGTAGAACAAACCAATAGCGTTAGGGCGAGTCGAGTTGGCATGAGAGGAACGCAGGTGAGGGAGGGGGCAACAGGAAGCTTGCAGGTTGACCTATTGGGCCGCGTTCTGCAATGCGAAATTTGCTGACCGAGTTTGCGTTTTTCTGACAATTCTGAGCGCACCCTGCTGATCGCACTCTACTTGGGTGGCGCAACCGCCACCGCTAACCCTATGGCTCTCGGACGTGTTACTTGGAGAACTCTGCTTTAGAAGAGGCCTAGGATTGATTCGATCAGCGTGCTGCTGAGCGAGTAGGGCTCGTTCCAGCTCCAAATATTTCGCATCATGTCGAGCATCATGACGCCGCCCAAGGCCATCATGACGGCACAGCTTCCCAGGCCAATGACTTGGCCAATCGAATACGGGAGTTCAGCAGAGATGGCTGCGGCACCGCCTCCGGCGTAGGTTCCCATCTCGAGGTCGCCTTCAGCGGCAGCACCAAAGTCGTCGGCAACCATGACATCGCCGCCGTCTTCGGTGAAATCGACGTCCTCTTCGAGGACACCGACATCGTCGCCGAGGACGTCTTGTTCAAGGTCGTCGATGTCGGCGTCGAGAGCAATGACTTGCGAGCTGCTGTCTCCGTCGTCGGCAGCCCCTTGGCTGAGGGGGGTGAGCTGGAAGTCTTCTTCGATTTCTAGTTCGGCCTCGGGGGCATCCTCCGTAGCCTCGGGAGCACTGCCCACGAGGGAGATCTCGGGATCGGAATCGCCGCCCAGGTCTAAGGAGCTAAGGATTGCGGAGCCGCCAATTTCGAGCGGGATATCGTCGAGAGCCAGACCGCTGTCCGCTGGGGCAAGGTTGATGCCGCTGTCGCTGCTGCCGAGCGTGACGTCGCTGCCGTCAGAGCCGGAAAGAACAAGGTCGTCGTCGGCTAGCTCGATTTCAGATCCAGAACCGCCTTCGAGCGGCGAGCTCGAAGATCCGGTGTCGAGTAGCGGGACGTCGGTGGAGCCCATCTCGCTGTCGACGTCGGAGCTATCGTCGAGGGCCAAGTCGCTACCCCCTTGGCCGGAAACGGGCAAACTGGCGGCAGCCTGGACTGAGGAAAGTTCGTCAGGCGAAAGAATCCGACTCGATTCGGCCGCTAAGTCGATTTCGAGTTCTTCTAAGTCTTCAAAGCCGCTGGCACCTGCATCGCTGTTTTCAAGCTCTAGGCTGTCGAGTACGTCGTCGCTAGTCGAATCCGAGGAGAGTACATGAGACGCGCCGGAGGTAGGCGAAGGAGCAGCAGGAGATTTGCTGTCGGAGGCGAGTTCGAGATCGGCATCGGCCTGGAGGACGTCTTTGCCCACGATGGTGCTACCGGAGGGACCGGCCGATTCGCCGAGTTCTTCGTCGCTCAGGAGAATGGAATCGGAGGGGTCGCTTGGCTTTTCAGATGCCGAATCGGACGCCGAGGCAAGCTGGACATCGCTGGCGCCGGCTGTGACGGTATCTTCAAGGTCGTCGAGTTCGCTTTCGAGTTCGCTACCTTGGGAAACCGGATCGGTACCTTCCAATTCAAGTTCGAGGCCTGAGTCTTCGGCACCAAGGGGAGTAAGCTCTTCGTCGCCGAGGAGTCCGAATCCGATATCACTGTCGGGCGGAGGTTCAGGAAGCCCCTCTTCACACAGCTTCTCGATTTCGTCGGTGCGAAATTTCCAGCTGGGCCCATCGCGATAGGCGCGCAGCTGACCATTCTCTCGAAGGTCGTTAAGCCGCTCGGGAGGAACTCCTAGTTTCTCGGCGGCATCTTCCAACTTGATGAACTTCTGTTCCATCGTTACCTCGTGCGTTTCCAAACCGTTGTTGGCTTAGTCAAGCTCGTGGCGACGACCTCCATGCAGGTCCGCGAGCAAATAGTAACTAGCCTTTTATCGTTGATCTAAGCGATTCTGAATGTCTTCAGGGGAAGGTTCCCCCGAGTTGAACTCGACCATCTGTAAATCCGCATTGACTCTGCGGATGCTTTTAAGTTGTATCTCTCCGTTCTCCTGACCGAGGTCGTAAACGCCGATCACTCGTGTTTGAGGGTCGATGACAATCACGCGCGTCTTGCGACCTTCCAAGTCGAGGACGTGAGTGATTAGGCCGCCACTGGCCGAGCCGCCACGACTAAGCAGCGACGCCGAAACTTGATCGGCCATTGCGACTTGCGGATCGGCACGCCACACGAGCAGGCCAGTTGCCAAGCCGACGAATGCAGCCACATACCAAAATGCCATCTTTCTCTTTACTTTCATCGTTCTGCTCCTCCTGATCTTGTCGCATCCAACCGAGTTGGGCGACCGACCTGAAAGCGACAGCTCAGCATCTATTCTAAGAGCCCCACTCGCAGGTTCAAGGAAAATTCGGTCCATCCTGTTGTGCCACCTTGGTTTACTTAGGTTCTGCAATCCGCAGAATAGTTACCAACCGGCCAAACAGGGCAGTTTAGCCCGACAAGCCGCTTGACGGCAACTAGCCAGGAGAGACAAGCGTTTGCAGCCAGTAGCTCGTCTGGTAGCCTGAGACAGACTATGAGTAGCTCTCCATCATCGCAACTTGAAGCCCGCCTTGAGTTTGCCGTAACTATCGCCAGCCGAGCGGGCGACCTGACGCTGAAGTATTTTCGGTCTAGCAGCCTCAAATCGGAGCAAAAAGGAGACGGATCCCCTGTAACAGAGGCCGATCGGGGGGCTGAGAAGCTGCTTCGAGAGCTGATTTCGGAGCAATTTCCCGACGATGCGATTCTTGGCGAAGAATTTGGCGAAAGTGCTGGCAAAAGCGGTTTTCGCTGGATTTTGGACCCGATCGACGGCACCAAAGCCTTTATTGCCGGGGTGCCGCTTTACACGACGTTGGTAGCTGTCCTGAAAGACGACGCTCCGAGAATTGGGGTGATTAACGCCCCAGCAGCGGGCGAAATGGTCTACGCTCTTGCGGGAGGCGGTTGCTGGCACGTCCTGGGCGAGGGGCCTCCGCGAAAGGCCCGTGTCTCGAAGGTAGCCTTGGCAGAGGCGGCTTGCGTGACGTCTTCGATCAAATCGTTTACGACCGAGCGAGAAAACGACGCCCGCGTGGTCTGGGACCAGCTGCAAACGGCCTGCCGTATTTCGCGTACTTGGGGCGACGCCTACGGCTATTTACTGGTCGCAACAGGGCGGGCCGAAATAGCGATCGACCCTGCGATGAGCCTCTGGGATACCGCCGCTTTGCAGCCGATTATCGAAGAAGCAGGCGGGAAATTCTTTGATTGGCAGGGTAGGGCGACCATCCACAGCGGCGAATCGGTGGCAACCAATGCGGCTGTGGCCGAGCAAGTCTTGAAGCTGACGCAGGCTAGCCCCTGAGCAAGGGCCAAAAATCAAAGCCCAAAATTAAAAAGCGACGCGGTAACCGCCTATTTGGTCAGCAGTTGCGTAATTGGGCCTAGTCGCTATACTGGGCCGTTTCTCGCATCGCGACGATGACGTTCGAGCGCTGGCGAGTCGGTTCAATTAAGCAAACTATTTCTTAGCAAACTATTACAAGACGAAGGACCAGATCGATGGCCCGAGAATGTGACGTGTGTGGCAAAGGCGCCCAAATGGGCAATTCCGTGGCAACCCGCGGTAAGAAAAAATACCTCGGAGGTGTCGGTACCAAAATTACGGGTATCACACGCCGCAAGTTTAAGCCCAACTTGCAGAAGGTGCATGTGACGACCCCTAACGGCACCCACAAGACGATCCAAGCCTGCACCCAATGTATTCGGTCTGGCCGAATCACGAAAATTGTTCGCAACGCTCCCTTTCATGTGCCAGATAAAGTGAAAGTGTCGTAGCCGTTGGCTAGCGTTTCGAGTAGCCGTTGGCTGGGTATTCGAGTAGCCGTTGGCTAGGTTCTAAGTTGCGTTCCCAAGCTTTTTCATTCGATTTTCGCGATGGCTCTCACTCGCAAAGATGTCGAGAAGGTTTCTCTACTTGCCCGTCTCCGATTGAGCGAGGCCGAGCTAGAGACGCTTAGTAGCGAACTTGCTCAGATTATTTCTTACATCGACCTGCTAGGCGAAGTCGATACTGAGGGCGTCGAACCGATGGCCCATGCGGTAGAAGTAAGCAACGTGTTTGCAACGGACGAGGTAAAGCCAAGCCTCGATCGCGAGCAGGCATTGGCAAATGCTCCGAGCAGCAACGGACGAGGTTATCTGGTGCCGCCTGTTCTGGGGAGTTGATCGCCACAACAGCGACCGGTATTTTTCTATGTCGTTACTTGAGCATTCTGCCTGCGAGCTTTTGCAACTTCTCGAAGAAGGGAAAACTTCTTCGGTTGAACTGGCGCAGGCATATCTTGATGCAATCGAAGCTCGCGATTCGCAGATCGGTTCTTTTTTGCGAGTCGACGCCGAAGCGGCGATTCGACGTGCCGAGCAGATTGATCGCAGGCGCGGGAAGGGCGAGCAACTCGGTAAATTGGCCGGTTTGCCGGTCGCGGTAAAAGATGTGCTTTGCGACCGCGAGACCAAGACGACCTGTGCCTCGCGGATGTTGGAGTCGTTTCGCCCGCCTTACGACAGCACGGTCGTGGCCAAGCTCAAGGCCGCCGATGCAGTGCTGATTGGTCGAACCAATATGGACGAGTTTGCCATGGGCGGATCGACCGAGAACTCGGCTTTCCAGGTCACGCGCAATCCGTGGGACCTCGAGCGTACGCCGGGCGGTTCGAGCGGTGGGGCAGCAGCATGTGTCGCCGGGGGGATGGCGCCGCTTTCGATTGGCACCGACACGGGCGGCTCAATTCGCCAGCCGGCGGGGCTTTGCGGCGTCGTGGGGATGAAGCCAACTTATGGACGGGTGAGCCGATTTGGACTGATCGCGTTTGCCAGCAGCCTCGACCAGGTGGGGCCACTCGCCCGTTCGACCCAAGATGCGGCATTGCTGCTCGAAACAATAGCGGGCCACGATCCGCAGGATGCGACTTCGCTCGACGTAGCGGTGCCAAAGTACTCGGCCACGATCAAACAGCCGCTTAAGAATTTGCGAATTGGAATTGTCCGCGAGCATTTTGCCGAAGGGCTGGATGCCGAGGTGGAAACGGCGGTTCGCGACGCCATTAAGGTCTACGAATCGTTGGGAGCAACGGTCAAGGAAATCTCGCTTCCGCACAGCAAGTATGCGGTTGCGACTTATTATGTGATTGCCCCGAGCGAGGCTTCGAGCAACCTGGCCCGTTACGATAGCGTGCATTATGGCTACCGAACCGACCGAGCAGCGATGCTCAAGGAGCTTGAAGAGGAGCGAAAAGAGCTTGAAACGGCTGGCGATCAGGCGGGGCTCAACTCGCTCGACTCGCCGCTCGTGCGAATGTATCGCCAATCGCGTGCCGAGGGGTTTGGGCCTGAGGTGAAGCGGCGTATTATGCTTGGCGCCTACACCCTAAGTGCTGGTTACTACGACGCTTATTATCTCAAGGCGCTCAAAGTTCGGCGTCTGATTCGCCAAGATTTTGATGCGGCGTTTGAAGAAGTCGATTTGATTGCGAGCCCCGTGACGGCACAACCGGCTTTTAAGCTTGGCGCAATGGCCGACGATCCGCTGTCGATGTATTTGGTGGATCTCTACACGGTAAGCGCTAACTTGGCCGGCCTACCGGGTATCAGCTTACCATGCGGATTTAGCAGCGGTGGCCTGCCGATTGGTTTGCAGCTGCAGGCGCCGCCATTGGGCGAGGAGACCTTGTTACGCGGGGCCTACATGTTTGAACAAGCAACTGATTGGTGCCGAAGGCGACCTTCCTTGGAGAGATAGAAGAATTTTTTTCAGCCCGAAACACCAACGCGGCATAGCAGCATCCAACGAATAAATAGCCACAAAAAACGCGAAAAAGGGAAAGTAAAACCCAACATCCTTGCTCCTGTCTTCCTTTTGTGTTTTTTGTGGCTATGGAAAATCTTCGCACCTGACAAAAAACCTGACTGTTAGTAATACGAAAGACTAGCGAACACTCAGCGGATAATTTAATTTCACTTCTTCTTTTTTTAGCGTTTTTTCGCGACTTTCGCGGGCAACTATTTTATGGATTCCCCGTACACCACCGTTATTGGCTTAGAAGTTCACGTTCAACTTGCCACGAATAGCAAGCTGTTTTGTGGGTGTAGTACGCAGTTTGGGGCCGAGCCAAATACTCAGACTTGTCCGGTTTGTATCGGATTGCCGGGAAGTTTGCCGGTGATGAATCGGCTGGCGTATGAGCTCTCGCTTAAAACCGCGGTCGCGCTCAATTGCGAGATTCCGGAGTTTACAAAGTGGGATCGCAAGCAATACTTTTATCCAGACTTGCCCAAGGGATATCAAATAAGCCAATTCGACCTGCCGATGTCATCCGGTGGTTTTCTGGAAATTCACGATACCAAAGACCAGTTCGAGCCGAAACGAATCCGGATTACCCGAGCCCACCTTGAAGAAGATGCCGGCAAGAGTGTTCACGACGAAGTCGCGGGCAAGGCGGATAGCGAAATCGATTTGAATCGCACGGGCACGCCGCTGTTAGAGATTGTTTCGGAACCCGATATGCGAAGCTCTGCCGAGGCGCGAGCGTTTCTCGACGAGTTGAAGCTGCTTCTGCTTTACATTGGAGTCTCGGATTGCAATATGCAGGAGGGCAGCTTGCGAGTCGATGCGAATGTGAACTTGCACCTTGAGACCGACGAGGGAAAAATTGCGACTCCGATCGTTGAAATCAAGAATATGAACAGTTTCCGAGCCGTCGAACGGGCCCTCGATTACGAAGCAGCGCGGCAGTATCGCGTCTGGCAAGAGACGGGGCAAAAAATTGGGGAGTCGCCCAAGCAAACCCGCGGCTGGGACGACGCCGAGGGGATTACGCTTGGCCAACGTAGCAAGGAAGAGTCGAGCGATTACCGCTATTTCCCTGACCCCGACTTGGCGCCGGTTACGGCTTCGCCTGAGCGTGTGCATGAAGTGAAGGCGGGGCTTTGCGAGCTACCGGCTTCCTTACGGTCGCGGCTCTTGTCGGAGCATGGGCTTTCGCTTTATGACGCCGACGTGCTTGTGAATCAGGGGCGTGCGGTGGTCGACTACTTTCTGGAAGTTGCCAAACAAAGCGGCGACTCGAAGTCGGCTTGCAATTGGGTGACGCAAGAAATCCTTAGGATACTGAAAGATCGCGAAATCTCGATTGGCGATTTTTCGGTCTCGGCGACCCATTTGGCCGACTTGCTTTTAGCGGTGAAAGAGGAGAAGCTTCCGAAGTCGCGAGCTAAGGACGCATTGGAGTTGATGGATGCAAAGAACATCGAAGTAGCTGAGGCGATTGAGCAATTGGGCATTGAGCAAGTTGATGAGTCCGCTTTGATGACCCTTTGCCAGGAATTGCTCGACGCCAACCCAAAGATTGTCGCGGATGTGCAGGCAGGCAAACAACAGGCGGTCGGTGCTCTCATTGGTCAGGCAAAGAAAAAAAACCCGAACGTCGACCCAGGCCAGGTACGGAAAATTTGCTTGGAACTGGCTCAGAAGGATTAAGTGCGTTCGTGTTTTGGTAATCTGCCAGCCAACGACAACAAGAATGGAACACAAGCAAACGCCGATTTCAACGATTTACGCGGACAAATCTTATGCCTACTAACGAAGAGCTTACGCGATGGGACACCGAACACTATTGGCATGCATTTACCCCCATGGCAGAATACACGCCGTGGGTAATCGATCGTGCTGAGGGCGTCTGGCTTTATGACATCGAAGGCAATCGCTATCTCGATGGCGTGAGCAGTATGTGGTGCAATTTGCTTGGCCACCGTCAGCCGAAGATCGATGCGGCGATTCGCGAGCAACTCGATCGCGTGGCGCATAGCACGTCGCTGGGGATGGCAGGCACACAGGCGGTGGTGCTTGCCAAGCGGCTGGCGGACCTCGCGCCGGGCAATTTACAGCATGTCTTCTTTGCGAGCGATGGTTCTTCGGCGGTTGAAGTTGCGCTGAAAATGGCCTACCAGTACTGGCAGCAAAGCGAGAAGCCGCAGCCAGGGAAAACAAAATATATTGCCCTGGAGCAAGCTTACCATGGCGATACGATCGGCAGTGCCAGCGTGGGAGGCATCGCCCGATTTCACGAAGTTTTTCAGCCGCTACTTTTTGAGGTCGTGCGGCTACCAATCCCTGATCCAAGGCGATTGGAAAAACCGGTCTCTCCAGAGCAGGCGACCGCTCACTTTTTGGCCGAGCTGGAAGAAGTTCTCAAGAAAGAGCATCAGCAAATCGCAGCCATGGTGTTGGAGCCACTGATCCAAGCTGCGGCAGGAATGGTTTTTCATCCCCCGGGTTATTTGCGGGGAGTGCGCGAGCTGACCAAGCGGTATGACGTGCTACTAATTACAGATGAGATTGTCACGGGGTTTGGGCGAACGGGACGCATGTTTGCTTGTGAACATGAAGACGTGACCCCCGATTTCCTGTGCCTAGGCAAGAGCCTGACAGGCGGTTATCTTCCGCTTTCTGCGACGATAACGTCTCCAGAAGTTTACTCAGCGTTTTTAGGCGAGGCGACGAATACGTTTCTGCATGGGCACACCTATGGTGGGAATCCGCTCGGAGCAGCCGCGGCAATAGCAACACTCGACTTGCTTGAAGAGCTAGACGTTGTGAACCGCCTGAAACCAAAGACGCAACAGCTGGCCAAGCTTCTCACTCAACTCGAAACACATCCGCACGTTGCCGAAACGAGGCTCATGGGCATGATTGCCGCAGTGGAGTTTACGGCGGGCGGAGATTCCGGCGAGCCCTATCCGGCGGAAGTGCGCATTGGTGCTGAAATTTGCAAAGAGGCATGCCGACGAGGAGTTTGGCTGCGACCGCTAC
This sequence comes from Planctomycetota bacterium, assembly GCA_024278955.1. GTDB lineage: Bacteria > Planctomycetota > Planctomycetia > Pirellulales > Lacipirellulaceae > Bythopirellula. The sequence continues at coordinate 136,038 of JAJRSE010000102.1, read as the reverse complement.
GCGATGTCCTGGTAATCATGCCTCCGCTTTCGATTTCGTCCGAAGAACTTGAGCTGTTAGGTCGAGTGCTAGTCGAGAGCATCGAGACGGTGACCAAGAGACTGTAGACTGTTGTAAAAGCGTCTTATCACACGAATGCCAACGAAGTTAGAATCCATGCCGGACCTTCAATTTCTTTTGCTACAGATTCGTGACAAGGACGACTCGATTCGACTTCAAGAAGTCGGTTGTTTTGCTCGTGCCCTTGGCTGCGATACCGAAGCGATCGTTCCGTTCGATTTGCTAAGCGGATTTCCCACAGCGGCCCTATTGAAGGACTTTGACGCGGTATTGATCGGCGGCAGCGGCAATTACTCGGCCGCGGGAGAAAGCGGTTGGCTCGATCGTACGCTCGACGGTTTGCGCAAATTGGTTGAGCATCGTATGCCTACGTTTGCGTCCTGCTGGGGATTTCAGGCAATCGCCCGAGCGATGGGAGGAGTTTGTATTAACGACCCACCTCGAGCAGAATTAGGAACTCTCAAATTCAAGCTCACGGAGGCAGCTCGACTGGATCCTCTTTTTGGTGACTTGCCTAGCCCGTTTCTTGGTCTTGCTGGCCACGAAGACCATGTGGTTGAGTTACCTCCCGAGGCAGTTTTGTTGGCCTCATCGCAACTCGTACGGCATCAAGCTTTTAAGATTGCCGACGCGCCGATCTACTGCACTCAGTTTCATCCTGAATTGGATTTGAAAACTTTTCTTGAGCGTGTCCGAGAATATCCCCAGTATGTGGAGCGCATCGCTGGCATGACGATTGATACGTTTGCAGAAAGATGCCGAGATACGCCAAGCACTCGGTTGCTACTGCAACGATTTGCAAACCTGGTTGCTCGGGAACGCTAACGCAGACGCCACTGCGCTACCCTAGAGCTGCTTCAAGGCTTGAATGTGCTCTAGTAACTTGGCTGGGGCTTGCGGGGACGGAAAATATTTGCCCTGGGGTCGGATCGGGCCGGCTTGTAATCGCCGATCGGCTTTGCGGGGAAATCTTCGGAGCGGGCTCCAGGGCCAAGCTTTACGGTTCGACGATCGGGTTGCCAGCCCATGAGGCTCAGGAATTCGTCGAGGGTTTTAACTTCAATCCCCAAGGTGTCGGCTTCTTCACTCATTTTTTCCCAGGCAGAACGCAAGCTGGCCTGGCGAGAATCGCTAGGGTGCTCGCCTAGGATCAAGTAACGCGTGTCGACGGTCATTTTTCCGTCAATCGAACCATCGTCGCCAGGGACGGCATCGACTTTGCCGTTGTTCAGGGCAATGATCTGCTTGAGTTGTCGTAGATCGCTAATGCCATCTTCGTTGAAGTCGATGACACCTGTGATGGCGAAGCCAACTTGCCGGCCACGATTCCAGACTTGGCTATAGACTTTGTCGCCCGACATGAGCGGCCGAGTAGCTTGATCGTCGGTGATTTTTGCTTCGGCCATGTGGTCGCTAAGGATTCGAGTTACCTCGATGCTGCCCTTCCGCTCTGCACTCAGGGCATCGCTCTGGTCGCCTTCGTAGACACTAAAGGTGACTTGAGGGCGGAGGTTGTCGGCTTCGCCAAGGTTGATCCAGACCGTGCCGTTGCGTTGATTGACATAGCGAACCAAGCCGTCTTCGGGCTGAGCGAAGGGGTCGGTCTCGACCTGATTGCCTTTGAGAATCTCGATGACCCGTTCAAGCTTGCCAAGTTTTTCGTTCAGAGCGGTCTGCTCAGAGGCGTGCAGCGAAGCGGCTTCGTCGATAGCGGTCCGTTTTTTGTCAAGTTCGGCAGCAATGCGATCTTTCTCTTCGTTGATCTGCTGGCTCAGGGTCTGGAATTTATTGCGTTCGCTAGCAGCATCGGCACTGAGCTTTTCCTTGTCTTTGCTAAACTTGGCTATCTGCTGGTCCTTTTCAGCTTCGGTGGCTAGCAGACGGAGCTTAAGCTTTTTGATTTCTGTCTTCGCGTCTCCCTCGCTTTGAGCCAGCTTGCGATTTTCTTCGTAGATGTTCTGCAAAATAGTTCGATAATAACGACTGCTTTCGTCAAACGTGCTGCCATAGCTGGCCATGTCTTCGGTGAAAGACTTTTGCAATGTATCGAGGGTGTCGGCTTCAGGGAAACCCATCCAGGTTTTGTACTGGTTGGCTTCGCTCTGTAGCTGCGACACGGTTCCCCGGGCCTCTTGGGCCGAGCTGGATGCCTGAACGGCACGCGCTTCGGCAGTTTTCCGAGAGTTATTAAGTAAAACGAGACCTACCAAACAAAGCACTAACACTAGAGCTAAGGAGATAGTAACGATTTGCATATTCTGATTGTTTCGGGACGCCATAGAATCTTTCTTAGTTCCGACTTAGTAAGGAGGGCAGTAAGGTGGCGTAGCGCTGGAGGAGGGGCACTTTCGTGTGGAGCGACCTAGCGACAGTTAGATCATGCGCGGTGGCCAATAATTCGTCCTAAGTCGAGCATAATTGGGGGATTAGGGCATGTCAAGAAAAGGGCTAGACCGTAGGCTGTAGGGTTGAAGGCACAATTGGATGAGGAACCCTAGCCATTAGTAACCAAAACTCAAAAATCAGCAACCAGCGGGCTGCGCGTCAGCCATCGCTTCCGGGGATGGAGCCTGAGGAGCCTGCCCAGGTGCCCGTAGAACCGGCCCAAGAGCAGCAAACCGACTCGATTAAGGGGTGGACGGTTTGCTTGGTGGATGCTTTTTCGCTAATTTTTCAGGTATTTCACGCGATCCCCGAGATGACCAGCCCCAGGGGCGAACCCGTGGCGGCCGTTTATGGGTTTATTCGCGACATTCTCCAGCTGCTAGAAAACCGCCGTCCGGACGCCCTTATTTGTGCATTCGATCTGCCTAGCCCGACATTTCGGCATGAAATGTACGACCAATACAAGGCTGACCGGGGGGCGATGCCCGAGGAGCTGGCGGCTCAGATCCCGAAGATTCGCGAAGTACTCGAGGCTTTGGGAATTCCTGTGCTCTCAAGCCCGGGGTTCGAGGCGGACGATGTTTTGGCCACGCTCGCGCTTTGCTGCGACCAGATGGAAGCCGACTGCTTGGTTGTCTCAGGCGACAAAGATTGCCGACAGCTGATTACCGACCGGGTACGAATCTACAACATCCGCAAAGACGCTATCTACGATGCGACTTCGCTGGAGGCAGACTGGGGAATTCGTCCCGACCAGGTAACCGACTTCCAGTCGCTAGTCGGCGATAAGGTCGACAACGTGCCGGGGGTCCCGCTGATTGGGCCGAAAATCACCCAGGAGTTGCTTGCCAAGTACGACAACTTGGAAGCGATTTTGGAAAATGCCAAAAATGTCGCGGGAGCAAAGCGAAGTCAAAATCTAATCGAGTTCCGCGACGATGCGTTGCTCTCACATAAACTCGTAACTCTCGATACTCAAGTTCCGATCGCGATCGACTGGAACGCTGCCCGAGTGGGTGGGGTCGATCACACCCGTTTGGGCGAGCTTTTCCAGGACTACGGCTTTCGTTCGCTAGGTCAACGAGCTGCGGAACTTGATGGCTGTGGTCGCGATGCGAGCCCGCGGCAGCAGGTCGAGAACAATTATCAAATTGTTGATACCGAAGAAAGTCTCGACCGCTTGGTTGAGGAACTGACGCAGCAATCGCTGATCTCGATCGATACCGAAACGACCGACATTTCGCCGCGAAAGGCAGAAATCGTGGGCTACGCCTTGGCATATACTCCGGGCGAGAGCTACTATGTGCCAGTGAAAGGACCTCCAGGAGAGACGGTTCTCGACGCAAAGCTTGTGGCCGACAAATTGCGCCCATTGCTCGAGAACCCTTCGATTGCCAAGATCGGGCAGAATCTGAAATACGATTTAGTGGTGCTGATTGGCGCAGGGATTCGCATGACCGGCGTCAGCTTCGACACGATGGTGGCGAGCTATCTGCTCGACGCAGGAGAGAGAACCCATAATCTCGATCAGTTGGCTCTACGGTATCTCGACCATACGACCACAAAAATCGACTCGCTAATCGGCAAGGGCAAGAACCAGAAGCGAATGGACGAAGTGTCGGTTGTGGAGGTGGGACCCTATGCCGCGGAAGATGCGGACCTTCCGCTACAGCTTCACCCGCTGCTTTCGGCGAAGCTTGCAGAACAGGGGCTCGACAAATTGAACGAGACCGTCGAGGTGCCGCTGATTAGCATTCTTGCCGAGATGGAATACCTGGGCGTGAGTGTCGATGTCGGGCGATTGGCCGAGCTGAGCGAGCAGTACGGCTCGAAGCTTCAGGGGCTCGCGGCAGAAATTGAAGAGATGGCAGGACATCCGCTGAATATCGCCTCGCCAAAGCAACTGCGGCAGTTGTTGTTTGAGGAATTGAAACTCCCGGTCTCAAAAAAAACCAAAACCGGTCCTAGCACCGATGCCAGTGTGCTCGACGAGCTGGCCAATTTGCATCCCTTGCCTGCTAAAATCGTCGAGTATCGGCAGTTTTCTAAGTTGCTCAATACCTACGTGAATGCGCTACCCGAGATGGTTCATCCCAAAACGGGGCGAGTGCATGCTTCGTTCAACCAGGTCGTGGCGGCAACGGGACGGCTGAGTTCTAGCAACCCAAACTTGCAAAACATCCCGATTCGCACGCCCGAAGGTCGCGAAATCCGCTCGGCCTTCAAGGCAGGTCCCGCTGGCTGGAAATTTTTGGCGGCAGATTACTCGCAAATCGAGTTGCGAGTTCTGGCTCATATTTGCGGCGACCCAACTCTTTGCAAAGCGTTTGCTAACGACGAAGATATCCACGCGCTGGTCGCGAGCCAAGTCGAAGGAGTTGAGCTGGCTGACGTGACCTCCGATATGCGAAGACGAGCGAAAGCCGTTAATTTTGGCATCATCTACGGGCAGAGTCCTTTTGGGTTGGCCAAGGCGCTTGATATTTCTCAAGAGGCTGCAAGCGAATTTATCGAAACCTATTTTGCCCGTTACCCGGGCGTGCTCGACTTTTTCACCGACACGCTTACCCAATGTCGCGAGCAGGGTTACGTGAGCACGCTGCTGGGCAGACGGCGTGCCGTCCAAGGCGTGAGGCCAGTGCCCCGGGGCTTGCGTGAAGAAAAAACCGGCGTGCTTAGACAGCTAAACATGCCCGAGCGGACAGCCGTCAACACGGTGATCCAAGGCTCGGCTGCCGATCTCATTAAGTTGGCCATGATCGGCGTCCACGACCGTTTGCAAAAAGAATCGATCGAAGCCCATATGATGCTACAGATCCATGACGAGCTTGTGTTTGAAGTCGCCCCGACGGCGGTCGACACCTTGGCGAAACTCGTGGTCGAAGAGATGAGCCAAGTCTATGCACTGGATGTGCCGCTGAAAGTCGATGTAAAGTTTGGGGAGAATTGGGCCGAGTGCGAGCCGTGGACGGAGTAGCGGTTGGGTGATTGTGTTTTTGGACTGCTTGACGGGATGTAACTTACAAGTTACACTTGAATTGCTATGGATGCCGAACCTCAGCGGGTTGAAATTTACGAAACGACTGATGGGAAGAATCCATTTAAGGCTTGGTTCCGAAGCTTACGCGACCAGAAAGCAAAGCAGAGGGTCCGTGCCAGGTTAGCTCGGGTTCGCCTTGGAAACTTCGGAGATACCACCTCGGTTGGCGAGGGCGTTATTGAATTACGTATTCACATTGGACCCGGCTATCGGGTCTATTTGGGGCGAGATGCTGAAAGGCTTGTCATCCTGCTTGCAGGAGGAGACAAAAGCACCCAACAACGCGACATTATCAAAGCGAAGGCGTATTGGACTGACTATCGGGAGACTAAAAATGCCAACTAGCAATTACGAAGACTTCCTTATGGAAGACCTTGCCAACCCCGAAGAAGCAGCTGGCTACCTCTCTGCTTGCTTGGAAGAAGGCACCGATGTTTTTCTTCTTGGCCTTCGCGATGTGGCAAAAGTTCAGGGGGGAATGACCAAGCTGGCACGTAGCACCCAGCTCGCCCGCGAACCTCTCTATCGAATGCTTTCCGAAGAAGGAAACCCCACATTCTCTAGCATCACAGCTATTGTAAGTTCCCTAGGCATCCAGCTTCAATGTGTGCCCTCTGAATGACGAGTATGTTAAGTCTTTCTCTCCCCCTCTCATAAACCATGCAGATACTCGGAATTGTTGGCGGGATAGCGAGCGGCAAGTCGGCGGTTTCGGCTGAGTTGGCGGCTCTTGGGGCGGTTGTCCTTGATGCTGACCAGACGGCGCATGAGGTGATTAACCTTCCAGAGGTGAAGCAGAAACTGGTCGAGCGTTGGGGTTCGGCCATTCTTCGAGAATCGAGCCTAGGGAAATCAGGAGAGATCGATCGCTCGGCTGTGGCAAAGCGGGTTTTTTCGGGGCAGGATGCCAGCCGTGCGGAATTGCAATTTTTAGAGCAAACACTCCACCCAACCATTCACCAGCAGTTCGAGAAGGAGCTTGGCCGGCTAGCGCAGCAGGGGGTTCCGGCAGCAGTGATTGACGCCCCCTTGTTGCTTGAGGCGGGCTGGGGAAGCCTTTGCAAAGAGGTGATTTTTGTGGATTCGCCAAGAGAAACGCGGCTCTGCCGGGCTCAAGCCAGGGGATGGTCTGAGGAAGAATTTTCTCGACGAGAGCAGGCCCAAATGCCGATTGAAGAGAAAAGAGTTCAGGCTACGCAGATATTGGCCAACGAGGGCTCTCGTGAAGCTCTGAGAGCCTTAGTTCACGACTTCTGGGAGTCATTTGTCTCGGGTTCGTCGTAAATGCTTTCATACTTTTGGCCGAGAGGAGCTCTAATCTGGTGCGATAAGGTTGCTTGTCCGGCTGATGCTTGTAATACTGGTTATGTGGCTGACGAGTGATCGGGCTACCCTCTCTTCCTTTTCATTTCCCTCCCCTATACTCCTTTCCGGAACACGATATCCCGGCCCTTAGAATTTTGTATCACTACTTTCCCTTTGCGAAGCATTAGCTAAGCGAAATAAGTGTGCAAGCAAACCAGTTAAGTTTTCCCCACCCCAGGCGCATTCCGCGCCGACTATTTGCTTCTTTTCAGGAGTCTAATCCGATGGCCGATACCGGCAATCGTGGCCAGCGACGTGGTCGCTCAAATGCCCCTCCCCGTAGGCGGCGCCCGTTTGAACAGAACAGCTCGATCCAAGGAGCTGCGAGCGATCGTCTCGCAGAACTCGATCGTGAAGAGCCTCTCTCCCTTGCCGAAGAACTCGACAAGGCGGCTGAGCGTGTGCGCCGGGTTGGCAAAACAATCGAACGCACCGATAAACCTGACCCGAATGTCCATATCGCGGCTCTGCAACGAATGGGCATGCCTGAGCTGATCGAAATCGCAAGCAAAGAAGGCGTTCAAGAAGCTGCGGGACTCAAGAAACAAGACTTGATTTTCCGCGTGCTGAAAAATCGCGTGAAGCTCGATGGCATGATGTTCGGCGAAGGGACGCTCGAAATCCTGCCCGACGGGTTTGGCTTTCTGCGTAGCCCCGACTACCACTATCTCTCCTGCCCAGACGATATCTACGTTTCGCCAAGCCAGATTCGCCGCTTCGGATTACACACCGGAGCAACGGTTGCGGGCACGATTCGTCCGCCGAAGGAAAATGAGCGTTACTTTGCTTTGCTGCGAATCGAAGCAATCAATGGCGAAGATCCCAACATGCTGTCGAAGAAAATATTTTTCGATAACCTGACGCCCAACCACCCGAATCGACGTATTTCGATGGATACGACGCCCGAAAACATCGACATGCGGGTAGTCGACATGATCATACCTTTGGGCTTTGGGCAGCGAGGTTTAATCGTCAGCCCACCCCGCGCAGGCAAGACGATATTGATGCAGAAAATGGCCCAAAGCGTGTTGGCCAATTACCCAGAAGCCTATGTCTTCATGCTGCTGATCGACGAACGGCCTGAAGAAGTCACCGACATGGAACGGGAGATCAAGGGCTCGAACTGCGAAGTCATCAGCTCAACGTTCGACGAGCCTGCCGCACGGCACATCCAGGTCGCTGACATGGTGATCGAGAAAGCCAAACGCATGGTCGAATATGGGCGTGACGTGGTGATTTTTCTCGATTCCATCACTCGGCTTGCCCGAGCCTGGAACTCCGAATGCCCCCATTCGGGCAAGTTGCTCTCGGGCGGTATCGATGCAAACGCGATGCAACGGCCCAAGCGTTTTTTCGGTTCTGCTCGCAAGGTCGAAGAAGGCGGGTCGTTGACCATCGTCGCGACAGCACTAATCGACACAGGCAGCCGGATGGACGAGGTGATTTTTGAAGAGTTCAAAGGCACCGGCAACCAGGAGATTGTCCTCGACCGCAAGTTGGTCGATAAACGCATCTGGCCGGCGATCGACATCAATCAGAGCGGTACGCGTCGCGAAGAGATGCTCATGGATCCTGAAGAATACCGCCGAGTCTGCATTCTCCGCCGCGTCTTGTCGGAAATGAACCCCCCAGATGCGATGGATCTACTTACGACCCGACTGCGCAAGACCAAGTCGAACGCAGAGTTTTTGATGAGCATTAAAGAGTAAGGCGGAGCTTGGATGGCGGAATGCGGAAGGGAATACGCGAATTCTGCATTCTGAAATCCGCATTCCGAAATCAACTGTGCCTCAGACCCTCCCCACCTCGCCGCCCGATTCGACCGATTGCTTTGCAATTGTTGTCGCTGAGTGGAATCGTACGATCACCACAAAGCTCCTTGAGGGAGCGTTGAAGACTCTGCAAGCTGCTGGAGTGGACGACTCGCAAATCCAGATTGCCTGGGTTCCTGGTTCTTGGGAAATCCCGGTGGTTGCCCAGCGGCTTGCCCAGAGCGGCAAGTACGCGGCTATCATTTGCTTGGGCGCGGTAATTCGCGGCGAAACGACTCACGACCAGCACCTAAATCGCGGGGTGAGCTTAGGGCTGATGGAGATCTCGCTAGGCAACGACTTACCGGTCCTCTTTGGCGTGCTGACCTGCGAATCGATGGAACAGGCGATTCACCGCGCAGGTGGCAATGTTGGAAATAAAGGCAGTGAATGTGCGGAAGCCGCATTGCAATTGGTTGGGCTGCTCAAGAACTGTTGAGTGGTATAGAATGTTGCAAATGATACTTGGTCTTTTTTATTCTGTTCGGAGCTTTCATCATGGAACGTCGTAGTCGAGCACGCGAGGTTGCTCTGCAAGCGTTGTTTCAAGAGGATCTGAATCCCCGTGAGTCAATCGATCAGCTTGCTCCATTCGTCAAATCGCGTCTGAAAGACGAGTCGCTACGCGAGTTTGCAATTGGTCTGGTCCAGGGAGTTAAACGCAATCTGGCAGAGATTGACACCTTGTTGGAAGAAAAGGCCGAGAATTGGAGTCTGTCGCGAATGGCAGCCACCGACCGTAACGTCTTGCGGCTTGGTGCTTTTGAAATCCGCTACGGCGACACGCCAGACCGAGTCGCGATTGACGAGGCCCTAGAACTTGCAAAACGGTTTGGCAGCGAAAGCTCGTCGCAATTCGTCAATGGCATTCTCGACAAGCTGCTAATCCGAGAAAAATGAGCCCCAACGGCTCGCCCTCGTTTTTTATTCCCCCTTCCACATTCCGAGTTCCAAATTCCAATGGGCTTTTTTGATAAGCTTCGCCGTGGGCTGAAGAAAACAACCGATATTTTCAAAACCGACGTTCGCGATCTCTTTAAGAGCGAAGGGCGGTTGATCGACGACAAGTTTCTCGACGAAATGCGTGCGATCCTTTTTAAGACCGACATGGGGTACGACTCGGTCGAAGAGATTGTCAGCGAAGTCGCTTCAAAAATGCGTGGACGTGTGGTGACGCTTGAAGAAGTAGTTGCCACTTGGAAAAGTAAGTTGGCCGAATTGATGGCCCAGGAAGATGCTCCGATCCAGTTTGCTGAGTCAGGCCCAACAATCATTATGGTTTGCGGGGTCAATGGAGCTGGTAAAACCACTTCGATTGCAAAGCTGGCTCATCTGCTAAAAGCAGATGGCAAGCGAGTTGTGCTCGGGGCAGGCGATACCTTCCGAGCGGCGGCGGTCAAGCAGTTGGAAATTTGGTCGGAACGGCTTGGAGTCGACATCGTAACCGGCGAAGACGGAGCCCACCCGGCTTCGGTCGCTTATCGGGCGGTTGAGCAATGTATTAAAACCGGGGCAGACGTCTGTATCGTCGACACGGCTGGCCGACTCCAAACTCAGAGAAACTTGATGGCTGAGCTGACGAAAATTCAGCAATCGATTCGCAAACAGATCCCCGAAGCACCACATGAAGTCTTGCTTGTGCTCGACGCCACAACAGGCCAAAACGGGATTAGCCAGGCAAATAGCTTTACCGAGGCGGTTGACTGCACAGGGATCGTTTTAGCAAAGCTCGACGGCACAGCCAAAGGCGGGGTCGTGGTGGCGATTCGCCAGCAGGTTGGTCTGCCAGTCAAGTATGTTGGCGTTGGCGAGCAGCCCGAAGATTGGGCACTCTTTAGCCCAAACGACTTTGTCGACGCACTGTTTGCCGAAGTCGTTAGCGAAAAACCGCCGCAAGTCGGCTAGTGCGGTCTCAATCACGCTTTGAAAGCCCCGAGATTCCCATCCCTGGGCTTGCTTGCTGATTCTCTAAGCACTGCTTAACAGCGCGTCAGTTAGTGACTAGCGACTAAGCAGACCCAAGAAGTCTTTTCAGGCAAGCCTTTTCTTTCTTGCATAGAGAAACTCTTTCCACGACTGGACTTGCGCCAAATTCTTGCGCGATTACCGAGAGGCATTTCTAGAATTGGCACGCTGCTTGCACTACGCCGTACCAACGTAGCTTGGTTTCCGGGCTTTGACATTTCAAATCGTGAAAAAAGGCGTACCCATGACCCTCCCTCAGCCTCTGCGAGGCAAAAGTGTGCTACTGGCAACACTCATTTTTACCCTGGCAGCAACTGCCTGGACTGCGGACTTTGCTTTTGCCCAAGAAGAGGCCGAAGCTGCTTCCGAGGCAGTAGCCGCAACAGCTGAGCAAGATATTTCTTACACCATCAATTCGCTCGTAATGTTCTTTTGTGCCGTACTTGTCATCTCGATGCAGGCCGGATTTGCAATGGTTGAGGTCGGCTTAAATGCCGCAAAGAACACCGTAAATATCTTATTCAAGAACATCATGGACCTCTCTGTCGGGGTCCTGTTGTTTTTCTTCCTGGGCTTCGGCTTGATGTATCCAGGAGCCGACGCTGCTGGGAAGTGGTTTGGGTTTGGTGGCTCGGGCATCATGGGCTGGGGAGATGCCGCGTTAACCGAAGTGGATGCTACGGCGCCGTACAGCCCAAGTGCTGACTTTATCTTTCAAGTTGCTTTCGCAGCCACTGCCGCAACCATCGTCTCGGGGGCAGTAGCTGGCCGTATGAAATTTAGTGCCTACTTGGCTTACAGTGCGGTCCTTACAGGCCTGGTCTATCCCATAAGCGGTATGTGGAAATGGGGCGGCGGCGCACTGGCCGAATGGGGATTCGCCGACTTTGCAGGCTCGGTGGTCGTCCACGCGGTTGGCGGTTTTGCCGGTCTGGCTGGAGCCATTGTGCTTGGCCCGCGAATGGGCCGGTTTGTTAACGGCAGGTCGATTCCATCTCCGGGACATAACATCGCTTTCGCGGCATTGGGCGTGTTTATCCTTTGGGTTGGTTGGTATGGCTTCAATCCTGGAAGCCAGCTTGCTTATAGCGATTCAGTCAACGCGAACATTACCTGCTTTATCGCCGTAACGACGACTTTATCCGCCGCAGCCGGTTCGGTCGCTGCGATGGCTTTTGCTTGGTTCTTATTCCGTAAACCCGACGTCACCATGGCACTCAACGGAGCTTTGGCGGGCTTGGTGGGTATCACGGCAAACTGCGATCAGGTGACCTTTCTCTCGGCAATCTTGATCGGAGCCATCTCCGGCTTGCTGGTTGTCATGGGAATTCTCCTACTCGATAAGCTAAAAATCGACGACCCCGTCGGTGCATGGCCTGTACACGGGCTATGCGGAGTTTGGGGCGGAATCGCGACTGGCATCTTTGGCACAGCGATCCCCGAGGGGATGACACGAGCGGGCTACATCACGGTTCAGGTACAGGCTACCGCAGTGATCTGTGTTTGGGCGTTTGTCACGATGTTTATTCTGTTTAGCATTCTCAAAGCAGCTGGCTGCCTCCGAGTCTCAGTCGCCGACGAACAGCAAGGCTTGGATATCAGCGAACACGGCATGCGTGCCTATGGCTCCACTCCGATGATGCCTTAGACCACCTGAACTACGAAGAAGTAAGGATGCCCCATTTTGGCTTGGGCAGGTTTTCCGCCTAATTCCTGCCCAGGCCGGGGGCATCCTGTTTTTGATTGTGGATTGCGGATATCGGGCTGCGGATTTAGAATCTGGTGGTTTCAATCGCGGCCTCCAATCTATTGCATCATGAAACTTATCCTCGCAATTATCCAGCCCAGCAAACTCGACGACGTCAAGACGGCTCTCTCTCAGGTCGAAATCGTGCGACTGACCATCATGGACGTCCAGGGGTTCGGCAGGCAAAAAGGTCAGACCGAAGTTTATCGGGGTCGTGAAATTTCGGTCAATCTCTTGCGCAAAGTCCAGTTACAGATTGCGGTAAACGACGAGTTCGTCCAGCCGACGATCGACGCGATTATCGAAGGAGGCCGCTCGGACGGCGAAGGACAAATCGGCGATGGCAAGATCTTTGTTCTGCCACTAGAAGATTGCATCCGCATCCGTACCGGCGAGCGTGGCCCCGAAGCAATTTAGAGCAAATCTCAGACGCGCGGGTTCCGCCCATAGCACGATTTCTCCCTAACATGCCAGTACGGCGACCGGAACACGTCCGCGAGACCCGCCCTAAATGGCGGTTTTTTTGACTTTACCAAGCTGAGCTTTCGTAGAAGATATGCTGGCTCCCGTCGCGTCTCAGCCATCCAAGCTACTGTGAGCGGTTGAGAGGATACACTTATCCCGATTATTCGGCATAAAAGGACAGCAGCCCGAAGTTGACTAGGCAAAGGCCAGATGCCTCTTTTTCGCATCTTATTCGCGACCTATCGTTGAGTAGGAGGGCGAAAGTCTCTCGAACTTAGTCTTAAAGCGAATAAGAGGGTGTGGCCAATGGGTATTTCGTCTGCGATTAGCGGCTGGTTCAAAACCGTTCTCCACGAAACGTGGACTTGGTTCGCCATGCTAGACCATCAGGAATGGTTTGTCGTGCTTGGGATGGTTGCCGCGTTTGGATTTCTCTGCATGAGAGGCTTTGGTTCGATCGATCGCGTTTAGAGCGTGTCGCACGGACATGTTTGATTGTCTCTTGTGGTCGAGCGAAACTCCTGCGGGAAACTTGCTTCGAGCGTTTTGCCTTTCTCTGGAGCGGGTTGAAAAAAACTTTACGTACAAAAAACAGGGACCTCATGATGTTCGTAAGCCTATTAGAGAATGTGTCGTGGTATGTTGCCGATACGGTTGCGCTAGCAGCAGTCGCCTTGATTGGATATCTGTTTGGTAGCCGAACGAGCAAGCCTGCAGATTCGAGGCCCGACGAGAAGCTGGTGCTAGAACTTTCTCGCACCGTCCAGATTGCAAACGAGCTTCGGCTGATCACTCAGCGACTTCGCCAGGATGTGGCTTTGCACCAGTCGAGCATTTTGCAGTTCGAGTCTCGTGTCAAGAACTTGAGAGCTGACGAATCTGGCGATATCGGTCTCGACTTAAGCAGTGAAGCCGAGGCGATGCTTGCCCCCACTCTCAAACTCGCGACGAAGCTCTCGTTAACTTACGACCAAATTCGCAAACAGTCTTCGTTGCTTTCAAATTTCGCCGACTCGCACAGCGATCCTGAAACGGGCGTTCTTAGCCGCAAGGCAATGGAAGAGCACCTCAAAGTTCTTGCTTCTCAATACCAAGAAGGCAAACTCCGTTTTGCGTTAGGGCTCTTTCGCATCGATTGCGATGCCCCCGTTCCAGCAGACAATTATGCCATCCAAGACCAACTGCAAAACTTTGCTCAAATCCTTGAACGCTGCGCTCAAGAAAACGACCTGGTTGCCCGTTTTAGCAAAAATGAGTTTATCGTGCTAATGCCAGAAGCAACGATGGCGTCCGTCTCGATGTTTGGCGAAACCGTGCAGAAACAGGTCGAGATTGAGCATAACGGAGCCTTTTACGGTGGCATCGTTGAAGGCGTTTGCGGGGAATCGGTTGAGCGGTTACTCTCGCGAGCCGATTCGGCCCTGTATAGTGCCCGTGTAAGCGAGAATGGCAGTCTTTATCAGCATACGGGCAAGACGATTCGGCCACTTGGCTTAAGCGTGATGGGCAAAACGCTAGCAAGATAAGCAACCCTGCCTGTGCCGCACCGACATGTTTCGGCCGCTCTTCTGTCGCTCTAACGTCAAACCACGGTATGTGCAAAAGATTTGCTGGAGCTTACTCTCTCGTGATGTTAGATTCTCACACGATTCTCAGCCCCTTACAAAGGTCCCTTTCCGTGCAGCAGCACTCCCGATAGGATGACTCGGCTCCCCACGAATTTCCTGCCTGACCTATTCCGCCTACCCTCATCTTTTCCGCCATGCCTATCCTCGAAGCTCAAGATCCTGATGTCGACAGTTGCGAACTCAATGAGGTTCCCAAAGGCCGGCTGCTAGCCACTGGCAGCCTCAGCAATGCGGCACTTGCTTCTGGAGGCGTCTTGCCGGCTCTTTGCTTGGTACAGATCTCTGAGCAATTTCAATTGAGCGATGCCCAGTGTGGTCTCTTCCTTGCACTTGGCCCCACTGTCACTCTCGTATCGCTACCTTTATTTGGACAACTTAGCGAACGCTGGGGCAAGCGGCCAATACTCTTTTTGGGATTGCTCCTGCTGGTCGCAGCCATGGCCTGCTATCGCTCAGCCGACCAGTACTCGATTTTGTTGATGGGCTCCTTGGCAATTGGCCTCTCCTGCTCCATTATCGACGCTCTGATCAGCCCGCTACTTATCGACCTCTATCCCCACGAGGAAGGAGACAGCAACGCCTCGCTGATGAACCTCGTACATAGTTGCTTTCAGATCGGAGTGGTCGGCACCGCCCTTACTGCTGGGATCTACCTCGCGCGCGGAGGGGTCTGGACCGATACTTTCTTACCCGTGATGCTGCTGAGTGCGGTGCTTGCGTTTCTCTATGCCATCACCCGCTTCCCACCCCCCATGAGCATACCTCGCCGATACGCATCAGAGGGCTTCTCTCGCAAAAGTCTTTTTGGTTGTGCGCGATAGTAATCGCGGTCTCTGGAGGAGTCGAAGCAGGCATCCTTGGCTGGGTTTCCACTTTCCTACAACGACAATTCACTCTCTCTTCGACCAGCGACTGGCTAACCGCGCATCTGGGGCTCACTGACCCCAAGCCTTTACTCGGAGGCATCGGCATCGCGTTTTTTGCCGCCCCCATGGTCGTCGGTCGCTTGTTTTATGGTTCCTTCGCCAAACGCTTCGGTTACATTTCGATCTTAATGGCCAGCTGCGTTGTTTCGGCGATTTCTCTCTTAGGTCTCTGGCTGGCGACTACCGCAACGGTTTCGATCGTTTGGCTGGCCCTGCTAGGCCTCGCACTTTCGGGCGTCTGGCCGACGCTGTTGGTTTATGCTGGGACGATCATCCGGTCCAACCCGCAAACGCTATTTTCGATGTTGGCCATGGCAGGACTTGCTGGGGTAAGCCTCTGTAGCTGGGGCATTGGCCAAATCGCAGAATACTCGGGGAATGTCCATCTTGGGCTTTGTGGGCTTGTCGTCCCCCTACTTGCCGCGATGGGCGCCCTGGCAGCTTTGGGACGCAAGGCGTATTGATATCTGCTGCTTTGTCAAATCATGATTCCAGGGTCGTCATTTCGATTCGACCTTTGAAATACGAGTGAAACTGACAAAACACTACTTGAAGGGCTCGCGTTAAGATCAGGAACGTCCCTCTCCGTAGCCGCGAATTAAACCTTGCCTCGGCTCGTTCTTGCAGTTTTCATAGCACGTTCTAAAATGACGTCATGAATAATCTTCAAGGAAAAACACTTTTTATTACTGGTTCTAGCCGTGGCATTGGCAAGGCGATTGCTTTGCGGGCTGCTGCCGACGGGGCGAATGTTGCCGTGGTCTCGAAAACGGCGGAGCCTCATCCTAAACTGCCTGGCACGGTTTACAGCACAGTCGACGAGATCCAGGCCGCTGGTGGGCAGGGGCTGGCTTGCGTTACCGACATTCGGCACGAAGAACAATTGCAAGCGGCGGTTGAGAAGACGGTCGAAACATTCGGCGGGATCGACATTTTGGTCAACAACGCCAGTGCTATTTTCCTAGCCGGCACGCTCGACACGCCGATGAAGCGGTACGACTTGATGCATAGCGTTAACGTACGCGGCACCTACATGACGTCACAACATTGCCTGCCGCATTTATTGAAGGCTGGTAACCCGCATATTCTCAACCTCTCGCCGCCTCTGAACATGGAAGCCAAGTGGTTTGCGCCGCACGTCGCGTACACAATGTCGAAATTCGGCATGAGCATGTGCGTGCTGGGCATGGCAACCGAGCTAAAAGAGCAGGGGGTTGCGGTAAACGCTCTTTGGCCCAAAACCGTCATCGCGACGGCCGCCGTCCAAAACTTGCTCGGCGGCGAGCAGGCAATCGCACGCTGCCGAACCCCCGAGATCATGGCCGACGCGGCCTACGCCATCCTCACCAGCGACAGCCGCCAGCACACCGGCAATTTTTACATCGACGAACAACTGCTCGGCAAGCATGGCGTCACCGACTTCGAGATGTACGCAGTGACCCCTGGCGCCGAGTTGCTGCCCGACTTTTTTGTCTAAGAACGATAACCGTCGGCTTCCGCCGACGGCTATTGGCTCCTATGGCTCTTCGCTATCAGAATCCTCGGATTCTTCTTCAGCAGCCTCTTCGGCTTCTTCTTCCTCGACGGACTCTTCTTTCTCAGCCGGTTCATCGGACTCGGCCCTGGCTGCGTGCTCAATGTCCTTTGCTTTCTTGACCTCCTGGAACCACTGGTGCTCAGGACGGGCTAAGATTGCATCGATGGCCTCAAACACAGCCTCGCCTGCTTCGGATTTCCCAGCTTCCACGGCATGTTCTGCGATTTCGCGTGCCTGGGGAATCAGCTCCATGTAGAATCTCTCGGCCACTTCGTACATACCGTGCCAATGAGCATAGTCGGGCGCCATCATCGAAGCTCCGTGACGAGCACGGCGTCCCTCGTGATGCCATAGGTAGAACCAAGTCCATTCGATTTCTTCGTCGAACTGGGTTTTGGTGATTAGTTCGTTTTCTCGCAAGGCGGCAATGATCTTTTTGCCGGGCTTGGCAAATTTTTCGTTGAAGTTAATCACAAAGTCGTCGTACTGTTTGTAGAACGCACTCACGTAGTTATTCGTATGGCAGTGCAAACAAACCTGTCGCATCCGATCTCGCTTATTCTGCCAACTATCGCCACCATTGTCGATTAACGCCTGACGCTTGACAGGGTCAGTTTCTTTAATAACGGCATGGTGCTCGTCGGTATCCATTTTCATGCTTACCGGCGGCCGGTTGGTCCAAGAAATACGCGAACCCGGATCATGCGTAACCGCCTGTCCCTTGCTGTGGGCCGACATATGGCAAGTCGCACAGGTGGGTGCTTGGGTGTAGTCTTCTCCCAAAACCCAATTCTCGGCATCAAGGTTCATGTGTCCCTTGAGGTCGCGGAATGCTACGCCATGCTTCGATTCTTCGTAGATTTCTTTTTGTGGATGATCGGGGCCAAGATGGCACTTTCCGCAGTTCTCAGGCTGACGCGCCCGGCGAGGCGAAAAATCGTGCCGCGAGTGGCAAGCAGAACACGAGCCACGCGAGCCATCGAGATTGAGTCGCCCGATGCCCGTGTTTGGCCAAGTCGAAGGGTCCATCATGGGCTCATTTTTGTCGTTTCGGGCAATTCTGGCTACTGCCTCTAGGTTCGTCGGCAAGCCTTTATCGTCAGGCTTGAGATCGGCAACCGTAATCAAGCCGCCGTCCTTGGCCTGCAAAGCGACTTCGCTCCCGTGACACTGTTTACAGCCCGAGTTGACGCTCGCCATCCCGTTGACCATGTCGACTTCCATTCCTGGAGTCGGCGAATGGGGGTTAAAGGGTTCGCGGGAACCTTCGACCGTTTCTGCCAGGAAGTTATCGAGCGAGGCAAGAATATTCCCCGCCTTGGCGTGATGACTATTCGTGAACTCGTCAAACTCTTTTGGGTGGCATCGAGAGCAGTCGAGCGGAGTGACAATCGTCGCGATTGTGTGGCCGTAGTGATGAAAAGCATCGGCATCTTTTTCGTTCGCTTTGTGGCACTCAACACAGCCAACGCCTTTAACAGCGTGGGTCGAACTTTCCCAGTGGTCGATGATACCGGGCGAGAGATCGTCGTGACACTCAATGCACTTTGCCGAGGAGGCCGGAATCGAAATGCGGTGTGCAATCAACCCCGACTCTTCGCGTTTCCGAATAACTTCCATTCCTTGCACAAAGATCAGCGATGCAAGGAACACGAGCCCCAAAAAACCGATCAACAACTGCTTAATTCGTAACGACATGGTTCAGTCCCACTTTTCTCTCAAAAAAACACAAAAAACCATTGAATGCTTTTGTGATAGTGCTTTGTCCTAGCACTAATGTGTCACGGCAGCTTCCCAAACCGTTAGGCCTATCAACAAAAATACTGCAACAATACCGATATAGGTACTTAGCTCTTTGTTGCGAGTTACTCGGATCAACAAACGGTCGATCCAAGGCCAAGCAAACATAAGGAATACAATCAACCCCATACTCAAAACCGCAAAAGTCGGCCCAAAAAGCTTGAGCCAGCGAAACGAAGCGTAGAAAAACCACTCGGGCTTAATTACTTCGGGAGTTGTCAATGGATCGGCCCGCGGTCCAAGCTCTGCCGGGAAGATCGTTGCTAACGCACTGAGCACGATCATCACGACCAACCCTAGGGCAAGCTCGGTAAGCATGTGATCAGGGAAAAAATTGAAATGCTTGGGCTCGTCCTTAGGTTCCTCAGGCACCTCGACCTCGGTCACTCCGTGGAGGCGTATGAAAGCGACATGAACGATGATCAAGAGAATCAGAGAGACGGGCATGATTGCGGCATGCAGAATATAGAACCGCGGAAGGGTCTGCTCGTTGTAGGTATCGCCGGCGAGGAGGATTCTCTTGAAAAAGCCGCCGACCACGGGAACGGTGTCGGTGATATTGCCGGCAACGGTCGCTCCCCAGTAGCTCAACTGCTCGAACACCAAGCTGTAGCCTGTAAAACCAAGGCCCAAGGTCACCATCAGCAGGCTCATACCGATGAGCCAGTTCAACTCGCGCGGACGCCGATAGGCGCCGGTAAAATAGACTCGCATCTGATGCAGCACGACCGCGGCAATCATGAGCGTCGCAGCCCACTTATGCAACCCTCGGAAGTACCACCCGAAGGTAACTTCTTCGGTAATGTATCGGACCGACTCGTAAGCGGTAGTCGACGAGGGTTGGTAATACATCGCCAGCATAATGCCGGTGACGATTTGAACTACAAAAAGATAGGCCGGAGTCCCTCCCAGGCAGAACCACCACTTCTTCATGTGGTTCGGAACCGGTTCGTTGGTAAGTTCGCGCAACTGGGCCCCCGAAACTGGCACCCGTTCGCTCCACCAATCTGCCAAGCGTGACAAAGCTAAATCCCCTAAGCCTTTCGGCCAATTGATGTGATAGGCATCTCAATATACAAAGAACCATCGACGATCTGCAGGGCGTATTGCGGTAGCACCTGACCCTCAGCTGCTGGCGGCCCGCTGGTGGCGACTCCCTCGGCGTCAAACGACCCATTGTGACATGGACAAAAAAATCGATTGTTGTTCGATTCCCAATGCACCCGACAACCCAGGTGGGGACAGACGCTTGAAAGTGCAAGGAAGCTGTCGACCGAAATGGTCTCATCGGTCTGGTCTTCATCGCCTGAAGACTTGGTCGATGTTTCAGCACGTCGGGTGATCATCACCGGCACTCCACCAGGCGACTGAAATGGAAACGACTCGCCAGGGGCAATACGGTCGACAGCAGAAACAAAAACCCACTGCCGGTTGTCACCCGAGGGATAAAAGTATCGCCCCGCCATGGCAAAGAAAGTGCCATACCCGCCGACTAGCCCACCGGCCATGATCGCCGTGACCGAAGTCGACAAAAACGACCGCCTACCAAGTTCTGTATCAGCGCTATGCGAATCCAAAACTTTTGCTGAATTTTCCGATACTTGCGATTTGTCGTCGCTCATGGGATGTACTTTTCGTCTTTGCGAGTCAACTCTTTTAATTGAACTCCCGTGAGAATACTCTTTTAATCAATGTACAAATAGTGTGCATTTTCGCACACATTTTAGAGCCTTACCCTACACCTCACTCGTGCGAGATTGTGCATCCTAGCATTGCCTTTACAATTTGCCAGATCAAGTAGAAAGAAACTTATTGAGATTTCCCCTAGCGCTTTTTTTCTTAGCACAATGGGTCAAGAAGCCCACTTCAGAGCCGGGCGATGCCATGGGGCTTTCCTCGCTAACGCGGCAGCTTACGTAGGGCTCTTTGTTCCCGCCTTTTCAGTACGCACGTAGAAGCGGAAAGTAGAAAGGGCAGTCGCGAGCTGTCCAATGTCGGAAAATCCGGAGGAACTTGCAGAACTCCCTCTCAAACTCCCGGCAAATCAGCTCAAACCGCCTCTCCCACGACCAAATTCTCGACAAAATCGCAGGGTTCAACTACAGTTGAAGTAGCCAAACTTGGCATTCTCTCCTCCGGAACAACCCAAGAAAACCAACAGCCTTGGCCGCAGTGCGCGGCTTGAGGACACGGGAATTATCTACCTTGAAAATGCTCCGAATCTTGCTCTCGACCCTTGCGATCGTGACCTTTGGCACTCGTGCCCAAGCAACGATCGTTCAATTTGATACGGTCTTGGGAAGTTTTTCGGTAAGGTTGTTTGATGGTGCTACGCCGCTCAGCACCCAGAATTTTCTGAACTACGTCAACGATGGCGACTTTATCGATAGCATTGTCCATCGAAGCATTCCTGGTTTTATCGTTCAGAGCGGTGGCTTTACGTATACCTTAGACGGGGTTGGCAATGTTGCCATTCCCACTGACGCCCCGGTAGTAAACGAACCCAATATCTCGAATATTCGTGGAACCCTCGCCTATGCAAAGCAGGGTGGAAACCCCAACAGCGCAACGAGCGGATGGTTTGCCAACCTCAGCAACAATACGGCAAATCTCGACAACCAGAACGGAGGGTTCACCGTTTTTGCTACCGTGCTAGGCGATGGCATGGATGTCTTAGACGCGATTGCAGAGATTCCAATTTTCAATGGCACACCGCTCAACTCCGCATTTGGCAACCTACCTCTTCAAAATTTCTCGGGAGGTTTTCCACTCAAAGAAAATTATATACTCGTCAACAGCGTCACGGTGGTGAACCTTGCCGATGGCGATTACACCTTCGATGGTGCTGTTGATGCTCAAGATCTTGCCGTCTGGAGCAAAGACTTCGGTCGGCTTAACCTTGTTGGCGGCGACTACAACGACGATAAAGAAATCAATGGTGCTGACTTTTTACAGTGGCAGCAAGGCTTTGGGAAAGTCGGAGCCGCCTACACCGATGGCGATTCGGATGGCAATGGCTCGATCAACGCCGACGACTTGCTTGTTTGGGATCAAGGCTTCGGTTCTACCCTCGATGTGTCTGCCGACGGGAACGGTACCGCCAGTATCGACGGCGCCGACTTTCTGCTCTGGCAACGAGACTTCGAGACGGCCCCCACGCTGGCGGCTGCTGGCATACCTGAGCCAGGCTCAATCGCCCTAGTAAGCGCAACCTGCCTGTTTGTCTTGTTGCGAGACTTCCGTCGCCGACGTCGGTGAGGCAATTGCTACTGGACAACAATCGCTGCTGTCTGCTCTGGGCTAGCAATCCCTGGTGGTAATTCCAGGATTTGGATATTTCGGAAGTGGATCTCTGCCCCTTCCGATTCCAAGCAAAGATATCCCTTTTTAACCGACGCTTGCCTTACGCCGTTTACAAACTTGCCGTTTACCGAAAGTTTTACCGTACCGTCCACGCAAACCACGTCATAAGTGTTCCACTGCCCCTTCCCCAGGCAGCGGTTTTCTATCGACTTGCTACGGGGTCCTCGAGGGTTGTCTGGAATTACCTCTAAGCCATTCGCGCCGAATAGTTCGCCATGAACATATGCGATTGGTTGTGGTGTGCCGTCTTGCTTAGCATGAAGATTTACCCAATCAAGCTCCAGCATCTGCACTTCCAAGCCTTTGGGCAATTGCTTCTCATGAGGCACCGTTCCTTCGCTCCAAATAAACACGCCAGAGTTCCCCCCCGCTTCCATATGCTTCCACTCGATATGAAGAACAAAATTTTCATACTGTTTCTCTGAACGCATCACTCCTATTGGTAGTCCGGTGCATACAAGTAAACCATTACGGACGCTCCAAGTCTTGGCACTCGTATTTACATCGACCCAGCCTGCCAAGTCCTTTCCGTTAAACAAGTCACGAAATTGCATCGGCTCTGCTGCCCAGAGGCTAGAGGTTCCACTCAAAAGAAAAAGAGTCCCCAAGAAAAATGTGTGGTTGAACTTCATTGCCTTGCTACTCCAGTCAAAATGGCTTGGGAAAAAATCACAACCCGATGCGGTAGGGAGACCAAGCAATCTAGCGAATTTCCCCACCGAGATAAAGAATCCCCAGGAGCAGCCCAGGAGAATTGCAAAGTCAAAAAACCGCCAATATCGCCAAGAAAAAAGAAGAATAAAATTAGGTTGCCGAAGAACCTGCTTTTCCCGGTCTTCCTTCGTAATACTTTGCCTTGGCGTCCTTGCTATGTTACCAAAAGACGAGAATCGGTTATCGCTTCATTCCCCCAGTTTCCCCGGAACGGGGGAACTGGGGGAATGATCACCTTGACTTGAGCCAGCCAGCGGGTATACTTGCGACTTACCAGTAGAACAGGTGCGAGACCGCTCCCCCTGTTTCTGTGCCAAGCGAGTTTGTTTGGTATGGCTAACACGGACCGGATCATTCAACTTCGACTTGAGCGGCCATTGGGTGCCAGCTTGCCAATCTAGGCAAGCTCCCCGATATCTTGCTTACGACCGCGACTGATTTTTCTTGCCCCTCCAGCATGTGGAGTGCAGGCCCGATTTTTTTCGAGCTCTATCGCTTCACAATGGGCATACAGTCGTCGGTATTCTGAGGACCTAGCTTTTGAGGCTCGGTTTCCACAATTTCGGTCTGCCGTCCAAGTGCTGTCCTTGGCATTCCAACAGACACCCGCTAGGCAATCGTTGCCTGGCCCCCGCCCGCGGAATGGTCGTAATTTTCTTCGACCGTGGTCGTGTGGCCGAACGTCCTTGTGCGCACCGAGCGCCGAAAGAAAGAGTTTTTACTTTGTCGAATTTTTCAGATTTCAATTTAGCCGCCCCCTTGTTGCGAGCCGTCGAGTCAAAAGGCTACGAAACCGCGACGCCCATCCAGGCAGACGCAATCCCACATGTCATGAAGGGCGGCGACCTAGTTGGCTGTGCTCAAACCGGCACCGGCAAGACCGCCGCATTCGCGCTGCCCACCTTGCATCGGCTGCTTACCGTAGGCAAACGAAACTCGCCTGCCCAGCAAGGCAAAAAAATCCGCGTTCTCGTTCTCGCCCCTACACGCGAACTCACCGCCCAAGTCGCCGATAGTTTTGCCGCCTATGGTCGCTACACCAAGTTGCGCCATTGCGTCATCTTTGGTGGCGTTTCTCAAGTGCCGCAAGTTCGCAAGCTACGGGCCGGCGTCGACACCGTAATTGCCACGCCTGGCCGTTTGCTTGACTTAATCGAACAAGGCCACGTCGACCTTACCCACGTCGAAACCCTCATTTTCGACGAAGCCGACCAAATGCTCGACATGGGTTTTATCCACGACCTACGCCGCATCGAGGCGCATGTTCCCCCTGGACGCCAAACCTTGATGTTCTCGGCCACGATGCCGGCAGAGATTCGCAAGCTGGCCGATCAGTGGCTTGATAAACCCATCAGCGTAAGAACGGCACAAATCTCGGCACCTGCCGAAAAAGTAAAGCAGTCGGTCTACTTTGTCGATCGCCGCAATAAAGTTCGCCTCCTCGAGCTCTTTCTCGAAAAAGCAGCCGGCGAGCGAACCTTGCTGTTCTCCCGCACCAAACATGGTGCCGATAAAATCGTAAAACATCTGAACAAGTGTAACATTCGTGCCACCGCCATCCACGGCAACAAGAGCCAAGCCGCCCGTAAGCGAGCTCTTGACCAGTTCAAATCGAAGAGCCCGCCAGTGCTGGTCGCAACCGACGTTGCCGCCCGTGGTCTCGACATCAAGAATGTCGAGCATGTGGTCAACTACGACCTGCCCGAAACCCCTGAAACTTATGTCCACCGCATTGGCCGCACTGGCCGAGCAGGTGCCGAGGGCAAGGCCGTCTCGTTCTGTACTTCCGACGAGGTCTATCAACTTCGCAGCATCGAGAAGCTAACTCGCCGAAAAATTGATATTGCCCTAGATCACCCCGACATCACGACCGACATCGCCCCACCAGCGACTACGGCCCCAGGCAAGTCTTTCCGCCGAGGCCAACAAAAAGCAGGCTGGAAAAAGGGCAGTGGCAAGTCTGGCAACGGTTCAGGCGGCGGCCCCAAGAAAAACGGAAGCCCTGGCAATTACGCCAAAAGGAAGGGAAAAAAACCCGCCGCAGGCAAGACCGCTGGCGGGGCAGGTGCAAAACGCCGACAAAAGCATCGATCTACCGCAAGCTCGAAATAGCGGCAAACCGTCATCAACGCCCGAGGGTTACAACCCTCGGGCGTTGAATTTAACTCGTTAACCTAACGCCGAATCGTGCCCGTTTGTCGTGAAGCATCATAGACGCTTGGCGGCGTGCGTCCCGGTTCGTTTTTCTCCGCAGGCCAAAGCTGTTCAGCCGTTAGCCCACGCGGAGTCGTCGGCGAAGCGTGGGATGCAGCCGTTGACGTCCAGGGCTGTGTGACGACCGAGTTTCCGCGAGGTTGTGCCGCAAAAGGATCAACCGTCTCGCGCATACTTCCCGGGTCTTGTCCTCGAATTACAGGCGCCTCGTGCGAAGCCACTAGCACGGCGTCGGAAGCAAGCTGTAGCGGGGGTCGTCCTTGGCGAATCCAATCCATCCAAGAATTTTGTAGCACCAGCAAATCGCGATAACCGTACCGTTTATCGAGCGATCGCTGCCAGTCCCCGCCATCCATACCGTCCGCTAGAAACTCTAGAAACTCTCGCTTGCCTCGTTGGTCGATCAAAAATTTCGACAACGAATGCCCCTGGGCGTAGAGTGGCAGGACATCGCTAGGGTATTCCGTCATTCCAAACATGTGACTAAAAGGAATTCCCCGACGAGTCTGCAAAAACTCGATCAACATCGTTTCCTGTTTCGAGATTTCGCTACGATGCTCGACCGTCGTGCAAGCGCCCTCATCGGCCCAACGGGGCAGGGGCTTCCGAAAGTGACTTGCGAAAATCGTATGCGTTACTTCATGCGGCAATACCGAGTCGAGAATTCGCTCGCGACTCCCCTGGATGGTCATCCGCCAACCAAAGACTTGCCCCTGATCAAAAATAAAGCTCGTCGCCCCACCCGCCCCTAAGCCGGGGGCAACCTTGGCTTTGATCGGACACGGCTTCGACCAATTCGGCAGCGCTTTGCCAAGCCATTCTTGAGCTAGCTGGGTTCGCCAACGCTCTGCCGAGTCGCCGATCTCTTTTGCCAGCTGCGGCGTCGGCGCGTCGACCGTAAAATTAGCCGTTCGATAACCGGCCGCATCGGCTACCGTGCTATTCAAGAGGGTCGTGAGAAATACAAGACGAACTATAGGCCCAAAGGCCCCAGCGATACGAGCTTCCATGCTCTTTCCTCAAGTTGAAGGACGAATCCATGTCCTCGCGAAGCGATCCTCCGCTCCACGCAATTATTCTTGTGCAGGTAAGGCAAATAGCGGGCCAAAAGCCAAGCGACCTTTCCGAAAACCCAATCGGTGCTGCTTTTCTTCCGCTTTTGCATGCCGCCTATGATTACGGGAGAATCACAGCGGCAGTTCACGAATTGCAAAATTTACCACCAGTCTCGCAAAACCGCCTAGGCCAGTTCGCAAAGAAAACGCTTGAGTGCTAGCATTTGCGGCTAAACCGACCTCGCCGCCTGAACCTGATCGAGCAACCGCCCAGGCGAGCCCATCGAGTTGTAGCCACCGTCAAGATGCAGTATTTCGCCCGTGATACCTGACGACATGTCCGACAGCAAAAAACAACCGCTCTTTCCAGCTTCCTCATGCGTGATGTTCCGACCGAGTGGTGCCATCGCTTCGTAGAGCCCAAGCATGTCTTCCACGCCTGCTCCACGACCCGAGACCGTTTGCAACGGCCCAGCACTCAGGGCATTCACACGGATACCTCGAGGACCAAGATCGTGAGCCAAGTACTTCGTCGCCGAATCCAAAGTTGCCTTGCAGACTCCCATGATATTGTAGCCCGGAACCGTTTTTTCGCCGCCGTAGTATGTCAGGGTCAAAATACTAGCGCCGTCGCTCAGGACGCTTTGAGACGCATTGGCAAGGGCGATCAAGCTGTAAGCACTAATTTCCATGGCAAGCTTAAAGCCTTCACGACTGGTGGCGATCGTATCGCCTTTAAGATCGCTGGGCAGGGCAAAGGCAATCGAATGCAGGAGAAAATCGATCTGGCCCATTTCGCTACGGCATCGATCCATGACGGCCGCGATTTGCTCATCCTTGGTCGCATCCATCGGCTGGAGAAACGCCACTTTAGCATTGCCCTCGGTGAGCTTCTGGATCCGCTTCAGGTTTTTCTGACGCGCATCGTCTGGCTTGTCAGGCATGTAGGAAAAAGCACACTGACCACCTTCGTCCATGATCCGATCGGCAATCGCCCAAGCAATCGACTGCTTGTTGAATACCCCGGTAATCAATCCCTTTTTTCCTTCAAACATACCCATTCTCTTACTCCTGGACGGCTAAATCTCGTAACTCGGCTGAATCCCGCAGGATAGCACTGCCCATGGGGGCACCGGAAGGGGGCAACTTGCCCCTAGAAAAGTAGTCAAAACTCTCACTGCTCCGCCAAAGTGACTGCGCTCCCAAGATAAAAAGGGAATCCAAACAGCATCACTACGTGTTGCGTAAATGACATCCTTTCGCTACACTAGGTATAGTCACTGTGACTATAGACCGAATCAAAAACTCATCTCTTGAAAAAAACGGCGAAAATCGATGGCAACCGGACCAGAACAATCTCTTCCTGGAAGCACTTTGGGGCAAGGGCTTATAGAGCTACTGCTCTCAAAAGCAAGCGACTGCGAAGACTTAATTGCCTTTCTCAGAACCGTGTTGCCAGAGATTCAAGCCTCCCTCCCGTGCAAGGCCCTTGCGGTAGTACAGTCCACCCCCCCCGATTGGGTTGTACTTGCCTACGAAGGCGTTGCCTCAAAGCATGTCCCTACCAGCCTTGCTGCCGAAGCACTCGACAGAGAAACGCTCGTCACCGAAGAGCAATGGGCCGCGACGCCTTTGGCAAGTAACTACGCATTGCTAATACAGTCGCCCCTGAATGAGGAAGAGATTCTGCGTTTTCGATCAGCTTTTGATGAGGCCGTAGAAATCATTCTTCAGCGACAACGCCGTATCCGTCGCATCCGTCGCCTCGAAAAAATTCTTGAGATCACCCACGCTTGGGGCCAAACCAATTGCACCGAAACCTTATTACAAGCCATGGCAGAAGCAGCCACCAAGCTACTTGGTGCCGACCGCGCAAGCATTTTCCTTTGGGATAAGCCCAACAAGACTCTTGTCGCCCGGCCAGCCCTAGGAGTCGAAGATGAAGCCCTACGCATCCCCGACAGCACCGGGCTTGTGGGGCAGGTAATCCGAGATGTCGAACCACGTCGCGTTGGCGGCGGGATGGATGCCGATCAAATTGGCCGAGACGTCGATCAAGAAACCGGCTACCACACCGAGACTCTGCTCTGCGTACCGTTGGTGTCACCCACGGGGAAATGCCTTGGCGCATTTGAAGTGCTCAATAAGCGTGATGGGCGATTTACCGACGAAGACGAGCAAGGCCTTGTCGAGCTTGCCGTCCATGCCGCGGTAGCACTAGAAAACACCCAACAGCTTGAAGAGCTTGTCTCGAAGCACCAACTGCTGGTCGAAGAAGCAGCCGAAGGAATTCAGCTTATCGGCGAGAGCCCAGCGATCGAGGCCGTACGTTCGACGACAAGCCGTATCGCCGATACCGACCTTGCAATACTTATCCTAGGCGAAAACGGCACCGGTAAAGAAGTTGTCGCCCGTTCGATCCACTACCTGAGCAGCCGGCGAGATCAACCCTTTATCGCCGTCAACTGTGCAGCCCTCAGCGAATCGCTGCTCGAAAGCGAGCTCTTTGGCCACGAAAAAGGTGCCTTCACCGATGCCCACCAAGCTCATATGGGGAAATTTGAACTTGCCTCAGGCGGCACACTCTTTCTCGACGAAATCGGCGACATGAGCCTTAACGGGCAAGCCAAGCTGCTCCGCGTGCTCGAAGACAAGACCGTCGTCCGAGTCGGTGGTACAACACCGATCCATACCGAAGTACGAATTCTTGCCGCCACGAATCAAGACCTCTCAGCCATGGTACGAAGCAAAAAATTCCGGGAAGATCTGTTTTTTCGCCTTAACGTCGTTAGCCTCGAACTACCTCCCCTGCGCGAGCGAGGCGACGACACCCTTATTCTAGCAGGGTTCTTCCTCAAGTCGTTCTGCACCAACATGGGTCGCCAAACCCCTCGATTCTCGTCCGCTGCCAAAAGGCGACTCGTAGGTCACCGCTGGCCGGGCAATGTCAGAGAGTTGCGCAACCTCATGGAACGACTCGCCTACCTTACTTCG
The DNA here is from genome assembly GCA_024278955.1 of Planctomycetota bacterium. Lineage (GTDB taxonomy): Bacteria > Planctomycetota > Planctomycetia > Pirellulales > Lacipirellulaceae > Bythopirellula. Next base: position 106,969 of record JAJRSE010000102.1, on the reverse strand, counting down.
GAAGACTGTATCGAAGCCGACGATCTTTCGTTTATCAATACAGGAGTCGACCCCAACGACCAACAACTCGACACCAATTCGACGCTCAGCGAAGCATCGCGAGAATTTCAGGCACGCTACATCCGCCAAATGATCGACTCAACACGAGGCAACATGAGCAAAGCAGCCAAACGACTGGGATTGCATCGATCGAATCTCTACCGAAAAATGCGACAGCTCGAGATGAGCGGCGGGGAAGAAGAAGACGACGAAGCTGGCGAGCAGTAAGGCGAGCGGCAGATGCGAACTTACTCGACTACAACGCTAGGTTGAACCACGACGACACGACGGGTACAACGAAATGGAGCTAGAAATACTGGGGGGATCCATGGCCCCTAAATCCTAGCCCCCAGCCCCTTCCCTCTGAAAAGGTTGGCCATCACGCCGTTCGTAGTGCGGACTCGACTTTGCGGATTACTTCTTCGACGTTGCAGTCGCGATCTGCCACCGAAATTGCGGCCCCTTTGCTGACGAGACCTTCGATCTTGCGCTGCGCAGAAATAACAGTGCTATGGCTTCGACGACCGAAGAATTCACCAATCTCGCCCAAAGCTGCGCGAGTGTACTTTCGGGCAAGCCACATCGCAAGCATGCGGGGTTCAGAAACCGAACGCGTTTTCCGGTTCGACTTGAGGCTTGCCGCCTCCACTCCAAATACTTCGCACACAGCCCGCTGAATATCGGCGAGCCGAACCGCAGGAGCATTCTGCTGGACAAACTCGGCCAGCGAAGCCCGCGCCATATCGGCATCAATCCGTCGCTCTAATACTTGGCTCGTCGCTAGTAGACGATTGATCGCACCACTCAGCTGCCGGGCGCTGCCAACAACTTGCGTGGCCACCAAAGCAAGCGTCTCTTCATCAAGCAATAGGCTCCGACGCGAAGCAAGCTGCCTGACAATTGCCACGCGGGTTGCATAGCCTGGCTGCTCTATTGGTATTGCCAGCCCACCCGAGATACGCGAGACAAGCTCCGCACTAACCTTCTGCAAGTCCCCCGGGCAACGATCACAAGTAAGAATAACCTGTCGGCCACGTTCGTGCAGGGTATCGATCGTGTAGAGCAGCTCGTCGAGCGTGGCTCGCTTGCCGCTTAAAAACTGAATGTCGTCGATCAGCAAAACATCGATCGTACGATATTTATGCCTGAAGCTTGGCAGGCACCGACGATTCAAAGCATCCAGAAACTCAGCCGTAAATTGCTCGGCTGTCAGTCGCAGAGAACGGATTCGGGCAGGCGACTGTCGCAGTTGTTGCAGAATGGCAAACTGTAAATGAGTCTTGCCAACTCCGGGAGGGCCAAATAACAGCAACGGCCCATACTGCCCAAGCTGCCCCGCCACCGCCTTCGCTGTACGGAAAGCCAGCTCGTTGCCTTTGCCTACCATAAAGCTGCTGAACGTGAGGGTCGAGCGAGAATCGGTCGCTCTAGCAGGCTTTGCCAATGCAGGCGCGGATACCAATGCGGGCACGGAGAGACGGGTAGCCTCTGCCTGCTCGCGTCTGGGGCTCGTCGATTGGTTTTCGACGCTCGTCATCGGAAGATCCGTTTCCTGCGGTTTACTTTCCACCGGCTGCTCGGGAGTCGCCGAAGCCGTTAGCACATGATACTGGATTTCGACCCCTTCGGCCCCCGCTTTTTCTCCCCAAAGCTTACAGCAACAATCGAGCAACGTGCGATGTAGGCGGCGGCGCAGCCATTGCAGCTCAAACTGCGTCGGACAGCCGACCTTTAAGCCCGTACTGGTACGCTCGAGGGTCGTGTGGGGACCGACCCAAAGATCGTAGCGCTGTTGACCTAGGCTACGCCCAAGCTCTTCACGCAGCACGGACATCGTGCCCGTATCATCCATGACCAGTTCCTGCTTATAAAAGAGCGTAGGACGCCAACGATTGACTAACAGGAGCGGCGACCTTCCGGATCGCTTTGAACCCCATGCTAGAAACATGCCCCAAAAGCGGAGCCCTACGAGCTATTGATTTGACTACCATCGCTCGTCACGAAAGAACCCGAACGAGCACTCATTAGGAACGCGATTCTAGAAGTGCTAGCGTCGAGAAGATAGGTCTTGACTTGCTTAAACAACTTGTCCCGCGCCGCGGTCTCTACAGTTGTAGGGAAACCGACGTACCGAAAGAACCAAACGGCGCGAAAAAAAAATCCAAGACGTTTGGGCTGTAGGTGGATAAGCTGTTCGCCCAATTTGAAATCCCAAGAAAGGCATCGCCTCCCCTGAAAAACAGTCGTAAACGATGGAATTAGATTTTGTTGCGCAGCGTGAGTCTCTTGGACTACCCTATGTTGTGTGTCGCAAAAACCTGTAGTCGCTTTGCCAAAAATCGAAAATTTATTCCCCTTGAATTGCCGTTAGAAACAAAGGCTCTAACAGCAATCTTCTCCTGGAAGAGAACACAACCTTGCGAATACTGTACGCCTGTCCCATACGATGAAGCCGGCACGTCGATAAACGGCCAAAGCAGGTTCGTTTGCCTCGTCAACGGCGAGTACCAATCGCTCAGCACCTCCAGAACCTGCTTTCCAAAGAGCGAACTGCACGATCTGCCAACCCAAGCCTTTTCCGCGTCCCGAGGGCGTGACTCCCATATAGGTTAATTCCCAAGTCCCTCCCTTAGCATGTTCGGTAAGAATCAGGGTGCCGATATCTTGGCCTTCGTCTTGTATAAAAAACCAGTGCTTCGGAGAAAATATCCCCTGCGACCTGTACCCTTCAAGCACCTCAGGTAACTGCCGAATTCCGTTTAATTCAGGACAGTCCTTCGTGTCTTCATAGGTCTCCAGAAGCAGTTTGCCCAATCGGTCTGAATCGTTAGACGCTTGCGAGAAAAATTGCAGGTCGCTGCCCGGCTGAGAGCCTGGGAAAAACTTCTGATCGACCGTCAAGTAGGCCAAATTTGCAAGTTCTCGAAACCCACCGGCAGAGAGCACTTCAGGCTCTGCCGGTGAATCGGGGCTCACCAAAATTTGTGCGAGAACAACCTGCTGCTCATCAAGAAAGCTGGCCGCTGCCCTAAGCAGCAGCTCTATAACTCGGCATGAACTGCCTGGGGGCCAAACTACGGCCGTGCTCCCAGGCGTAAGCTGAACCCATACCACGCCTTGCAGGCCCTGCGAATCAACCGCCCAGATAAGCCCCGAAAAAGCGTCCTCCGCCTGGCTCGTCGTCGCATTGAGCGTCTGAACAAAAGTTTCGCGTTGGTCTTCTGGCAAGCTATCGTGAAGCCACCGTAACGCCTCGGGACGATCGGCAGCAGGGCAGGGCGTAATTTTTATCGGATCAGCCATACCGACAGGATAATCGATTCCCATCTCTTACGGCAGCTCAGCCCCAGCAGCTGCAAAAACAGAAGCAACAATCACCAGATTCGTCCCCGTTTATCCAAACTCTCGACCTGCCCTTCGGGAACACGACTGCGAGGGAAAAAGGCTTTCCAGCTTTCCTGGTCGTCATTCTCCTTCTTCTCGGTTTGTTCAGCAGCATCGGCCACCTCTGCCTTCGGCGGTGTCGGTTTCGGCGGCTCGGGCTGTTTTACGATCGGTGGTGGGACAAACTCCGGAGGCAGAGGAGTCGTCGAATCGGGACGCTGTAGTTCGAGGCTCACTTGAAAGCTGTCATGCAGCGCACTGGTCCTTAGTATCGGGGCTGGTCGTGTCCGCAACTCGCTAAACACCAAATCATTCCGGCGAATCTGAAAAAGTTGCTCGCCAACAATTGCCGTGCGTTGCTGCTGCAAGCCATAACGCCGAGTCGCCAGCATAACCAGCTGAGTTGTGTCACCCGTTCGCCCGCGAAACGAGATCCTCTGCACCCTGCCATCTTGACCAAAAAGATAGGTCAGCGACCCAGCAACATCGTGCAACTCGGTCCCCGTCACCAAAGCAACCCGAATGCCATAGAGGCCGAGCTTCGACAACGCAGTCGACTTTCGAGTCCACCGCTGATAAACCCATTCTTTGCTCACGTCGAATCGAAGAGCCTCTTGCAAAGAAACATTGGCGACCTCTGTCTCGACCGCAGTCGCGGCAGACCCCTGAGCAGGAAAACTGGCCGCAGACACCCTGGGAACGCTGCTCGTGTTAGCTTGCTGAGGTGTCTCATCCCAGAGACCACCAAGGTCGGGCCCGTTGGTCGCAACATAAGGCACGCCGACAGCTGCGCCCAACATGAGCGGAATTCCGAGCACTCGAGAGAACATAATTATCAGACCTTCTTAAACTAAGAACTCGATCAAAATAGGAGTACTTTGCGAATGGATGAATTCTGAATGTTGTCAAAACGCTAAACCAACGCGAGAATAGACGCTGCACGGTGCTGGGACCTACTCTCTACGATACTTATTTCGACAGTTTCACCTGCCCGTGTTCGGCTAACGAGCAATCAGCCCTGCAACTTGTGCGACAATCGTGGACCGGATGTCCCGAGCAACTAGTGCAGCCCGTCAGAGCCGCGATATCGAGAGAACAGGCCTCCAAGAAAGAACCCAAAGACAAGCAAGACAGGTAGATTGTGGCGGAAATCGAAGATTACTCATGGCTAACAGGCCCCGAAGCAGCGAGCCTGCTTACGGAGTTTGCCGAGCAGGAGGCCCCTGCATTGCAACTCTTGGGCCGATTGCGCAAAGTACTCAGCCCCGAAAGGTCGCGGCTGCTGGTCGAGCAACTTACTCTGCGTCGCCGCGCAACTGTCAAATTCGGAACTCTTGCCAAGCATCTGTTCTTCACGGACCTGGGATTACAACAATCGACCGACCGCTGGATCGCCCACTACAAAGCGTCACGCCTTCCGCAGACAGAAAAAGTTCTCGACTTCTGCTGCGGTATCGGCGGCGACCTTCTTGCGTTTGCCGAGCAGTCGCCCACCAGCGGCTGGGACAACTCACCTGAAGTCGCTTGTCTTGCTATCGCAAATCTCAAAGTAGCCAACCTTTCCTCTGGCTCCGAGGTGCAAATCGGCAACGTCGAAGAGCAAACGCCAGATCCGGGCGAAATATGGCATCTCGACCCAGACCGTCGGGTCGAGGGCCGGCGATCTTCGCAAATTCAATGGCATTCCCCTGGCCCCGAAGTGGTCGATCGTTGGCTCGAATTGGCCCCCCAAGGAATCCTAAAACTGGCCCCCGCTGCCGTCGTTCCCAAGCCTTGGCAATGCCAAGCTGAACTCGAGTGGATCTCGCGAGACCGCGAGTGTCGGCAGTTGGTTGTCTGGTTCGGCAATCTGGCCTGCTCGCCCGGCACGCAACGGGCAACCATTCTAAAAAAATCGAACGAAAAAGACTCGTCGGCGACTCCTCACACCTTTCAAGGCAACCCTGAAGTCGCTGCACCCTGCGCGAGAGACCTCTTGCAATACGTTTACGAATTCGACCCCGCCATTCGGGCAGCAAGCTTGTCGGGCGCGTTCGCCGTCGAAAACGAGCTTGCCGCTTTGGCGCCGGGATCGGCCTATTTCACCAGCGACCGTGCCGTCGACCATCCGCTCCTCTCTTGCTTCGAGGTAATCGACCACCTTCCGCTTCGCATTGGCCCGCTAAAAAACCATCTTCAAAGCCTGGGCATAGGCCGATTGGAAATTAAGAAACGAGGGGTCAAGATCGACCCTGAACAACTCCGAAAACAACTAAAACTAAGAGGCAACAACGCGGCAACTCTCCTACTTGGCCAAATCGGCCCGCGAGAAGTTGCCATTTTGGCAAAACGCCATACCCCAAAGCCCTATGCTATAGGCTAAACCTCGCACGCATTGCTGATTAGAATCAGAAGCTCAACAAAAACTCTGCCACCCACTCGATTCACTTTGGAGACCCACGTGAAACTGGCTTTTAGCTCAAACGCTTACATGCAGTTTTCCATCGAGGAAACTATCCGCCGCATCGCCGAAATTGGCTACCAAGGCATCGAAGTGCTGGCCGATGTGCCCCACGCATGGCCTGCGGGCTTGCTGCCCGAACGGATCGAGGCGATTCGCCAATGCCTCGACTCCCATGGACTCTCTATCTCGAACATCAACGCGTTTATGATGAACGCCGTTGCCGACCCTCGACAACCCTACTGGCATCCCGGCTGGACCGACCCCGATCCACATTATCGTGCAATTCGACGAGAACACACAAAGCGGGCCTTGCAGCTCTCGGCCGACTTGGGTGCTCCACACATCACCACCGAGCCCGGCGGGCTGGTTGCGCCTGAGCAAACTTGGCAAGAAGCTGCTGACATCTTCTACGAGGAGCTGATGCCCTGCGTGGAACTTGCCGAACAACTTGAGCAACTCATTCTCATTGAACCGGAACCTGAACTTTTGATCGAACGCTTCGATCAGTACCTTGAGTTTGCCGATCGAGTCGATTCGCCGGTCGTCGGCCTTAACTTCGACATTGGCCACGCTTACTGCGTCGGCGAAGACCCGCAAGATTGGGTCGCCAAGATGGCAGAGCACACCGTGCACTACCATCTCGAAGATATCGCCGACACTCGAATCCATGCCCACTTAATTCCTGGTCGCGGTGCAATTGACTTCGATGCGACGCTCAAAGCAATTGCAGCAACCGAATACGATGGCTGGCTCACCGTGGAACTGTATCCTTATATCGATTCCCCCGACGAATCGGCGAAGGAAGCTCGAAAGTTTCTCAACACGATTCTACCGAAGCACTCCTGATTCATAGAGCGGCCTTTTTCCTCGCATTTTACTTTCCTGGCAGGTACCCGTTGCTGGTGTCCAAGAAAGATGGCCCGCGGAATACGCAAAAAGCAGAGTCGTTTCTATGACCTTTCCACTGCCGCTAGTGCCATTTGAAGAATACATGCTTGTGGATGACCGACCGGCGTATCCGATGAGCTTTTTTTTGAAGCTCATTTTTTCGGGCGAATTCGACCGGGTACTGCTAGACGCTGCGTTACGAACGGCGATAGAGCGGCATCCGCTTTTGTCAGCTCGGGTTGGGGCAAAAAAAAATCGATTCGAGTGGGTTCAGGTCCCTTCGGAAGAAGTTGCGGTGCGTTGGATGCCAGACGAGACGCCTCTCCCAGCAACGCCCATCGATCTTTTCGCCGAGCCGGGGCTACGTGTTTCAGCCCGCCGCTGCGGAGAGGAGACGAAGCTAGGCTTTCAGTTTCACCATTCGTGCTGCGACGCGATGGGCGGTTTGCAGTTGGTCGAGGATTTGATGGTTGGGTATGCCGCGTCTGAAAATCGGACCGAACCAGCCTCTTTCTCTTCGATTGATAAAAAGCGTTTGCTTGGTCGCGGTCGATTTGGTTTGACACCCTGGAAGCTGTTGCGTCTGGCACCCAAGCAAGCAAAAGGCCTTCTGGGGGTGCGGCAGTTTTTGATGAGGCAGGCAGTACCGCTACTGCCGGTCGAAATCGAATCGAAGGCGAAGGTGCCAGACAGTTTTCCGTCATCGTGTGGGCATCAGTTTTCAGAAGCCGAAACAGCAGGGCTTTTGTCGGCGGCTCGCCGAGCTGGTGCAACGGTCAACGACCTGCTTGCCCGCGATCTTTTCTTGGCGCTCGGAGATTTTCGCTCGACGAGACGGTTGACCGAAAAAAACGATTGGCTTCGGCTTTCGGTTCCCATCAATTTGCGGGGAGCGAACGACAATCAGCTTTCAGCGGCCAACGTGGTGAGCATGGTCTTTCTGGATCGGCAGCCAGCAGATCTTCATCACAGAAAGGCCTTGCTGGAAAGTATTGGCCAAGAAATGCAACTGATTAAGGCAAATCGCCTGGGGCTTACTTTTCCGCTGTCGCTCTGGTTTGCCCGCTCGCTACCCGGCGGAAGCTCGCGATTGCGAGGAATATGCAATACCCAAACCTGCCGCGGAACAGTCGTGCTAAGCAATCTAGGCAGGCCACTGCTCGACATGCCGATGCCTCGTCGCAACGGGAAAATTGCCGTTGGCAAAATGACGCTGGAACGCATGGAATTCTTACCGCCGATCCGTCCGAAAACCGTGGTGGCGTTTGGAGTGTTTACCTACGCGGGGCGGTTGCAAGTCGACCTACATTTTGATCGACGCGTCCTGTCGGGTGCCGAGGGCGAGGGGCTTCTTGGGGATTTCGTCCCTAGAATCCGCGAGACTGCCAGCCTGTAGCTTTCTCACGAAAAATACGCCTCAGGTTTTGCCGTCACGGTGTGTTTTCGCGCAGTATGCTTGCAAGAGTGTATCTATCTGTCACAGTTTGCTGCGGACCTCATTTTCGGAACAGACCTCATATTATGAACCGAGTCAAAGACATCATGACCGAACAGGTCGTCGTCGTTGCTGCTCAGGCAACGATTGATCAGGCTATCTCGTTACTGCTGGATCACTTAGTTAGCGGCTTGCCCGTGGTCGACGAGCAGGGTTTGCTGCTTGGAGTGATTACCGAGTTCGACATCATCGACCTCGTGTACAAAGCGGACATCGAGGCCAGTCTTGTGGGCGACTACATGACAAAGGAAGTCAACTCGCTTGACATAAACGCATCGCTAGACGATGCGGCATGCATCTTCTGCAACAATTCAATTCGTCGCATTCCCATCGTCGAAGAGGGACGTATTGTAGGGGTCCTTAGCCGGCGCGACCTGATCGGTTTTGTTCGTGATGTCCGCAGACAGGCAAGCGCCGTTTAACACTCGGCGAGCCAGCTTTGAATTTCCTCAATCGTCCAAGCAATCGCCATGAGGGTCGACGCCTGCGATTAAGATGCCACTCTTCAGCCCCAAAACAACGGCTGACAAGGGGGTCGTAAACCGCTACAGTGGATGCTCTGAATGCCCTTTGCTCTGATTAAAACGCAATCGGCTTCCACTGCCCCGGTAGCTCAACTGGATAGAGCACCGCTCTTCTAAAGCGGATGTTGCAGGTTCAAGTCCTGCCCGGGGTACTTGGTAACTCCCTTCATTTTGCAGAGGTTGCGATGCAGTTTTGGCAATCAAAAGCCGATACTTTGCCAAGGCCTCTCTCGAATAGTCGGAAGGCAGGAGAAACGGCGGCTTTTGAGGTCCTCGGGTTAAAAACTGGCAAACTAAGGAAAATTTGAGAGGGGCTTTCCAGGCCTGGCAACTTACCTATAATGGGCTCTTTCACCGCCCTAAGATTGCGGGGGGAAAGAGTTCGCCTCCAGTGTTTCGGTGCCCGTGATCACAGATTTAGCAGCATTGTTTTAGTATTCTTCATCTAATTTTATCGATGAAGTGAGAGCGACACTGTAATAGCAGTGTGGCGCCGTAGCTCAATTGGTTAGAGCACCGGACTGTCGATCCGGAGGTTGCGGGTTCGATTCCCGTCGGCGTCGCTTTGTTTTTCTCGGGAAACATCTAGTTTTCCAGGGCGAGAACGCTTTCCTGTGGCGTTGGAATTTTCCGCCCAATTGTCAGCAATTGCCCCCGATATGCACCCTTTGTCAGAATTTGGTGCAACCATTAGTGCAACCACTCGACCAGTGGTTTGTACAGTATCGCGGCTGTAGTCAATGTCGCGGGCGTCGGTGCCGGTAGCTCGTTGGTGGTGGTCGATTTGTGGCGATGAGTCGAGCGGCAGTTGTGGCAGCGCATCTAAGGCACCATGCACGTCGAGAACTCTCGGGTCGGTGTAGACGTTCATCGTTAAATCGATCGAGCTATGTCGCATTGCCGCTTGGGCGGTTCGTGGCGCAACGCCACCAGCAGAAAGCAGCGAACCGTAAGTGTGCCGCAAAGCGTGAACGTCGATCGTTCGCCCTCGGTCGTCACACTTGGCGATGCCCGCTGCTGCAAGGTCGCGGTCGAGTACCTTGATAAACTCTCGGGTCACACTCGGGAAGAGCAACGTATCGAGCGGCAGTTGTTCGCCCTTTGCCGCTTCAATGCTTAGTACGTCACCAGTAGCTCCATAGCCGCGGCTGTGAGCTTCCTGCTTTTCCGATACCCATCGAGCCAGTTCCGCCGCAAGGTCTGTCCGCAGCGGTATCTTGCTCTGCTGGCGGTTCTTGGCGTCGCCCGCTTCGAGGGTTGCGCAAGGTGTGGGGCCGTCGAGCACCAGCGAGCCGACCGTTAGCGACGCTAACTCGTTGCGGCGTAGCCCAGTGAGCACAAGCGTTTTGTAGATCATCGCCCGCTCTTGCCCTCTTGTTTCGAGTTTTGCAATGAATTCGAGGTTGTCAGCGAGCTTTTCGCGGGCGAGTTGACAGCATTCATCTACTCTGTTAAATTTAGTGTACTAAACGACGATTTCGCCAGACGGAGATTATTGGTTATGACAGCAACCCAGCTTGGTCGCGTACAACTCCTCATCATGCAAGTGCTGTGGGAAATGGGACGCGCTACTGCCCGTGAGATTACTGATGCGATCAATGCTGCGGAGCCAATCGCCCACAGCACTGTGCAGACTCTCCTGCGCGGACTAGAAGAAAAAGGCTCGGTTTCGCACGAAACTGAGGGGCGAACCTTTGTTTTCGTTCCTCTCGTGCAAGAGGACAAGTTTAAGAGCAGCGCAACACGCGACTTGGTCGAGCGCGTCTTCGGCGGCAACGCGGGGACGCTCGTGGCTCACTTGCTGAAAAACGAAAATGTATCGCGGAAGGAAATCGACGAAATTCGCAAACTGATCAACCGACGCGGCAAGAAATAGGGCCGTACTACCTAAGGAGACGTGCCATGAACTGGCTTAACACTCAAATGACGTTTGTCGACGCGGCGACGGGCGCCGTCGAGTTTAGCGTGAATTGGTTCTTGCAATCCACGCTGCTCATTTTGGCTGGCCTGATGATCGGGAGTTTTTTGCGCAAGCGAGGCTCTGCCGTGCAATCGGTCGTTTATCGGACGACGATGGCTGCTGTATTCATCTGTCCGCTGGCCACCTGGGGGCTGTCGCAGATGGGCGTTTCAGGCTGGTCGCTCGAGTTGCCCAAAGGTTGGGGCTACGCAGTTACGGAAGATATCGTTGCGGAGAAGGAGTTAGTCTTTCCCGTTCCCGAAGCTTTGTCTGTCGAATCCCCTCCTGTTGTTTCGTCCCAAATCGAGTCGTTACGCGCGATCGCACCGACGAGTGAAAACTCAGTAATCGAAGCACTAGTTCCGCTGGTTTCCGGACAGGCAGAAGTGACGGGTCTCTCGTCTGCTGCAACCGAATCATTGGCGATTGAACCTGCCCCGGCGACTTCCACAAGATTCTCCCTTGGGCGATTTGGATTGCTGGCTTTGAGTGTTGTCGCCGTTTGGTTGGTTTTCTCGGTTCTTCTCATCGGACGACTTGCCGCCTCCTGGTGGCGGTTGGCTGGATTGCGACGACAGGCAGTGCGAGCCGATGGAAACGAGCAGCGAGTTTGCCAGGAAGTCGCCTCAACATTAGAAGTTTCAGCGCCTCGTGTATTGCGAAGCCCCTATCTGCCGAGTCCTTGCCTGGCAGGTATTCGTCGGCCTGCCGTGCTGTTGCCCGAGGTAGACCAAGGACTCTCGATTCGCAACGTGCTCATCCACGAATTGGCTCACCTGAAGCGTCGCGATTGCCATTGGAACCTACTCCGCCAAATTTCCACAGCCGTGTTTTTCTTTCAACCGTTGCTGTGGAAACTCTCCCATCGTCTAGAGGCGACGGCCGAGGAAGTCTGCGACGACTACGTCGTCGCCTATGGCGGCGATCGTCAAGAGTATGCACACCGACTGGTCGACATCGCCGAACTATCCACGGCACCCATTGCGATGGCCGGCGTGGGCATCGTCTCGCTCCGCTCGATGCTTGCCCAGCGAGTTACGCGCATTATGGATACGTCTCGCGCTCTTTCTACACGCGTGGGTAATCTCTTGTTGGTTGCCGTATTAGTTGGCGGAGTTATTGGCACGACGATCACAGGACTCGTCGGCTTGTCGCCCGGCGTTTCGCAAGCCGAAGCAGAGGCGGTAGTCGTCGAGGACAGCTCAGGGGTCGTGACTCCCAAAGAGTCAGTGGAAGAGACCTCATTCGGCAATGATTCACCAGTGGCAAATCGTGAAAGTTCGACAGAACCACGGTCGTATTCCGGGCGTGTGGAGACGCCACAAGGTGAACCGATTGCCGGGGCGAAGATTTGGCTGGCCGTGGCGTCGCAGAGGTACACTGTCTTGGCGAATAGGGAGGGACTACTGCGCGAGTTGGGGACGACGGATGAGCAGGGGCGGTTTGAGATCGTGCTGGATGCGGTGACGACTCAGGAAATCCGCAAGCGTCAGGAGATGCACAAGCGATTCAACTACTTGCAGACGCAATTGGTGGCATCGGCGACGATCAACTGGTCAAGCTCGTCTTCAATGCCGATCGTGTTGAAGCTCGCCCAGTGTCTGTCCTCGGTCGCGAGATGGAGACGGTGAGCCTGCCGCACATTGCTCAAAATCCCGGCGGGGCGAAAGACGTGTTTGTGGGACGGGACTTCACCTATGCCGTCGGCCCCTCGGTTCCGGTGGAAGGGGTCGTCACGGACTATGACACGGGTGAGCCGGTCGCCAACGTGCCGGTGTACGTCGAGCGTCTGTTCAAGGAACCGGACGTGCAGTTGCGGCTCGATACACACCACATGCGGTCGGTGACCGACGGGCGAGGCCGCTTCCGCATCACCGGCATGCCGCCGGGGGAGGGACACGTCCTCGAAGCCGTACCGCGAAAGTCCGAGCCGTACCTGATGACGTCGCAGGACGTCTCGCTCAGTCTTGAGGACGGCGACGCGAAGCGCATCGAGATTCAGGTGAAGCGGGGAATCTGGATCGAAGGCCGCGTCACCGACAAGCAGAGCGGCGAACCGCTTTCAGCGACGGTCGGATATCTGGCTCTAAAGAAGAATCCTCACGCACTGGAGAAATCGGGGCTGGATTGGGATTGGATCACGCAGCGCTACGGGACGGACAGTGACGGCCGCTACCGCGTGCTCGCTCTGCCCGGTCCCGGCGTGTTGTTGGTGACGATGCAGGTTCCGGGCTATCCCCTGGCAGCCGGTGCCGAGACGATTGACGGTTATGATGCGTCGGGCGGCGTCATCCCCACGATTTGGCCCCAGCAGGTCTCAAACTGGCACCTGCTGAAACAGATCGATCCAGCCACCGACGCGACCTCGTTTACCTCTGATCTCGTGTTGGATGCCGGCGTCTCAATTCCCGGCCGCGCCGTCGGACCCCGCGGGAAACCAATCTCTGACCTCTTTGTCCATGGACAGACCGAGCGAGACAGGTTCTGGAGCCCGCAATTTTCAGCCAACGTTCTCGCGACCGATCGGTTCGCCGTCTACCTCTATGACGGAAAAGGCCCGCGGCAATTGTTCTTCAAGAATCGGGATGAAACGCTTGTCGGCCAGTACCGCCTGGAAGGAGACGCCCCGGAGGAGATCGTGGTCAAGCTCCAACCGTCCGTCCGGGCCACGGGACGCTTGATCGAAAACGAAACCGATCTTCCTGCGGCGCGTTACTTCATTAATTGCGAGAAATGTTCTCTTGTCAACGAAAAGTATCCGCCAGTGAAGTTTCCCATCCACTGGTGCCTCACCGATGACGAGGGCCGCTTCGAGATCAAGTACCTGATGGCCGGCCTCGTATACAAGATGAAGGCGGTGAAGGACGGCAACTTCGTCAACAACCGCATCCGCTTCACGATTGACCTGACTGCTGCCAAACCCGGCGACGTCATCGAACTCGGCGATGTCACCGGTCCGGACAGCAAGGGCGATGTCAAGAACTGAGCCGCGGAGTCCGATGCACCTCGTTTCCAAACTCCGAACGAGGTGCAAGGGATCGATACACAGGTCTGAGTCGATCGACCGCGATTTGCCTGACCAAGATGGTCGATCCGCGTCATCAAGATGAGTGCACAAGAAACGCACTTCTGAACCTAGTTCCGGTTTTTGCAAACGGCACAAGGACAAACCGACCTGTGAGATTTTGCTTTGAAAGATTCGAGCATTCGGGGAGGCCAACCAAAGTGTTCCAGACCGACTGATGAACCCGTTTCTGCCACACCGTCCGAAGGCATTTTCAACCTGTTTCTGTCGAAACTGCTAACGCAAATTTGATCGCAAATTCCCGGAACTTCGGTGAAGCAGAATTCGCTTGCGATAGCCCAAGAAGCCCAGACGCTCAAGACCTAGTGTACTGCGTCAAACAGAGTTGATCTTATCCAGAGTAGCCCTTACGCGAGCCACTTTTTCGAGAATTTCCTCAGCGGTTGCCTTCCAGTGGAACCCTTCGGTGTTGTCGTTGTGATGCTTGACGTAGGCTTGAATGGCTTTGACTAGCTGAGGCACGTTGCGAAACGTTCCGCGTCTGAGCCGCTTGTTGGTGAGGTCGGCGAAAAAGCGTTCAACCAAGTTCAGCCAACTGCTGCTGGTCGGGATAAAGTGCATGTGAAATCGTGGGGGACGCTTGAGCCAACGCAGCACGGCAGGATGCTTGTGCGTGGCATGTTCCGGCTCGGTTTGTGTGGTTGCTTCGAGAATCTTCTCGGTCAACTCTGCTCGATTAGGACTGGATTTCCCGAACGTGGAGCGTCCTTCTCAATCCCTCCCAAACGCTGCCCGGCAAACCGTTTCCGCCACTTACCAACCGGTCCACGGGCCATCCCCACTTCCTCAGCGATCTGAGCGTCGTTTTGCCTTCGGCGGCTAAGAGGACTACCTGGGCACGCTTCACTAAACGCATCGGAGTGTGACGCCCTCGGCTGTATTTCGCCAGCGTTACCTGCTCTTCCGACGTCAAATCAATCGCCACTGCAATTCGCATAGACACCTTCCCTGTTGGGAGAATCAAAGAATTCTACCTACTGGCAGGCGATGGCGCAATACGATCACTCAATAGTGACGCAGTACACTAGCTTTTCCCTGCAGGACTCTTTCATTCCCAATTCCAAGCCGGTTTAGCCCGGCGTTTTCTCTGCCCCCGAACTTTCCCCAGGGAGGAGACTCGCCGCGTGCGACTGAATCTTTCGGATTGCGGCAGCAATTTCTTCCATGTCTTGCTCGTCGCCGAGTAGGCAGTATTGCGGAACCCAATAGCCCTCGGTAGCTGCCCGCCGGCTGTTGGGAAAATCGGCCTTCAAGAAGGCGTGCTCTTCGTTGGCTTGTTCCCCCGTAAGACGGGTTTTGTAGGCTCCGTTTTGGAAAACGTCAAGATTATGAACCGGAGGATAGGGTGCCTGATTGCGAATCCCTTCGGCGTTCATCGCTTCCGTAAATCGTTGTGCCGAGATGCCTGCGAAGGCGCTGCTCTCGAGGTGAAAGATGTACGCATAGTGACCGTTGAGCGTACAACGAGGGTCGCGAGCTTGTGGAGTGATGCCGGGAATGTCGGCCAGAAGCTGATCGAGGACTGTGCCATTGGCATCACGACGGCGGCGTTGGTCGTCGAGGCGTTCTAACTGGACTTGCAGAATGGCTCCTTGCCATTCGCTCAGCCGATAATTCGAGCCACAAGCAAAATGGCTATAAAACCATTCACCCGGTAGACGCCCACAGTCGTGAACCGAGCGAAGCTTGCGTTCAAGCTCATCGTCATTCGTAATAATGATGCCACCTTCACCGGCAGTCATGTTCTTGCCCGATTGAAAACTAAAAGTTCCCGCGATCCCATGCGTGCCTACTTTCTGGCCGTTCCATTCGCTGCCGTGGGCATGGGCGCAATCTTCCAGTAGAAACAATCGATTTTTGTTGGCAATCTCCTTGAGGCGATCCAAGTCTGCGGGATGCCCTCCTAGATGAACTGGGATCATTCCTTTGGTACGCGGCGTGATGGCCGCCTCGACCAAGTCGGGATCGATACACTCGGTGTCGCGACAGATGTCGACCATGACAGGCATCGCCCCGGCGAATAGGATCGCGCTGGCCGTGGCCACAAAAGTGGAGTCCGGCACGATCACTTCATCGCCAGGCACAACTCCCAACGCTGCGATTGCTACTTCGAGAGCATGTGTGCCGTTGGTGATTGCGATGCCGTGTTTAGCGCTATGGAAGGCCGCGAAATCTTGCTCGAACTGCGTGACACAAGTGCCTTCGGTGCGCCACCATTGGCGGCTTTCTAAAACGCGTGTTAGAGCCTTCTGCTCTCGTTCATCGTAGTGAGGCCAGGCCGGAAAAGGCTTGGTCTTAGTAGGCAAGCCGCCGTTGATCGCTAGCTTGGTCATTCGAGATATCGCTCCAAGTAGAAAGGGAATCCATCGGTAAAGAATGGGCAATGGGCCGTGCGCTGCCCGGCAGCGCACGGCTCATGAATGTTCTTCCTAGCTCAACGGACAGTCGTTACTCGTCTTCGGGAAGTTTTCGGACCTCGATGTTACGGAAGTATGCCGTGCTGCCGGGGTCGTGAGCTTGAAGAGCAAAAGTACCCGAGCTGAGCTTGACCGTACCCTCTTTGTCCTCGGGCTCTTGATAGTCGATCACGACATTTCCGTTCAGTTTCACTACCACATGCTTGCCTCGAACAATGATCTCTTGGATCCACCAAGTGTCGTTGCTAAGGCCCGCCTTTTCGATATCTTCGGCAAATATCTTTACGGTGTTGTATAGGCTGCCCGACTTGACGGGGTCGCCGTGAGTTACGTTCACTTGCGATTCGTAGCCGTTCTGGGGCCACCCTTCGTCCAGCCATTTGGTGTGGAAGTAGATTCCCGAGTTGCTTGTGGGACTGGTTTTGACTTCTGCGCGGAAGTGAAAATTCTTGAAGTCATTGCACTTACTCATATAGAACAGATGCGCACGAGGACCATTGACGACGATGGAGCCATCGACAACGGTGAAGGCGTCTTTATTTTCGTTTGCCTTCCAATCTCCAAGCGTTTTGCCGTCGAAAAGCGAAACCCAAGGTCCCGCCTTATGAGAGTCGGCCTGGGCCGTGGTAGAAAAGAGCCCGAGCATCATGAAAGCAAGTAAGGACCCCAAAGTAGCGCAAATCGAGCGTGAAAATTTCATCGAAGGTTTCTCCTGGTGACAACTAGTAGGTAAACTCAGTCGCTTCAAAAAGACACAAAGCCTAGGTAAACGCAAGCTCTCTTTGGTAGATGACTTGAGTCATCTCTAAGAAGGACGCCATGCGTTCACGTAGAGAGTATATCATCACGAAGGACGAAGTTCACGGCTACGGCAGCAGGTCTACCGAATAATTGAATCTATCCACTCGATGCAGCGTAGGAGGAATAAAGGGATTGTCCTTTCCGTCCTTAATTTCACGGTGGTTTGATTGTGAAGGCCGCTCATGCGGGGAATTTGCTGGTACGATTACAGTAAGGCAGGTCCTTGAGACTGGCATACCAAGATTTCCTTAGACCTGTGCGATGGCCCAAGATTGGCGGAAACCGTTTTTGGTTGGGTCCCGAAAGACCATCCGCAAGGGACTCGAAGAGCTGCGGAGGGGAGTGCCCGCCCCAGGGCAACCGCACGCTAAGTCGTTAGCCTAGCGATGTTTGCGAGAGATTGATTGTTCCAGGCGGCCCGTTTTCGTTTTTTTCTTGATGCTTCCCGGCGAGGTGTCCTGCTTGATGAGGGTAATGACAAAACGTCTTAGCAACGCGAAATTGTCCGGCTTGAGGCTGCTGATGTAGTATCGCACTTCCGAGCACTCCTTGCCGTCGCGCTCCGTGAACGAAATAACCTGGCCGATGGTCGTTAGCTTCTCCCAATCCTTGAGGAAAGGTCGCTGCTTTACCGAAAAATCGAGGAGCCGAGTGTGTCATCATCCGTAAGTGGCGGAGCCAGACTAATTCTTCGGCCGGTCAATTTTTCAAGTTTGTTTCGCACCGACTGAATTGCATTCACGACATCACTTTGAGGAACTTCACCGAAGTTGATTAGTTGTTCGGCCGAAAGTTGTGCGACGTCCAGCACACGAAGCGTATCTTCGTTTGGTTTGATACCGCCCCAAAACTCGCCATGCTTGAGATGAATTGCTGCTGCATTGATGTCGTAACCGACTCGGCTCATCTCTTGTTTGTCTGTCAGTGCCGCCGGTTGACAACACCGGTGAGCGCTGTTGATACAGTGGTGGCCGGCCAACGCATAGTGGGCGCGGGCGAATGCCTGCTGAAGCACCTGAACGGTTTTCAATTGTTTGTTCTCCACGGCATCGGCCAGCCTCTGAAGTTCGCTTACCGACGCTTCGAGGGCCAATTTGCTGTCGGCTCTTGCACGAGCCAATTCGAGTCGCAGAAACGCAGACGCGATGCGCAGGTGTTGTGCAGCCTGCCGGTTCTCTCCAAGGAGGACTTTATCTCTAGCGGCCTCGAATTGACGGCAAGGCTCGTCAACAAAAGCCGCCAAAATGTCTTCATCGACCGCGACTTGAAGAACCGGCAATTTCCGAAAAGACTCTTGGCCCCTCGTCGCGTGTGGCCGTAAGGAAAAGATGGATACGAGCATCGTGATGAGTAACGCTGCAACCCATTTTCGATTTGAAATATTCTCAAACATTTGAAATCTCCTGATTTTCGTAGAGGCTGATACTAAAGCACTTCCTTAAAAAACATAGCCACTGAGCACACACAAAAAACACTGGAGTGAACCACCTTCTCTCGCTGTTCTCTGTGAACTCTGTGGCTACACAATTTAAGGAACTGCTCTAAGCCTTAGGTATTGAAGAAAAAAGATTGCGGGCAGCGTCCTCCGTAACGCAACTCACAACCAGACATCCAACGCTGTTTCATGCAGCGACGAAATCTCTCATCTCGTTGCCGGCGCCGTACTCCTCACACAAATCGCCATCAAACCAACGATCGTTTCCGACAGGCCGATTAAATCGCCTTGGTAGCCAAAGAATTCATCGACAAAAAACTGACCAATCCAAGATCGTAGTTAGACGACTGTGTCTGGTAAAGCCAGATTCGATTATGCCGATCGATAAACCCAAGTTTGCCGACCAGCGGAAGGTTCAATCCGCACTGCCCCATACAACACTCGCCCGTGCTTTCCTATAAAATCGGTCGCGCCGCCAGAGAATGATCAACGATTCTTCTCAAGAGAGCGTACATGTAGCGTCGGATGTCGGTTTACGTCAAGGTGGATTTTGCAAGAAAGAAAGAAGGGGAGATTTGCGAAGAAAATGGTCATGCCTCAAGCATTTTGTTCAAATCAGACTACGATTCCGCACACCTGCGAAGAATCCGATCCTCCATGGCATCCCACTCTATAGGGGCCATTGGAAGCTATGCTTTTTCAACTTTTAGAATTGAGGTCACCCCAATTAGCCTCATGACACTAGCCACGTTTTTTTACTCTGAATCAGAGGATGACGAGCAAGGAAAGAGAATACGTCATGAATGCCAAGCCAA
The DNA here is from genome assembly GCA_024278955.1 of Planctomycetota bacterium. Classification (GTDB taxonomy): domain Bacteria; phylum Planctomycetota; class Planctomycetia; order Pirellulales; family Lacipirellulaceae; genus Bythopirellula. The sequence goes on along the minus strand of JAJRSE010000102.1, from coordinate 87,683 downwards.
TTGTTACGCTCATCTGCTTTGCTGCTGGCTGCCTAGCAGCAACGATGTTCTTAACGTCCTATGGAACCGCACAAACCGATGCCCCGCAGCATCCTGATGCCGGAGGCATTCGCGCCCGCTATGCGAGGGCGTACTTGCATTTGGCCGAAGTCGATTTGGAGATCGTGCTGGATATGAACAGACGGATCAGTGGGACGTACCCTGAAAACACGGTCCAGCAGTTGCGGAATCATGTCGAGATTGCAGAGATGAAGCTCCAGTACGAGCTTGCCGGCGGCGAAATTAGGTTGCACGACATTCACCTCAAAGAACTCGAAAGGGCAAAGAATCTGGCCGAGATGAATTTGGCCAACGCGATAGCCATCAACAAGAGTCTGGCAGGAACGATTGATGAACTAGAAATCAAGCGACTACGATTGGCGGCAGAGGTCGCCAAATTGGCGATCGATAAGGGCCGCGATCCTGCTTCGGTTAGTACACCCTATACCCACCTGCAATGGCAGTTGAACCAAATGCAAAGCGAGTTGCTGTGGCTTCATGTCCGCTCTGAAAATCCGCACTAACAGATCGACAGCGAGGCGATGTTCCTTGTGTCATCCGCAGTTTCTTCAATTGCGGTCCTGCATTCACCCGTAGGCAATGCAATTCCGCACGTCCGGTGAAGAAAGCCACTTCGCCCGGCATCCAACCCACTGTACGAACCGATCTTGTTACCTACTTAAGCGGAAGGTTTCCAATGACAGCCGGACAAAACGACACTTTCTCAGACGCTATCAGACGCTTGGACCGTGCTGCTGAATTTGCCGAGATCGACGCCGAAGCTTTGGAAAAGCTACGCAATCCGAAGTCGATTTTACAGGTGTCCATCCCGCTGCGAATGGACGACGGATCTTTGCGTGTATTTCAAGGTTATCGAGTTCGGTACAACGACACACGTGGCCCAACCAAGGGCGGCATTCGCTTCCATCCAGGCGTTTGTCTGAGTGAAGTGAAAGCGTTGGCTTTCTGGATGACCTGTAAGTGTGCGGTGGTGAGTATCCCGTTCGGAGGAGGCAAGGGCGGCATTATTGTCGATCCGAAGCAGCTCTCAAGGACCGAGTTGGAGCGGCTCAGCCGTGGGTTTATTGCACAAGTTGCGGACTTCATTGGCCCAGAGACCGACATCCCCGCTCCTGACGTTTACACGAATGCGATGATCATGGGCTGGATGATGGATGAGTATTCAAAGATACGTCGGCAGCGTACGCCGGCCGTAATCACCGGCAAGCCGATTCCGCTGGGCGGCAGCCTGGGACGCGACGACGCAACGGGTCGCGGCGCCTATTATTGCATCAAGGAATTGGAGAAGCTGAAGGACTGGCAGCCATCGGACACCCGCGTTGCTGTTCAGGGATTCGGGAATGCGGGGCAACACGTCTCGCGGCTATTGCACGCCGATGGTTACCGAGTTGTGGCCATCAGCGACTCCCGTGGAGGGGTATACCATCCCGACGGCCTTGATATTCCCTGTTTGATAGAAACCAAGAATCGTACACGTCGCATCGATGCGGTTTATTGCGAAGGGTCTGTCTGTGATTGTCCCGTTTGCGGATCCGAAGGGTGCCAGTGCGAAGATTGTCATTGCAGCGACGGGCACGAAGCAAAGAGCGAAAAAATTTCCAATGCCGCTTTGTTGGAACTTGATGTTGATATTTTGATTCCTGCTGCCTTGGAAAATCAAATAACTGCCAACAATGCTAACCAAATCAAGGCGCCAGTGATCGTCGAAGTGGCCAACGGCCCGACCACTAGCGATGCCGACGAGATTTTGGCCGAGCGGAATACACTCGTAGTACCAGACATTCTTGCCAATGCGGGTGGCGTAACGGTAAGCTACTTTGAATGGGTCCAAAACCGCGCTGGCTACAGTTGGACTGAAAAGGAAGTGCAATCCCGCTTGCGGACCATTATGACCGAAGAATTCCATTCGATCTACGATCTAATGACGGCCAAAGGCATCGAGATGCGGACAGCAGCCTACGCCCATGCGCTTAATCGGATCAGCGCTGCTGTCGAGGCTCTCGGGACGAACAAGTATTTCTCAAACGGATTGGCTTCGACGTAGGGAAAAACGCTATTCGCACACAAACGAAACCAAAATTTCTCGACCTGGAGCCGATAAAATGAGCAACTTGCAAGCATTAGAGCAGCAAATACAACAGCGGCTAAAAGCTGTCGAAGAGCAAGACCGGACCCAGCAAGTTCAGTTGCAAACAAAAATGGCTGAAATTGAAGCCCGTCATGCGAGGTTCAACCCATTGGCCGATGAACTCATGACAACAGTCATTGATTCGAGAATGGAGAAATTGGCGAGCTTCTTCGACAATGCCGATTTGCTCGAACGCAACGAAGCCGGAAATCATTGCCGCGTGTGTCGCTTCAACCATTCGCCCCGGTATCCGGCCACAGTCAAATTGACGCTTTCTGTTGCTCATGACACCGAAATCAAAAACCTCTTGCTTTTATATGACTTGGAGATCATCCCGATCTTCTTTCAATTTGAAAGGCACGATGAGGCCACTTTTTCTGTGGACGTTCCTGATCAGCAACGGATCGCGGAATGGATAGACGAAAAAATCCTCGCGTTTGTCGACACCTATCTGCAACTCGAACAAACGGACCAGTACCAGCAAAGTAGCTTGGTTACAGATCCGGTATGCGGTATGCGGTTCCGCAGGAGCATTGCTTCCGAAGAAACGGAGCACGCCGGTCACATGTACTGTTTTTGTTCGCACGGATGTCACGAAAAATTCATGTCGGATCCACAGCGATACGTTTCGAGCAAAGTCCTTTGAATTTGTGACGGCTGTTTGGAGAAGCGAAAGGAAATGACATGATCAAAGACGCGGCCCTGTATTTTGCAAGGCTCCGATGGACCGGGGTGGCGATGCTTTCGCTTCTCGGGGCTTTTCTCGCGGAGATACCGCTCACCTACGGACAAGCTTCGCCCGATGAACACGCCCAGCACCACCCAGGTCAAGCCCAAGGCAACCCAGAAGCAAGCACGCAAGGTAGCGAATCGGCCCCATCCTCTGGCGGGGGGATGATGGGTGGCGGTAAAGGTGGCGGCATGATGGGGGGCGGCAAGGGCGGCGGCATGGGCGGTATGATGAAGAAAATGGGCGCGCCCAAGCCCAAGGATTTGTATCCCAAACTGATGGACTTGCCCGACTTACCCCTGGAGGAGCGAGCCCAGATCAAGCAGGAAGCTCATCAGCGCATGATCGATGGCACAGCACTGCTGTCGAAGGGGATTGATGAACTTTCCGATGCCGCAATAAGCGATGATTTTGCAACGATGCAAACGGCAACCGCCAAGATGCGAGAAGGGCTCGCACGATTCGAGAGCGGTTTGGCCGCACATCGTGCACTGGCCGAAGGCAAATCGCCTCGCAACGTAGCCCTCACTTGGTTCAAACGCGAAATGAACTTGCTATCCCGAGCCTCCGCCAAGCCAGGGTTTCATCTTTTCGGCATGACTCTCTTTCATACGAGCATTATGGCGGTGCTCATCACCTTCGCCGCGGCAATGGTTTGGATGTATTTCTTTAAGATGCGCCGAGCTGCTGCTCTTATGGAAAAACTAGCGGCGGCAGACCCTTCGGCAATCGCTGCACCGACAATACCAGCACCAACGCCCCCAAGCAGCAACCCGGCGGGAGTGGCCCGTGAGCCCATAGCAAAAAGCTCGGCAACCGCGGCGGAGGATTGTTGCCAAGAGTCGGCCGTCGAGTGCGACGCAGAGGAGGAGTCGGCCAACGCGCAAGGGCTACTGCACATCGGCAAACGAAAACTTTGTCGACTTCGCGTGGCGAGGATTTACCAAGAGACACCCGACGTAAAAACGTTTCGATTGGTCGCTTGTCACGGTGGCGGCATCCCGTTCAGCTATCTTCCTGGCCAGTTTCTCACGATCACGATGCCTATTGTTGAAGGCGAAAAACCGATCCGGCGGAGCTACACCATCTCGTCTTCGCCGACGCAGGGATACTACTGCGAGGTGACGGTTAAGCGAGAAGACCAAGGTGCCGGCTCCCGCTACCTCCACGATACGGTCAAAGAGGGCGATACCCTGGAAGTTCAGGCGCCAAGCGGCAAGTTCATCTTCACCGGGAAGGAGGCAGAGAGTGTCGTGCTGATCGCCGGTGGCGTCGGAATCACGCCAATGATGAGCATCACCCGAGCGATGACCGACATGGAATGGCCGGGCGAAATCTATTTTCTCGTCGCCTGCCGCGATCCTGAAAATTTTATTTTTGCCACCGAACTTAAACGCCTGCAAGAACGTCATCCAAACTTGCATGTCTTTGCTGCAATGAGCCGTATTGAAAAAGACATCCCGGGCGTTCATCGCGGGCGTCTTTCCAAGGAATTATTCGCTGAGTGGGTTCCCGATATCGGTTCAAAGTGGATCCACATCTGTGGCGCGCCGCCGATGATGGACTCCACCAAAGAGATGCTGGCAGAACTGGGTGTGCCTGCGAAAAACATTCACTCAGAAAACTTTGGTTCGCAACAAAAGCCTCGTGCCAAGGCCGCCAAGCGAAAAAAAGCAGGCAGCGTTCCGACAACCGAGACCGCTGCCAAGGTGAACTTTGCGAAGTCAGGGAAATCGACTCAATTTTTACCCGACGAGACGATCCTCTATGCATCAGAGCGTGTTGACGTTGACATCGACTACTCCTGTCGCACAGGCATGTGCGGTGTCTGCACGGTCAAAATTCTTGCTGGGCAAGTCGCGATGGAAGTTGAGGACGGTCTGGAGCCCGACGATAAAAAAGCGGGCATGGTCCTAGCATGTCAGGCCAAGTCCACCGGCGACGTAACGGTGGAGGCGTAATGTGAAAGAAAAAGAACGTCTCGTCGTTGCCGGTCTCGTTGCGCTGATGCTCATTCTTTGGTTGGGCTTTCCGTTTCACCAGTCGTCGCGATTTGCTGGCAGCCTATGGGGCGGCGTGTTGGGTGTGATCGGCGTTCTGCTGATGCTCGTTCCGCTGCTCTACCTGTTCGTCAAACGGATCAAGTGGCTAAAAAAGAAAGTTGCGCCCTGGGCCTCGATGAAGACCCTCTTGGCCTGGCATATTTATGCGGGCGTGCTTGGGCCGATTTTGGTGGTAATCCATAGCGGGCACAAATACGAAAGCACGCTGGGTATCGTGCTGACGGCCATGACGCTGCTGGTCGTGGTGAGTGGATTTGTAGGCCGTTATCTAATGAACCAATTCTCGCAAGAGATACGTGAGAAGAAAAAAATCCTTGCCTCGCTCCAAACCTCCTACCAACAAGCCGCAGCCACACTCGCCACATTCCCGGAACACGCCCAAATGCTGAAACCGTTTTCCGGCTTCTTCGGTCGCCTTCTCGGGAGCCTATTTGTTCACGACCGTTTTGAGGAGCCAACTCAAGGCCTGCCCAGTCCGGCCAGATTGCTTCAACTCTCAGAGTCGATCGCAGACGTAGAATATGCCATCAAGACCCACGAGAAGTTTAAGGCGTGGTTTGCCAAATGGCTGAAGTTTCATATTTGGATTTCGTTCGTCCTGTATGGACTGATGGCGCTGCATATTTGGGGAGCGGTTCATTTCGGTTTGAGATGGTTCGATTCGTGGAATGCGAACGCCTCGCACTTTACGAGTCAGGCCGTTCCTTCGGCTCCCATCGCCGATCGATCTAAAGCGTCCGACTCCGCAGCTGCGGTCGATAATTTTTCTCGCCATTTTGGCCAGCTCTTCAAACAGTATTGGAGCGAGCCGGTTGTCATTCACGGCATACGAACCACGGCATTCGATTATGCCGGCATCGCCAGCGAGGTGGGTCAGGCGGAGTCCGACTTTTCACAGGCACGCTTGGCGCTCGAACAGGTCGATCCCGATCGCCTTGGCGGAGGCGACCACGAAAAGGCTTTTTGGATTAACGTCTACAATTTCGGCGCGATGAAGCTGGCAGCAGAAAATTACCCGGTGACCTCGATTACAGACTCGAAGATCAGTGACGGCAATCCGTGGGGAATTCCAGGCATCCTCGTCGGCACCGGGCGGTATGCGCTGCGTCAAATTGAAAAGGAAATCCTGCTCAAAAAGTTTGACGACCCGCGAATCGTATTTGCCGTGAGCTGTGCGGCCGTTAGTTGCCCCGACCGTATGGATCGTATTTTTTCTGCCGCGCAACTCGACGAACAACTCGACAACCTTATTCGCACTCTACTGGCCAATCCAACCAAAGGGATGGCAATCGACGAACAAAGTAAAGTGCTAACCCTGTCATGGATATTGAAAGCCGATCAAAAACTCTTTGGCAATGGCACAGACCGCGATTTAATCGACTTTGTGTGCCGCTATGCGCCATCAGGCCAAGAGGGATCTCCCGGGGGACGCGACTGGATCGATGCTAACCGTGGCGAGATCAAGATCAGATTTTTTGAACACGATTGGGGCTTGAATGACACCGCTCTGGCCGAGAAGAAAGACTGAGGGGAACATAAGCACATGGCAGCCAGATCAAAAAAGAAAAATAAGTTTTCCACCCGAATTGTATTGGGCGCGAGCTCGTTGAGCTTTTTTGCCATCTGGATGCTAACGCCCACGGAATCTTCCTTCAAACAACCGGCCGTTTGGCAGCAGATGGTTGAACCGGGAAAATTGTCAGCAGCTCATGCCCACCTAGAAAACAATTGCGCCGCATGCCATACCTCCGTCCGGGGCATCGAAACTTCCAAGTGCATTGTTTGCCACGCCAACAACGAGTCGATTTTACAACGGCAACCGACCGCGTTCCATGCCAACATCAGTAGCTGCACCGAATGTCATTTAGAACACGAGGGAATGGATAAACGTCCGACCAATATGGACCATACGGCGCTGGTCAAGATTGGCCTGCGTCAACTAGACGGTGACACAGCCGACAGCGAGAATGAGATTTTGCGTCGAGTAATTCTCATGGAGACCGAACTTCAGAACGCGCCCCATCTTCGCATTACAGCCACCGAAACAACACTCAACTGCTGGGCCTGTCATGCCAACGACGACCGTCATTTCAAGCTGTTTGGCCAAGACTGCGCGCAATGCCATGCCACAGACCGTTGGACCATTCCCGAATTTCGTCACCCGCCCGCAAACTCAACGGACTGTGCCCAATGTCATCAGGCGCCGCCCAGCCATTATATGATGCACTTCAAAATGATTTCGGCCCGCGTCGCCGGCAAGCCGCATGCACGCGTCGATCAATGTTTTCAGTGCCATCAAACCACCTCGTGGAACGACATTCTTGGCACCGGTTGGTATAAACATCATTGACGCTGCATCACCGATTTTTGCCGTGATTTTGAGACCTGGGGCAGTTTTGGCACTAGCCACTGTTCGAGCAGAAAAAACCGTGCCTCGCACCAAAACGGCTAATTTAACGAGCCCCAATTTTTTGGACGGTGGCCAAACACTCAATGTGAACAAAATGCCTGACTACCGCCACCGCTGCTAAGGGTCTAAACTATTATCACCTGTCCGTTTCCTCCTCCAAACCGCACTCTCATACACCTGTGCGGTAGAGACTTTGGCACAGGCCACCCAACCGTATCCCCGATCAGGAATCGTCAAAATGTCTCAGGTCCTCATGCCCAACGTCTCGCTCTCTCATTCCGCCGAAAGCGTCCTCGCAGAGGCCAAATCGGTCACCTTCGTCGGCAGCGTCGAAGAACTGGTGGCTTTGGCGGTACCTGAGGGCCAGACCGACCTCCATGGCTATTACACTGTCGGCTACGATGTGAATGGCGAGTTTATCCCCGAGGTCAAAGTCTGTCGGGTCAAGAATGGCATCTCTGCAAACTACATCGATCCCTACATGCGTCGCCGTGACCCGAATTGCATGTTCATCGCCGATGACGGAGCCACCGACAAGCCCACGTTCGATGGAAAGTTCAACAAAGATTTCGAAGAGATCCGGCAAGAGACGTTTGCCTGGCTCAAGACCCAAGACTTGGCATGCTTCTTTTTCAATGCCGGAAGCGCCGGCAAGGGGCTAACCTCTCTGGCCATTTGCCCAGCCAACGCTGGATTTTTTGCGCTTGGTTTGGCGATGCTTCAAGGTATCATCCCCCTCGAAGATATTGAGAATCAGGGCGACGCCTACAACCACAACGGAATCATCTATATCGCCCCGCCGTTCCGCCACACTCACTTCGACGGCAAGCAAGTGGTGGTCCACAACCGTCGTGAGGGCTTGCACGAACTTTACTCTTATAACCTCTACCCTGGGCCATCTGCCAAAAAGGGCGTCTACGGCATGTTGCTGACCCTTGGCGAGAAAAATGACTGGACCACCGCCCACTGCTCCACGGTTCAAGTAATTACCCCGTATGATAATACCGTCACCATCATGCACGAAGGCGCTTCAGGCGGCGGCAAGTCGGAGATGATCGGACAGATGCAGCGTCAGGCCGACGGCCGGGTCAAGCTCGGTAAAAACACGGTAACTGGCGAACAACGCTACGTTGCCCTGCCGCGAGGTTGCGAACTTCGGCCCGTTACCGACGACATGGCTCTTTGCCACCCCGACTTCCAGAAACCCGACTCTCGGGAACGTAAGCTCACCGTCACCGACGCCGAATCGGCTTGGTTCCTACGCGTCAACCACATCACACGCTATGGCACCGATCCTCACCTCGAAGCGATCATGGTTCATCCCCCTTCGCCATTGTTGTTTCTTAATATCGATGCGGCTCCTGGCTCCACCGCGCTTATCTGGGACCATATTCAGGACCAGCCTGGCGTACCCTGCCCCAACCCTCGCATCGTCTTCCCGCGTCGGCACTACCCCGACATTGTTAATGAGCCGGTCACGGTCGATATCCGTTCGTTCGGAGTGCGATGCCCTCCATGCACCCGAGAACATCCGAGCTACGGAATCTTCGGCGTATTCCATATCCTCTCCCCGTCGCTGGCCTGGTTATGGCGTTTGGTTTCGCCACGGGGTTACAGCAACCCATCTATCGTCGATGAGGGCGGTATGACTTCTGAGGGAGTTGGTTCGTACTGGCCTTTTGCCACAGGTCGACGCGTCGATCAAGCCAACATTCTCTTGCACCAGATACTCAACACCGACGATACGATGTTTATCATCTGCCCCAACCAGCACATCGGGTGCTGGGAGACTGGATTTGCCCCGCAGTGGGTCGCTCGAGAGTATCTCGCACGGCGCGGCGCCAACCCATTTGCACCAGAGAAAGTGCTGGAATCTCGCTGCCCATTACTCGGCAGAACTCCACGTACCATCCAGGTCGAGGGCCAGACCATCGGCCACTGGTTCCTGCAAGTGGAGACTCAGCCCGAAGTCGGCGAAGAGGGTTATGACAAGGGAGCCGCCATCCTCAGCGAGTTTTTCCATGAGCAAATCCGCAAGTTTCTCGACCCCGACCTCGACCCCAAGGGCCGCGAGATCATCGAAGCTTGCCTCGCCGGCGCGAGCGCACAGCAGTACGAAGAGCTGTCGGCCCTATAAGTGAACACCCATTTTTGTAACCGTTCATTGCGATGAAAGAGGAAAAAGTCACAAATAAACACGGATGAAAAAGAAATTTTTAGAGAAACTTCGATTATCGAAAGAGAAATAGAATGGAAAAACTCCGAACTCATCCAAAAAATCAGTGTTCACCTGTGTTCATCTGTGGCTAATTTTTCCCATCTCGTGAACGGTTACCAATTTTCAGCCCCGCCAGACTGCTAGCAACGCCATGTCATAGTAAAAGATCCTTGGTAGCGAGAAAAACGATGAGCACCAGCCAGGCGATAACGACCGACCCAGTTTGCGGAATGGAAGTTTCCCCAGCTCAGGCACTCAAAAGAGAGTACCAGGGGAAAACATTTGTTTTCTGTAGCGAGAGCTGTCAAAAGAAGTTTGACAGTGATCCTCAAGGGATACTTGCTCGGCAATCAAAAACAGAAGCAGACACCACCTCTGTGAATTCCGGCGATGCTCACGATGGTGCCGTCTCTACTGAAAAAAACATCTACACTTGCCCAATGCATCCTGAGGTCGAGCAAGCCGGGCCAGGGGCTTGTCCTCTCTGTGGGATGGACTTGGAACCGAAGTTTGTCAGCGATTCCACCGAATCGGAAGATGCTCAACTGCAAGACATGAATCGCCGGTTTTGGGTTGGCGTCGCGTTGTCGATCCCGTTGCTCGTGATTACGATGGGGCCGATGATCGGGCTGCGCGTTGCCGATTGGATGCCCGTACAATTCTTGAATTGGGTTCAGTTAGCTCTGGCTACGCCGGTGGTCTTCTGGTGCGGTTGGCCACTGCTGACGCGAGGCGCCAGTTCGTTTCGTTCGCTGAACCTGAATATGTTTTCTTTAATTGCGGTTGGAACCCTTGCGGCCTATCTGTTTAGTCTGTTTGTCCTCTTGTTTCCAACTTGGATTCCTGAAGCTTTTTACGAGAAGGGCCAGCTCCCGCTCTATTTCGAAGCGGCGGCAGTGATCCTCACGCTCGTTTTGCTTGGGCAGGTACTAGAGTTGCGTGCGCGACAACAAACGGGCGGGGCGATTCGCGAGCTGATGCAACTTGCGCCGGACACGGCTCATCGGATCACGGACGAAGGAGAGGAAAAAATTTCATTGGACTTGGTTCACAAGGGAGATCGACTGCGCGTACGCCCAGGAGAAAAAGTCCCCGTGGATGGCCGTGTGTTGAGCGGATCGAGTAGCATCGATGAATCGATGCTGACGGGCGAGCCGCTACCAGTTCAGAAAGTCGAAGGCGACGAAGTGACGGGCGGCACCGTGAATCAAACCGGGGCGCTAGTAATTGAAGCAGTCAGCGTCGGAAACGACTCGGTGCTGAGCCGCATCGTGCAGATGGTCGCCGACGCGCAGCGAAGTCGGGCTCCGATCCAAAAATTGGTCGACCAAGTGGCTCAATACTTTGTTCCTGTCGTGTTCGTCTGTTCGATATTGGCATTTATCGGCTGGGCCGTGTGGGGACCAGACCCCAAACTGGCCTACGCTTTTGTCACCGCGGTGGCGGTGCTGATCATCGCATGCCCCTGTGCGCTCGGTTTGGCTACGCCCATGTCGGTGATGGTCGGAGTCGGCCGTGGTGCCAAAGAAGGCGTGCTGATCAAGAATGCCGAAGTGTTGGAAACCATGGAAAAAGTCGACACAATCGTGGTGGACAAAACGGGAACGCTAACGCTCGGGCGCCCAGAAGTTACTTCGGTCGAAACATTGGGGGATTGGACGGAAGAAAAAATCGTTGCGATGGCTGCGGCGGTTGAAAGTCAAAGCGAGCACCCATTGGCCCAAGCGGTGGTCCGTCGCGCCAAGGCAGATGGGCTTTCGCTCGTCGAAGCTCTCGAATTTGAAAGCATAACCGGAGGCGGCGTTCGCGCAGTCGTGAACGGGAAAACCGTCCTGATCGGCAAAGCCGATTTTCTTGCCGAGCAGAGTGTTGCAGGAGTGGACGAAGCTCGCAGGCGGGCCGCGTCCTATCAAGAAGAGGGCCAAACTGCCATTCTTGTTGCTGTCGACGGCGAAGCAGCGGCCATGCTGGCGATTTCCGACCCGATCAAGGAGAGCACGCCGATTGCACTAAAAACGCTTCACCAGTTGAGCCTGAAAGTGATCATGTTAACCGGCGACGCAGAACCGACCGCCCGGGCGGTTGCAGACAAGCTGTGCATCGACGAATTCCGTGCCGGGGTTTCTCCGGAAGACAAGCATCATTTTGTGGCTCGGCTACGAAGTGAGGGGCGCGTCGTTGCCATGGCTGGCGACGGCATCAACGATGCACCCGCGCTTGCCGAGGCCGATGTCGGCATCGCCATGGGAACGGGCACCGGCGTGGCAATCGAAGCGGCTGGAGTCACGCTTGTCGGAGGCGACCTGCGGGGAGTCGCCGCAGCAAGCCACCTAAGTCGCAAGACCATGAAAAATATCCGCGAGAATCTCTTCTTCGCGTTTGTCTACAACGTCCTGGGAATCCCCGTCGCCGCCGGGTTGCTCTACCCGTTTTTCGGTTTGTTGCTTAGTCCCATGATCGCCGCAGCCGCGATGAGCTTGAGTAGCCTTTCGGTGATCGTCAATGCGCTACGACTGCGATCTGCGCGACTTAGCTGATCCACACGTTCTGGTAGGTTTTTTTGATTTCTGCTACCCGTTTTGCACTGATTCATTCCAGGAAAAGGTCGACATTTTCTTTTGTAATAGTGTAGGCCCCAGTATTGTAAACGACGGGAATCGGGTAGACACCTGCGGCTTGGTCGTCGTTGGTGAATTTGATGGGGGAGTGATTCACCTCGAACAGTGCCTTGAGCCCCATGTAAGTAAAAAGCTCTCTCTTTTGGCCCACGCATGTGTGAAGGACTCCTTCTTTCAGCAGTCGAAGATGTTGTTCTTGATCGTCAACACAGGTAGCAACGATCTTGCCTGCCTTGCCCGCCTCTTTGATCGCTTGCCCCATTCCGGGGCCGCTTTGGGAATCGAACCCTGCCGCGCCTACCAGCTTGGGATGTGCTTGGATGATTGAGGCCATCACTCTTGCCGCCTCGACTTGGTTAGCTTTGTCTTGTTGAGGCGGCAAAGGAGTCAGGCCGGCCGGTTCGACGATCGAACGAAACCCCTTGAAGGCAGCCTGCATGATCGGCAGCTCAATCATGCCTAGCATAGCGATCTCTCCCTTCCGTCCTTCGAGCCCTTCGAGCATTCCCTTAGCTTGCCGCACTCCCAAATCAAACCAATCGGTGCCGATAAAGGAAATCCGTTTGCTCGCAGGAACATCCGCATCGATGCAAACAACAGGAATGCCTGCTTCCATCGCTCGATTAATTGGCGCAACTAAAGCGGAGGGGTCGAAGCCAACAACCATCATGCCAGCCGGTTTCCGTGCCGCAGTTTGCTCGATCGCGGCCACAAGGGCAGGGATGTCAATCGTGTTAGGGCCTGTTATCGTCACTCGAACACCCAGCTCTTTTCCAGCCAAGTGAAGGGCAGGGTGGTCGCGTTGGGTAAAGAGCGGAAGGTTCGCCAGGGCGGCCACCCAAACGTACTCTTCATGGGCGTAAGACGGGGCTTGGCCTCCCGTTGTTTTTGTGTCTGAGTTGGGCTGCGATTGGTTCCCCTGAGAATGAGGCGGATCTTCACAACCGGCAAGCCCGGCCATTAGGCTTGCTCCCGCAAGGATTCCGGCCGAGCCAAGCATATCTCGTCGATGAATTGATTGTTTGTTCATGAAAAACCGTTGTGAAGTAGTGTGGGAAATTGTGGAGGAGTAAATCATTCGGAGCTTAAAAACTTTGCTTGTAAGCAGAGACCGATTCGAGTGGGCTCATTCCTTTTGCGTTGACATCAAAGAATCAAGGGCTACGGCAAAGACCAACACAGAACCGAGGACAATGCCTTGCCATTCGGAAGAGATTCGGGCAATGATCAGCACGTTTTTGATCAAAGCCATGAAAAAGACGCCGACCAAAGCGCCCCAAATCGTGCCCTTACCGCCCGAGAGGCTCGCCCCCCCCAGGATCACCGCCGCAATGGCCTGCAATTCGGCCCCCACGCCGACGGTAGCGGTTGCGGTGCCGATTCGCGACGCGTAGACGATTCCCGCCAACCCTGCGATCGCTCCCATCATTGCAAACGCAAATATCTGCATGCGGTCGACATGAATGCCCGAAAGGCGGGCCGCTTTCGCATTGCTGCCCACATAAAAAAGTTGGCGAAAAAAACGCGAATGGGTAAGGAGCACATGGACCACTAAGCCCAAAGCGGCCAGCAACCAGACCGGAGATTGTAAACCGAACAGCTCCGCTTGGCCGACACTTGAAAACGACTCAGGTAGAAACGTAATCCCAGGCCCACCGACCAGCAGCGAGATTCCTTGAAAGATCCCCATCGTCCCCAGCGTGGCAATCAACGCGTTCACCCGTAGCTTGGCGACAAAAACTCCATTCATCGCACCGGCCAAAGCACCGATAGCAAGCCCCGCGGAGACGGCTAAAGGGACAGGCCAACCTGCGACTTTCATCAACCAAGCGGTAATAACGCCGATCATCGAGGCCATGGCGCCTACTGAAAGATCAAACTCGCCAGAAACCAACAAGACCATCATGCCGATTGCCAAGATGCCTTCAAAGGCAAGGTTCCGGAGGATTGCGTTGAAGTTGTCCCAGGAACAAAACGAATAGGGGTAGAGGATCGAAAACAACACGACGATTAGCAAAGTCAACCCAATCAACGCTAACTCACGCGAATAGGGTGCCAGACGCGAGTAGGGCTTCTTAGGCGAACGCCCCTGCGGGGAGTTTTTTTGCGGACTGGCCGGTTTGTTTTCTTTGGAATCGGTCATACTAGTTTTCTGGTCAAAAAGCCTCAGGCTCTATTGGTAAAAGTCTCAAACAACCTCGACCTGAGAAGCCAAATGGATAATGCGTTCTTCGGTTGCCTCTTCGTGGGAAAGCTCTCCAGAGATCCGCCCCTCTGCCATGACGAGCACGCGGTCTGCCACGGTCAAAACCTCGGGTAAATCCGAAGAAATCACAATAACAGCAACGCCTTTTCTGGACAATTCAAAAAGTAATCGGTGGATCTCTGCTTTCGCCCCAACGTCGACCCCACGGGTTGGCTCGTCCACAATCAACACTTTGGGTTTTACGAGCAACCACTTGGCCAAAAGAACTTTCTGTTGGTTGCCACCGCTTAGGCTGACGACCGACTGCTCGATCCCGCTAGCGGCAATCCGGAGCGACTGGCAGTACTCGTCGGCAACCTTCGCAATTTGGCTGTCCTGGGTCCAAGCTCGCCCAAACTGCTTTAGGCTTGCCGCAGCGATGTTACTAGCAATGCTTTTTTCGAGAAACAGCCCGGCTTCTTTACGGTCTTCGGGGAGATATCCGATTCCGGCTGCGATCGAATCTGCTACGCACCGCCCACGAGAATTCCCTTGCTGAAGGCATTGCCCATCAACAGCAATCGTTCCATGCGTTCGGCTTCTCGCTCCAAAAATGGCTAGTGCCAACTCCGTTCTCCCTGCTCCAGCCAACCCGGCTAGGGCAACTACTTCACCCGCCCGAACAGAAAAACTAATCTCCTTCAGTTCCACTCGGCGAGGAACACTGCCCGCAACATCGGACAAGTTCCTTACTTCTAGCAACGGCGATTGATCGACGGGCGGGGCGCCACGGTCGAAAGATTCGCCCGCCAATTCACGTCCCACCATCGTCGTTACCAGCTCTTGAGGAGAAGTCTCCGAGACCGACAACGTCGCTTGATGCTGCCCGTCTTTCAGCACCGTCACACGATCGGCCAAGAGAAATATCTCTTCCATACGATGCGAGATATAAACAACAGCAGCCTGTCGCTCTTGCAGCTTTTTGATCACGGCAAACAGATGGTCCGTTTCGGTTTCGGTAAGGGCAGCGGTCGGCTCGTCGAGAACGATAAGATGAGCCCGTAGCGAGAGTGCCTTCGCCACTTCAACAAGCTGCTGCTGATGGGGAGAAAGCCTTTCCACCGGCAATTGAGGATCGACCTCCATGCCAACCTCGGCAAGCAGCTTGCGAGACTCTTCAATCATGGCAGCCCGGTCAACAAATCCGAAGCGACCTATTGGTTGCCTGCCTGCAAAAATATTCTCCGCAATCGAGAGAGGGCCGAAAAGACTCCTCTCTTGGAAAACGATGGCGATCCCGTGGCGCTGCGCTGCCTGTTCATCGGCAAAAACGACTTCGTTCTCACCGTTGAAGTCGATCCAACCGCCATCAGGCCGATAGACGCCACTGAGAATATGCATCAACGTGCTTTTGCCGGCCCCATTCTCACCAACCAAAGCATGCACCTCGCCTGGCAGCACCTCAAAATCAACCTCTTGCAGAGCTTGTACCCCAACAAAATGCTTAGAAATCCCCCGCATTCTGAGAATCGGCGTTGAATTGCAAGTCATTGCTTATGCTTCTTGTCGAGTTATTCGCAACCGTTCACGGGTACAATCGGTAGTTCGTAGAATTACGAAGTTGCTGCTTTTTCGCGGAATGGCGACCAAAGGATGACATTATTGCCGATTCGCGTAGGCTTGTCGATCGACTAGCCAGACAGATTGATACACAAACAGAGTAGATAGCCGGAAGAAAGCTTGCGATAGCCCAAGATTAACGGACGTCGACCGTGGCGATTTCGTCGGAATCGTCCAGGTACTCCACCCCTTCATGCCGAAGTGCTGGAATTTCCTCATCGCTTCGGCCTCGGGTAACGTGGTTTGCGTCGTCGATGGTCGCCCGGTTTTGGCTTGGGCCAGAGCGTGACGGCGAATAGCCGCACTTGCGCAGCTTCATCATGATTTCCTTTACTCGTAGCCGAGCACCATGCCATAGTCACCAGCGGCCTTTCCATAATGAATATAGAGGCCGCATGCCTCAAAAGAAACGGCGAGATATTTATCAGACAAGTGACCGATCGAATACTAGAAATCTCGATCGGGGCACCGTGCCTCGGCCAATCCTGTTCGTAGCGCCAGCGGCATCTTCGGAGTCACACGACAGGCGTTCTTTCCGGCCGAAGGTACGCACACAGTAACGACCAGTCGCTTTGGGCCAACGGGCGTTGTAAGTCTTCCCCTGACAATCGACAGCAATGGCTGCGGAGAACATGTTGAGCCGGGTTTGAACGAGCATAATTGGACCTTCCTCTCGGGTAGTTATGATGCTATTTTCTGTTCATCGGCATACGCACCGGGGCCTTGAAAACAGCGAGCAACAGGTTGTAAATCTGTTCTTTTGCCTGTTCAATGGGTCTCTGAGAATCGCCGTAAACCACTACAATCAAAGAACTTGGGGCGGTAGCTCAGTTGGGAGAGCGCTGCGTTCGCAATGCAGAGGTCGAGAGTTCGAATCTCTTTCGCTCCACTCTTAATACACCGTGTTTTACAGGGGATTCTTTACTTTTTGGCGATTCGGTATTTCCGGTTGAGTTGTCAGGAATTGCCCCCAATATGCCCCCTTTGCCAGAATTTGGTGCAACCGTTGGTGCAACCACTCGACCAGTGGTTTGTACAGTATCGCGGCTGTAGTCAATGTCGCGGGCGTCGGTGCCGGTAGCTCGTTGGTGGTGGTCGATTAACCGTTGTCGGACGCGTTCGGTCGCCAATTGCAAGTCGTCGTGGGTGAGGGGCTCTAGTAGTCTACCATAGCTCAATTTTCGAGTTGGGTGCCACTGCTGGGCAAGCCAGCAGTGGCACCCGAAAACCAAGCAGCGGTGGAATACTAGCCTCCAGGCATCTCGTTTTCCTTTTTGCTCGCTCGGACAAAAACGGGTCCACCTCAATAGCGGAAGCCCCCGAAAAGGGCCAAATAGAAAATCCCAGGGCGTTAGCCCTGGGAGGGAGTGCGACCCAGGGCTCGTAGAGAAGCCCGTCGATTGGCCTTGGAGTTCGGCACGGTGGTACGAACAGGGAAAGACTCAGTCGGAATTCCTCTCCAGTGGGTCGACTGATAAAATCCTCTTCTGCCGTTGGCACCCAGACAACAAGTTGTCTGGGCCTGCGATGCCCAATAAATGGCTGGAGGAACTCGGACTGCTTTCGCTCAAACAACTCTTGTGCGACCTTGCTCCGCTTCGAGGAACCGCACGACATTAATTATTGTGGGGCGGACCCGCATGTCAGGTGGTGTGGGGAGGGCCGTCAGCGATGACCGCCCTTACCCGATATATGGAGCATTCGACTAGGTGTGGAGCGAAGCATTTGCGATTTTCATTTTTCGTTGCCAATGCGCGTCGAACGCCTCGTGAGCATCACCGACCATGGATTCAAGAAGGCCCGCAACGAGTGATTGAAGATACAAGAGATCAGGTTTTCGATCACGTCCCAAGTCCACATACGATTTGCCATGATGAACCAGTGGATTGCGCACATTGGCGTAAAACTCGCAAAATCGTTTGTACTGGCGCTGAGAATCAGCGGTATTGTTAGATGCTGATACGCCGATGAACTTCTTGAATTGAGTCGATGTTGATTTTTCAGTTGTCAAGATTCCATCAAGGGCGAAAACGATGCTCAGAATCTTCGATTCGTCCGACGTGGCAGAAAGGGCATTCGCGTAAGTACGGAGCACACGTTTCAAACGCAGACCAAGAGCATCGGGTGGAAAAGTATCTGTGATCAGGGGATCGACGAATGACGGGGATATCGAGTCAAATTCCAATCCGAGGGCCGGCATCGCGACGGGAACTTGCGATTCGCGTGCAATGATGCGGCCGTCATTCAATTCTGGATCAAGGATGAATGCCGCGAACATATTCTTGCCGGGTATGTATCCAGGCACGCCGAAACACATTTGCGGAACATCAAGACAACAATAGTCAACGCGCATTCCATCCAAGAGTTGATCTGCGTGTTCGATGAGTGTGTTGAGCAGTGCTTCATCGTCCGTGCGTTTCGAACCTCGCATTTGAAATAAATCGGATTCCATTGCGAATTGCATGGTGGTGAATTTGCAGAAATCTGATTCATCCACGCCAGACACCACAGTTATCGTTTCAGAAAGGTTCTGATCAATCGCACCATCGGCGAATGCCATCGCGGCGATTTCGTCTGATTGCGATGGCGCAACGTCCTCAGAGGGATCAAAATCGAGTGGGTCAGTTGGTGCGCAAAATGCTAGGCCGAGCTTGGGATGCGAAAGATCCTCGTAGACCGTCATTCGCGGAGTGGGCACTAGGATTTTGAGGAGCGGCATCTGTAATCTCGCCAACGAGGGAACAAGAAAGATGAGGGTAAAACGGGGATAATAGGGTAAAACGGGGACAGGTCCATATTAAGCCTTTTCAGGTACTCCAACTGCTTGCAAGTTAAGTTTTCTGCTGTTTTTTTAACCCAATCTGTGCTGCCCTAGGGAGCTGCTCGTCGGCAGCTTTGGCGAATGGCTTCAAGCTCTGCTTCGGTTGCCGGCTCGTTGATGCATTGCAGCCACTTGCTACTGCTGGTTGTAATAAAAATGTCGCAAGTCGCCGAAGCAAGGAAGTAGGCCGCAACTGCGAGGCTTGTTCCGGCCTACATTCCGATTTCCTCGGGTGGCCCAGACAACTTGGTTGTCTGGGCCACCCGCGTCAGATAGTCGGGTTTCACTCCGTGAAACTAGATTCGATTCACGGAGTGAATCGCGACATAGTTTGATTACTCCCCCCAAAAAACTCTGCGTCCCTACATCTCTGCGAGAGCCACCCTTCCCAGGGCATCGTCGCAGCTCAAAAAAACTCGTCGTGCCCGCCGTGTCGTCGTGGTTCCCTCTTCACTCATCCGGACCCGGCCAAAAATAACCTTCGCATGGCCACCCCCAAAATGCGATAATCCCCGTGACAACAATTTCTGAAAAGACCAACGACAAAAAGTTTTAACGCAGAGCCCGCAGAGAAAAAGTCCCAACACCACCTCTGCGATCCTCAGCGCACTCCGCGTTGAAAATTTCCTTGAAGCATCGCCAATAATTTTGTCCCAACAAGGACCCTCAAAAACCCTAAATTCACCCCATTTTGTCCCCTGCCCCATGCAGCAAACCCTACAATCCTCGAACCAATCGAAAACCCCAAGGGACAAAACTACCGAATATTGTCCCAAAACATGGGACCCCACCCCAAGGGACAAAACCCCAATCTGGGGGGGCACTCCAACCTCCAACCTCTCACCTCTCAATCCCCAGCGAACTCACGTCGACCTCGGGTTGCGTACCCTGCATCAACGCCCGCATGACAACCGCTGTCCCTGGCGAAAGCTGCAACCCCGATCGACCATGCCCTGCCGCAATCCAAGTGTTTTCAAATCGAGAGATACGCCCCATCAGCGGAAGCCCGTCATTGGTTGCCGGGCGAAGACCCGACCAACTCGTTTCAATCGGCAAGTCTGCCGTTGCTGGCAACAGCGAAGCAGCAAATCTCAGCAGCTCTGCCGTCGCAGCCGCCGTGTTTTGCTTGAGAAAGCCAACGTCTTCCATCGTCGAACCAATCAACAACCGGCCCTCGCGTCGAGGCACAACATACCGCTTGCCTGCATTGACATGCCGAGAGAGCAACCCCGCCGGGCCATGCAGCAAAACAATTTGCCCTCGAATCGGCTTCACCGAAAGCTCAAGGCCCAACTTTGCCGCAACTTGCCCTGTCCAGCAACCGGCGGTCAAACAAAACTGTTCCGCACGAATGCTGCCACGACTCGTAACAGCCGAAACAATGCGACCTCCTGCCGATTTGAAATCATGAATCTCTACCCCAGACCGCAAATCCACTCCTTGCTTTTGACAAGCAGCCACAAGCGCATGAGCGTGCCGAGGATTCCGAAGCTGCGATTCCTGAGGCAAATAGTACGCCGCTGCAAACCGGTTAGCCCGAGCGGCAAGTGCAGGTTCAAGATCAGACAGCTCAGCCACACCAATCGATTGCCACTCCGTTCCCAACCGACGCCAATGCTCAGCCTCTTGCCGAAGCAACTCTCCTTCTGCTTCGCTCTCGGCAACATGCAATGCACCCGACGCTTGGTACCCATTGTCGATGCCCGTCTGCTCCAACAGCCGCCCATGCCACTCCGCGTGAAGAGGCTGACTAACACCAGCCAAGTGTTCTACCGGCGATGCGACTCCCCAAAAATCCTTACCCGGACCAGGAGGAATCATTCCCGCCCCTGCCCAAGACGCTTCCTGACCATGCAACCCGCGGTCGGCTACACAAACCTTGGCCCCATGCCGCGAAAGCTCCCACGCCAACGAAAGGCCAATCACTCCTCCGCCTACCAGCAGCACATCGTATGTCGATTCTGGGTTAGTCATTTTTCAACCTATCAAGCCTTTCTCTGGAAAAATTTTGCTAAGCAATTCATGAAGTCGATCCAACTGAGGGTCGCTACCAAAGTTCGACTTCAAATCGGCGACCAATCGTTTCAAGTCGCCCTCCTGATCCACATCGTAGCAAACCGGAATCACGCTGTGGCGGGTGCCGGTCACCTGCAAGGCGTCCAGCGTAGCCTGCCACACTCGGGGAGTGCTCCAGGGAATGCCGCCAAAAATATCAGGCACGCCGCCAGAAGCCCCAACCAACCAGTACCCCCCGTCTTCGGTCGGACCAAGTACCACCTCGCTCTCTTGCAACTGCTCGAAAGCTTGACGGATCGAACCCAGTGGAAGATGAGGGCTATCGCTCCCCACAACAACAACCCGACGAAAGCCTTCGTCAAACCGTCGAGAGAAGAAGGCCCGTATGCGGTCGCCCAAGTCGCCCTCAGCCTGAGGATCAAGTTCCCAGCCCTCGGGAGCGAACTTTCGGAAGTCCTCCCTTCGTTCAGACGGGGCAAACGAAAGCCACCTCTGAGCATGGCTGTCGGCAAATCGATTGAGCAAGGTACTCAAAAAGTGGCGATAGGCTTCGGCTGCCTTTTCTGGCCCGACGGTCGCAGCCAACCGAGTTTTCACTTTTCCCGGTTCCCAGTATTTCGCAAACAGCCCCAAACAATCAGACACGGGGAGTTCCTCGGGGATAAAGCAATTGTTCGCTCCTGGAGCCGTTTTTCAAATTCGCAAAACGCCCCAAAGCCCAGGGATTGCAATTCTTGGGGATCAAAACAAGCTCAAACATCTTGCAGGATTCAAACGTCACAGCAATTTTTCCTAAGAAAGGAGCCGTTTAAGCAGCATCGGATTGACGCATCCACGGAAACGAATTTTGCCATCGATCTCCACAACCGGCACGCAGGTATCGAATCGTTCGACAAGCTCTGGGTCGGCATCGATATCAACAGACTGCGGAATCAAGCCATGCTCGACAAGAGTTTGCTCAGCCTCATCACACAAGTGACAACCTGTTCGTGTGTAAAGGATTACGTCCATTTGAAATCTCTTAACCGATTCACTTTTTTCACATCGCCTAGCAGTGGAGCCCCTCGGCTACCGAAGGCCCCCAATTTACCATCAAGCACCCCGGCAGAGGGGGTTTCTTTAATTATTTAAGTTACGTGTATGAAAGGAGTTACGTCGATCGCTTGGAACCCAACCTAAGTCCTGCCTACCATAGAATAAGCAGTTCGAGGCCTGTTGACCACCACCAGGACCAACATCTGTAGGTTGCTTTGTCAGCAGCCTGATAGTTAGCGGTAACTCCATACTTCTAAATAGGTTCCGTCGATGAGAGCACGTCGTCCAAAGTCTTCGGTAAGCCCGACAAGACGTCAGGCGGTTCAATCACACGTCAGCTGGTCGCGGCGAGCGCGGCGAATGCAGATGGGATCGAGGAACGTGCGCGAAGAATTTGCTCCGCCCGAGACATGGCACGAACCCCATGAGCAAGGCGGTGGCTACCGAGTTGTTGTGCAAGAGGCAGGCGAGTACCACCGTCACATCGTCACCGCTGAGCAAATCCGAGAACGCCTCGAGTCGGTGCCTCAGCATTTCCTCCAAGGCCTGGAGGTTATCCAACTAAGCCAGATGACGCGAAAAAAGCTGAGCTTCCCCTGCTACGGCATGCAATGGGGAGCTTCCCTGTACCTTTACCCTTTAGAAGAGTCGCTAGAAGAGATCTTTTTCTCACCGCCTCGGCCCGAGGTTGTGAATGAAGTCAAAATGTACGGAGGACGTTGGGATCGGCCTGAGCCGGGCGTTTGGAGGCTCACCTGGAGCGAGGAAGCAATTCAAGACTTTTATCTCAACAACATCCTGATCCACGAACTTGGCCATCTGGTTGATGATCGCAACACGAGCTATACCGCCCGCGAACGATATGCCGAGTGGTTTGCCATTGAGTACGGCTACCTACCCACCGGCGGAAGCGAGGCAAGACGTCAACAGCCAATCCGACGCAGGCACCACAGGACCTAAGGAAATCAGACTTTCCAGACTTAACTGCTTACATCGCCGGAGGCACGATCATCAACGCCTCGACCAGACGAGCCATTTCCTGGTCAGTGACGGTCATGTTCACACGGAAGTGCTTGGGGTTGTTTTCTGAGGAATCCCAAAATATCCCACGACTCGTATGTTGGACGGAACCCTTTGAAGTAATTGAGAATGGCCCGTTCGTGCCCCGGATCGCAAATAAGGTGCCTATTTGATCCCATGAAGAACGATTTTTTCCATCACGCTTGGGCTTTTCCCGAACCCAATTTTTGAGCCAAAGTCGGTAAGCTTCACGGACCGGATTCGATTTTGGCGTGGCTTGCAGTTTGGCTCCTGTCACAACCGTTTTACCTGATCCCGACATATAAAAATCAGTGGGCCAGTTTTCTAGCAACTCGTCCAGGTATTCAGACATCCCTTGCTTTACAAAATTACAGTTCTTTGCAGGGGATGATTCGGAATATCCCGTGGCCACCCATCGGGATACTTTTTTCCTGACCAAATCTGTTCCGCTCAAGTCGGAATGAGAATCCGCCTTCGATCGAAGGAGATGGACCAGGGCGATAGGATGTCCCACCGTTAGGATGACGACAGAGTGATCTTCGTTGTCAGCGAGGGTTTTTCGATAAAGATCAACCATGTCCGGAACGTCGGACGTTTTAATTACATCGTGACCATATATTTCCGGGTGGTTTCCGATCTGCTTGAGATATCGAACCTTGGGATCTCCCACGTCACCGCCTCGATTGGCGCCGATGGGAAGACTCGGTCTTCCGTAATAGGTTTGTATGGCGTCCAGAACACCTGGACCGTATTGATTGTCTCCGGCGTCACCACGGGAACTAAAAATGGAAGCCAAAATCTCCACCTCTCCCAAATCAGCAAGCGCATGCAGGAGCGCCATGGCTCCGGCATCGTCGCAATCGGAACCCATGTCAGTATCAAAGATGATCTTGACGGGCGACTGCGCAATCGCTGTGGTAAAAGGAAATAGACTTACGAAAAGCAAACACCACATTCCGGAAAAACAATTTCTAGCTGTTTTCCCGTTCATGGAAGTTACCGGTTCATTGAAGTCGGTGGCCCACCTCCAATGCTTACTACGTAAAACGCCTATTGTAACCATTCAAGCTTCCCTTGATCAAATTGCTCACACGCACCTAGTGCTTTGTCATTATCAAAAATTCGGGTGTGAGATGCCAGAAGTCGTTACTGAACAAGTCGTTCTGACATCTCACACCCGAAAATTAGCATTTGACAAAGAACTAGCATGTTCGTTTCTCTTGTCCGTCCATCTCTCGGACTTCCTCCAGGAACCCTTACTCCGGCTCCCGGCACGGTCCGAAAACGCAGGGCTATCGCAGTTTAACTTGCATGGTCATCAATACGTTTTTCCCAAAGGAACCGCAACGATCCCGTACATGCTGGACAGCATATTCCCGCCTTCGTCGAACATTGACGGCGGTGCATTGATACCTTCAGAAGTAATCGCGCCGAGGGTTACCACTCCTGGACTGGAGACTTTGCGCACCCAAACGGAGAGCGTATTCGAGACACGCATATCCAGGCCCGGCCCCACGGTACGTTGTTGCGTTAGAATCCGCCAACGGCCTTCTGAGAAGACAGCGTTCTCTCTTTCGATGCCAATATTGTCGCCTGTATCCAGGAAACTGTCTCGCAACCATTTTGGAGGAGTAAGACGGTCGTCGAACAGGATATACAGCTTGGCGACAACTGCCAGTTTGACCTCAATTTGAATGTCGTGTCGGATCTTATCGTCATTGAACATTTTGACGTAGTCGCCGCCTAGTAGGTAGCTTGGCATTCCCTTTTTCGTGATGCCATTGTATTCGTGCTGCCGGTCGACGTAGACGAGCGCGTCTTCGTCCATGCCCGCATGGACAATCTCGTAGAACTTAAACAACGAAGTCCGTGTGCTGATGTTATCGCGAACCTGGGCAATTACCGTCGGCTGAGAACTTTGAGGCAACGACTGGCCAGAGTAAGTGAGACTGGAAATCGAGACAATACGGCTGACTGTCCCCGTCGCTTCGAGGTGCACCGCTTCGCCCTTGTTTAGACGTTGAGTGCTCACTCGATCGTCGTGATATTCGACGTCGACTTTACCCTGGAAGACCACCACGTCCGTTTCTCCGTCGTTGTTGACTTCGACTCCAAAATCTGTGCCTAGATCCACCACCGTCGCTCGAGGCGTAACCACGGAAAATCCAATACCCGCTTCCGAGACACTGGCTGTCAAACGCCCCAGAAGAATCAGTGCACCCTTGTCGGAGATTAATTGATAAGCAGCCGGCGAGTGCAAGACCACCTTCGTCCCGCATGGGTAGCGCAAGTTCAGCTTACCTTGAGTCACGCGAATAATGTCACCTGACCGATAGGACTCGACTCGCGGACGGTGCGCATTCACCACATGCCATCGGCAAGCGTCTGACACCGGTTTAATCTCAGACAGAATCAATGACTCATTCAAGGCCGGCGGCCTCTCACTGGCCATCCGCTCTAGCTTCGACTCACCGCTCCCCTGCCAGACCCCAAAGGCCAGCAGCAACCCGGCAGCAATGGCTAAGAAAAAGGATATCCGAGAAGTAACCGCCTTGATCTTTCCCGGCGGTTTGCCAAGTCCGACGTCTTTTAATGTTGGTGTCTGAAGATGTTCCTTGCTCGCCGTAGCCAAGATGAAAATTTCAGCATCGACGCTCATGAAGGCCAGGCATGTGCGGCGCGCAGCAGCGCTCTCTTCGAGTGTCGCTTGCAAGACGCTAAACTCTTCCGAATCAATGGATTCGTCAAGCCAGCGAGTTATCAGTTTTTTCAGACGATGATCGTTCATCCACTTTCCTATTAAGACCTAGACTGCCGTGCCAGGTTGGTTTCGATGCACTGATGTAATAATACGCGGATCCGCGATAGCGAACTGTAAACCGACGACAACGGCCAGCTGCGCTTTTGCGAAATTATCTTCGGTTTGATGCTTGAGGAATACCTCTCTTCTAGCAGTCCTCGATCGTTGTTGTTCAGCTTGGCGATGCAACTGTGTAGTAACTGACGACGTAAATCAAGCTCGTCGGTTTGGTCGACATACTCGGTCGAGAGGGTGTAAATGAGGGCATCGTTAAATAATAACTTATCGGTCGCTTTCTTTTTCCGATGTCGCAACACGTTGTTCAATACAACGCCACATGCCCAAGGGAAAAAATCACGGTCGGCATCATATTTGGCACGCTCTTTCCATAACGTCATACAAGCGTTTTGGAGCACATCGTCGGCATCGGAGCGTGGACGTACCATTGAGATTGCAAACGCTCTAAGACGCACCTGCGACGAGGTAAGAATTTCAATAAATTGCTCATCGGTCAACTCCTTAGCCATGGAACCCCCCATTACCTAGCTTGCCCATAAAATTCGATGCCGAACGGTCGAACAACGCATACCACTCATACTTATTCTTTCCTGGTTCTGCCAGAAATTACCAAAAAAACTGGCCAGTTTTCCCAGATATCGGTGCGGGCGGTTGGCAATGGAAGTTCGCCTTGCCGGTTTGGGAAGCGGCGGAAGATAGTCTCGTGCGTCTTCAGGCCTAAGGAGTGGGATAGGTGCCAGAGGCCGAGTTAGCGACAGAAGCCATGGCCGAAGCGTAAACGAGGGATGCGCAGGTACCAGCTTCTTCCGCTGACGCGTCGGGCTGCGATCCTCTCTCAAAAAAAATAGTCTTGCCAAAAATTGTGAGGCGTCAGAAGCACTTATCACAAAACAACTTCTGATATCTCGCATCCCAATTCAAAGAGTTCTGAGGGCCTCTCGTTCTCAGGGAAGTTACGGATTTTCTTGGAAAACGTCCAATTTTTTTGGTAATTCAAGGGTCGTTGCTAGAAGTACTACTAGACCAAGGCAGGTCAACTGGGAGATGTACAGGCCCGATCGAATTGGTTCGGCGTACAAGCCCAGGTTAGCATGGAAGCAACAGTCGCTTTGGCAATTTTTAGTTCTATGGCAAAGCACTAACTTGTTGGGCCTTGGGAGGTCCAGGGATTTTTTTACTCTTTGGGAGGTAGCATCATGAAATGGACTGAGAGACTTGTTGTAACGAAGTTTTGTTTGGCGTGCTTGGTAGGCATCGCCTTGGCGATGGGGGCTGGCAATGCGCATGTCGCAGCGCAGGCATTTTCTAGCTGGAGCGGTGCTGGCGGCGATGGCGACTGGAATAATGTGGCCAACTGGAGCAGTGGAAGTCTCGACGTTGGCACGGGCGTTATCAATCCAGATGACCTCATCGTGCCGGACCCGACTACCGCTCTTGATGACTCCTACGTCGGAGGCCGGATTAACCGGGGAGACGCCGAAACAACTCCTCCTTCGTGGCCCCTTCTGAGTGCCCCCATCAGTTCCTTTCCTGTAGTCACTGCGGCGACGTTGCCGGTGCCAGTGGTTGAAAGGTTCAATCTCAATACAGGTAATGATAGCTTTGATGGCGTAGAGGCCTTGTTCACGGTAGACGGCGGCAGGGTTGATGTCGCGGGTGGCGGCTCTAATGCTGCCTTCTCTATCGGCCGTTCTGTGAGCAAAACATTGCCCGTAGGCTCCGTGCCTAAATCGACGTTGGTAATCCAAAATGGGGGTGAGCTTTTTGTAGGGAATGTCCTTCATCCGGCAATCAATGGGGGTTTTCTTCCCAGCCCTGCTGCGGGGATGCAAGTTCGTCTTGGGCGGTCCAATATAGTGATCGACGGACCAGGCAGTAAGTTGGTCCTCTCGGGCGATCTTCGGTACGCTGGAAATACAAACGTTGAAAAAAACCCACTCCCTGGCTCGGGAATTGTGGTTAGCGATGGCGGCTATCTCGAAGCGGGCATCCTCCGACTCGAGCGGCTCAATGGGCTTGATGGGCTTGATCTCGCGCCGGGTGTTCTCCCGGGCAGCAACGCCGGGTTCCTAGACATTGTTGGACCTGGCTCCAGTGTGAAGCTTTTTGATGCCGTTATCGGTGTCAATACGGGCCATACGCTGCTCGAGAAGATCCAGTACATGATTGATGTCGATGGTGTGATCGTTGCCAATGGTGGAGCGTTCACCGTGGGGATTACCGATACGGGGGATGGCGGCTACCTGCTGACCTCTGTGCCAGAGCCTTCGTCCATCGTGCTGCTGGGCATGGCGTTTGCAGGCTTCGGCGTAAGACGCCGTCGCAAATAGAGGCTTTTGGAAGATAAGAATGCGTTAGGCATTTAAGCCCTCACGCTCAGCCAGAAGTCGTGCTGAGCGTGGGGTGCCTTTTTACTTCACATCATAGCCTTTACTTCACATCATAGCCCGACATGTAAGCAACAAGAGACCGAAGAGAATGCGAATACCTAAGAGCCATCCCAGAGCCCGTTTGGCGGCGTCCAGCGGTCGAGAAAACTTGAGCCAACAGGCAGTTTTGAGACGCGCAATCAAACTATTCACAGGTGATAAACTCATGCAAAAACACACAATTGGCTTCTTCTTGACACTCGGTTGCCTCCTTGGCTCGATGGCCTCGTCGGCCCAAGCTCAGTTGCTGGTCTACGAGGGTTTCGACTATGACCAAGCCGAGAGTTTTCCGGACCCGGCCGATAACACGCTCCCCAATGCACTTAATGGGGGCTCTGGTTGGGAAGCTGGATGGACGACGTCAAATTTCTTAGATGGTGATCCAGCAGTTACCAATCCGGGTCAGAAGATTCGTGACGGCTTGAACTACATCGATAGCCAAGGCAATCGCCTGGAAACCACAGGGCGAGCACTGGATATTAGGACCTGGGGGCCGGGCGTCCAGGTGAGTTCTCCCGCCCGTGAATTCGACACCGCATCGCTCGATCCGAGTCTACTCACCATTGGCGGTTCCCTCGGTGCGTACGGCACAACCATTTGGATAAGTGTCCTGGCTGAGGGACGTGATGAAGCGGGCTTGCAGGCTTCAAGTGGTTTTTCGTTTGACGACACCAATTTGCAAGGCGCTTCCAGAAGTCTCGTTTTGGGCCGGCCGTTCAAACTGGCGATGGATGGTACAACAGGCGATGAAGGCAGCCTTCAAAACGAAACTTATGGTTTTTTCAGGAAGAAGGATAAAATCGTCCGTGCTAATCCGGCCGACGTCGCTGAGCTTTATGTCGCTTCCGGTGTCGACGCTGGCTCAGACAATGGCAATGCCGAAAAAGTATTCATGGTGCTGAAGCTCGACTTCCTTGGCATGTTCGACGAAATTGCCGAAGCTGAATTTAGCCTTGCCCCGGGCGATTACGGAACCAACGTCTCGGCCTGGATCAATCCCGATCTCGACGCCGATCTTGAGAACGATCCGCAAGGGGCCAAAGCGGGGCTTAATTTTGCGGATGAAATAAACTTCTGGGAAATGTCGTTCGACATTATCTCCGCTGCCGGCAACGCCGACACTCGCTACGACGAATTTCGCATTGGCCTGACGTATGCCGATGTGGCACCGATTGCGGTGGGAGTGGATGGCGATTTCGATTTCGACCTTGATGTCGATGGGAACGATTTCCTGATGTGGCAACGGGGTGAATCGCCGGGTGGCGCCGGTGCCGCCGACTTGGCTCTCTGGGAAGGCAATTTTGGTACCGGAGGAGGCGCCGCCACCGCATTCGCGGCCGTGCCTGAACCCTCAAGCATCGTGCTGCTGGGTATGACTTTTGCCGGTTTTGCAAGTTGCCGTAGAAGGCTCTGACGCTAGAAATTTTCATTTTAAACATTCAACGAGTAACACGGAGAAATAAAATCATGCAAAAAAACATGAAAACGCTTCTTTATGGTTTGACGCTCGCTTTCCTCTCGGGGTGGCATGTCCCGTTGGCTCAAGGTCAGTTGTTGGTCTACGAAGGCTACGACTATGCCGCAGACACTAGCTTTCCGAACCCAACCGATGGCTCACTCAATGGAGGCACAGGCTGGGCCGATGGATGGACAACAGAGCAGTTTCAGGATGGCAATCCAGCCGCACCACCGAATCCGAACCAGGCCATCACCCCCGACGGTCTCACTTATACCGATAGCCAAGGTAATAGCCTAGAAACCTCTGGGCGTGCACAGGACATCACAGAATTTGATGGAGGTAACGCAAAAGTCATTCGGGTTTTTGATACTTCACTTGCCGGGCCGGCAGGGACTGCTGGCGTACTTAATGTGAACGGCTCTATCGGCAAATACGGTGAATCGATCTGGTTCAGCATGCTAATCGAAGGACGCGACGAAGCTAGCCCTTTCAAGGGGAGTGCTCTTTTTGAGTTTGACGACACCAATCTCCCTGGGGGTAACAGGAGTTTGCTACTTGGTCGACCCTTTGCATTGAAATTGGATGGTACCATCGGAGAAATAGGCACCGGCTCCGCCAACGAAGCCTATGGAGTGATGCGGAAGAAAGATAATATCGTCCGGGCAAATCCAGCCGATGTCGCTGAGCAGTGGGTCAATTCGCAGGTCGATGCCGGCTCGGGCGCAGGCAATGCAGAAAAAGTATTCATGGTGGTGAAGCTCGACTTCAAGGGCAGCTTCGATGAAATCGCAGAGGCTGAATTCAGCCTTGCTGCGGGCGATTACGGAACCAACGTCTCGGCCTGGATCAATCCCGATCTCGACGCCGATCTTGAAAACGATCCGTTGGGAGTCAAAGCAGGGCTAAATTTTGCCGATGAGGTGAACTTCTGGGAGATGGCATTTACCCAGATTAACACTTTCGGCAATGCCAACACGACCTTCGACGAATTTCGCATGGGTATGACGTACGCCGACGTGGCACCGATTGCAGTGGCTGTGGGAGTGGATGGCGATTTCGACGGCGACCTGGATGTCGATGGGGCCGATTTTCTGATGTGGCAACGGGGTGAATCGCCCAATGGTGCCGGTGCCGCCGACTTGGCTCTCTGGGAAGGCAATTTTGGTACCGGAGGAGGCGCCGCCACCGCATTCGCGGCCGTGCCAGAACCCTCGAGCATTGTACTACTGAGCATGGCGCTCGTTGGTTTGGCAGGCCGCGGTGCAAGAGGTCATCGCTCAAAGTGAGGGCATGTTCTGAGACTGAAGGGGACTTGAGAGAGAAGCAGAATCATGAAACTTGACTACTTCAACAATGGAAAAATCGACTCCGACGGAACAAGACTCCGTTGGCTACTCGCCCGTTCGATCTTGTTCATCATGGTGGTGCTGCTTTTTGTACTCTTTCAGGATGCGGCCCAGGCCCAATCCTTTGGTAGTACCAAGAAGTACAACCCCGGATTCTATGCGTCTACCAATGGTTGGACCAACAATTTTTCGTTCAGCTTTTTAAGTGACAAGCCCAGCATCCAGGGGATCCGACAGCAATACCGCTGGAGGGATTTGGAAACGGCGGAGGGGGTCTACGATTTCTCTCAGATTTATTCTGACTTGAATGATTTGGCCGCCCTCGGCAATCGGCGAATGATTCTCGACCTCCAGTTAGGCAGTTGGAACGCTGCGGGCACTCCCAATGTCCCCAACTACATCACTTCGGATCCCGCCTTTGGCGATGCGGGCGCATCGGACGGTTACTACGGGGTCTTCGATCGTACTGCGGGCATGGGGGGTTGGCAGCCGCTTTGGTCTTCTCAGCCAGTAACTGACCGGATTGACGCCATGTATTCTGCCTTGGCAGCAGAATTCGACAGCAATCCGCTTCTTGAGATGGTCGTGGGAGTCATGGGCGAAACATCCGCCGGCCAACCTCCAGGCCAATGGGCCATGGGATCGAACCAACGGAGACGAATTTGGGAAAACGGTGTACTCAACGCCGCCAACGCCTTTGAGCAGACGCGAGTGTCGACCACCATCAGTTGGGGAAGCTACTCGATGAGCCGGCTGGCAAACTTGGCTGCGGAGAACGATATCGCGATCAGCGTCGAAGACGTCTATCTCGATTACGATGATAAAGGAGAGTCTCTGTGGGATATGCCCGAGGGGATTTATGGGATCAGCCCAACTTTGGTGGGGCGAACGCCAACGCTTTTGCATTTTTCGTCAGGGAGTGTCCAGCGAACATGGCTCTACGACGGAGTCAATCGTCGGGAAGTGACGGCACAGGATTTGTTTGACTTCTCGCAATCGCAAGGCATTTTCGATACCCATCCCGATCCAAACGTCCAAGGACGCGGCACGTACGCCAGCTATGTGACGATGCCTGCCTATCTTGGCCCACCCAATTTCAATTTTCCACAAACTTTTGAGCCGTTCACTCAAGTGGTAGACAGCTTTCTTGCTGGTGGGGGAACATTCCGGCGCGTGCCAGACATTATTCAGTCGGCTGGACTTTTGAACTCCGGTTTTGAGTCGCCAGGGGGCGGAACGCAGATTCTCGGCTGGAGCGGAGTCGACGACTGGCAATCTGATTCGCCGGCCAACAATTCAGGAATCGACCTCGGCGTAGAGGGCGCCGATGGTGAGTGGTCAGCATTCCTCGACTCCGACGACCCGGCGATTTGGAACACGACCGATCAGGCAATTGTCGCTGGCAGCAGCTACCAGGCCACCTTGGCCCTCCGCCGGCGTATCAATCACAGGTCAACCCTCGCCGAAGTGACCCTTTACTACGACGACAACGGGGTTCGCACTGAAATTGTGACCGAAATATTCGATTTAAATCCCAGTGCCAACTACGACGCCAACCTCTTTTGGTTCTGGTCCGACCGGTCGCTCGGCTTCGATGCCGACGACTACCCAGACGCGATCGGGAAAAACCTAGGGATCGAGATTGCCAACATTGGCAGTAGTTCGGGACTGCTCGGTTTAGATGAAATTCGACTCGAACGGATTCTACCTGGAATTGAACTCGAAGGTGATTTCGATGGCGATCTCGATATCGATGGGGCCGATTTCCTGAAATGGCAACGAGGGGAATCACCGAATGGCCCCGGTGCCACCGACTTGGCTCTCTGGCAAAACAATTTCAGCACCCCAGCCGGCTTAGCCGCCGGAAATTCAACCGTGCCAGAGCCATCGCTCGCGGTACTCATAGGCATGATGATTGGCAGTTTCGCAGGTTGCCGAACAAGATTCAGTTAGTAGTTACTTGCGCAGTCACCTTTCGAGTGCGATTGTGCAGCTCACAAAGGAAAAGCATTCCACGGAGAGAAAGATGTATTATCCAAAAAAAGGTCCGAAGTGCCCACAGACTCGTAAGGGCTTTACTTTAGTTGAATTATTAGTGGTGATCGCCATTATTGGCGTTTTGGTAGCTCTACTGTTACCAGCCGTTCAGGCGGCACGTGAGGCGGCACGCCGAAATTCGTGCAAGAACAAGCTCAAACAGATCGCCCTCGGCTGTATAAATCACGAATCGAGCACCAAATACTTCCCAAGTGGCGGATGGGATGCGAAATGGGTTGGGGATGCCGACCGAGGTACGGGACCCAACCAACCAGGCGGTTGGATCTACAACATACTCCCGTTCATCGAGCAGCAGCCGCTTTATGACTTACCTTCCGACGGTCAGCCTAACGTGGTAACGCCCCAGCAGCGGGAAGGTGCAAAAAGAATGATGCAGCAACCTTTCGATACGATCAGTTGTCCATCGCGTACGACAGCCATTGTCGGGCTTAGGGGGAATAGTACCACTTTTCAGTACTATAACGGTCCAGCATTTATAGTAGCCGGCACGGCTGATGCGTTGATGGGGTCATCCGACTACGCAGCCAACGCCGATGATCGGAGTCTTCAATTCCTAAGCAAAAATGATGGGCCCATCAATTACGCCAATGCACCGTCCCACGCTTGGGTAAATGGACCGACTGGCGATAATAACAACGTGATTACTATGCCGCCAGGTGATTATTGGGCTAAGCAAAATGGCGCGGATCCTGAACCTAGATTGATCAACGGCGTTATTTTCAATCGCAGTAGAATAGGGTTCCAGCAGATTACCGATGGCTCTTCCCAAACTTACCTGATTGGCGAAAAGTGGCAGGAAACCGAAGAAACCGATGATTCTGGAGGAAGTAATCACCCTTGGGCTACCGCTGGAACGGACGATTTATTCCGAGGCGGCGGCCTACCGCCGTTGCAGAACTTTCCAGTCACCGCGGCACAATACCAACAGTACAAAGACGACGAAGAAGATCTCGACTATCGATTTGGCAGCTCCCACCCGGGCGGATTCCACATGGCGTTCTGCGATGGCCACGTCGAGTCGATTAGCTACAGTGTTGATATCTTTGCACATCAGCTCCGATCGAATCGCCAAGATGGCCGGATAATTCAGGAATGAACTCTGAAAACGTCCGTCAATGTTTTCGGTTGGGAGCGGTATGCCTCGTTTTAGGCCTTGTGTGCGGGGGCTCCGTCGGCTGGGCCGAGCCGTTGCTGGATATCAATCCGGCATCGTCGTTGAACTGGCCGAATTCGTCCTCGGTAGACACGCTTTGGTATGGAGGAGACTATTCCAACGAAGGCGGCACGATCGGTCCCGAGACGCAACTGTCATTCCGACTTTTTGCGCCTCGGGACTACGATTTTTCGACTCCAAGCGATGTGAAGCATCCACTGATCATCTATATGCACGACGCGGGAATGCGAGGTAGCAGCTGGCTGTCGTTAATTTTAGAACGAGAGTCGCTCCGGTATTGGGCACGACCTGAGATCCAAGCCTTCTCGCCTACCGGGGGCGCGTTTGTCTTGGCACCAAAAATCAGCCAGCGTTGGACCGATCACCCTCCCGATCCTGATTCCGGCGAGGAGTTTTATTCCAGCGGCTACTCTGCCGACACAACGCCTATCGCCGATAATATGGAATTGGCACTGGAATTGGTTGCCGGGTTGGTAAGCGGTGGAGATAACGTCGGGTTCGACTTTGCCACGCAGATCGATACTAGCCGCATCTACATTGTTGGCCCCTCAATGGGGGCGTTTGCCGTATGGGATGCGTTGGGAAGAACTCCTGATTACGCCTCCTTACTGCCGTCTGAGTTTGATTCGTTCTCGTTTGCCGCCGGCGTAAATTCCTCGGGTGCGGGACCGACTGATCGTGGTGCCGCAATTGGCGAGACGCCCGTTTGGACCTTTCTCAACGAGCAGGATTCCACCGTTCCCTCGGCCGGAACGACAAACATGATCGCCGCAATCGAGACAGCAGGAGGCGAGCCATTTTTTGAGACCGATCCTGTCGTCGAGAGTGAAATCTTCTCGACCGATTTAGCTACCATCCTGAGCAAGAAGCGGTTACTGACTCGTTTCCAAGGCCAGCAGCCTTTGCCTTATTCTAGTCCCCACGCCTGGACCGCACTCGAGTGGCATCGCCTAAATGACCAAAACGACTATGTGGCTCAGTGGCTTTTCTCTCAGCAGCAGCCCGTGCCGGAACCCACAACCTTCGTCCTGCTGATGTTCGGTATTGGGGTGGTTGCCTGTAGACGTTTTAGGCCTTCGATCGATCCATTTGAGTAAACGACTGTTCCTGTATTTTCTAGAAGGTAGGCAACGATGAGGATGACGGCAGTACGTAAAATGACAGTGATACGCAAAATAAAGGGGAGGATAGGTATCGCGTTGGGAGCCCTGGCCGGGATGCTCGTAGCCCTTGCCTCGGCTCAGGCCGAGATGGGGATCATTGCCACCGACGATGTCGAGGATGCTGCCGACTATACGACAAGTTTTATAAGTTTCGGGACCAGGGATGGACCTTTCCCCGAATTTGGACTCTCTCCTGTGGTGGGCGACAATTTTGTAGGCACCACGAGAGGCGCTTCCGCCGAAAACGCCGCCCTCTCGGGCAACTTTCTGAACACCGCAGGTTTCGGAGTCCCGATCGCTGCCGGCACCTACACGCTTTCGGTCTCTGCCGGCAGTAACGACATCGGCCGCGATGGGTATGCCACCTTTGAGCCTTTCCTTGGGGCAGTCGGCGGAAGCATGTTGCCCAGCCGCAACGTGACAACCGCCTACGTCGACCCTGGCCCTGCTCCGACCGAGGCAACTTGGCAGAACGTAGTTGTCGAGTACACGGTTCCGTTAGGCGATCCGCTCATCGGTCAAGAATTTACCTGGGGAGCCGATTTCACCAAGGCTCTATCGCCGAACAAGTTTGCCGCCGGCTTTGATGGTGTGAGCATCGACTTTCTGGCCGACGAACAGACTGGTTCTCTGGACCGAGACACGACACTTTTCGGACCAGTGACCGAATGGTCTGTGAATAACTCCACATTTTCTGGAAATCCCTACGACCTCGGTGCGACCGTCACCTTCAAGCTCGACGGAAGCGACCTCGAACGTAAAACAAAAATGTTTTACGATGAATCCGACACATGGAAATTTCGGTTCACCGGAACGCAAACAGGCACGTGGCAGTTCACGACTTCCAGCAGTGATGGAGAGTTGAACGGGCTGGCCGGAACGGTCACCGTCGGGGCAAGCCTCGACCCGGAGCCGCGGGGATTTCTCGTGGCCGCCAACTCCAAGTTCGCCCGACAGATTGGGGAGACCGACCTCAAGGGCGAAGTGATGCATGTCTACATGAACTTGCAAGATCCCGCCTCCGCGGCCAATCCGGGCTTCGGTATCAACGATCAAGGCGGCTGGACACCTGTTAGCCGATTCGACGAGCCGGCCGAGCGGGCCGAGCGGGCCGCTTATATTGAGCAAGCGACCGATAACGGAATGAATACCATTTTCCTTCACATGAACGCCCAGTGGTTCGAGGCCAACGAGCCAGCCGCGGACCAGCTGATCAGCACCAATCCCGACCCGACAACCTTTCGTGCCTTGGAAGAATTCATCACCGACGCGCGAGAGGCAGAGGTCCAGGTGATGATTTGGGCCTGGGCTGACGATGCCCGCAAGTGGACGCCCAACTTCGGGCCGCTTGACGGTCAAAACGGCTCGGCAGACCGCCGGCTTCAGCGTTATATCGCCGCGCGTCTGGGGCCGCTTCCCGGATGGTCGATGAGTTACGGCTTCGACCTGGATGAGTGGGCCACCGAAGCGGAAGTGCAATCGTGGGCCTCTTTCCTCAACGACGAAATGGGGTGGCCACACTTGTTGTGGGCCCGCGAGCGAAACAACTCCGATCTGGGCGCCGTCTCCAACGATTTTCGTCCTGACGGAAACCCGGCTGACGAGTTTTACCAGTTAGCCGTCGCTGAGCTGGACGCTTCTCAAGGACGACCGGTTATCTTTGAGCGACGATTCGCCTACCTGCGCGATGGGGTTTGGACCGATGAGAAAACTCGCCAGGCAATGTGGCAGTTCACGATCGCTGGCGGAGCGGCCGGGTGGTTCGGCTTTTTTCCCGGCAGCATCATCGCAGACCCGGGCCCCTATTCCAATCCGGAAGAACTACGAACGCACGCCGCATTCTGGAAAGACCGATTGCTCATCGACATGGAGCGTCAAAACCAGCTGACGCCCGATAACCTCGCCTGGGCTTTGGCGACGCCCGATTTCGGCAATATCGTGATCTATGCAATGGACACGGATGAAATTCAGCTGAATCTCTCGGGCCTTGCAAATCCGTTTTTCGCGATCCTTGTCGATACGGAAACTGGCTACACGGAAATCGATCTTGGCATTCTGAGTCCGAATGACCAAATCCTCGACCTATCCTCCTTTGGCCAAGCACGCGATTGGGCGATTGTGCTAACAGAGGTGCTCCCCGGCGATTTCGACGTCGACGGAGACGTCGACGGAGCCGATTTCTTAAAGTGGCAACGCGAGGGATTTGGGAGCCAGTGCCTTGACTCTCTGGAAAGCTCAATTCGGCGGTACCAATACTCCGCCCGCTGCGACCGGCGTACCCGAGCCAAGCTCGGTTGGAATACTATTGCTAGGCGTTTTGATAACGCTCGGTGTTCCGCGTCGTGGAAAAACGTAATGAAATAAAATAAAAACAGAGCGAAAACGCCGGCATCTCTGGGGAAAGGGGCGGGCCCCGGAGGTGCCTTTTCTGCTAACCGTTCACAGGAAAAAAGAAGAATAACTACAAAGATTATGAAGCTACAAGAATATGAAGAACCGTAGTTTTGTAACATTCGCACCCAGCAGTAAGCTGCTGGGCTATTTTCACAAGTCCCTCCGGGACGAAAAAATATCCAGTTGGTCCTTTCTCTCTGATGAAGATACTGCATTTTACCCAATACTCAAAAGGAGTAAACTAGTATGCGATCCTTCCGAAATATGCAAATCTATTTCCGAATAGACAAGACCTCGGTACGCAAAGGATTTACCCTGGTCGAATTGTTAGTCGTGATTGCGATCATCGGAGTATTGGTCGCCCTGTTGCTTCCGGCGGTCCAATCTGCCCGTGAAGCGGCACGACGCACCCAATGTATAAATAACATCAAACAGTTGGGAATCGCGCTGCATACTTATCACGATGTCTTTGGCACGTTTCCACCGGGGTTTGATGCTGGCATAGAACGCCCTAATTCGTCTTCAGCTCCGAATTGGTGCAACCAAAATGCTAGGTTTGGTGCTCCCTGGACCGTGCAGATCTTAAAATGGATCGAAGAAGCCCCTCAGTTTGATGTTTTGAACATCGAATCAGGTTTTTATGATAGCAGCAACAGGACGGCCGGCTTCATCAACACAGACCTCCTTGTCCCCCTGAGTGCTTACGCTTGCCCGTCTCGTGTGGAAGAGGAAAGGGGGGGAGTTAAGTATCTGCATCTTGCATCGAGTTACGTTGGGGTCCAAGGAGGAGGTGAGCAGGCGGAGTGTGCAAACACCGCGTGCGGTACCGCGGGAGACCGTACCTGGTTTTCCAACGGTATCTTGTTCGCCAGTTCCGACATTAGAATCGCAGAAATTACGGACGGCACCTCGAATGTCTTTCTGGTGGGCGAAACTCGTTACACCTACGCCCCCTGGGCGGCCAGCGGAAAAATGAATGGTTGCGCTTTCGCGCAGTGCTTTGCCGGCGCGCTCGATTCAATCAATCTCTACCCGAGCATAGGATCCAACGCACTCATGCGAGGCTTCAGCAGCAACCATCCCGGAGGCTGCCACATGCTTATGGCCGATTCTTCCGCTCACTATGTGAGTGAGTCGATCGACTTGGATATCTATCAGCAGCTAGGCCAACGAAATAGTGGCTTGCCAGTGGGAGGATTGCCGCAATGAGCTTTCCTGGGGGTTTTCACAGGCAACGCATTGTTTTGGCTTTGGCCATAACGTTCGTTCTGACAACCGGGTGTGGCAAGCCGCACGACGGCCCAATTCGTTATCAAGTTTCTGGAAAAGTGACCTACCAGGGCCAGCCAGTGCCGAAAGGTTTTATCCGCTTTGTCCCCGATACGTCCCAGGGAAACCGCGGCCCAGGAGGTGGCGCACCGATCACCGACGGGAACTATGCCACGCCCGCGAGACAAAGCATTGTCGGCGGCCCTCACCTTATCACCATCACGGGCACCGACGGCATCCCCATCACCGAATACGAGGAAGAAATCCTCGAGGGCAGGCAGTTGTTTCCAACCTACCAGCTGAAATTCGACTTTCCCAAGGAAGACACCCAATGGGATGTCGACGTCCCAGAGAAAGCCAAGGAGTGATCCTATTAACCTAATCCTGCGATGAGATTGACTATAAAATTGGTTGGGCTGCGGTCGTGCGGTCGTGTGTGTGCGCGATTTGGGCAATGTTTTTGAGCTGGTCGTTGACTGCCTCATTCACAGATCGCTTCCTTAGCAAAAGCTTGTCCATCAGCGGCATCAACTTGTTTTTCATGTTACTGCGGATTGAGGTCACAAGTTGAACTCCTTGGCTCCACCGTTCTTCAAAGAGCTGGGATGAGATACCGACGTTAGCCCTCGTTGAACGTGACGTCTAGCACATAATCGCCGCCGTCCTAGACAATCTGGCGTGCGATCTTTTTCTGACAGCCCATCGCGTCGATCTTCACGATCGCGCCCTTGAGTTCCAGTAGCTTCAAGAGTTCGGGGGTCGCGGTGATCCCGTTCGACTTCCGGAAAACACTCCAACAGCGTAAGACGACGACTCATTTGAAAGACCTCCGTGAAAGAAAATAATCCATTTACGAAAATCTTTCGCTGCTAGCTCTTCTCCAGGCAAGTTGCCGTGCGATAATTACTACTCAATGCAAGCGTGCGGTTGACCTGATGTTTTAGGTAGTCCCGCTACTAGCCCGCAAAACACCGACTATCTGGTACAAGGTCAATACACATGACTAATAATGCCTGTTCAGAATCCGATTTCCTTCCGTCAATCGATTCTCTGCGCGTCGAGTGGAATACGCGAGGCGAAGAGATTCAATGGAAAATCGCAATCACGCTCGGGGAGATGAGTGCGCTCGCGTACACCGAACCGCACAATCGAGAGATTGTCGCTCGTCAGATCGGCTTCGATAAGGTTGAGATTCTTGAAGATAGATCGATGAGCGGGTTCCTAGCGATGAGCGACGCTGTGGCGGTTGTCGCATTCCGTGGAACCGATATGCTCAGCTCGGAAGACTGGCTTGCGAACGCAGATTTCCGCGATCGTTTGCCGCTAAATTCAGACCACGAAGTCCACCGAGGTTTTCAGAACGCTTATGGTTGTTTTGCTGACGAAATCAAGACATACCTGAGCGAGCGAAAACCGAAGCACACTTGGATCACAGGCCACAGCCTTGGCGGAGCGATGGCCGAGTGCTGTGCCTACGACTGGGCCGTAAGCCAATTACCTCTCGCCGGCCTCGTGACGTTTGGGCAGCCACGCGTCGGCAACGAGGCAATGGCCCGATTTATTGACAAGAAGATCGGGCACAAATACATGCGATTCATTAACGAACGCGACCCGGTCCCGAGCTTGCCACCCGGCATCGGCCTGACGAAATACTTGCCTGACTACCGCCATTCAGGAGCAAGAGTTCGATTCAAAGATGGCAAGCTTGAACGCACCAGCGGAGTCGTGATGTTCTCAGCACTTGGACCACAGGCCGCCACTACATC
Source organism: Planctomycetota bacterium (assembly GCA_024278955.1). Classification (GTDB taxonomy): domain Bacteria; phylum Planctomycetota; class Planctomycetia; order Pirellulales; family Lacipirellulaceae; genus Bythopirellula. Next base: position 46,862 of record JAJRSE010000102.1, on the reverse strand, counting down.
CGAATCGAATGCACCCATCGATCCAGACGAAGCTGATAACACGATTGCCGAAGACGAGTTTCTTGCACTCCAGGAACACCTGCGCGCCGAGCGGGGGGACTCGGTGGCAACGAGCGAACCCGAGCGGGTCCGTTTCGGAGCAACGACTCTGCAACCCGTTGCTGGAGCGATGCCAGATTTCGGTGACATGGCGAAACGTATTTATGAGTCGTTCCGCGACCGCATCGGCGACCATTCGATGGACGAGTATCTGCAGCAACTTAATGAATTCAGACAAGTCTGCGAGCGATAGTAAGTCATATCAGCACTTCAAGAGAGTATCATAATTGCAACGAAACAGAGCGACGCACAGAAGTACAACCTTGATTTCCGACACAGGTGAGCACCCATGATCCTCCAGACGTTTGGTTCCACAACCAACTTGATGGCAGACGGAAATCTCGATGGCGTGGTGGATGGACTTGACTTGGCAATCTGGGAAACCAACTACGGAATGCCGATGCCATTGCCGCTGCAAGCGACCGTTCCCGAGCCCAGCTCGTTGTTGCTATTCGCCTCGACACTGCTCATGAGTGCTATGTACCGCAGACGGCGTTAGCATACCCAATCCACTGCGATAGCGTGTTGATGATTGACGAAGCGGGGTTTGACGAGTACGAATCGGATAGTTGGACCGGTTGGTATCGCATCTTATGCTGTCAGTGTTCGCACTGCCCGGCTGTTGATGAATTTGCTGCTGACTAAAGATGGCCGTTCGTTCTTCTGCAACGTCACTCGATAGCGATTCTGGATGGTAACTCTCCGCAATTCGTGTGTCATTCATCAAAGCATCAGTCTCAGCACGAGCTCAGCACACTAGGCAATAATGCTTGGGCAGCGTAAGTTACATCTAGTTCAGTCTATGTTTCTCGATAGAAAAGGAATCCTGGTTCGATGGAAGTTATTATCAAGCCCGACTATGAGGCCATGAGCAAGGCAGCCGCTCTGGTTGTGGCCGAAATTCTCAATACCAAGCCAAACGCCGTACTCGGAATGGCAACTGGCTCAAGCCCCTTGGGCGTTTACAAAGAGCTGGTCAGACTGCATAACGACGAAGGGCTCGACTTCTCGCAAGTCACGACCTTCAACCTCGACGAATACGTGGGCCTCTCGATCAAGCATTCGCAGAGTTACCACCACTTCATGCACGAGAATTTCTTCCGACACGTAAACATCCCGAGCCAGAATATCTACATCCCCTCTGGCACCACAAAAAATTACCAAGCTTTCTGCCAGTGGTACGAGCAACGCATCGAGCAATGTGGAGGTATCGACGTCCAGCTTTTGGGAATTGGTTCCGACGGGCACATCGCATTTAATGAGCCGACCAGCTCGCTTTCGTCTCGTACCCGCCTCAAGACCTTGGCCAAGCAGACCATCGACGACAATGCTCGATTCTTCGACCGGCGCGAGGACGTTCCCACCTACGCAATTACGATGGGAGTCGGCACAATCCTCGAGTCCAGAAAAATTGTTTTACTCGCAAGCGGCGAGAACAAAGCCGAGGTCGTCGCAGCATCGATCGAAGGGCCGATAACCAGCATGATTACCGCCAGTGCGCTCCAACTACACCCTTCAACGCTCTTCTACGCAGACGAGCAAGCGGCCAGCAAGCTCAAAATGCGAGAATACTACGACTGGATCCAAGAAAAAAAGCCCGGGGCTCCTCCAATCTAGAGCAGACCTCTTGCGCGTAGCCCGTACAGATCGCCCGCTTCAAAAAAGGGCAGAAGGCCACGACGTCGGGGATCAAGCAGGGAAATCCTCATCTACCAGTTCGCCTTACACCGTCAAACAGGAGTGCGCCGTCGCCACCTACGGCGACGGTACGCCCACATGCCTGAGATGCCTAGCCCGGCGAGGAGAAAGGTGGTTGGCTCTGGAACGATAGCGCCGACCAGAGTGTCTTCCAAACTATACGCCAAGTTGCTCAGGACCAGGGTGCCTTGGATGGTGTAAGGGATAGAGTACACTGCGCCGCTGTCGCTCCGTACCGCAGTGCCCGTCTGGTTGAAGTCAAATTCAAGATCAATGGGAAAATTCAAATCTAATTTGGCTAGCAAATCTTGGGGGAAGGGCCCGTTGGGGAACGCTCCCTGAGGTGTCAAGGTCGTTGAGCTTGCCGGAAGACCAAAATCGTTGAGAACCGTTTCGTCGAACGAGGCGATATTGCCGATGCTAAGATCTGAACCAAAGACAATGTCCTTAATCCTAGCGTCGACGTCAGCTGAAATTCCGGAAGAAATTATACCGGGGGCAAAAAAACCAGTGGAGTTCATGGGCGTCGAACCTGGATCTTGAGCAAAGCTAAATTCGTTCAAATTGGCTCGAATCGTAAGGCCCATGTCGTAGTCCCCAACATCGGTATCGACATCGAAGACGACTTCGTTGAAATTGAAGGCCCAGTTGGCTCCGTTGCGAAAATCAACATCGAAGTCGGCGATAGTTCGGCCTGCCGCGTTCGGGTTGCTATGGTCAAACCCGAGGATTGCGGTGCCGTTGGGAGAAGAAACAAAGCGGACCGTTCCGCCACTCAGACTAAGGGGCTTATTTTGGTTGGACCCAGAGTTTAAATCGAAGTCGACATCGTCCGAACCGAAAGGATTAAAAAAAACATCCTTAATCGATCCGCCTCCACTGACCGAGACGGTCGCATTGATCAACGTCAAGTCAAAACTAAAGGACTGCGACTGACTGCTATCAAAGACTGCCGGGAGCGGTCCCGAGTTGCTATTGGCGTAAGTGGTCGCGTTGCCTGCGAGCAGGCCAATCGCACAGGCGGAAATACAGGAAAAGAAACTTCGTCTTAGCTTGTACATGTAGGTCTTCTCACTTTTAGTGAAAGGTAAAAGGCAGATGCCAGTCACGTTTGTTCGCTTTTTTTAAGGCATTTGTTCTAATGCTTCTTACAGTTCAAAACCGCGTGGGTGGTCAGGTAGCTTTCGCATTTTAGATTTCAAACTTTTTCTTTGTGAACACCTTGCCGAGGGATTACCAATTTCTCGGCTTTGCCGCCCACATTTTAACCTGCATAGTAACCCGTGAGTTACTACAAAGCCAGGAAAAAAACAGCTTAATTTCTCCTTGGTGCCAAATTCTCCGTTTCTATCTAAAAACGCCGTCTTACCACCCGCAGAGGAAGCAGCCCTAGCGTTAGTCCTAGCAGCACTAGACTGGAAGGTTCGGGCACGGCCCCGATGCCTGCTGTTGCGGCGCTCAATGCCGGAACACCATAGCCGGCTTCCCAGTCCGCCAAATCGGAAGCACTCAGGGGAGTTGGCGACCCACCGCGTTGCCAGAGGAGGAAATCGGCTCCGTCGATACCGGTATCTTCGTCGAAATCACCTGGCAGTCCCACAGTCCGACTCGCGACGATTAGGCCCGTTATGGCAAGGTTAAAGTCACCATCTGGATCCACGATTTCGATATCGATTGGTATCGTGATTGTCTCAAGCGAGCCCACTAGGCTATATGTTAGATCGCCCGCAGCATTAAACGCAGCAGGTTCTCCCGTGGTAATCGACGAGACCTCACTGGGTGCTGCCAAAAGACCAGCTTCAAAGGCTGTCCAGCCATCGGAAACAGTAAAGCCAATGCCTGCCGCTCCTCCCGCCGCTGCCCCAGGAACACCAGAACCCTCGGCTGTAAAAACAAAGTTACGGAGCGCGGCAATGCCCGTTTGCCCAAACTGGAAGGCCATAAAACCAAAGTTATCTTCTCCGGCAGTGTAATCGCTGTCTCCAATGTCGTTTCCTGAAACGTCGACCGTACCATCGGCAAAAATTTCGTCTTCCCCCGCCGCTATGGTGCCGGTCCCTTGTAACTCTGCGGGCAAGAAACCACCGAATGAGATTGCGTTGGCATTTTCTTTTACGTCAATGACACTCAAGGCGGTGTCTAATGTAATCAGCGAGGCAGAGGCAGTCGCCTCGATTGTCCCTTCCAAGAAGGACGTCCGCGAACCTGAATCGTCCGCGTCAGGTGAAGCAAAAGGATTGCTATCCTGCCCAAGAAGCGTAACCGCACCACTAAGCGCATTGGCGGAGAGCGTCATACTGCTAAGAGCTTCGTCAATGACGTACGTCGCTGCCTGGACTAGCTGGGCAGGCAGCGAGGCAGTTAGTAAAGCAACTACCGGGAAAAGGTGTCTGCGGGTCATAGCAAATTTCCTTTGAAAAGAAAAGTATTGAATAAGCATCCTTCACAGGCTCCCGCTTCTTGAAAATCTTCGACTTAATAATCTCCAACGACTTCGTCGCCACTGATAGTCGACAAGGCTACGTAGGATTCAGGGGCTATACTTTCATTCAGAAAATGGACCGACCCGTCTCCAAAGAGAAAACTGGCACCACCAGGATGGTCGCTACGGAAGTTGCTCGTCGTACTCATGCCGACTCCATCTGGGTTGCCAGGAAAATGACTGCGGCAGAGAACATCCGAGCCGCTACCGCCAGAAAGGTCTGAGAGAATGACATACGTTTCAGTAACCGGAAATTTATTGATCGGCTCCAAGACGCAAGCGAATATGCTTGCCCCCCTTAGCTGGGGAAAACCATTTAACGGAGGGGTCCCTACGACCCAAGCATCCCAGGGATGGGCAGGACGGTCGCCGGTGGGCAAAACGCTGCCTAAACCGCATTGAAATCCTTCGCAGAGCTGCCAGCGCGGGTCGTTGCTGGCTTCTCCCATAGCGATCGTGTTGCTGGTCCCATCCGTAATCTGCCTGATCCCTGTATTTGAAGCAATATCGAACATGCCTGCCTGGTTATCCGGGATGTCGCCGAGCGTTACTTCGTCGCTGGCGCTAACAATCGACATACACCAGCCATCGAAAGATCCTTTGCAGTAGGCGTAGTCAGTGGTGCCCCAAATGAGCCGGGCTTGCCCGTCTCCGGCAAACTTATCGGCCATAGCCTGGACTGTGATGGGGTTCTCTTCCGAAGTCGACGGGCAATTGAACATTCCCAGCGAGGCGCCAAGAACCGAGTCAAGCTGGTCGTTCCAGTCTTTGTCGTCATCATACAAGCTGCTAAGCGAGGCTGCCTCGAAGTAGGGAAGTAGCTTTACGTTGGCATTAGCGCCGAAATCCAGGACTACGGCAGTCATCCCCGAAGGAAAACGGCCTCTGACCGAATGGTAGTTTTGCAGCGCCAAGCCGTGTTGCTTCAGGTTGTTCACACAACTCATACGACGGCTTGCCTCGCGGGCGGCTTGGATGGCGGGGAGCAAGAGCGCAACTAGTACTCCAATGATCGCAATCACCACAAGCAGCTCAACAAGCGTAAAGCCGCGACGGCATTTTACGGTTTTATTCATGAAATCTATTTTCATTTTCAAAACGTTGCCTCCTTGATGCGTTCTGCCTACTCTTGTGATTGGTACTGGTCGTCCTTAGCTCGGGTCAACTTCCCTTTCCCACAACACCGGAAATCCCCTGAACGACCAAGGTTCGTATGTGCTCAAGCCATCGCTGCTGATGAGCCCGATCGCTCAAGTCGATCTTGAAAAGAGCGCTCATCGACTTTTGGCTAGAAAAATAATATCCGCACAAAGAGATACAAGTCATAATGGCATACGCAACCTGTACCTCATCAACCGGATCGCCCGGGTACTCTCGGTTGATCGCTGCTTGAACAACCTCGCAAACCGGCTCAATAAAACTGCGTAAGTCGACCTGAACTAATCCTCGAACGTCGTGGGAGTTTTCCCAATTGAGCAGAGCGACAAACTCAGGATTTTCCTGCAAGAAAAGAAAATATTCTTGAATGAGGCGGTCGAGCACTTCGTCCAAACCGACCGCTTCGCCTGCCGACTCGGCAGCAACCTGTGTCACTCGGCCGTACACCTGCTTGATGACTTCCTGGTACAAGCCTTTTTTGCTGCCAAAGTAGTGGTAAACCATCCGCTTGCTGTAGCCGGCCTGCTTGGCAATCTGATCGACGGTCGCAGCGTCCGGGCCATGTTTGGCAAAGAGGGCAGCCGCGCTTTGAAGAATAAGGCGCCGAGTCTGCTGCGGGTCACGTACTACTTCGGCGGCCACTGCAGCGCTATTCGTCAGATGAGATTTTTTGGGGCCGGTTTTTGCAATCATCAACACGCACCTAGCCAGAAATGCCGTAGAAGAGCCTCACTCGACCCGCATAGTAACCGGCCAGTTACTAGCTGTCAATTGATTTGTTTGAAAATTCAGGACGATTGCAAAGTCATAAAAAAATCACGTCTGTTTGCCACTTGTCGTTCACTTTCAGGCTAAAAACGGTATCTAGGTCGACCACACGCTTGCTTGGGTCGTATGGATCGTACACCCCTCAGCCTGCTGAGGAACATTGGCGGCCCATTTTCCTCGGAGTGCATGGGGAGAATCGCCTGGAATTCTGCAGGTGCATCCAGCGTAACCACAGCTCCGCTGCGAAAATCGATCTGCCATTGTCCACAGTGAAGGTGAATGGTTTCGTTAGCAACGATAACTTGAGCCGTGTTTTTTGAAACGGGTCTGGAAATCGTTTCTCTGTGGCGATCGTAAGGCTCCAGTTGCTAGGAACTCTGGAATCGACAATCTTGATGGGTTCGACTACCACATGTGGTTGGGCCCAACTCCCAGGCACCACCGATCACAAAGAGCGTTGCCTCTGGCGGTCCGGTGCAAATTGAGCATGTATTTTTCGACTACTTGCAAAGGGAGGCTTGTGTGACGCCGCCACTTATATCCATTGCCTATATACCTACGCCGAGGGAACTGTGTTAAAATGCCGGACCGCTAAACCCTCTGTGCGTTGCATTTTTGACGAACCGGCGGCACCTGTGGAAGTCGGGCATCGTAGCGATACCGTTTGTCATTTAGGCAACATAGCACTCCGAACCAAACTCAAGTGGGATCCCGTTGCCGAACGATTTGAAGGCAGCGACGAAGCGAACGAGCTGATCCACCGGCCGGTACGAAGTGCGTGGCAAAGTTGATTTCGCAAGGGCATTGCCCTTGGACCGGACAAACTGTTACCTCAATTTTTTCTGAGTAAGAATAGGCATTATATCTCGTGCAGCGACAACAAAGGAAATTGAAATTAGCAGGCACACGATCCACTGACATTCAGATCAAGGGCGTAGAACTCTATTTCCTGCCTGTCGAAACGCGTGTGCCACTAAAATTTGGGACAGAAACGCTCACTTCGGTCACTTGCGCCCGTGCGAAAGTCGTCGTTGAAGATCGCCAGGGACGACTCGCCAGCGGTTGGGGCGAAATCCCATTGAGCGTCCAATGGGTCTGGCCAAGCGAGTTGAACTACGCGACTCGGCATCAGGCATTGAAAGATTTTTCTGAAAGTCTCGCAGCCACCTGGGCCAGTATGACTGCGGTCGGCCATCCGCTGGAAATAGGCCACGTTTTTCAGCAACAGGTGCTTCCGGAAGCTTTGGCCAACTACAATCGCGACTGCATGCCAGAGGAGCACATGCCCCTCTTGGCTGCGTTGGTCTGTTGCTCGCCGTTTGACCTCGCTCTTCACGATGCCTACGGCAATGTCCATTCCAAGCCGGTCTACGAAACTTATAATGCCCAATACATGAATCACGACTTGGCCGATTACCTAGAACCGTCCGAGGGGGCAGACGTTGATTTTTCTGGCAAGTATCCCTCTGATTACTTAAGCGTCAATCGTGCCGATCAATTACCTGTTTGGCATTTGGTCGGCGGTCTTGATCCGCTAGAGCAGGCAGACATCAACACTCCTCAACCCGACGACAACGAGCCTGTGCTGCTCCGAGATTGGATCGACCGCGATGGCATCCGATGCTTGAAAATAAAATTACGAGGGAATGACGCGAGCTGGGATTATCAAAGACTTATAAACATTGGCCGGATTGCGAAGACTCGTGGGAAGTATTGGTTGACCGTCGACTTCAACTGCACTGTCACCGATCCGAGCTATGTGAACGAAATCCTCGACCAATTGCGTCAGAACGAACTCGAAATATTTGAAGCGATTCTCTACGTCGAGCAACCTTTTCCCTATGACCTGGAAGCCAACCTGATCGACGTAAGCAGCGTTGCCTCGCGTAAGCCCTTGTTGATGGATGAAAGTGCTCATAACTGGGAACTCGTACGTCTGGGGAAGTCGCTAGGTTGGACAGGAGTTGCGTTGAAGACGTGCAAAACGCAAACAGGTGCCATCCTCTCGCTATGTTGGGCAAAGGCACATAATATGTATGTCATGGTCCAAGACTTGACCAATCCGATGTTGGCTCAAATTCCGCATGTTTTGCTTGCCGCGTACTCAGATACGATGATGGGCGTAGAATCGAATGCGATGCAGTTTTATCCACATGCCTCGCAGCCAGAAGCAAAAGTCCACCCAGGACTCTATCAGCGCCGTGATGGGAAGCTTGATTTGACCTCCTTACAAGGTTCTGGTTTTGGATATCGCCTCCAGGAGATTGATCGTAAACTCCCTGAACCGGTAAAGCAGGTTGGGATGACCTCGCTTTAATCGAGTCGTCCAACGCGAAACAATACGCTGCATCTGTCCGCCGAGGGTGTTGCAACCTGCACCTGCGTCGCTTGATACGGCACAGACGCCAGCCGCAGAAGCCAAGGATCAGAGAAAACGAAAAGAGCCGCTCAAATATCGTGCCGAACACTTTTGGGCTATGCCTGACTTGTCCAGAAGCGGGATCCTGGTACCCTGGCTTGTCCAACAAGGAGGTCCTGGTACTCCCTTACACTCGGTACGCGCGTCCATTGGCGATCCATTGTGGCCAGAAAATCTAAGAAAAAGTTGAAGCCGCCTCCTGCCCAGGCCAATCTTGTAGCTGGCCAGGGCTTTCTTGAGCGGTTCTCCTCTATGCTGGCGGCTCCTGTCGATGGAGGGTCGCTCGCCATGCTGCGTATTGCCTTCGGGGCAGTCATGGCGCTACAGGCTACGAGCTTGCTGGCGGCAAGCATGCCCACCGGCAACTGGGCTGAGACCTACTTTACCGGGGATCATGTCGTTTGGAATTTCCCTTACCCCGGTTTCGAGTGGCTACGGGCATTGCCAACAGGAGGGATGAATCTGGTAAGCCTGCTGATGTTGCTCGGGGGACTCTCGCTGGCCGTCGGTTTCTATCATCGTGTGGCGTCGGCAGTCGTCTTTCTCACTTGGACTTACGTCTGGATGATCGAAGAAGGGCTGTACAATAATCACTACTATCTGATGTCGCTTTTTGCCTGGCTGCTCATCTGGATGCCGGCAAGCGAGCGCTATTCGATTCATGATTGGGTTCGATCACGCCTCGGCTTCTCAAGTTCAAAACGTGACACGGCCCTCGTGGGCACGGTTCCTTTTTGGACCCTGTTTTTGCTTCGAACCCAACTGTTTGTGGTTTATTTCTACGGCGGCGTTGCCAAACTATGCTGGCAGTGGCTGGTGCATGCCGAACCGGTTGGGATGGCGTTGAAGCATCCGGTCGTCGCCGAGCGGTTGCAAAAGCTCCCCGCCGGTCTTGCCGAGTCCGCCCAGACATTGTTTGCCACCCAAGAGTTCGCATTTTTCTTGGCCTATAGCGGGCTTATTTTCGACTTGGCCATTGGCTTCTTGCTGATTATTCGTCGTACGCGAATTTTTGGCATGCTCTTGGTCTTGCTGTTTCATGCGTTCAACCATTTTGTGTTGTTCGACGACATCGGCTGGTTTCCGCTCATGGGCGTTTTGCTCACGCTCATTTTTCTTGAACCCGATTGGCCTCAGCGCTGTTGGAACGGGCTGCGTAACCGGACTTGGATGAAGCCCGACTGGAGATGGCTGCTGGGAGGAATGGTAGCCATGCCACTGGTGGGCGCAGCGCTCGGCTGGAAACGCAATCCCACCCCTTTACGGGTCTCGGATCGACCTTTTCGACTTCGTGGATGGGTTGCGATACTGGTTTGTGGCTGGGCTCTGGTCCAATTGCTGCTACCGCTGCAACACTTCACGATTCCAGGCAACGTAAGCTGGACATCGGAAGGCGGTCGATTTAGTTGGCGAATGAAAATCTCGCACAAAAAATCGCCCTCACTCCGGTTTCACATCACCGATCGGTCCCTCTTAGCCTACGACCGAGAGGGAAAACCGTTGGTCGATTGGCAGGCATGGCAAGGTCCCAAAATCATCTACCGTCAGGTCGACTCGCGTAGTATCGATTGGCGGACGATGCCCGAGTGGATGGTTTTCTTCCAGCCTCTTTATGGCGAGTCTATCTTCTTCAACCCGTGGGCGGGCCAATCCGAGGCGCCTCTCTCGGTCGAAGAGGCCAGCGAGAAAGTAAATCATTTCTGGAAAAAAACCTATGGCCGTCTTCCTAAAACTTACTCTTCGGCAAATTTAGCCGACGTTTTGCTATCCGTTGAACGACGAATGAAAAAGGAAAACGCGAGGCAGTCGTTGCAGGACGAATTTCGGGAAACCCGCGAGCTGGCTGCCCAAATACTTGACCCCGAGTGCGACGAGCAAACGCTTTCGGAATTGTTGCCTCGAGTACACGAGAATCTCCGAGCACTAATTCAAGTACCCGACTACGGCCCTGATCTTCGTCTCTACCTTTCCCGAACCCATCCGATGGCCAGCCAAGGATCGCTCGAACCGGAAGTCCCGTTTATTGTGGTCGAAGACATGCCGTTGATGGTACTTTCTCCCAAGAGGTACGTGGTGCTTCAACGCAATCGTTTTGGATCGCCCTGGGAAGGTTCCAAGTCGGTCTATTGCGATCTCTACCATAGTAGTTTTCATGAATGGGAAAGTTTCCCGCGAACCATGCTCATTGTCGACGAGTATGGCCGGATGAAGTTGCATTGGAACCAGCGAGCCGAGTTGATGAAGTTTCAGTGTCAGGTCATGCGAGTCCGCCCTTATTTGGTTCATCAGTATGCTCAGCGAGTTGCCAACCAGTGGCAGCAAATGTACGGGCGTCGGCCAGGTGTCCATGTCACTAGCTATGCCAGCCTCGTGCCGGGCCCGCTTCAGCGATTGATCGACCCGCGTATCGATTTGGCCAACGCGGAAATCAATTATTTAAGGCACAACGATTGGATCGTGCTGCAGGGCGAGCAAGACAAGTCGACCGTTCCACAATAAGCCGGCCAACAAAAGCTCTCGCCACTACTTTTCCCGAATGCGATAGTCTTTGTCGCACCACCCAGAGGGAAGTGTTTCGGAGGTGGCCAATTTCCAGGAATCTCAGTTGGGCGTTCCTACGTGGTTCAAAAAATCGACTTGGCGATCGTCTTACTCTTAGCCCAACGTCAGGATGACAGTAACGGCAAATTGCCTTACAATCCGGGTCCGCTATTGCCTTACCCACAGCTGCCCATTGCCTAGAAAATTAACTCCATGAGTAGTAAGTCCAAGACTCCGCCAACAGACGGGAAAACAGCCGGACCGAGAGGTCTGTTTTCGAATCCGAAGCAAGATTTCCTTGCTTCAGTAGTCGTCTTTCTCGTGGCTTTGCCGCTTTGCATGGGAATCGCCATTGCGTCTGGCGTGCCAGTGGCTGCTGGGCTCATTACGGGAATCGTTGGCGGTCTTGTCGTCGGCTGGATTGCGGGTGCCCCGCTCCAGGTAAGCGGTCCCGCTGCCGGTTTGACGGTCATTGTCTTTGACCTCGTTCAACATCATGGGTTGGAAGTCCTTGGTATTGCCGTTTTGATTGGCGGTGCCTTGCAATTACTAGCGGGATTGCTGCATTATGGGCGATGGTTTCGGGCCGTTTCGCCGGCAGTCATTCACGGCATGTTGGCAGGCATCGGCATATTGATCTTGTCAAGCCAGTTTCACGTCATGGTCGATGATGCTCCGAAAGGAAATGGCATTCAGAACCTGGTGTCGATACCCGAGGCAATTCGGAAGGGCTTACCCATGCCTAAACTGGGGACTGCCGAGGAACGAAATGCTCGACGTGACTTCCTCCAACAATTTGGGGCACTCCATGAACAACAGGTCCAACTGCGCGAGCTCGTAGCCGAATTGATTCCAGTGACAATTCAAGATGCAGACCATGATCATCTTGCCCACCATCAGGAAATTACTTTCCCCGAGAAGTCGCAGCTTGAGCCCCTTGCAATCAAGCAGCAGGAGCTATCTGATCGTCTCGTCAGCTTGGTAGAACAATTGGATACCCGTGGCATCTTCGAGGCCGTCCGCGATCCTGCCGCATTAAAAGAAGCAACCCAGCGATCTCTCAAGCAGATTCCTCTCGCGTTTGACGACTTGCGTCAAGGACGTGCCGAGCAAGTGCGAGCATCTCAGGCGGCTGCACAGCTGAGTCTGGAAAATGTGCTTGGTCAGCTAAAGAATCATGATTGGGCTGCCAAAGTGGGTTTGCTAACGATCCTTGTCTTAGTGCTTTGGAAGGTGCTTTCCCCGGCACGCCTCAAGCTGGTGCCAGCGCCACTGCTTGCCGTTATCGTTGCGACCGTTGCCGCAACTCTGTTAAAGCTTCCGGTTCTTTACGTCGAAGTTCCGGACAATCTTTGGAGCGAAATCCATCTCCCATCGCTTGCGGTTCTCCAGACGGTCTCGTGGAAAGTCGTTCTCCAGGCAGGCATTGTCCTTGCCGTTGTGGCGAGCGCCGAAACCTTACTCTGCGCTACGGCCGTCGACCAGATGCAGTCGGGCACCCGCACCAACTACAACCGCGAGTTGGCCGCGCAAGGAATCGGCAATATGATTTGCGGAATGCTTGGAGCACTCCCCATGACGGGCGTCATCGTGCGGAGTTCGGCCAATGTCGAGGCAGGTGGAAAAACACGTCTCGCGACGATCTTACACGGCCTCTGGTTGTTGGTCTTCGTGTCGTTATTAGCCTTTATCCTTCGCATGATCCCCACAGCAGCCTTAGCGGCTATGCTCGTCTACATTGGCTACAAATTGATTAACTTCGAGGCGATACGCAAATTGCGAAAATATGGTTGGGGAGAAGTTGCCATCTACGCAGCCACGGTCGGGACGATTGTCTCGACCGATCTGCTCACAGGCGTCCTCACGGGGATCGGTTTGTCAGCAGTAAAACTGTTTCACACTTTTTCCCATCTTGTTGTGAACCTGGAAGTTGATGAAGCGAATGAAAACGCAATTTTAAGTCTCAAAGGCGCGGCGACGTTCGTTCGACTTCCGGTACTCGCCGAAGAGTTGGAGAAAGTACCCAGCAATGTAGAATTGCATCTTGATTTTAAGCACCTCGTTTACATCGATCACGCCTGTCTCGACTTGCTAACCAATTGGGAAAAGCAACACGAAGCGGCGGGTGGGACTTTAATTATTGACTGGGATACATTACACGCCAACTTTCGTAGAGAAAGTGAAAACAGGGCGGACCAAAAACACTTTGAAGCACAAAGGGTGGACTGATGTTGATTGAAGAGAAGCCGGAAAGTCCGTTACGTGAGGAAATCACTCTCCTTGGCAAGATGCTTGGCGATACGATTCGAGAGATCGCCGGCAGTGATTCTTTGCAGGTCGTCGAGGAAATGCGCCATATGGCTTGGGCGGGCCGAAGTGGACAGTCTCAGTCTCAAGCGCGTCTGGCGATGATTGAGTTTGTCTCGTCGCTAAGCAATGATCGCCTTCGAGTGGTTGTTCGCGCTTTCAGCATTCTTCTCGATCTCATGAACCTTGCTGAAGATCGTGAGCGTGTACGTGTCTTGCGCGAACGCGAAAAAAAGGCGGGGACTAGGCCTGGGGGAGAATCGATACGCAAGGCGGTGCTCTCCTTGAAAGAGGCGGGCCAATCGGCAAGCGAAATGCAGCTGTTACTTGATCAGTTGCATCTCGAATTGGTCTTCACCGCCCATCCGACCGAGGCAAAACGTCGGACGGTTCGTGCCAAGTTACGAAAGCTCCGGAAATTGCTAAACGCTCGTGATGCCCAACAACTTCCGGCTGAAAAAAAACGAACTCATCAACTGATGCAAACCGAGCTGGCCAAGCTTTGGCAAACCGACGTCATTCGGCCCCAACGGCCTACGGTCATGCAGGAAGTCGCCCGAGGCCTCTCGATCAAGCAGGTACTGTGGGATGTGCTCCCACAGATCATGCGAGAGTTACGAGGTTCGCTGGTCGAAGCGTTTCCCAAGAGTGCTTTGCGGCCTCGCCCCTGCGTGACGTTTGGATCCTGGATTGGCGGCGATCGCGATGGCCACCCTCATGTCACCCCGGAAGTCACCGAGCAGACGCTGGGCTGGCTTCGGCAAGCGGCTCTCGACCTCCACTTAGCAGCCTGCGAAGAGCTTTTTAATTCATTCACCCTCTCTCAACGCCAAATGGGGCTCGGAAATACGCTGGCCCAAGCTCTTTCTGTGGCTTACGAAAGTTGGCCCGAGTTGAAAGAAGAACTTGCGGGGATTCCGCCTGACGAAGTTTGTCGCTACTGGATCGGTGTCATTCGCTGGCGGCTTCGACAAACCCGCCAATTGGAACTCCGAGGCAACTTGGTCGAAGGCGCGTATGCGTCGTCGTTGGATTTGGAGCGAGACGTCACCACGTTGCTCGATTCGATAGCAAAGTCTTCGGGTGGGAAGTTTCTTACCGGCGAACTCAGCACATGGCTTGATCGGATACATGTTTTCGGATTCCATTTGGCTCGGCTCGATGTACGTCAAGATGCACGCCGGTACCGAGAGGTCCTCAATGAACTTTTCCAGAAGCTCGACCTGTGTGCCGACCCCAAGACTCTGGACGAGGCCGGTCGACAACAGCTTCTTGTGGGCAGGCTTCGTCAGGAAAATTTTCGTGCCGAGAAAGATTGGGCCGAGGGACTTTCAGAAGAAGCTCAAGAAACGCTCGACCTCTTTCGCCTTCTCCACCGTGCCGCCAAACAGTTTGGGCCGCAAGCAATTGGCGGGCATGTTATCAGCATGACCAGCGCGCCGAGTGACGTGCTGACGGTCCTCTGGCTATGGAAACAGACTGCGTCTGAAACAGACCAAGAAGAATCGCATACTCGCCTCCCGATCATTCCCCTGTTCGAGACGATCGAAGATTTGGAGCAAGGGCCGGCAATCCTCACCGAGCTGCTTGATATTCCGGAGTACCGTGAGACCTTGCGCCAGCAGAAAGATCACCAAATCGTGATGATTGGGTATTCTGACAGTACTAAAGATGGTGGCTATCTCTCGGCTTGTTGGTCGCTGTACAAAGTGCAACAGCAGCTGCATCGAGTTGCCTCGAAACGCGGGATCCAACTGACGTTCTTCCATGGACGCGGAGGCTCATTGGGCCGCGGCGGTGGCCCGGCAGCAAGAAGCATCCTTTCGTTGCCAGAGGGAACTTTTCGCGGGTCGCTCCGTCTGACCGAACAAGGGGAAGTGCTCGCCGACCGTTACGACGATCCGGCCATTGCCCACCGACACCTCGAACAGATGGTCTGGTCGTCGCTGCTCGCAGGGGGCCAGCCAACCACTCCAGACAAAAAAGAATGGGGCGACATCATGGATCGCCTCGCTGCGAGTTCGTACAAAAAATATCGCGAACTGGTCGAGCAACCCGATTTTGTCGAGTTCTTTCGCCGAGCCACACCGATTGCTGAGGTCGAGCAATTGCCGATCGGATCGCGTCCTGCCCGACGCCGTGGCAGTAACGGACTGGCAGACTTACGAGCGATCCCCTGGGTCTTCTCTTGGACCCAATGCCGCTGCCTGATCCCCGCATGGTATGGATTCGGAGCCGCTGTAGAAGAACTCCTGCAAGACGAACCGTCGCGACAACTTCTTCTGTCGATGTATCGCGAGTGGCCTTTCTTTCGAGCAACCGTCGACAATGCGGAACTTGCATTAGCAAAGACGGACCTCGGTATCGCGGAGCAGTACGCAAAGCTAGCAAACGACTCCGAGGCACTTGCCCAGATCGAGTCGCTGATTTCTGGCGAATTCCGCCAGGCGCGCGATGCCATCCTTACAATCACTCAAAGCGAGGAATTGTTGGATAGCATACCGTGGCTCAAGGAGTCAATCCGTCTGCGCAACCGCTATATTGACCCCTTGAATTTGATTCAGGTTGAACTCTTGCGCCGATCGCGGAACTCAACCGACAGTAGCGAAACGCAGGTTGAAGACCTACGGCATCTGACCCGGTTGACGATTAACGGCCTTGCTGCCGGGATGCGAACCAGTGGATAAAGCAATGACGTGCCATAAATTGTTTGAAAAACGATTCGCCGAGAAACAGCATGAAGCAACTCAGAGACGCATTTGAACAGGGGCATGTGCTCCTCGACCTCAAAGCCTCCGATATGGCATCGGCCATTCGTAAAACGATAGGCCACCTAGTCAAACAAGGCTCTCTTTCAGAGCAGATGGCAGAGCATGTCGTCTCTGCTTTGCTACAACGCGAGCAGAAATCTCCGACGGCAATCGGCCATGCTATGGCCATTCCTCATGCGTATCTCGACGGGATTGAAGAACCCATTGTCCAGTTTGTTCGACTCGCTCGTCCGGTCAATCTTGGGGCACCCGACGGGATCCCTACCCAGTTTCTGTTTTTTTTACTGGGACCTCTAGGAGCTTCGACAAGCCACATCGACACGCTGGCAAGTGTCGCTCGGCTGATGTCGAACGACGAATTTCGATACGACCTAGGCGAGGCCCGTAGTCAAACCGATTTGCTCGAAGCATTGCAACGGTTTGCTGAGTTTTCAGCAACTCCGCTGGCGCCGGTATCAGCAGCGGGCGCGGGGCTCGAATATCCGGGACGCCTGTTTGGCGGACTTTTGGACGACATACGTAAACGCTCGGCCTGCTACGCAAGCGACTTTCGTGACGGACTCCGGGCCAAAAGTTTCAGCTCCACACTCTTCCTGTTTTTCGCCTGCCTCGCACCGGCAGTTACGTTCGGAGGAATTATGGGGATCGAAACGGCAGGCCAAATTGGCGTCGTTGAAATGTTGGTTGCCTCCGCTTTTTGCGGAATCGCCTACGCGCTCGCTTCAGGACAACCGTTGATTATCTTAGGCGGCGTCGGACCGCTACTGGTTTTCACGGGGATTCTCTATCGCTTATCCACGGATATGCAGTTACCGTTTCTCTCGACCTATGCGTGGGTCGGCTACTGGACTGCCTTGCTGATGATGATCTTGGCGGCAACCGACGCCAGTTGCTTGATGAAATTCTTCACGCGATTCACCGACGAAATTTTTTCGACGCTCATGTCGCTTATTTTCATTTACGAAGCAATTCGAGCAATCGTGGCCACTTTCCGAGTGAGCTTTGCCGACGCGACACATCACGATGGCGCTTTTTTATCACTCATGCTGGCGTTTGGTACTTTTTATGTTGGTACAACCCTCTCGCGCTTTCGACGCAGCAAATATCTCTTGTCCTGGATGAGAGAGTTTCTCTCCGACTTTGGTCCAATGCTGGCTCTCGTAGCAATGACTTTGATTGCCTGGGGGCTTCGCAGTGAAGTAGCCGTCGATACGCTCCAAGCTCCGGGAAGTCTTCAAACGAGCACAGGGCGACCATGGCTTATCGATCCATTTGAAACTCCGGTTTGGGCCCGGTGGGCCGCTCTTGGCCCGGCGATACTAGCTGCCGTGCTGATCTATCTGACTCAAAACATTACAGCGCGCCTGGTCAACAGCCCGGACCACAAACTACAGAAAGCGCCTGCATACCATCTCGATCTGGCAGTCGTGGGGATACTGATCGGCATCTGTTCGATGTTTGGCTTACCATGGCTCGTCGCTGCCACCGTTCGGTCTTTGGCTCATGTGCGAGGACTGGCCGAAACAGAAGAGGTTGTCGTACCTGGTGGCGACACTAGCGAGCGGATCATCCATGTTCAAGAAAACCGAGTCACCGGACTCGCCATCCACATCCTCATCGCCTTGTCGCTGTTGATTCTTCCCTTGCTGAATCTTGTGCCCTTGGCAGTTCTCTACGGCGTCTTTCTCTACATGGGCATTGTCTCGCTCGCCGGCAATCAGTTTTTTGAACGATTGACCTTATGGCTGACCGATCCGGGGCTTTACCCACGAGCGCACTATTTGCGACAGGCGCCCAAGAAAATCATTCATCAATTCACTCTGCTACAGCTTGTCTGCCTAGTTATTTTGTGCATTATCACGCTTAGCCCGAACTCGTTGCTACGCCTTTCGTTTCCCTTATTCATTGCACTACTTGTTCCCGTACGAATGTTAGCTGGCCGGATCTTTCAAGAAGAGCATCTGGTTGCACTGGATGCCGAGGAAACGCCACGCGAAGAGGAAACGCACTGGTCTGCGTAACTGCCTCAAAATTACAGACATTGCCCTCCTATAAGGCAAACGGCACACAACGCTTCAAACTCTAATCCTCTGTGTCCCGGTGCTCTCGCTGCTTTTGGTAGTTTATTGAATGCATTGCACCCGTGAGCGGTTACAAAAAAGCTAGCGCTAGTTCGCTGCCGATCCGCTCGTCAAAACATCCAGCACATCAACCAGCGGCTGCTTGATCTGCGGCGAGCCCCCGATGAAAACCCTCGCCACTTCTCCCTGCTGGTCGATAATCACCGTTTGGGGAATTGAGATCGCTTGATAAGCATCGGCCACAACTCCATCGATATCAAGCAGCACCGTCGGATTCATCTGCATGCGTTCTAGCACTGGCCCAATCGCGTCTTTTTCTTGAAGCAAGTTGATCGTCACCAACTCAACCTCTTCAGCAGAATACTTCCCAACAATTTCTTCCAACTGGGGCATCCATTGAATGCACGGTCCGCACCAAGTAGCCCAAAAATCGAGCACGACAACCTTACCGCGATGCTCCGAAAGATCGAATCGCTTTCCGTCAATATCTTTGAGGAGAATCGCCGGAGCCTCCTGCCCGACCAAAGCAGAGCCCTGTCCAATATCAGTCGCTGCCTCCTCGCCTGCGGTTACAAAACGCGGTGCGATCGCCGGTTTCAAAGCCAAAAGTTGATGGCTCTGATTCTTCAGAGACTCTTGAATCGCCCGACCGAAGAGAAGCTTATCAACCTCAGAAACATCCACTCGGCACTTGCCAAAAACGCTGCTTAATCCGTGCAAAACTCCCTCTGCAAATTTTCCAGGATGAAAAGAAAGGCGGATTCCATCGGACCGAACCGCTTGCACTTGCAGCAAACCGTCCGATGAATTGCCCGCAGACTTCTCTCCCTCCTCCTGATTCTCCTCTTGATGAAGCCACGCGATCGCCGCCACTCTCTCACGAGGCAAGTTGACTGAATTCAGCCGGATTTCTGTCGTAATGAATTTCTCATCCATCGCAGTCACCCGAGTTCGTAACAAATCGCCATCCACCGATAACAGCAAATGCGTAGGGGGA
Source organism: Planctomycetota bacterium (assembly GCA_024278955.1). Classification (GTDB taxonomy): domain Bacteria; phylum Planctomycetota; class Planctomycetia; order Pirellulales; family Lacipirellulaceae; genus Bythopirellula. Next base: position 27,541 of record JAJRSE010000102.1, on the reverse strand, counting down.
TACTCCTGTTGCATACGAGGTAGGGTTAATAGTCGGTCGCGTTGTTCCTCGGTCACTCGGGCAGGTTGCTGGTTGCTGACCAGCACCAAGGCCTTAATTTTTTCTTTCGCCGCGAACGTCGCTTCAGTTACCGAAGAGGTAAAGGTGACTCCCCTAGCGTCAATACGCTTTGGCTCGCAGGGAATCGTGTCGCCAGAACGCAAATGCAATGTCGGGCCCGACGAGGTGGCTGAAGGCACGGTTTTGGCCGCTCGCTTCGCAGGCGACCCAGAGAACAAACGAACAATACCAGCAACGATTCCCGGATTTCTTTGCACAGGGGTCGGTTCAGTTTTTATCACCGGGGGAGGCGGCGGCTTACGGTAGACGATTGAACCGCTCGCGCTGTTTGAAATCGCCGCAGCCGTCCGGCTTGCATTCGGTTTCCAAACAAGGGCTGTCGCTTGTTTGTCGTCATTCTCATCGACCTGGGCCTCCACAAGATGGCCCGCAATAAATGCAGCACCAATCTGCAATCGTGGCAGTTTACTCGTCTCGGTATTCGTCATATCGGGCTGATACAAAAACACGACACTTTGCAAGCTCGCCAGAGAAAGCGTAATCGGATCTTTCACGCCCTTGCAGCGCAACTCGACCGCATGATTTTTAAGCGATACGATTTTTCCCGTAAATCTCATACCAGTCCGAAGAACCGCTTGCACTAAGTCTTTCTGCACCGCGGCATCTTCATTCGAGGACTTACCACCCCAGAGAATCGAAATAATATCGGTCTCGGAAACCTGCCGCTCGGCTGGCTCCGATTCGGAGGTATCGCCAAGTGGCAGAACGGTCCATTCCTGCGAATCCGGATTCCACGCCGTGATCGCAGCCTGCTCCGTATGACCATCCTTAAAGCGAATGCTCGGCTGCTCCAACTTAAAAAGCTCAGGCGAAGAACCATCCCACGGCGTGACGGTTGCCGAATAAAAGTGGAGCCCCTTCTTCCGAGCTTGAATGCGGAACTTGCTACCGAAACCTTCCTCCCAGCTAAACTCGCCAAGCTTGTTGCCGTTCTCATCCGTAACAAGAATTTTCTGCTTGCCGGCATAGCTAAAAACATTGATCAGAAACTCGCCGGCTGTCCCGAGATCATTTGCCACGAGTACCACATCCGCCACATCCGAAGATTCGGCCACAAGAACAAGCTGCTTCTCCCATGTTTCGAGTCGCAAACCTTGGTCGTATGCGTCGTTCGAGCCAAAATCGATTCGGAAATCTGGCTGTCCATCCCAGGCGACACGTATCGTCGTCTGCGACTTCTCGCCCAGTTGAAGGCTGCTTGTCAGCTCGGCATGATCCTGCCTGGCGGTAATCCGACCTGCCGACTCTTGCCACCCGATGTACGCGCCTTGCCAACGATAAAGCGACGTTGGAGTCGAGCTAACCGATTGCCCCGCGTCCACCCAGGGCGAAAGTTTTCGCAATCGATCTCGACCTATCCGCAACTCCCCCGAACCAGGAACCTCAAACACCAATTCCATGTCATCCACAGCAAGCGGATTTCCATAGAAGACGTTGCCGTTCACAAGTTCACAACGGTAAGTTCCCTCGATCGGAGGTACCTTGGCTTCATGTCGAAATTGAATGGCCGCAACCCGCTCCCGCTCGAACTGAAACGGCCCGACAAACCCTTTCGTCTGCCAATCAATCGCTTTCAAATCCTTCGTTGCAAGCCAATGGCCCGGTAGACGATCTCCTAAATGAGTTATCAGCGTAGCGGTAGGCTTCACCGGCGCAGACTTTTCTGAAACCTCCTCAGCCGCGGCATACTCGCCAACGAAAAACCCAATAGCAACGAGCTGAACGCGAATTAGCAGCCGACAAACTGAAACAACTCTCATTGCGACCTCTACCGTTCGTAAATTGGAAGAAAGCGATAATTGAGCGCTAACGAAAGCAAATTCAACGAGGTGCTCGCCGGGGCGCCAAAATTGCCGCGAAAGCTGCCGTCTTCATGTTGAGACCCTTTCAGCTTTTCTATCAGCATCTTGTTCCATTTCTCCCACGCTTCCATATCGCCTTGAAAGAGCGCCTGCGACTGATAATATCGGGCATACTCTTTGTAATGATCGTTGCCTCCCGCTTCGAGATTGTTCGTCAAATTCGTAACCGTCGCCTTGTACTTCGGAAGATCTTGCCGACGCGCAATGGCATAAACAAGCGAAGCAATCGACGTCCGCGCCGTCGACTGGCCCATCCCCCCCATGCCACCCGAGTAGCCCACGTTTCCGTTGTCGGAGGTCATCCCTTCGTAGTAGGATATCGCTCGATCGATCGAAGCGTCGGGCACTTCGATTCCTGCGTTGCGAGCAGCCAACAAGCCAATCAAAACCGCGCCGCTGACCGAAGTATCGGCATCGCTCGCATCGGGCGAATAGCGCCAAGCTCCCAACGGGTTTTTCTTTTGGGAAGTCATCGCCGAACGGACAGCCAACTCAAGCGCCGCGCCAATCGACTTTTTCTTCGTCGGTGCCGACCTCCAAAAAGTCCGATCGTCCACCGTGCCATAAGCTTCCGCCAAACCAAGCATTCCAAAACCGTGGTGATACATGCTGTTGCCAAGATACCCTGTACTCGTATCCTGAGAATCAACAATACTCTTGACCGCCTTACGTACCGCCTGGCTGTACTTTCCAAAGTTGGGGTCTTCGCCCGAGGCGAGAAGGGTCATCAGCGCCATCCCCGTAACCCCCGGCCCCGACTGCCCGCCCTGCCAAGAACCGTCCGCCGCTTGAGTTTTCACAAGGTAAGCAACCCCGCGATCGTAAATCTCGCGAACGTCACGAGGAACCGCATCCCCCTGATGAATCATAAACGGAAGCTGCGCCGAGGCGGTTCCTAAATCACAACGAAGCCAAGCAAATGCCAAAAGGCAAAAGACAAACGCAAAACGCCCGCACCGACTCTCGTTTGCAATAAGTATTTTACACATAAAAATCCTACTCCTCTTCCTCGGGAACCAAACCCCGCTTCTCAAGATTACGTTTCATCCGTTTCCCTTGCTTTATCTGCTGCTTGACTACCTTCCAAGCTGCCTCCTCAAACAAAGGATGCAGCTCGTCTTCCGGAATCTCCGACATCTGTCCCAACAGGTAATACGTAACATAGTGGCTATGATTCTCTCCCGTAAACGATTTCGGAGGCCTCGAATGCTCATAGATTAGTGCAAGAAGCTTCTCCCGATTCTCATGCGTAAAGGGAGCCGCCCGATCGAATTGCGAAATCAACAGCATTACCGCGCTTTGATACTGAAACTTACGCTGCTCTCGTCGAAGCTTTTCTATACGGGCCGTCTGTTGCTCATCAAGCAAGTGGCCTAGAACTTTTTCAAAAAGCGAGCCCTCGCCAAAAATCAAACCATGGTACTTCCTCTTCAACGGCTGAATCTCTTGCCAAATATTCTGAACCGCCTGCTGGTCTCCCTTCTTCAAGTTTTCTGCAAACTTGGCTTTCGTAGCCGCATAAAGTTGCGTGAAAACCTGAATATCGCCTCGCCCAGCCAGCAGCAATTTCTCTTTCTGTTCGTCCGACAAGTCGCATGTCGATTGGATTGAATTGGCTTCGGCCTCAAGTCGTTCTAAAAGCTGCGTCTTCGCCCCAGCGATTTCCTGCTGGTTGCTAAAGACCCATTGGTCGAAATGTTCAATCCGAAAGCCATTGATATTCCGATTCTGCTCGGCTACTTGCTCTTCAACGATCTCAATAAATTCCACCGCAACGGTGGAACCCGGTAACGAGGTGAGAAACAACACAGCGGCTAGCGCCCAAAGAAACAGAAAAAATGCCTTGCTCATTCCTCTTCCTCCGCCTTGTCCTCTTCACCTTCTTCGTCCTCTTGAACAAACAACTCAAACTCAGCAGCAGGCGCTGCAAAAAACTGCACCATCCCGGGGACTTTCACTCTCGCGTCGTCTCCAAACCAATCAAACTCTTGTTTCATCTCCCGAAAAATTCCATGGTTGTTCATGTGCTGCCAGCCAAAACCGATATTCGTACGCTTCATGCTCTTCCATTGCTTGGCTTGCACCTCATTGAGATGCGGCAAAATGGTCTCGTCGGGCACCGGTGGGAAATACTCCGGATTATTCCCCATAAACTGCAAGTAAGCCTGCCACTGACGCTGCCAACCTTCCTGCATCGAATCGGTAAGAGCCTCACGTTGCGTCTGCGACAAACGAAACCGCTTATCCAGATGCGCCACTAGCGCCATCGCGCCGGCTCTTGCACGAAACTCAAGGCGATGACTTTGCTCTTCTTCGTACTTCTCGACGACCTCAGGCGAAAACACCTCCGAGACAATTTTGCTTGCAGCGATCTCAAATTGCTCTCGAATATCTTTTTTCTGAGGCTGAGCCCCCGGCCATCCAAGGCCCAACCCCATCTGCGGAGCCTGCTGCATTGCCAATTCCATAATCGTTCTCTCCAACTCCGGCGTCGCCCGATCTTTCATCTTCTGCAGCTGCTCAGCGTTCGGCTGACAGACGGTCCTCGCAAACGACAACTCCGCCGCAAAGTACGGCTTCAACTGCTGTTGCATCTGCGCAGCTAACGCCTGGACCTGCGGATTATCGGCATCGATCTTCGCCATCGCCGGCCTTACGGCAGCAGGTAGACGCGCTCGCTTCTTTCGCTTCTCCGCTTTGCCCGCATCTTCATATCCGGCCGGCACTTCCGCTTCAACTTCCTCAGCTGCCGCCTCTTCCTTCATCGGCTCTTCACGCTCGGCTTCGGCCTTCTTAGGCTCAGTCGCGTCCTCATACCCCGCCGGCACCTCCGATTTTTCTTTCGGCGTTTCCTCTGCAGCGCGCACAGCCCCTAGTAGCGCACAGCAAAGCAACGCACCAAGAAAAACAAACCCTCTGCACAAATTCGCCATAGGCTCACCCATTCGGGTCCACGATTCGATTGAAATATTCATCCAGTCCTGCGCGAAACTCCTCAGGCAACGTCGAAGTAGAATCTCCGGTCGCATGATGCACATCTTTCTGCACTCGCACCTCGCGTTCATTCACGCCTTTACCCAAAAGGGCAATCGCCGAATCCGAAGTATCGCCCCCACCGCCTCCCCCAGGGCTCGACCCACCGCCACCTCCGCCGTTCGGATTGATCCGCTTCGACTGCAAAAGCAACTCAATCACCTCGGTCTCAGCAGCAATCGCCTCGCCTCCGGTGTTCGGCTCGGCCAAAATACTTTTCGCCTCGACCATCACAACCGCCACCTGGGAAAGCAGCATGATCTCCTTGGCAAACAACGTCTCTCCCTCAGGAAGCGCCCGAATCCGAGGTATCAAATCATCGGTGCGAACCCGCAACTTTTTCTGTATTCCAGAAAGCTGATTTGCCTGCTCAACATGTTCCTCATTCTCGACCGCCGGTTTCGCTTGCTCAGCAACCCGAGTATCTTCACGAAGCTCAATTTCTCCTTCAAGAATTTTCATGGCCTCAAGCACTATGGAAGGCGGCAAACTGCCGCGCGATTTGCCGCCCGGTCACGTACCGCCGCCTGCCGGGTCGACTAAGTCCTCTGCCCACCGGTCCAGCGAGTCCGACCAAAACTCACACTGTGCCATCGAAAGTCCCTGGTCATCGGGGATTTCTTTACTAAGCGAACGTAAATTCCCAACCACATCGGCTTCACTCATCTGATCGATCACGGTTCGGAACCGAGCAAACGGTCGGCGCTGAAAATAAGCCTGCATGTCATCCAGAATATAAGAAACCGTCTGGCTACTCGCGTCTTCTCGCTTCGACAACTCAACCAGCGACCGCTGATCCTCGCCCGAATGTGCAGCCACGGCGCCAAACGTCGAATCGATCAACTTGCCTATCTCCCCCGCTGCGGCATACTGCTTGCGCGAAGCCGATTTCAAACGCTTCACCAGCGAGCTGCCTTCCAGGTTGGCCAATATACTATTCAATTCGTTCGCAATACGCTCAAACTCCGCCAGCAAATCACGCTGCTCAGCAAGCGCCTCGTCCATCTTGTCGCCCACCGGACAGGCATCGGCCTTCTTCGCTTTTCCCATGAGCGTCGTGACCGGCAGCGTCAAACCCGACGATCCCGCAGGTTTCTTTTCCGGTTCCGAATCGTCGGCCAACGAATCCAACGGCTGCTGCGAAGATTCCGAATCCACCACCTGCGGCGCAGCCGGCTGTTTTGTTTTCTCCTCTTCCGATGGCGAACCTCCCGCATTCGGCGGAGGGCTTCGATTGACCCCCGCCATCGGCGCACTCTTCAAATCAGAAGATTCTCCTGCAAGCTGTGGCGCTTCCGAAGCATCTTGCAGCAAGTCGGCGACCGAAGGCATTCGATTAGCAGAAATTTCTTTCAGAAGCTGCAACATTTCTGCCCATTTTTCGAGGTGGCCTACGCCAAACTCCGGATTACGAGTTGCCTGCTGGACAAGTTGCTCTCCAATCTGGCTCAGCGTCGAAAGCCGACGTCCATTCGCACGCTCTGCCGAAGCCTGACGCTCAACACGCTTTCGCGTCTCGCCGAGCTCAAGCGACTCGACCGGCAACGCCCGCAATTCCTTGTTCGTTTCATAAAGCTGAAGCTCCCGGTCACGGACTTCGAGCGCTCGTCGATGCCATTTGCTAAGCTGCTCGGTGAGCCAAATCGCATGTTGGTCGGGCGAAAGCACATACAAAACGTACGACGGCGAATAAATCCTTCCACGCTCTGGCAGATAGTCTTCAGCGTAGATTCGTAACGAGATTGCCTGCGGCTCAATCCCCAAATTCTCTGCCGTAAACGTCCCTGCCGCGTTGATGACTTCCCTCTCCGCACCCCCGGCGGCAAGCGTACGCTCGCCCTTCAAATCCGAAGGACTCCCATCAAACGTAAAGCCATTCCATTCCATCCCAATTTCACGAATCCCAAAATCGTCACGCGCTTGAATCTCAAAACGCAGTTGCTCGCTCACAAGCACCACTTGCTGACGGCCAAGTCCCTGGCAAGAAATCGCCGGGGCCTCATCCTCGGTCTGAGTAATCGTCACCTTAAAAGGTTGTTTTCCCTCAAGCCCCAATTTGTCGGTCCACTCGAATAAAACTTCTCGCGACTCTTCAATCAAAACATCTGGGCTAGTCATCTCAGAATGCTCGGGCTTCTGAGAGACTCCATCAACGCGAGCCGACTCAAGCTCCCGATTCGCGGTCGCAAAAAGGCTCGCCCGACTTCCGGTCACAAGCGTGATCGAACCACCACGCACATCCTGCTCCAAATCGCCAGGCCGCTCAAGGTACTCGGGAAGCGTAAGGTTCGCCATCACGGCAGTCAGTTCGGGACGCAAAGTCGGCAGCAAATGTATTTCATGCCGCGCATCTCCGATGCGAACGGAGACCCTGCTTTCGTTAATCTGTGCAGGCACTTCAAACTGGTATTTCCCCTCGACCAACGAAGCCTCAAGAGGTTGCTGCCCGCCAACGGTAACTCGGCCACTCGCAGGCTTCCAAAGCGAGCCCTCTGCCAAGCCAAGCTCGAGTGTAAAAGGCTCGCCATGAGCAACCACCATCGAATCGGGCACTTGCGCAATCGCCGCAAAACTATAGCGAGGAATATCTTTCCAAGGACTTAGCAGCCGGGCCCACGAACTTTGCGAAGCATCTGGAACCGCTAGCGCCAGTCCTACTGCAAGCGTTACCAACGCGAGCGCCTGAATCGGCCAATTTCTGCGACGAGAGGGCAGGGCGGTCTGACGAAGATTCCAGCGTGTCGCTTCCGAGGCAACCTGCTGGACCGCCGCATAACAAAGCTCTGGCGAACGCTGCTGTTCAGCCGGGTCGCCCACCAATTCCAAAACACCTAACAACCGATCGCCAGCGTCTGGCATTCGCTGGCTGATAAGCCTTGCGACTTGAGGCAAATTACGGCGTCGCCAAATCCAACGATAAATCCCCAAAGGAATCGCCGCCCAACCAATCCCCACAAGCAGCAAGGCCGCGAACCGAACCCCGTTGGGCGTATCCCAAAAACGGTCCAGCACAAAAACACCCAAGAAGGCCAATAGAATCGCGCAGGCAGCGATTGCCACCGCTTCGGCAATCTTCAACCTCCAAACCGAATTGCGATAGCTATAAAGCTGCTGCTCAAGCTCAACCGGCAGCCGGACATCCGCTCGTGTCGCCAATTTAGATTTCATGCTTCAAGCTCCCATCTGGGATTGGTATCTCTCGGGCCAACTACCCCAACAACTCACGACTCACGACTCAAAAACTCAAATCAACCCAACCGCTTTCCGACCTATCCAAAAAGCTCCCACCAGTCCAACAAACGCCGCTCCTACCAGCGGGTGCGACCAAAGCTGCACGCGCCGTATCCTCGGGGGCGGGTCTGGCAACGCGCCCAAGGCGCCAATCATTTCATCGATTTCATGGACATTCAAAACCTTGCCTCGCGTCACGCGGGCAAGCTCCTCCATCACGTCGGGCCGTGCCGGTCGTCCCGGACGTTCTTCGGCAACGCCCTGCACATAAAACAGGGTCTCTAGTGTCGCACTAGTTTGCTTACAAGCCAAGGTAACTTGATGTTGCCCCGGTTCTGTAGGAGTGAACTCACCGGCAAACGCTCCCCACTCGTCTCCGGTCGACTGAAAACGCACCGTCTCGACCTTGCCCGAAGGGGCCGTAATGCGTGCCAATACCTCCCCTTTTTGCAGCGGCTCGCCCGACGGCTGCATCACATTTGCGTTGAGCGCAATCTGACGATCAAGATGCGGCTGGTCGGGCGAGTAGTACAAACGCATCGACTCGCCCTTGGCCATGTTGCGCTGATAAGCCATCCAGCGAACCACTTGCCCCCAAAAACGATAGTGATATTTGTCCTCAACCCCCTTGCGCCAACGCCACGCGCCGTCGGTCCCCATGAAAAGCACCTTGCCCGTCCCAAAAGTACGAGTCGCCAAGAGCGGAATACGGCCATACTGGTTGCTGTTGTCCCGATGAACACAAAGCACTTCGCTCCCCGGACGAGCACGCTCGACCGCTGCGTACCACTGAAAACCGGGCAGCCCATCCCACACCGAAATATTCTCCTCGGCATCATCGGTCAACTTCGTAAGCAAGCTGCGCTGGCCAAGTTGCGTCAGCTCAAAATGACTAGGCGTACGCGACCCCCAACCGGTCGGCTGCGAAGGGTCGAGTATCACCGGATAAAGTTCGGCTAGCTCGCTCTGCAACAAACTATTCTGATGGCCTTGCCAGCCCGGCATAAAAACGAGCCCACTCGCCTGATACTGCACGATACCTTTGATCAATCGGCAATCTTCCTCCGAGAGCTGGCTCTCTTTCATCCCCACATCGCCAAGGAAAACCACGTCAAACTGCCCCAACTCTTCCAGTCCTTCAGGAAACGACTTAATGTAATCTTTGTTCCCTCCACCAACTTTATCCAGCCCCGGATGAAACAACAAACACGACAACTCAACGCCCGAATCCCGCGAAAGTGCATTTCGCAAATAGCGATACTCCCAGCGAGGATACGACTCCACCAGCAACACTCGCAGCTTTTCTTCGCGAATCGAAATCGGTGCCGTCAGCTCGTTATTGTCTCCCTGGATTTCATCAGGGTGAGGCGAAACCGTAAGCGTGATTTCCATATCACCTGCACCCGACGGCTTCCAAATGATCGCATCGCTCGTGCGCCCCATCGGACGGAGTCGCACTTCGGTCTGTAGCTCATCGCCATCGCTGGTCCGAAGCACCACACTGGCAGTATGTTCGCGAGGTAACGAACTTTCGATCGTAAAAGGAATGCGAACCGATTTCCCCGCTACACCAAACGTCGGAGAATCAAGACTCGTAAGCTCCACGTCCGGCAAACGCGTCGGACTCCCCACCGGCACCGCAAACAACGGCACGCCGCTAAGCCGCATACGAGTTGCCGCTTGAACAGGCGGTTGCCCCGCATTCCAATCGCCATCCGAAACAAGCACCACTCCCAGTAAACGACTCTGCTGATTCAACGTCTCGGTCATCGACTGAAACAAATCGCTGTGCCCATCCTCCTTGCCAAAAGTCGCCACCACTACATGCATTCGCTCTTCAAGCGACTTCCAAGTCGCCGCGTCAAGCAACGGCTCGACCGCAGCATCCCGACTTATCGCCGCTGTGCTCTGATTCACGACATCAACCGTCTGCATACTGGGCGACCCATCACACAGAATCGCGATCGTCGGTTTCTCGTTGCCGCGAAACTCTTCGGTGAATTCTGGCTGATTGATCAACAAGCAACCAAAAGCAATCGCACACCAGCGAACCACTTCAAGCAACCCATGCGCCGTCCGATAACCGCTACGACGCCAAGAGGCGTAGCAAAGCCCCGTCGCCACAACCAACACCACCACCGAGATCGCCACCGACCAAGGCGTCCAAACAAAAACCAAGCTGCGCGTAGCATTCATGCAACCGCCTTCACCGCGGGGCGGATCTTAGGCAAACACAACGCTGCTTCCACGAGCAAAGCAATCAACATGCCTAGCAGAAAGAGTCGCCAAATTTCGTTCACGAGCGAGGAGCTTTCGTCCGCCTGACCGTCAAGCCGCACCCAATCGAGCCCCTCAAAAACGCGATCAATTTGTTCCTCCGAGAGAACACGCACCGCATCCTCAGCCCCCGAACGGTTCAGAGCCAACAGCCGCTCGCCCGTCCGAAAGACTCCCGAATGATAAGCGTACTGATTCGACAGCGCAAGCTCCGCCCCCATCAGACGCTCCCAGCCGCTTGAGTCTCCCCCAATCGCCCCGGCAACCTGCTGCTGAACTTGCCCCAGCCGACGGCAACCCTCGGCCAAAGCCCGTTGAACCATCACATAAAGCACCACCCCATCGGTCGCCAAAGAAGAATCGCTCTCAAGAGCCGTCGTCGCGAGAACATAAACGCCTCCTCTCGCTGTAGGCAAACGCCCTAACAAGACCTCGCCGCTAGAAAGAGTCGCTAGCGGGGTCATCTCGCCGCGAGCGCCACATATCCGAGGTACTTGAAGCTCCCCAACGGGCAGGGCCGAACCACTGAGCGTATGGGCAAGCAAATCGGCATCCCCTCGCCAATTACCAACCGTAACGTCCTCAGACGTTTTGAGCCAATCGCCCCAAGAAAAATCAAAAATCGAATTCAACCCTGGCGATCGGGGTGGCAGAAAAACAAGTCGTCCGTCACTCTCGACATACGACTCGAGCAACGCCGCATCTTTACCGCTCGGGAGTGGTGCCTGCCACAAAACTAACCCAATCTCTTCCCAAGCAATCGTAGAAAGCTGCTCCGGCGAACTTACCTCGACCGAAGTTTCCACCTCGGCATCGGCGGCAATCTCCGCAGCAAGATGCAAGGCGCGGCTCGCGGAAGGCTCTTCCGTGACAAGCAGAGTTCTGCGAATTTTCGGCTCGTCGAAAACAAAGAAAAATTCATTATCAAAATTATTGGAATCCGCGGGAATCGAAACCCGCCCCCAACCTTGTATTTGGTTGGCGCCCAAAGAAATCTCATGATCCTTCAACTCGTGCGTCCGCCCGGCAATCTCGACATGAAGTACCGAACGCGCCCCATCAATATCAAACTCCAAAGGAATCGTCGCAGACTCTGCCATCTTCTGACTGCGCGTAACTTCAAGCGAAACCACCAGCGACGCCCCTTGGTCGGTTTGCCTACGTCGAATGTCGGTCATCCGTATCGACATATTCTCCTGTGGCTCTTCCGCAAAAGCGAGTAGATAAAAACGAACCGCTTGTGGCAGGTCAAGAAAACTCTGCCGGAGCGCCGGCCATTGGCCCCCCTCGGCATCCCAATCATGGCTTCGCATGTCAGAGCAAATCCAAATATCCGTACGACCGGTCTGATTACTCTGCATGTACTCGTAGGCTGTGCGAAGCATTGCCGGCAAATTGGCCGAAGCCCCAACCGGATCGGCCTCAGCCACACTCAACAAATCCTCAGGCGACTGAATCTCAGTCGCCTCCGCGGTCGCGCTATCGACAAGCACCCAATGGTCCGAACCCAACTTGGCAAACGCCTCTGCCAAATGCCGCCGCCCCGTCTCAAGCTTTGTGCCTATCCCGCCTGCGCTGGCCGTCGACATGCTCGGCGAGCGGTCGAGCAAAATGATCGTCGTATCCGTCTTACTTCCTGCTGCCAGCCCTAGCCACCCGCTGGCTAGCGGACGCGCGAGCGCAAACACAAGCCCTGCTATTGCAAGCGTCCGCACTGCCAATATCAACCACTGCCTCAGCCGCGCAAACCCTCGTGACAACCGATGAGCCGCCAACAAAAATATCATCGCCGCCCAAGGCATCGTTTGATACCGACGCTGATTCACCAAATGAATCAACACCGGAAGCCCGATCAACGGAATCGCAGCCAGTAGCATCGGCTCAAGAAAACTCATCGCACCCTCTGGCTATCATGCCGGCAGGCCAAAAAGTCCATGAACACTTTCTCGTAGCTCACGTCGGTCGTCACCCGGTGATAATCCGTCCCCGACTCCAACATCATCTTTTTGAAGTCGCTCAAAAAAGTGGCCAATGCTTCGTGATAACGATCCGTGATCTCCGTAGGATCGGCAAACACCGAAGGGCCGCCCTCCATATCCAAAAATCGCATCGGTCGTTGGAACTCGAAAGCAAGCTCCATCGGATCGAGCAACTGAAACACCGTAATATCGTGCTTGCGAAAGCGAAGATGCTCAAAACAGTCGCGAAGCTCTTCCGTCGGCAAGAAAAAATCTGAAAAAATCACAATCAATGCACGTTGAGCAACCGACTCAGCCAGCTCATGCAGAATCGGAACCAGCCGGGTTTCCCCCTGAGGCTCCGCTTGTTCCAACACATCAAAAATCGCCGAAAGATGCGCCGGATTCCTTCTCGGCGGCAGCTCGGCCACCTTCTCGTCGGCCACACACGAAATCCCAACCGCGTCGCCCTGTTGGACCGCCAAATAGGCCAGCGCTCCCGCAAGCTGCTTCGCATACTCGATCTTGCTTATCCCTTTTGAACCAAACTCCATCGACCCGCTCGTATCGAGCACCATGCAACAGCGAAGATTCGTATCCGCTTCAAATTCCTTGACATAGTAGCGGTCGGTACGCCCAAAGGCTCGCCAATCAATGCGCCGAAGATCGTCGCCCTGAACATACCGCCGATACTCGGCAAACTCGACGCTCGACCCACGCTGCGCACTCGCGTGTCGACCCGAAACGCTCCCCTGCATCGCGCGACGCGAAAATAACGGCACCGCCGACAACCGCGCAAGCACCGCCGGATCAAGAAACGTTCGCGATGAGTTTCCAGTAGCCAAGTGAATCTTTCGTCATGCTAAAAATCAGGAGAATAGCCACAAAAACGCAAAAAAACAACTTTTCTTTACCGTGAACGGCTACTATTTTTCTTCCTTGCTTATCCAATCGTCGGATCCGTTTCGTCTACCAGCCGCTGGACAATCTCCTTCGCGTTCGTCCCTTCCGCCTGCGCAGCAAAAGTCGTAATCAGCCGATGGGTCAATACCGGAAGCGCCGCCGCCTGCACATCCTCAAGGCGAACCATGTAGCTACCCGAAAGCGCCGCCCGAGCCTTGGCTGCCAAAATCAAATTCTGCACCGCCCGGGGTCCCGCTCCCCACGCCACCAGCGAAGGCAACCACTCCGGCGCCGTATCGCCCTTCGGACGCGTCCGGCGCACAAGCCTCGCCGCATAAGTAAAAATGTGGTCGGGCACCGGCAACCGGCGTACCAAATGTTGATGCTGAAGTATCTGCTCGCCTGTCATCAAATGACTAAGCGTCGGTAGCTCGTCGCCAGTCGTGCTACGGGCAATCTCAACTTCCTCTTCCTCGTTAGGGTAGTCCATCTCGATCAAGAACATAAACCGATCGAGCTGCGCCTCGGGCAACGGATAGGTTCCCTCTTGCTCAACCGGGTTCTGAGTCGCAAGCACCAAAAACGGCGTCGACAAATCAAACGTCTTTCCCAGAGCTGTCACCCGATATTCCTGCATCGCCTCCAGCAGCGCCGCCTGAGTTTTCGGAGGGGCACGATTGATCTCGTCGGCCAACACAATATTCGCAAAGATCGGGCCATGCACAAACTGAAACTCTCGCCGTCCCGATTCGGTATCCTGCAGAATGTCGGTCCCCGTAATGTCCATCGGCATCAAATCAGGCGTAAACTGAATCCGGCTGTAATCAAGCGAAAGCGTCTCGGCCAACTTGCTCACGAGCAACGTCTTCGCCAAACCAGGCACGCCCATCAACAACGCGTGGCCGCGGGCAAACAGACAAATCGCCAGTTTCTCGATCGCCTCGTGCTGACCAACAATCACCCGGCCAAGCTCCGACTTGAGCTGCTCATACGCCGTCCGCAGCTCATCCACCGCCTGCACATCATGGTCGCTTAGCTGCGATTCCGAAGTTATCGTATTGCTCATCGTGCGATTCTTATCTCAAGGGTTAAATAAAACTCAGACACAGTACAGGACGTTTCAACGGCTGAAAAATTCCCAAAAGGTTCTTCAGAAATTTCATGGGCAAGTCGAGCCATCCCCGCAAGCAACCAAAATGCCCTGAAGGGGCAAAATAGGGCAGCAGCCCAGGGCGCGAGCCCTGGGTAGCTTCTTTGTTGACAAGGGAGCCATGAAAGGGCGGCATAGCGTGCCGTTTGTAGGTCGCCCTTCCAGGGCTTCGGTTGCTTTCCTTTCACGTTTCCCAGGGCTAGCGCCCTGGGCTATCGTATTATGTCCTTTCAGGGCGAAGACATGTTCTGCAATTCTTTGTTATGGTTGGTCACTAAATTTCCTGAATAACTCCAAAAAGGAGGTTTTTGAAGTGTCCGTTCTCTATCTCTAGGATAACCTCCCAGGTGAACGAACAACTCACTTTTTTGAACCACTGCGAAACAACGCAAACAGCGAGAACTTAACGTGGTTCCCGCCGTTTCGCCATGGTTCAAACGAAATCGCCTGTGATCCTTCCAAAAGCAATTAAGGGACCTCAACTACCTCCCCGCCCGACTTTGTAAACAAACTCATCAAGGTTTCCTTGGCGACATCTTTCGCAAGGCGACGCACCGAACCGTCCGTAAAACCAAGCGACATTCCCCGCTCGGGATCAACACGCAACCCCTTCGCTGGATCTTCCTTCTTCGGCGCGAAATCCCCAGGGCGCGTCCATTCGATGGCCCGCGCATCCGAAACCTCAACCGTCATGATGGTATTCGAGGTGCCGTCAGTAATATCTCTCATCCCTGTCCCAAGATGGCTCCCATCCCGAGGACGAATAAAAACCCCATCCGCTCCGCCAACGCCAAGGTAAACCGTTTTTCCCTGCTCAGCCTTCGACTTTGGCGACTTGTAAATGTCTGGCATCTGCGCAATCAACTTTTTATTGTGCGGGCTGTCCCAAGGCTCGTCGAGATGAAACTGCTCATAGAGTTGCCCGCCCTCGATAAATGGCAAGATATGAACTCGCCAACTCAATAGCGGTTTTCCATTCTCATCCGCACTATAACCTGCCGGAAAAGCTCCATACGCGGATTCAAAGTTGAGCATCGCCAAACCAATCTGCTTTTGCTGGTTAATCGACTGATTGCTACGCGCCGCATTTCTCGCCCCGCCAACTGTCGGCATCATCCTCCCGACGAGTAGTGGCGCCAAACGTGCAATCGCCGCACCTGGCAAGGTCCCATGATGAGCTATCTCTACCCCCGCCTCGGTTCGCCGCACCGCAATCACCGTGGGCTGTAAATGCTGCGCAATAACTTCGACAGGCGGTAACATCGATGCGTCGATTGGCGCACCTGCCGGCAAAAAAGCAAGTCGCTGAGCGATCAACGGCACCGCCAATTTCATCACCTCTGCCAGATCGAGGTGAATCAGCTTAAAAGTTTGCTGCCCGTCCTCAAGAAAAGGTCGAACTGTGTCAGACTCTGCAAGAGTTTTCTCCGGAGCTTCCGCCGTCAACAACTGATGTGCCGCTACGGTCGAAGTCGCAATCAAAAGCCGGTCTTCATAAATCGCCCAAGTGGGCACCAGCGGAAACCCCTGAATATGCACCGAATGAAATTCCGCCTGCTCATTTTTCTGAGAGACAATTCGAAAAGGTCCATTACCGGCTTTCTGACGAAAATCTACCAAAAGTTTATCGACCGTCTTCTTGAACTTCGCGGAATCCAAAAGATCAACCGAAAGCGTCCAACCACTGAAAAATCCCCCAGGCCCCGGCTGAACAAACAGTCGCCAAGTATCGCCAATCTGCGAGAGAAAATCCTTCTGAATATCAATCCCCGTCCGGTCGAGCCCTCTCTTAAGATTCTCCCGCCACACTTTCGCCAGCTCGCCACAATACGAGGGAGCCATTTCATGCTCGCAAGATTCAAAAAATGCCGTCAACACTTCGCCCAAGTTCATCTGGAAAACCAAAGCAAACGGGCTCTCGCTGCTAATCCCCTCGAAGTCCGAGGCAACAAGCGGATCGCAATCGAGCAGCGTCAACATCCCGCTCAATTCTCCCGAAAGCTTGAGCACTCCGCGACCAACGGTCCCCTCGTCATCTAAGCCGCTGCCGTAAGAAAAACTCTCGATCGCATTCAGCCCAAACGCTTCACGCACCCCCGCAAACACGAGGGCATCGTTCGGGTCTAAAAAATCCTGGACGGCGGAAACAACGCCCTGCACATCGAGATAAAGAAAACTAGAAGGCCGAGGCGTCTCAACCGACTTTTTGGCTTCCACTAACCACTCAGGCACCGCACCCTCAAGACGCTCAACAATTTTCTCCGCTTCCCCTTCGCCGATCCCAACGATCAAGTAGTTTTCTTTGACAACCCAAACAACTGGCATACCAATGTCTATTCGAGAAAACTTGGTGCCATTAATCTCTGCCGACGATTGGTACTCTCCGGGAACAAGTTTGAGAAGAACCTCAAGAGAGTCGATCAGCGTATCACGCTCGTCGTCTTCGAAACGCACAACCAGCCCACCAACAATTTGCTTGCCCTGAGCATCGACCTCAGAAACATAAAGCGAACCTGCATGGGTTTGCAAATGCTCAAGCAAATAGAATCCAGCAACGACATGCTCTTTCCCAACCCCCTGAGAAACCATGCCTTGCGAAACGGCTTGATGCAGTCGCACGTCAACGTGCTTGAGATAGTCAACAAAATTAGGATCCGAAAACAGCCGCTCCGTCGAGCTGATCCCATCAGGCGAAGCCGACGTCTTACCCGTCCACGAAGCGTAAAACAAACACTCCGCAGGAGCAACCTGAGCAACGACCGGGTCCTCAGGCAAAGGAACCACATCCCCCGAACCGACAAAGCCGCCACCAAAGAAAAGTAGCACCAAAAGCCCAAGGCTCGACACACCAATTCTGCCTGCAGCCATCGTATTTGTCCTCGTCTCGTTCCTTGCCTAACTCGTATCAGCCCGATCCCTTGCCAATACGAAACCAACAACGATTTTGTTCCTCTATCCCAAAATTAACCGCCTCAACATTTCAAGCTAACCACTCATACCTCAAAAAGACAAAGCACCAAGGCGATTCAGCCTTCCCATGCAAAAACACTTCCTAAGCCGCCATTGTACCGCGGAGCCACGGCATGTCGAATCCCCCCCCGACTCATCCAAAACGGTTGCAAAGTCAATCGTCCTGAGAAGAGAAAAGGACGCCAAAAAATTGATTGGGGAGCCGCCCTGGATTTCTCTAACGATTTCCTTGACAAAATCGACAAAAGGACGGATAGATTGCCTCCCCCCTCATCCGGCCAATCCTGTCCAAAATTTTCCCCTGCCTTCCCTAACGCCTATACACTAGGCAAACTGAGCATCCAACCAGAAAACGACCTTCGCACCTCAATCTCAAAAAATGCGATCGTCTCCTGCCGTTAAAAACACGTCCGTGCGACACGCATCTATTGCGGCGTAAAAACAATCTTCCAATCTTTCTTCATATCAACCACCAACCATTTTCGTTCGCGCGCCTCGACCAACGCTTTCGCTAAACGGCCCACATGCGAGTCGCGGTCATACGCCCACTCGCGATCAGCGTCCGTATGATGAACCAGCATCATTAGCCGAGGCCCTTTGCCGGCAGCCGTCCACTGTAGCATTTGAAGATCGCCATCCGAGTTGCCAAAAGCGGCAATAGGGCGCCGGCCGATAAACTTGTTGATCGCCACCGGCTTGCCTTCCTTGTCGTCGATGAAATCGATCTCGGGTAGCCGAACGATGACCGGCTGGCCCTCGCGCAGTTCAAACTTCGTTTGGATACTGCTGCCAATGACCTGCTCCGGCGGAATGCCATACGCCTCTTCGGCAAAGACGCGTATCATTTCGATCCCGCCACCCGAAACGATGTACGTCTTGAAGCCGTTGGCGCGCAGGTAGTCGAGCAACTCCAGCATCGGCTGATAAACCAATTCAGAGTAGGGGCGCTGAAATCGAGGATGTCGAGCCATCTTGAGCCAGTCCTTAACCGTATCAGCAAACTCCTCGGTGGTCATACCTGCGTGCGAAGCCATTATCAGCTTCGCCAAACCTTCCATTCCCGCTTGGGCGAGCGTTTCTAGGTCGCCTTCGAGCACCGCCTTGAATGGTTGCTCGGTTTTCCACTCCGGGTGCTGTGAGGCAAGTTGCTTAACGCGGTCGATGGCAAACTGCAATTGAAAATAGATCGGTTGCTCCGACCACAAACAGCCGTCGTTGTCGAAAGTCGCGATGCGTTCTGCCACTGGCACAAAGCTATCTCCGGGCGAAGTGACTTGTTCAACAAACTCGATAATCGCTGCTTTCGTTGCACCGTCATTCCAAGAAGGGAGCGGCTGGACCTCTTCGGCATACGAAACAGTCGTCATCGCAATGACCGTCAATAGGATAGCATCCAATCGAATAAACATGACGCGACCACTCTCTTTCAAATGAAACAATTGCAACGAAAAAAAGAGGCTCGCCCTATCCAGCGACAGTGCGAGCCTCTTTACTTAACCCATGTTGACTTAACTCATGTGCAGAGCCGGTTGCTACCTGCCAGCCGGCGCGGTTTTCATTTTCTCCATCACCTGATTGATGGTAAAACTCGCCGCCTTCTGTCGGGGCGGAAATTCTTCAAACGTGGCCAGGAAATTCGCGATGTAATCCTGAGCTGGCAGCAACAAGAAAACGTGATCCAAATACCAATCCCAATAGGTATTCGAAGTGACATCGGCTCGCTCGTACGGATCGGTGACCAGATTGAATAGCTTGGGGATCCTCAAGAAAGTAAAGGGCTCCATCCAGATGGCCAAGGTGCCGCGCTGACGCTGCTCGGCAAAAACAACCTTCCAGTTATCGAAGCGAAGCCCTGTGAGATCGCCATCGTCCGACCAGTAAATAAACTCGTGGCGAGGACTCGCTTTTTCTTTGCCCGTCAAGTAGGGAAGGCAATTGTACCCATCAAGATGCACCTTGAATTTTTTCTTGCCTGCTTGCTTACCTCGAAGCAACTCTGCTTTGATGTCTTTCTCGCCTACTGCCGCCAACAAAGTGGGGAACCAGTCCATGTGCGACATCAAGTCATTGGAAACCGAACCAGGTTCAATTTTTCCTGGCCAGCGAACCATGCAAGGCACCCGATAAGCGCCTTCCCAGTTCGAGTTCTTCTCATTACGAAACGGAGTCATGCCACCGTCGGGCCAAGTATTCATGTGGGGCCCATTATCGGTGCTGTAGACGACAATGGTGTTCTCTGAGAGACCCAATTCGTCGATCTTATCGAGTACTGTCCCCACGTTCTTGTCGTGGTCGATCATCGCATCGTGATAAGGACTTTGTCCACGCCCCGATTGTCCTTTGCTCTCAGGCTTCACATGCGTGCGGAAATGCATATGCGTAAAATTCACCCACACGAAGAACGGCTTGCTCGCCTTGTGTTGTTTCTCGATGAACTCCGCCGATCGAGCAGCAACGTCGTCGTCGATCGTCTCCATCCGCTTCTTCGTCAGCGGACCGGTATCTTCGACGCGACCGTCCGCGAAGCTATGAATCACTCCGCGCGGACCAAATCGCTTGCGAAACGCGGGGTCCTTGGGATAGTCCGGCAACTCGGGCTCTTCTTCGGCGTTCAAGTGATAGAGATTGCCGTAGAACTCATCGAAGCCATGATTGGTAGGCAGCATCTCGTCCTGATCGCCGAGATGATTTTTGCCGAACTGCGCCGTGGCGTAGCCCAAGGGTTTGAGCATTTCGGCAATGGTCGGATCCTCGGGTCGCATTCCCTCTTTCGCTCCCGGCATGCCGACTTTACTGAGCCCGCTGCGGAATACGCTCTGCCCCATGATGAAAGCCGCCCGACCTGCCGTACAACTTTGCTCGGCATAGTAGTGCGTGAACATCATGCCTTCTCGGGCAACGCGGTCGATGTTGGGGGTTTTGTAACCCATCAACCCAAAGGTATACGCACTCACATTTGACTGACCAATATCGTCGCCCCAGATGACAACGATATTCGGCCTTTTTTGTTGTGCCGAGGTGACGTCGGCGATCAAGCCGACACTAAAGAGTGCGGCTGTTAGAATCAGCCAGTGGTTTGGACGGACCATGTTGCTCGTTCCTTGGGGAGATAACACAAAAGTGGAGTCACTAGGGAAGACCCAAGCATGACAGCTCCCCTTTAGTTGCCACAAGCTTCCGATGAATCCGCAGGGTGCGGTAGCCCACCACTTTCGGACAGCGGCGAAGCCAGAATAATGGTTCCCAAAGGAGATCCGAACAATGGACGAACAAGCGAAGCAGAATCGCCGCACCTAGAGCGGTGATTTCAAGCGAGACGCGGTGCGGTTGGTAGTCAAAGAGGCTAACAAAAATCACCTCTCCCCTTGGGCTTGCGAAATCCAATCTTTGTTGAAGGTAGCATACTTGATACTTTTCCGCTTGCCTTCTGCCGTGGGGACAAAGCAGCTGTAGGTAGCATGAAGTGTGCCATCGGCAGCTTGAATAATCGAAGGGTAATGAAAACTCCCCTTTTCGCTTTCATCGAATTCCAGATGACGCGTGATTGGCCAAGTAGCTCCTTGGTCGCTAGAAAGCGAGACCGCCAGTCGATGGCGACCCTCTTCGCTGTCGTTATAGATGCAGACCCAATCGCCGTCATCCAGATTGGCCACTTCAAGACCAGAACCAGGGTTGGGCAACTCCGGATGGTCGTAGACGGTACTCCAAGACATACCCCCATCCTTTGATTCCGATACAAGCACGCGTTGCGGAGGCGCGCCGTTGTCTCGCATATAAGTAACTAGCGTGCCGTCTGCTTTACGCGCGAAGCTGGGCTGAATATTTCCTCCGCCCACTATCGGATCGCTAAATCGCCAAGTTTCCCCCCAGTCATCGGTCAAAGCCACCAGCGAGAATGAAAAACCGTCGGAATAGAGCCCTACCAACATGGTCTTGCCGTCCAAAATATAAGGATGGGCACGCGTAAACCAGCCTAGCCGGCGAGTCAGCTTGTCGTCGGCTTGGCGATAATTGTGTTCGACATACAGTTTAACCGTGGCAGCCATCTCGGGCGGAATCTCGATGGTCGACAAATAGGCTTCCGTCGCTTTGCGTACCTTGTCTTTGAAGTCCTCGCCGGGCTTCATGTGCAGGACCTTCATCGTATCCCACTTCGGCGGCCCCTTGGGCTGCATGTAGGAAGTCGACGTCTTGTACTTCATCAAAGCGCTTTCCCAAGTGTTTGCCTGAATGGTTGGCCAAAGCAACCAAAGCCGACCTTGCGGGTCGATCGTCATACAGCAATTCGTGTCCGGGAAGCCCTGGGTATCGGCCATCAAAAACGGCTTAGTCCACTGGCCGGTCGCCTTAACTTTTCTCGCTCCAAGAATTACCACATCGTCTTCTTTTCGTTCCCCGGAGCCGTGAAACCAACAAACCATCAGATCGCCATTGGGGCATTCAACAATACAGGAGCCATGGTTGTGCCAGTGCTCAAGCGGGAAAATAAACTCGGAAGAGTGGTGCGGAGCCGCTGTGCAAGTTCCCCCGGCAAGAAGACAGAGAACAAAAGCAAATATTAAATCTCTCATGGACATTTTCATTCCTTCTTTGGTCAATTTTACTTTTCTTAGGCGAGCGGCAGTTGAAAACGTACCGTTAGGGCAACGCGGGCTAGTTGCCTATTGGCTGATTCTATCAGCCGCAACGCGATAGCGCCCGGTTTTCTTTGGGGAAATTCTCATCCGCCAATTGCCTTAGAGCAAGACCCTGCCCGTGCTCCTATTGCCCAAGGATTGGCATCTTGTGCCCTGGCCGGAGAGAAGTGGCAACTTTGTCCAGCAGTTTATGCCGAAGCTGGCGGGCGATTCATGTGTGAAACGGGTAGAAGAATCGCCTTTTGCTCGCCTGAGAAAATTACTCAGCTTTTGTGATAGCCAAGCGATTTGAAAATCGAAAGCATTTCTTCGAAGTTAATAAATCGCCGGCGATGCTGCATCTTGTATTGATCGATTGCTCGTGCCAACTCGGCAGCCTCAGGAGAGAGATCCTCATGGCTGTTGGAGAACTGACGACGCTCGCGTCCTACCGGAGTGTCCTGACCAACAGGTTCTCGTCGATCGGTAAACTGAGCGGGTAACTGGGTAGCAGGTAAAGGCATCGAAGTGCTCCTAAGCGGGCAGGCAAATACGCTATATTCTTATGAAACATAGCCTACTGATGAGCCTGAGGCCTGAAAAAAGTCGAGAGATCGATCGTCTAAGACGGTTATGCGCTTTAGTCGTGCAATTAGTAAGCATTTGCCAGAGTAAAGCGGGACGATAGGCCACTCTTCAGCGGGGGGAGTTCCCGTTGATCGTCTTTCACGACGCTCAGGTAATCGACTCCTGAATCAACAATTCCCCAGGCCTAAAAAGAATTAGTGCGGCTCACCGCTGCACGGTTTGACGCTGAAATGTCAGTGCGGTAACCGGAACACGTCCGTGCGACACGCACTAATCCGTAGACCCCGCACGACCGGGCAATTTTTCGGCCTATTCCCCATCGGTATCCGCCCGATTGTCCAACGAGAGCCAAAAAGTAACCGATATTCTCTTGGGTCAAAGGTTTCTGTAGAGTTGCCCTCCCTCCTGAAGTCCCCCTCTCTCTAGAACGACAACGAATTAGCACCATGGAAGCAACCATCCCAGTTTCTACGCTGCACGAGCAAGTAAGATTTGCTCTCGACCGCAGCCCCTACATCAGCCAAAACCAAGTCCAAATTGAGGCCTCGGCAGGTCGTATTCGACTCGAAGGCACCGTTGGTACGTTCTATCAGAAACAGATGGCACAAGAGCTTGTTCGCCGGGTAGACGGCGTCGAACGTGTCGAAAACCAATTGCAGGTGAACTGGCAATAGCCAGGAACCTGCTCAAAAATCTTCTCGGGCGTTTTGCTACGCCAAGTTCGGCTCTAGAGCAGCGGAGGCCTTTCCTCTCTTCTACTTGCGCCCGAAGCAAACCAGACACATATCATCGCTCTGCGGGAAGTCGCCCGCAAATTGACGAACGTCATCAAGAACGTGCTGGCCTAAGTCGTCGAAGCCTACTTCTTTGTGGCCTACAACTTCGATGAGCCGTTCGAGTCCGTAGAGTTCGCAATCAGAGTTCATCGCTTCGCTAAAACCGTCGGTAAATACCGTAACAAAATCGCCCGGTTCCAGTTGCCGCGTGTAGGCTTCGTACTGGTAGTCGTCGATCACTCCAATAGGGAGGCCCGCTTCTTCGCTGCCGATTTCAATGACTTCGCCTGCCGAATTCCGCAGGAGCGGCGGCATGTGCCCTGCATTCACTAAAGTTAGCGTATGGGTAGACGGATCGACCACGGCGACTACCATCGTAACAAAACGATCGTCCCAATCGTGACGCGAGAACGCGGCATTGATTTCGCCGAGGGCCTTCGCAGCATCGGGTTCGCGAGCCAACCAGAAACGTACGTCACTGGAAAGCTTGGCCATCAAAATCGCTGCCGAAACGCCTTTGCCTGCAACGTCGCCGACGATGACTGCGAAACGATCTTCGGACAGTAGGACATAGTCGTAATAGTCGCCGCCAACGAGGTAGGCCGCTTCGTAAAATTCAAAAAAATGGTAACCAGGCACCTCGGGCGAACTGGTGGGCAGTAAGGCATGCTGCATTTCGCTAGCCACTTCAAGATCTCGCTGGAGAGCCCGTTGCTTGATCGCTTCTTCGTGCATCTTCGCATTGTCGATCGCAATCGAAGCCTGGCTCGCAACCCCGGCAAGCATGTGGAGATCTTGATCGGTGAATCGGCTCAGATGATCGCGAGTATCGATCTGCAGGACGCCAAGCGCATCGCCATTGTTCGAGATCAGCGGTGCACAGATGAGCGATCGAATCTGAAAGTCGGTGATACTCTCTGCCATATTAAAGCGCTCGTCCGAGCTAGCGTCTGCCGAGAGAATCGCCTGCTTCGATTGCATGGCTTGCTCGACGATCGTTCGACTAATCCGCATATTGGCTTCGTCGCCCGGCCTTCTTGCCTTGGAAGCGACTGGCACCAGAGGGGCATCGGGGCGAGGACGCATGACGACAAAACCCCGATCGGCCTGGACGAAAATTTTGAATAGGCTGTCGAGCAGTTTGGGAAGAATCTTTTTCATCGAGAGCGTGTTGCCCAAATTGTTAGAAATTTCGACCATCGCTTCAATTTGTGCCTCTGGCTTGGCCGAAAGTTTCCAGGTAATCGACCCCGCCTGGCTAACGTCGATCGTGGCCATGACAGTGGATGAGCTTTCGCCAGTTTCCCATTGATCGCCTTGCGGTCCTAAGAGCGAGGGAAACGAGTGCCCGACGCCGCCAAGCTGGGAGGCTTCCTTCGGGTTACGAAATTCGAAAAGCACATCGCAGATCAGCATCCGATCGCCATTGTTGATAGGCGCTCGTTCGACTACCCGCTGGTTATTGATATAAGTCCCGTTGCGGCTGCCAAGATCTTTGACAAAAAATTGCTCTGATTCGTCGGTCAAAATGACATGCCGACGACTTACAGCCGCCACATCAACGACGACATCACATTCGGGGCTTCGCCCCACAACCCAGCGATCGCCTTCAAGCTCAAATTCGCGGCCGAGCTCGTGGCCTTCCAATATTTTCAAACTGGCCATGAGGCGTTTGTCCGACGGATAAATTCTGAAATGACTTCAAGCAAGGACCAACGGAGGATCAAATCGCTTACCTCCTCAGCTGCTAGCAGACTCCAATTTTGCGCCGCAACTGTAATAGCGTCAACTTGGGTGAGGGGCCGGGTATTTGACCATCAAATCGTAGACTCCTGTTATGCTGGAGGAAAACGGTGAAAACAGCCTAAAACTGCCGCCTTAGAGCAAGTCCCAGGCCGGTGTTCCGCTCTAGCACGATTTGACGCAGAAAAGCCCGTGCCGTGACTGGAACACGTCCGTGCGACACGCACTATCAGGAAATGCTCCACTAATTCTTCTGGAGGCCAGAAAAATGACGTGATGTTTGCTTGACTGATCAGTCGGAATCGCTATATTGAACCCACAAGAGTTGTTTTCGCCTTCCAGGCACTTTTTAACAGGTAAGATCTAATCAAGTAAGTTTGACATTCCCTAGTTTTTTTAAGGTGACGCTAATTAGAGCGATTTCCAGAGTCTTTTTTTCCTGTACCCTCTAGGGGTGCGTCGATGAAAAGTTTCTGGAAGTCGCTTTTTTTGTAGCTTCTCGATAAAAACGCGAAGGAAGTAATTCAAAACAGGTAACGCTAATTCAGAGCACCTCCAACGCATTTTTCATCACACAAGTTTCCCCAGATGGGGGAGTGTGCTGAAAGGTCATTGGAGCTGCTCTTTTTTTGTTGACTTTTTCAGCAAGTTAAGAGAGCTATCGCCTTTTGCTAGAAAGGCGGTGAGCGGTTGGCTAGGAAGCCGACCGTTATACGGCACGGGCTTCGCCTTAGAATTCTTGCTATGCAAGAAGGCTCCTTCGGGGTCAAAAAAAAGGAAACGCTAATTACTTAAAGCGACGTTAGAGATTTCACGAGCCTGAGGGTTGCAATGCGCGATCGGAAGGACCGAAATTTCTGTGCGTCGCTTTTTTAGTGAGGCAGTAAATAGCGTTTCACAAACACGTTGGAAGCAATCTGGCAATTGTCCAGCGAATGACCTGAGGCGGAGCGTATCTCCGCTAGCGTTTGGGGCACCATTTTTCAAAAAGAGGAAAGACTCATGAGTTTACACCAAAGAAATAGGAAAAGTATGCGAAAGAAATTTTTCAGTTCATCACGTGCCGTTTTGGCAGTCATGACAGTAGGATGCTGTTACGCGTTTGCCGCTACGGCGTTCGCCGCGCCGATCAATCACGGCGATTTTGACGATATCTCAGGAGGCGGTTCGACCTTCTACTTGGACGTGACCGAAACACCCAATACCCTGCCAGCTCCTCCCGGCGGCTTCCTTGAGCCCGAAGTGATTGTCAATAAGCTCGACTTCGATCCGGCTGGATTCGCTGCCCAGTCGCTAGGCGGCACCGCAGATCTTACCGACGTGCAGCTCAACTTCACGGTCGAGACGGTTGATGGTGCAGGAATTACGTCACTCCTTTTTTCTGAAGGGGGCGATTTCTCCTTGTTCGGTGGCACCGATTTAACCAAGGTCATTGCAAGGATGATCATTGATATCGAAATTCTGCAAGTAGACGGGATTGACCTACTCGATTCAATCGAGGTTCAGGCGAGTGCCACCTTTGAGGTTGATGCGACGATGTCCATCCCAAGCGACCCCTTCTGGTCGATTGCCCAGTTGATCGAATTTGCTCCGATTCTAGCAAACGAAGGGATCTCCTACGACTTAGGGGTTACGAAAGCTGAAATTGTTGTCGACAACCAACTGGCCGCCTTCAGCGAAGCGGGATCAATCGCTTTCATCGCGAAGAAGGACTTCATGGTTGGCCCAGGAATTGAAATCGATCCGAACGTAATTCCTGAACCATCGACACTTGTAATCCTTTGCTTAGGTATGATTGGGATAACGAGGGCACGTTTTGCATAGCCCTTCCTTCTTGGCCGTTTAAGCCTCCTGTTCGGCCAAGGGGTATTCATAGAAAGCAGGCAGGTTGGGCTCTCACGAACCCGGCCTGCCTGCTGTTTTTTTGCTTCCTCAGCAAATGATCTGCCATGTAGCGTCTGGTACAAAAAGTCGCGTCACCAAAAAAGCAAAGTAGCAAGCCCTAGCATGCCGGAAACCCAGACCGGAAAATTGTCGCATCGAGCAGTCTGAGAAAACAATCGTTGCCATCAGCCTTGCCAAAGCACCCGAGATCGGTGAAAAACGGTGAAAAACGGTGAAAAACGGTGAAAAACGGTGAAAAACGGTGAAAAACGGTGAAAAACGGTGAAAAACGGTGAAAAACGTGAAAAACGTGAAAAACGTGAAAAACGTGAAAAACGTGAAAAACGTGAAAAACGTGAAAAACGTGAAAAACGTGAAAAACGTGAAAAACGTGAAAAACGTGAAAAACGTGAAAAACGTGAAAAACGTG
>JAJRSE010000101.1 GCA_024278955.1 Planctomycetota bacterium | reverse complement strand
TGCGTGGTACAACAAACGTGTGGACATGCTGATACCTTCCTGGAAGAAGTCGTTCAATCACTTCTTACTGGAACAGCATGTCCACCTTTTTGTAAGCCATGTACGCTTTAGTCGGATGAACCAGTATTATCATCCGTTGTACAAAGCTTTCGACTATTTGATTTTTTGGATGCGTTCAGTACGTTGCTGCTTGCCAAACTGCTTGAAGAGTGCCCCGATTTTAACCGACGAACAGGATTCGACCGAATGATCCCGTCCATCCTGTTTTATCCTGTCAAAATAAACCCGCTTTAGGCAATGGTTCGACAAGGCCTCGTCCATTCCACATTCTTAATTTCGTCGTTCGTTATTCTCAAGATTCTTTCTTCTTGACCTCTGGCACACCCGATTCGTCGGCCTCTAGGTCAGGCAAGCCACTTTGCGGAAACTGGCCCAAGTCCAACGCGATCTCATCCATCTCGGTTGAATCGATGTGCCGACGCAGAAGCAAGTAAATGCCAACCGAGGAAGACCAGAGGTATCCGACCGCGTACGAGGCGACAATCGCCTCGAGCGTCCACTTCCAAAACTGTATTGCTCTTATGCCAACACTCGCCATAACGCTCGGGTTCGTACTCAATGCCGATTGAGCATCTGCGCCTGCCCTCGTTACCAACTCGGCAGTTCGCTCGTTGCCTGCTCCCCAGCTAATGGTCCACTCCGAGAGTGCTACCGCAGCAACAGAAAAACAGCTGACCGCAAACTCACCAAAAAAACCAAGGCAAGATGCGACCAGAACATAAAACACGAGATGCAAGGGTCGTTGATAGACGTACGCATAGCAGCGGCTTACTCCATCGAACGAATCGGTACGTTCAACACTCATGGTCGCCCACATCAAGGGCCAGCCTAACAGTAGCCCGAGCATCGCTAGCGCAAGCAACATGCCCCAAGCGAGCACTAAGACCCAGAGCAAGCCAAAAAACATGGCAAAGATATCAAGCCGCACAAGGAGTCCATACAAAACCATGGGAACTGCCAACGCAGCAACGCCCAGCAGGACGATCAACGGGGCCGCGGCTGTCGATCCCCATTTGGCGAGCGAAGCCTTGAAGGCCGCTCGCGGATCAAGCATTTCGCCTCGCGTGAGATAAACAGCAGAAATTCGCGAAATAGCCCCACCCAGAAGCGACCATACAACGATCGTCCAAATACCGCTCAGCAACAACGCCAACGAACGTCGCCAGCTTGTTTCGCGGTTGGTCAGCTTCGCAAACGGTTGGGCCAACCACGACCAAGCTCGAACCAAGGGCCCCGAGCTTGTGCGGCTTGCGAAGTCTTCCAATTGGGGTACGCTTTCGACAACTTGCAATTTTTCGACTACTTGTAATATCGAAGCCGAGTCCGCTAAAGAGGATCTCTCCAATCGATCGGTCAGTTGCTCCAGTCCGGCAGAGTCTTCGGTGAAAACTCGGTCGATGCCCAACCAGCCCCCTTCGGTCAGAAGCACTCCAACCAAGGCAAACGCCAAGACGCGAACCATAACCGACACACGCAACGCGCGCACGAGGATCAGCCAAGGGAAAATTTCGTTCCAACGAATTTCGTAAAGAGAACCTTGGGGCTGTGCCATGATCGGTCAAACTCATGCTAGAGGGAGTCGCATCGCGGGCAGAGTGAGGCCCTATATAAGTCGCGATGCATTATAGGGCGGGCCTGACGCGGCTACTAGCACGGTCTACCGAGGATCTATCGATCGCGCCAAAAACTTGGGACGATCAACACCAAGACTGCAAACAATTCGAGCCTGCCTAACATCATTAAAAAGGTAAACAGCAGCTTCGATTGGGCAGAGAAGGGGGCATAGTTTTGCGTCGGACCCACGATTCCAATACCTGGCCCAATGTTATGCAGGGTCGCCGCGACTGCGCTCGCGGAATCTACCAGCTTGTTCGAAACGGGTTGCCCTGCGTCAACCCAAGTTGAATCGGGCTCAATGCCGACTAGTACCTGAGTGCTCACAGCAAAAATGAGGGCGACCAATCCAAAGTAGACCAAAATATTGTGTGGCAATTCCGGGTCGGTAAGAGGTTCGCCTTTCAGTCGAATGTGGCGCACCACCGAAGGATGAAAAGAATGTTCGATTTCTCGACTTAGAATTTTCACGAAAAGAATGTGGCGAATCACCTTCATGCCGCCACCAGTGCTGCCCGCACAACCACCGACAAACATAAGTACGATCAGCAAAGCCCTGCTAAAATTGTTCCAGAGGTCAAAGTCGGCCGTGCCAAAGCCTGTTGTCGTAATGATGGCGACCACCTGAAAAAGACCATCGCGGAATGCGGTTTCGACCTCCTCCTGGGAGGACAAATCGCCTTGGGCATTAAAGTCGGTCGTAACCCAGATACCCATGCCCATCACAATTAACGTAGATAAGACAATAATACCCGTATACGTCCGCCACTCAGGATCGCTAAACAACATGCCCGGTTTACCAAGAAGCGAGAAATAGAGCAGAGCGAAATTGGTTCCCGCCAAGAGCATGAAG
Organism: Planctomycetota bacterium; assembly: GCA_024278955.1. GTDB lineage: Bacteria > Planctomycetota > Planctomycetia > Pirellulales > Lacipirellulaceae > Bythopirellula. Next base: position 31,802 of record JAJRSE010000101.1, on the reverse strand, counting down.
CAGATGACCGTATATTCGATTGCTTTGGATTCAAATCCCCCAAGGCTTCCGTTGAGCGTACTAAATCCTCCGGTTGCCATGGTGCCAAAAGCATGGCAAAGGGATTCAAACCAAGTCATTCCCTCGAGTTTAAGAATAAGAGTTAAAATAAGATTCAAGGCACAGTAGATCGCCGCGAAAATCAAGGCCGTGTGTTGCATTCGCTCGTGCGAACCTTCTTTGCTTGGCCCAGGCATCTCGGCGCGCATCAGCGCCTTGCCGGCAGAGCCTTGCCCTAAAACAGCCACAAAGAGCACGATAATTCCTAAGCCGCCCAAGAAGTGCGTGCTGGACCTCCAGAAGAGAATACATCGCGGGACCCATTTTTCATTTTCAATATCCGTAAGTATCGTGGCACCGGTGGTGCTAAACCCTGATTGGCTTTCAAACAACGATTCCGCGATGCCCATCGGCACCTCAACTCCATCCACACTCGTGTAAACGACCTTAGCTAACAAGAAAGGAAAAGCGCCTAAAACGGTAGCAAGCACCCAACTGAGTCCGACAATTGCCATCGCTTCTTTGCGATAGAGGGTCTCGGGAGCCGACCTGCCCAAAAAACGCAATGCGCCTCCCGTGAACGCACAGATAGCAATCGACGACAGCAAGGCGTAAAAACCATGGGATTCAAATTCGGAATGGCCACCGACTTCTGGCCAAGCAGCCGGAAGACTGAAGGCCATGGTAAGCCCAATCAGCCAGGTGATCTTGCTGAGCAATAGAAATACGAGGCGGTGGTTCATCTGGTTTCAAACTAGCTCTTGGGGGCGGTAAACATGATTTCAACTTCGTCAATCACTTCGTCAGACACGAGCGCTACCACGGTATCACCGGGTAACAATCGGTCGTGCCCCCCCGGAACTTTCGCAAAGCCTTCGTGAATTACCGCCGCAATAAGGCATTGCTCGGGCAGTTTCAAACTGGCCAAAACGTGTTCTGTCACCGGAGCATTCGGAAGCACGTCGAGTTCAAGGACGCTAATATCTCCCAAGTCGCCCAGGTGGGTTCTTGAAGCCACGGGGCCCGACGTGAGATACCCCAAAACTTGTTTTGCGATGACTTCGCGAGGGCTCACAACCCGATCGATTCCGAGCTTTCCGACAACGTGAGCATAATCGGGGCGGCTCACCAGAGCCATGATCGTTTCTGCACCAATATCGCGTGCCTCGACAGAGGCCATGATGTTGTTTTCGTCGTCTCCGGTGCAAGCAACAAAAACGTCGGCGCTTCCAACACGCTCTTCTTCTAAGTTCGCTCGTCGAGTGGCATCCTGATTCACAACCACCGTACTTTTTAGATGCCCGGCCAAAAAGTCGCATCGTTCCCGATCCTGCTCCATCAAGACAACTGCAAACCGTTGTCCCTCCAACGCATTGGCCAAATGGTAGCCGGTTTCTCCCCCGCCTGCGATCACGACTCCGAGCTTGGAATTGCGATCAGAGCAGAACAGCGATTTGACTTCGTCCATTTCTGACCGCATACCGATGATCGTTAGTCGATCGCCGATTTCAATCTTGTCTTCGGCACCAGCAATCCAAGTCTTGCCTCCACGGGTGATCGAACCCATCCGAACCCCAGGCGGAAGACTCAAATCTTTCAGCGGCTTCCCGACGCCTTTTTCGTCCGACGCAACAGCTACCTCGTGTACTTCGAGCTCGCCCCGTGCCAAATTTTCAACCGCAACCGAACCCGGATGCCGAATTCCGCGAGCAAGCTCCAAGGCAGTCAGGTGTTCGAGGCTCAACAGACGGTCGATGCCGAAGTGACGTTGGTAGTCGAAGGTACTCAAGTCACGAAATACAGGAGCATAGACACGGGCGACGGCGCGTCTCGCGCCCATGGCTTTCGACATGCTTGCAGCAACGATGTTCGCCTCGTCATCGCCAGTGACCGCTAAGCAGAGATCCGCACTGCCAACGCCCGCCTGAAACAAGATGCTCGACTGAGATGCCGAGCCTGTGATGCCTCGCACGTCGAGCGTATCGTTAATACGGCGGACATTGTCTCCGTCGATATCAACAACCGTGACACTATGGCGATGCAGGCAAAGCAGCGACGCTATCGAACCGCCAACCGTACCCGCCCCAAGAACTACAATTCGCATGATGAGACTCGTCGTGCGGAAAGGACCAGTTCGCGAAATCTGAATCGCGTTTGCAAGGGTCGCTTTTCCAAGTGCCCGCTTTTCTGGGCTTTTAAGAAAGGGATGGTAAGCCGACGATTCTAAGGGGGGCTAGCCTGCGGCGAAAGTGCGGTTTGTGTTCAAAAGAACAAGTGAGCAGATAACTCTCTGGACTAATTTCGCAAGATGCCGGAACTGCTTGCTAGATAATGGTTTCGAGCGACTCGCCGCGGATTCCTAGCGATAAAAAACCGCTGTTTTGACGGTTCCAGAGATTGTCGCCCTCTTTATTGTTTGGAAGAGCGACCATGGTGCAGCTCGATTTCCTCAGTAAAATCTCTTTCGGCATCGTTAATTTCGAGGAAATCCCAGAGAGGAAACTGGTTGTGAATCTCCTCGTCGTTTAGCGTTAAGTCGAGCTGCACAAGAACATCGCGGTACTTGAGGATGTACTCCATAATGTCAGCCCCGGTGGTCGAATCTTCCTCGACATAGGGGAAATCGGCAAGGACTTTGGCCCACAAGCCAAAGCTCTCTTCGTACATCCGCTTGGCTTCGAGTAAATCGCCGTCGAGAAAAGTGCGGCGGGCAAGGTAAGCAACTTCACGGGCTCGCAATGCCTCGGTCGTTTGCTCGAACTTGCATCGATTTTCCCAGTACTCATAGTTCGCAACTTGCCGATTATTACGTATGAGAAAAAGGTAAGTTTGGTACTCGGCGATGCGGTTCATTAGCTTCCTCGCCTCGGTGCTTTTCTCAGGCGCCTTTTCCGCGATGTAGTCGGTGAAGTCTGTGGGGTCGAGCTTGATTTTTTCCTGAGCTTCGGCACGAAGAGTGTACTGCTCTTCCGAGAGGTTCTCGTTTTCGAGGTCAACAACAGCCAGCATCTCGGGCGTGAGCATCGACCTTCGCTCGGCCAGGAGGTCCTCGCGTGCCCCGGGGATCATGTTCTCCAGTTGCTGCTCCAGTTCCTCTGTCTCTTTTAACCTACGATCGTAAGAAGACAGCTGGATCATGAAACCTCGCGACGATCTCATGGCTCGATTCCCATAGCTGTTCCATAGTCGCTCGGAAGTTGCCCAGGCAATCCTCGCTTTTTCTCCGAAAGTTCCTTCGTTCTCAATCGCAGAACTGTAATTGATATGGGCCATCGCAGGCCTGACGAAGAAAGTCGTAGGATTCTTTTTGCCGAGGCTCTTTTTATGATCGTCTACCGCCGAAATAGCATCCAAATACCATTTCTTCGAAACCAGCCAGTTGTCGCGCAACTCCGACGGTCGATTTTCAGGATGGAAATCGTCGTCCAGCTTAAACATCTTTCGGTAAAGCTTTTTTTCGTCGGCACGGCCTATCTTGTTGCCAATAAACCAACCAAGGTCCGAAAGCAGATAAGGGCTAAAGCGATTGTAAGTGATGCCCTTCTTCAAAAACTCGATGCCCCGTTTCACATAGTGATAACGATCTCGAACATCGTCCAGCTCTACCGAAACGTTGTAAGACAGGTTCCAAGCTTGGTATCGCCAGAAAGAGATAAAGTAAGGTTGTAGTTTGGAAAGCTGATCGAGCGTGGCACGAAAGCTAGTCCAATCTTCTTTCTTCTTAAATTCCGTCGCTTTGCTCCACAAAAGCGAAACCGCAATGCCTCGCATCCCAAGGGTTGCGAGTCGGATGGTTTCGCTCGACGGATCGATGTCGCCCAAATTGGCTTGGCCCAGGTTGTAGTCGGTACGGAGTTGGGCCAAATATCCCCCCTTCCGGTCTTCCAACGTCGAGGGAGAACCCAGCTGAGAAATAGGGAATAGCAGCACTGCGATCAGTACAAGGTAAGTGATTTTTCGGTAAAACGAACGATGCTCGCTCATTTGGCGACCTCACGTGTTCGGAGCAGAAAGTAGCCAATCACCGCGAGCCCAACCACGTAGGCTAGGCACGTGGTTAAGTCTTGTAGCACGCGATCGGTAGGAATACTGAAACCCCGAGCTGCGAAATCAGCGGTGCTAAAAGAAGAAAAATCGGGAAGTATTTGAGCCACACTTAGCATAAAGCCTTGCAAAACGGTATCGGCTCCTTTGATCATCGAAGTTCCAACGCCCGGCTCCATCGGGCTAATGACGTTCATTTGGGTAACCAGTCGAACTAACGATTCAACTGGTCCACCGCCGTAGGAGACTCCCGTAGCCACTTCCACAAAGAAATCGCGGAAGAACCCAAGCAGAATGAAAGAAACCGTCAGCATCATGGCGACCGGCCCGCTCAGTAAAGCACTAGACGCAACTCCGATTGACGTAACGATTACCATCTGCACCCAAATGCTCAAGTACATTTTTACATAGTTCAATGCCGGCGAAGCCTCAGGAAGACGCAGATAACAGTCGGGTTGGGCAAAGCCAAAGTACTGCCCCTGTTCCATACACTGGACGACGACTTCTAGCCGGCCATTGCTGCTCACAAGGTCTTCAAAAAGATCAAGCTCGGTGCCATCCGTACTGATTTGTTTACGTTGAAGCGACATTTTAGAAATCTTGGAATCCAAAGCCTCAAAAGTCACCAGTTCGCTTTGCACGCCCGTCTCTGGATTCCGAACCAAAAAACCGCCGCTAATGGCTTGACCAACAATCCCTTTGTGCGTGCGAAACACCCGCACAATCAAGCCAAGATCCAAGCCCCCTTCTTGGGACTTGAGCGACTCGTTAATATCTGCAAACGTCCAAATCGCAGCCGCCTGCGAGTTGCCATCGATAAAGCTGCGGTAAGTCCATTCGTTGCCAACATTGATACCGTGCTCTTTTTCGACACCCTGGCGGTCTTTGAATCGAAGCTTGCCCCAATGGGGCACCCTTGCTTGCATGATTCCCTCAGCATGCATCACCTCATGCCCGTCGCCACGAACTCGAATCGAGTGCGTGTGTCCAAAATTACCAATCGCACCCAAGTCAGCACCGTCACGCGAGTCGCCACTGCTTTCGGCATCTAACTGAACATCATGCCGATGGTATGCGTCTAGGGTCGTGCGGCCCTTAAAACCGAGCAGCTCGCCTGCCGATTCGGTACGAGTAAGACTTTGCTCATCGACTTGATGCCGGTGATCTAGCGTACGGATGACAAACACATAGCTGCACAACGCCATCACGGCCAGCAACGTAGTACAGACAAGCGAAAAACCAATAATTCGCCCAAGAATAATTTCGCCTGCTCGTACCGGCTTGGTCACCACGGTGTAGATGGTTTTGGTCTTAAAATCGTTGGGCAGGCTGAACGCACTTAGCAACAGGGCAATGCCTAGCACCAGGTAGGTCGTTGCCGTTGAAACAAAGCTAATGTAGAGCTTGGCTGGATCTTGGTGATTGGTTTGCAAAAACCAGCTCGCAAAAAGCAGAACGAGCAAAAACACCGCGAGTCCAACGACAACTCGCCGGCGCCACGCCTCTTTCATCGCAAGCCGTGCAAGTGCCCAGACTCGTCGCGGAGACATTTCCAGCATTTCGCGAAACCCCGACGAGACGGTTTGGAAAACCAGATCGCCGCCTCCCAAAATTCCATGCCGTGCCGCAGCAAACAGGTAGCCTACCACCAAGGCCAGCAGGGCAATCCCAAGCATCACGAGGGCAAACTGTGGCAACGCCCCCCATTGGGAGCCTTCGCCGCCCAAGAGCCACTGCATGTAAGGCAGGATTTCGTCTTCAAGAACCATCGGAGTAAGAGCTAAGAGAAAAGAGGCTGGGGACAGGGGAAAGAAAATTCAATCGCTGCGATGCAACACACCCCGCAGTCGGGTTCGATCAAGGAGAAGCATCCGCAACTTCTTCGACCTTAGCACGCCGGCCAGGTCGAGCTTCGCTATCGCTGACGATCGAAAGGAAGAGTTCTTCAAGGGTCGTGGTCGGATTGTCCATCTCGAGCAATTCGCCATGATGACGCGAAATCACGTCGCGCAATTCGTTCTGACAGTCTTTAGAAAGCCCTTTCGCACGAATTTGCGTGACATCGGCAACGGTCAACAGGGTATCAACTCGCCCCAATTCTTTCAGCTCGCCTTGGTGTAAGATCGCAATCCGATCGCAAACATCCTGAACATCGGCCAGCAGATGGCTACACATGATCACCGTTTTGCCTTCGTCCTTCAGCCGAAGGATCATATCCTTCATCTCCCGCGTACCAATCGGATCGAGCCCGCTTGTTGGCTCGTCCAACAGCACAAGATCGGGATTGTTGATCAGCGCCTGGGCAAGTCCAATTCGGCGGGTCATCCCCTTAGAGTATTCCTGAAGCTGACGCTTACGCGCCCGATCGAGGCCCACCTGCTTAATCAGTGCGTCGACTCGCTCTTCTCGCTGCTCGGGCGTCATGTCAAAAAGCCGCGCGTAGAAGTCGAGTGTTTCTTCTGCGTTGAGAAACCGGTACAGATACGACTCCTCCGGCAGATAGCCAAGACGTTCGTTCTTGCCAACGTCCGAGGCTCCCTTCCCAAAAACCAACGCTTCGCCAGCCGTGGGGAACAACAAGCCAAGGATCAGCTTGATCGTGGTCGTCTTGCCCGAGCCATTCGGACCTAGCAGGCCAAAGACCTCGCCACGACGTACCTCCAGATCGAGGGACTTGAGGGCACGTACTTTTTGGCGACCCCAAAAATCGCGGTACACCTTAGAAAGTGCTCGCGTTTGGACAACTATTTCTTCGCTCATAGATCGATACGATTGAAAAGGACAGAAAAGTGGTATGGAACAAGTATAATCACGCGGCCAGGAAAACGGCAGCATATATTAAGCCATCAACCGCTACGGCTGCACCTCGGGTTTGGTTCGCGCGATCCACCAAAAATCCTAAGTGTGCATGACAGCAGCCTCTCCGTCGGCTGAAATGGAGGTCGGCTGAAGTGGAGCGATGAGTATAAGTTGCCGTCCACGACGCGGCAACCGGCTGAGACCATGCAGAAACGGGGATGGAAGAGCCAAACTCGCCTGGGCAACGCCCCAATTGCCCCAATCGTTAGCATTGCATGGCATTTTCAGAAATTTAACCCTTGCAACTGGGATAATCCGGGTGTACACACACGTTCACTACTTCCTGGTCGAGTTCTCCCTATTCCAACAATAAGGCGAAAAACCATGCTCGCCAAGCTGCACACTCTGAGCCTACTGGGCATCGACGCCCTGGCTGTAGAGGTCGAAGTCGATGTTTCCCCGGCCGCGATGCCGAAGGTCATTTTGGTCGGCCTGCCCGAGGCGGCTGTCAAAGAGAGTATCCACCGCATCGAAAGGGCGATCGTTAATAGCGGGTACGTGAGACCGCAAAATCGGGTGGTAATCAACCTCGCCCCGGCGGAGTTGCCAAAACAAGCGGCTTCGTTCGACTTGCCAATCGCCGTAGGTCTTCTGGCCGCCAGTGGGCAAGTCGATTCTGATTTTTTCGATCAATATGCCGTCGTCGGCGAATTGGCCTTAGATGGTAACACCCGGTCGATCAAAGGTGCCCTCTCCATGGCGATTGCGGCAGCACAGAACGGGGCACGCGGGATTGTTGTGCCCTCGGCCAACGCTTACGAGGCAGCCGTTGTCGAAGGGTTGGAGGTGATCCCGGTCAACAGCCTAACCCAGGCGGCAGCCTTCTTTTCGGGCCAGCTGTCCATCGATCCAACTCCTTCGCGGCTTGACGAGATTTTCGACGAGCTAGGCGGCTATGACATCGATTTTTCCGACGTCCGCGGCCAGGAAATGACCAAGCGTGCTCTCACGTTAGCAGCAGCCGGAAATCATAACCTGCTGATGATCGGCCCGCCCGGGTCGGGCAAAACGATGTTGGCCAAGCGGGTCCCCTCGATCTTACCCGGTCTTATGGCAGAAGAATCGATCGAGACCACTCGAATTTATAGTGCCATGGGAAAATTGCCACGCGGCAAGCCGCTGCTCGCCCGGCGTCCTTATCGGGCTCCGCACCATACGATCAGCAATGCTGGATTGGTGGGCGGCGGCTCGGTCCCTTCGCCTGGCGAGATTAGCTTGGCCCACAACGGCGTCTTGTTTTTAGATGAACTTCCCGAGTTCAACCGTCAAACGCTTGAAGTCTTGCGACAGCCTCTGGAAGATGGAGAGGTGACGATTAGCCGAGCCCTCTGCTCAACCGACTTCCCCGCCGATTTCATGCTGATTGCTTCGCTCAACCCTTGCCCCTGCGGCTACCGGAACGACCCACGCCGCGAGTGCCACTGTAGTGTTCCCCAAGTCGAACGCTACATGGCACGCATCAGCGGCCCGCTTCTTGACCGGATTGACCTTCATGTCGAGGTGCCGGCGGTACCGTTCAGCGAACTTTCTGCCACGGCAGACGGGACCAACAGCCAGTCAATGAGCCAGATGGTTGTTGAAGCCCGGCAGCGGCAAACCGAGCGATTTTCTCGTTCGCCAACACGAACCAATGCCCAAATGACCACGCGAGAGCTACGAGAACTTTGCCCTGTGGACGAGCCCTGCCGAAAGCTGCTGGAACAAAGTGTCGACAAAATGGGCCTCTCCGCCCGAGCACACGACAAAGTGCTCCGCGTAGCCAGAACAATCGCCGACGTCGACGGAGCCGACGCCATCGGCCTCGATCACATCAGCGAAGCAATCAACTACCGAATGCTCGACCGACAATTCTGGAGCTGAGATCGCGTCGCAGGGAATCAGATAACAGTTTTTTAACCGCCAAGCACCAATCGCTATTCGTCCGCCTGTTTCCGCTTTTCGCTTTCCGCTTTCCCCTTGGGGAAAAGCGTTCCAAGGTGAACCACCGTCAAACCCTCGGTCCGAATCTCATCAATCCAGCTAGCCAGTCCTAACGGATCGGTCGGGTCAAGTTCCAAAAGCTGCTCGACGATTTCAATGGCCATTTTGGGTTTCTTCAGCTCGTGCAGGCACCAGACCAAGCCGCGGCCGCAGTCGAAGAAAGTCCGGTTGGCCGGATGTAGCACCGGCACTGGCTTCGGGCGTTTGGCCTTACGCAGCGCTTTCATTCCCAGCTGATAACCGATGCCAAAGTGGCCACGGGCAAGCGGTAGATCATTGTCGGCTTCGACAGCAAGCTGTCCGAGAAGAAAGTGGGCGTCTAAGAGTTCATGGCAGTTGCCTAGGAGCCATCGAAGCTCGTCGATTGCGATGTCGGTCTCGCCGGCTGCGATCATGGCGCGCACTTCGTCGAGATCTTCGGCACAGTCGCGAGCAGCACGCGGAGGGACCAGGGTCCAGCCGTTGCCGCTTTTTGCGCGTCGCACAGAGAGCGTCATCGTTGAGCACTACCGTTCATCAATACTTTTCCCGAGGGCGTAAATTTCGTCGGCGTCGAGCACGAGGTCGTTTGCTAGAAAAAGTCGGGCGAGTGCTTTTTTATGAATTTTCATTTTCAATCCGCCAATCCCCATGGCCCCATAGCAGATTTTTCCGTCGCGTTCGGTTGCCTTATCGGTCGGTTTAATGCCCTCGATGCCGGCAGGGGGCACCGCGTTCAGATCGATTGCAACTTGAATCGAGGACACATTTTGCCATGAATTTGCGTCTAGCAACTGAACCCCCGCAGCCCCCGTGGCTACGATTAGTTGAGCCCCTTGCACCAAGGAAGAAATATCGGAAGACTCGGTGGCATGTGGCGTTAGCCGAGCCCCACTCACCACTTTGGAAACTCGATGGCAGACCCCTTCCGCCCGTGGCAATCGCCGCGAGGTGACGCGCACCTCGACTCCTTCTTGGGCTAGCATTCTTACCACGCGTTGGCCGACTGCGCCAGTTGCGCCGAGTACGACAGCAGTTGTCTCGGGTCCGAAAGGCACATGCCGACGCGCAGCGACGACTGCTGCCGCGGCGGTGGTGTTGGCTCCGTTGCTGTCGAGCATCAGGGAGACTCGAACCGGGCCGAAAAAAGCCTTTTGGGCCGCAGCAAGCAATTGTTCGCCGGCTTGGACATCCGAGCCGCCGATAAACACAGCCGTGTTTTTCAGCTTGCTACCACCGCGAGTGAACATTGCGCCGTGAACCAAATCGCGCACCTCGGCGGGTTTTACCCCGCCGTGGCGCAACAAATGGTCGACATCAGCATCGATCGCGACCACGCTGTCGAAGACGCTCGGCTGGCAATCGCTATCAAGGCAGAGGAGGATTTTTTTCATCGTCAACTAAAATCCACGGAACGGATGGGCCGCTTCTTCTTTACCGGCAAGCATCTCGTCGGCAGTCGGCTTGCCTTCCATCGCACTTTTGATGGCCATCTTGGTCGCTTCGTAGTTGTATTCGTAGATCTTCTTGTCGTCGGCTGCTTCGGGGTGGATGAACACGCCACAGACACAGACGAGATCTTCGGCAGCATCTTTGGAGATGACTCCGTCGCCTACCGAGTCGGCAACCGCCTTGGCAACCGCAGCCTGGGCTGGGCCGAACATTTGCACGGCTTGACGCATGCCTTTGATTGTCACTTTCGTGATCATCACCGTGGCAGGCTTCACCGCGAGGTTTGGCGTCAAGACGGCTAGCAGGTTGGAGTGTCCTTCGCTTTGCCGGGCCAGGGCGTTGGCAAAAGCTGTGCCGACGGGGCCGTCCTTGCTGCCGATCAGAAGGTCAATATGCGCAATTTCGTTCCCATCGCCTATAAGTGCTTCTCCAATGAACATCGACATCTTGGTCTTTCTCCCAACTTGGTATCAGAAATGGAACCTCTCGCCCCGTTTTGACATGGCTCTGGCTGCGACACACTCAGGTGTCCGCGCCCGGGAGGCGTTCCACAGTGTCGGACTTTCGACACCCCGCCAGGATATCAGCCCCCCCCCTCCCCTTTCAACCGAGGAACCAAGGCAATGACCAAAAAAAGTTGGGCACCGAGTGCTACAACGCGAAGTTAAACCCCGACGACACGACTGTCGCAACGAAATAGAGCTGAAAATTCCGGTTTTTCTTATTTTTCATTTCCTGGGCCTCCTTGGCGGTTTTTTTGACTTTACGGTCGTCCTGCAGGAAAATGCAGGACGATTGCAAAATAAATAAACAAACAGATGAGAGGTGTAGCCACAGAGAGCACAGAGGACACAGAGAGGTAAAAACAAGGGATTCTCTGTGCTCTCTGTGTCCTCTGTGGCCAATCCTTTTTTGAATTTCATGACTTTGCAATTCTCCTGGCGGGAAAATGCATGTTACTGGACAAATGGCTGCCTATTTGCGACAATTAAGGGGTTCGCCGAGGCGGGGTTGAAGTGTTCTTTTTTTCATCCTTTTGTTTAGCCCTGTCCTCGACGCAGTAGGGGCAAATGTTGCTACGTCTTATCTTTTGCGAGTGGTCTGCACTTGCGATACGGAACAGGCTTTTTGCGTAGCATCCACTTTCACTCGTCCAGGAGGCTTTGAGATGAGGCAAATCGAGAAGAGGCACACAACAAGAACCGCTTTTACCCTGGTCGAGTTGCTGGTGGTCATTGCGATCATTGGCACCCTGGTCGGCTTGCTGCTGCCTGCCGTTCAATCCGCGCGCGAATCGGCACGGGCGAACACCTGTAAGAACAATCTTAAGCAGCTGATCACCGCGCTGACGATCCGCGAGACTTCGCTGAATGAGTTTCCCGGGTATATCAACAAACTAGGAATTCCCGGCGATATTGCCGCCAATCAGAACCGCGCCAGCTGGGTGGTGATGACGTTTCCTCATCTTGAACAAGGCGCTTTGTGGGATATTTGGAACCGACCGGGTGCAACAGATCCAATTCTAAACCCAAACGGGTTGACTTCGATTGAAATCTTGGTCTGCCCTAGCGATCCTGCTGATACGGTAGGCGAACCCTTGCTGTCTTACGTTGGCAACGCGGGGTGTATCAACAACACCGGCGACACACCTGCTGGGCTTCCAGGTACGAACGGGATTCGGGAAAACCCCGCTAATGGTGTCTTTTTCGATCGAACTCGGACAGCAAATATACCAGGTGGAAATGCGGCAGGTCCATCTGACGACCGTGACGCGTCACCATTTGAACCAATGAAAAAGATGACCGTTGCTTATATCCAAGCCAAAGGTGACGGTACAACCAGAACGATGATGCTGACGGAAAACATCAATGCAACCCATTGGGGATATGCAAATGGCTCGACGGTTGCCGATCGTAAATACCATTTCGGATTTTGTTGGGAGCAGCCCCAAAGTATCATTGATGCCCTGACTGCACCTAATGGAAAAGAGTTCCGACGAATCAATGGAGGCATTGAAGACAGTCCTAGCTTTCTTCCTCCCATCAGTGTAGGTGAAATGAACGCCAACTATGGCTTCCCTTCGAGCAATCACCCTGGCGGGGTACAAGCGGCGTTTGTGGCGGGGCAAGTGCAGTTTGTTTCTGACCAGATCGACAATTTGGTCTATGCTCAGCTGATGACGTCGAATCACAAACGGTCGGATCTTTGGATAACTGATGTTAGCAATCCTCTGAATTTCGATAAGAACCTACCACAGCCAAACGACGATTCCTTTTAGTCTTCTAAAAAGAATCTCGCTTCCAAGAAAAATTGCAAAGCCCAGGGGTTGCAACCCCTGGGCTTTGTGCGTTAGCATTGGGGGAATTATTCAGTGTACGCATGTATCCTTCGCAAGGAGATTTGCTGTGCCGTTATCCCGTGTCAGTTTTCTTGGCCCTGCGCAACCGCCCCGTGAGTTTCATTGGTTTCACGTGATTTTAACGGCCTATGGAGCGTGGCTGCCCGGGGACCCGCGTGGGTTTCGTACGCGACATCACCGGGAGCATGTCGAAGGCGACTATAAAACGCCTCCTCCGCGGGGAACTTACACCTCGAAACTCCATCGAAGTCGAGCTTTGATGAAACAGCCGCTTGTGCGGCTTGATTCAATCAGTCGCGAAGCCGTTGGTATGGCGCTGGTGTTTCGCTTGCACAAGCAGGGCGCATTCGTCCTGGCCGCTGCCGTTGCTTCGCAACATGCCCACCTGCTTGTTAAGCTCCCGGCGCGCGATACCCGTATTTGGATTGGTAACGCCAAGAGGCATGCGTGGTACGTAATGCGTGAGCGAGGTTGGCAAAAGAAACTCTGGGCAAAGCGAGCCAAGTTTACCCCGGTCAATGATCGTCAGCACCAGTACAACACGCTTCGGTATATTGTCGTACACGAGAAGCAGGAAGCTTGCATATTGTCGCATACGAGAAGCAGGGGGCATGGCAAGGGCTGTCGGACGAATTGATAAAACGACTCCAAGCATAAACAAAGCCCAGGGGTTGCAACCCCTGGGCTTTGTGCGTATCGGAGATTCATCGCGATTAATTCGCGGGGTTCGTTTCAGGAGCCTCAGCGGCTGGTGTTTCGGGGAAGAGTGCCGCATCGACTGCGGGCAACATGACGCTCGCAAAATCTGCTGCCGCGTTTTCGCTGGCCGTCTCTTCATCTTGCATTACGGCGCTCGTGAAATACATTTTGTATAGTGCGCGGGCCAAACCGTAATGGTATCGAGCATTTTCGCGTCCGTTCGAGTCGGCCGGGGAATCCCAGGCATGTTCGTCGGGGTGATTCCAAGCCCAAAATACTCGCTCGACGTGATGCGAAAAAGCGTCTTCTTTGATGAACTTGCCTGTAAAGAAGACGGCACCTTTGCCATCGGCCGTGTCGAGGTGATGGCGTTGTGTTTCGCCTTGTTGCCGAAATCCGGAGGCCGGGTAACAAATCGAAGGCGTGTGACGCACGATGTCTCGCGAATGTCCGACGATAAGCCAAAGCTTTACTTGCTCGCCTGTGCCGTTATGGGTGTAAAGGCGGGAAACGTAGTTCACGGCCCCTGCTGTTTTACTCACAAGATCGTCCACCGGCAAATCCTGGCCGGTCCAGGGTCCGATCTCTTTGGGGACCTGGTCGAATCTTTGGCCTAGCTCGCCGGCTTCTGCAGCAAGCGAGCCCCAACGATCCTTCATGTAGTAGCCTTCGACAAAGGTCAGCACGCCGATTAAAGCGGCTGTCAGAATAACAGGCAAATATCCTCGGGACATCGGGAGACTTTCGTTGCAAGAGTCGGGTGCAAGAAGAAACGGCTATTAACTCAACCGTATTCGTGTCTCGTGCAACTGTCAAGGAAAAGAAGGTAATCGCTGTAATCGTTACCAAGCCACCTGGGGCGAGTCTCGAAGGCAAATTCAAGGAAAAGTTAGGGCTTGTCGGTCGCTTCGTAGTAGATCGCTTGCTGTGCCCCCTGCTGGGTGCCGGTAGCTGCGGGATTTACTAGGTTCATGTTGGCAGGACGATGCGTACGCGAGCTGATACGTTGTTCAGCAGCCACCTGCGTGATTGCCGAGCTAGGTTCCGGGTATCTAGGGGCTGGGTATCTGAGGGCCGGGTATCTGAGGGGCTGTTGCAGGGGCTTCTTCGCGGTTGCCTGCCGGGCGGGGTTCGGGGCGATTGCGAAAGATTGTCGCACTGGGTTCGTCTGCGATAGCTGGGGAAGAGCTACCCGAGCAAGCTGGTGGGAGGTTGCAAATTTCCGCAGGCTCGGCGGCAATGCTGGCGGAGCGTCGTCTTGAGGTGGCAAAAGTTGGTAGCTACTTTGGTCATCAAAATCGGGAAAAAGGTCTTCCGCCGGCAGGTCCGTCGCAGGTTCTTGTTCTTCTGTCGCAGCTTCTGAAGCGTCCGTCTCGGGCTCCGTCTCAGACGATTGGAACGCATTGGTTTTGGCAGGTGCGCGATTCCCTTCTTTTTCTGGAGTCGGACGTTCAAAGCCTTTGAGTTCCTGCTTGTCGTCAGGCGTTTGGTCGTCGTCGAGTGTGGAAACTGCCTGTTGAGGATCGCCAGGCCAAGGGCGCCAACGCGTGTGGTAGCTTCCGAATGTTTCCCGCTTGGGACGACAAGTTCCATCTGCCGCACACGGGTAAGGAGTACCTGGCCGGCAGACGCCGACTTGCGCTCCTGCCGCATTCGGCATATCCAAGGCGGCGACCGCCAAACTAAGCAAGCTCGCCATCCACGCAAGAGTAAGGCAATTTGAAGTGACTCGAATTTTGGCCATGACGAACATCCTTGTAGTTGCACTTGGCTTTGCGACCAGGTGAACACGGTTAGCAAGTCTCTCTGCGAGAGAAAATAGTTTGATACAAAGCAGGCTGAAAAGTAACTTGGAGATTCTAGAACGTATTCAGACCAAATCTTGAGATACGGTTGAGTGCCGAAGTTGCCAACGAGAGGCCGCCAAAGACCGACTCGAATGGTCGGAGAGTTCGGGCGAGAATCGTGCTAAACTTCAGGTAAGGAGCTTCGGCAATATACAATCGATCTCCTGCCATGAGCTGGTAATTGGTTGCCGTTGAGGCTCCTTGGGTGATGCTTTTCCAGTCGACAGGCAAGATTTGCTCGCAGCCTACGCCGTTGGGTGCGGGGCGTGCGATCCATAGTTTTCTCGACGAAACTTGCGAGATGCCGCTGACGTTGGCTACGGCATCCAGAACCGTTTCGTTTCCGGTAATCGGCAGCCGGGCAACATCGTCTCCGAAGCCACCGCCTTGGGTCACGATGTAATAGACCTTGCTGTTGTAAGCCAGGATGTCAACAAACACTTCAGGCTCTTCTAATTTTTTTGACAGCTGTTCTTCAATCGCTGCGCGAGCTTCTTCAATCGTCTTGCCCGAAAGGAATACCGAGCCGTAGGTTCCGAGTTGGACACGGCCATCGGGTCCTACCAAATGTTGGCCGGTTATTTGTTGTGCGCCAGCCGACTGAAGCAACGAAACCGAAACTTCCACATCGGATAAGATTTGAGCCAACTGCGAACGGATCTCGTTCTCGGCTTCGTCCATGGTCAGGTTTACGACTTTAACTCGTCCGTAAGTCGGTCCTAAGTTGACTGTGCCATCGGCATCGACGTTATACGCATCGTCGATCGGCTGTTCAGGGAACTCGCCTTCGACACGAACAAGGATGGCGTCGAAGGTTTCGATCTTGTGAGGCGACTTGGGTACGAGCTTCACGCCTTCGATAAGCAAGATGTCGGGCGCTTCGATCCGATAAATTGGCATCGCAACCTTGTCGAGTTCGCGGGGCACGAGGCTCTCGATCGGCGGCTCAGCGGGGGTTGCCGGAAAAGGCTCCCGCGGCGCCAGAAGGGCCGTACATCCCGACGTACTAAGCAGGAACGCACAGAGCGCAATGGCTTTGCCAAATTCGAGTGGGATTCGAGGAGACGATTTCATCATGGAATCTCGCAGCGAGTGATTATTTAAGCTTGCCCGCTGGTGCCAGCAGGGCTTGGGGTTACAGCCGGGCGTCAAGATCTCCTTGACAGTTACATTGCCTATAATCGGTAAACCTTGACATCGACTTTGCCCTCTCTCGACAAAATCCCGAAAAGCTCGTCCGCGAGACGAAGCAAAGCCGTGTTTTGAAAGGCGATAGCATCCTTAGTGCCCGCTAATTAAGGGTGATTGGAAGAATGGGCTGAATAGGAAAGCTCTCTCTCAGGATCCCCAAAGTCGCCTTCCAAGCAGCCGCTCAGGCCGCTGGCTCGTTTGACAGATTGCAGATGCTTGCGTATTCTCGGTTTAGGGCTCGGCCTTTTCAGGCCTGGAACGTGCTGTCTAATGGGGTCCCCAGTCTTGCCCTCTTTTGGTTGCGGTGCTGGCTAGGCCTACTCCTGCGGAACAGTCTTTGAGAAGCACTAACCACGTATGCTGGGTGTCCGGTCGCGCTGACCGGAAAATTGTTGCGGCGGGTTGGTGCGGCTTCAGAGTGTCTCGCGATCAGCATAGAATCGCCGCAGTCCTAGCGACTGCCCGGAATCGAACGATGTTGCCGCATGTAGGGGCCAGAAAACCAAGAGATTTTTCGCAAAACCAGTTGAGTACATCGACTGCCTATTCTCGCATTTTCCTTTTGACAAGTACCGTCATAGGATAAGCTGGAGTCTTACGGTGGCGAAGTGCCACAAGCTATAACCCAAGAAGAGAGTTACGGAATGCCGTCAGAAAGCCACCCTTTTCATCCCTCTGCCGAGGCCGAAGGCCATTATCTTGACGAAGCTGACAACAAGGCGGCTTGGCTAGTATTTGGTGCATTTGTGCTAGCCCTCACTGCTGCCTATTGGAACATGCTCACCTACACGTCGAGCTACTGGGGAAACGACCTCTATTCTCATGGCTGGATCGTCCCCATATTTGCCGGGGCTCTCTTTTGGCTTCGCTCGGGCTTGCCTGTGAATCTCAGCTCGAAAGAGGTGCAGATCTCAGCCTTGGTTGTCGCCGGCTGTGTGACTGCGAACGTACTTTCTGCGGCAGGCTACTTTGAGATGACCGGATGGATGGGGCTCGTTGAAGTGATGGTCCTGATCGCCTTGTTTTTCTTCCACATTCGCCACGTCAAGCTCACTACGGTCTCGTCTGGCGAACGATGGATCGGCGTAGCGATCATTCTCGCTTGCCTGCTATTACGATTATATGCCTCGTATTACGACCAAAACCCTACAGACCGTTTGACCTATGTCGGGGCTCTGTTAGGAATTTGCCAATTGGTGGGGGGAACTTCCATGCTGCGTTGGGCAGGGCCTCCACTAGGGTTTTTAGTTTTCATGTTTCCGCTGCCTCATATTTTAGAGGGCCCGATTCTCTTGACCCTACAGAAGGCAGCAGCAATATCTAGTGCTTGGACTTTGCAGCTTCTTGGTGTCCCCGCTTTGCGCGAGGGAAACCGCATTATGATCGACCAATTGCCGCTGGACGTGGCCGACGCATGTAGCGGCTTGCGGATGGGAACGATCTTCGGTGCGATGGCTGTAGCGATGGCAATGATTATCAATCGGCCTTGGTGGGATCGTTTGGCGATTCTTCTCAGTGCTATTCCGATCGCTCTACTGACCAATGTGATTCGCATTACCGCAACGGCTCTACTTTATATGGCTTTTCCCGAGAGCGATGCGGTGAAACACGCCGTTCACGATTGGGCCGGTTTTTTGATGATGCCTGTTGCGTTGGGGTTCTTATGGCTTGAGTTGCAACTGCTATCTGGAATCACCGTACCGCTAGAGACCGACGATTATACGGCTTTTGATACAGCAAGAGGTTAGAGAGCCTTCGAGTGACCAGCTAAGAACCAACGTACTAAGAACCAACGTGGCGGCAGAGCAACCAAGCGTTGAGAAAACACCCCCGAATCGATGACGTACCGAGCTAAACCCGCCAAAAGCTGGCGGAATGATACCTGTTTTGGCTTTTGGCCCGCAAGTTGCGAAGGAATGGCCTCACCCAAGGGATTGTCCTTATCTAGTTTGATCCGACTCTCTCAGTAATGCGGAGAGTCAGGTCGAAGCGATCCCACACACGAAATACCCATTTCATATGTCGTTCGGCAAGACGGAGTAGCTGCCGGTCGAGCTTGTAGGCAATTGGTTCAAAAGAAAGGTTTTCGATGGCGAATCACGATTCTGAAAACTCGCGTTCGGAAGTGATGTATCCGGCAACGACTGCAAACGGAGCAACCTCCCAGGCGATGGTTCCTGCCGCACCTATGGCCATGCCTGGAGCAATGCCAGGCTCGCAAGTTCCCGGAGGGTTTCTTCCGCGTGGACCTGAGATTCTCACAGGCGCCTTCAATCAAACATGGCTCCTCAATTGTCTACGTCGAAAGTGGTTGCCTGCTTTGTTGCTGGGCATGCTGGCTGCTGGTCTGTCGGCGTTAGCGCTTTTGGTTCTCTTTCCTGAATCCTCAACCGTAACTGCCTACCTGGAATTGAAACCAGAGCAAAGCGAGACGTTCTTCGGCAAGGCCAAGTCCCGGGCTTTTTCCGCCAAAGAATTTGAAATTTTCCAGCAATCCCAACAGGCTCTTTTTCGTAGTCAGTTCGTTCTTAAAGCAGCTTTAGCGAAACAGTCGATTGCAGAGCTCGATGCCGTTTATAAGGAAGGAGAAAACGCTCTGACTTGGCTTACCGAAGAATTGCGAGTTTCGTTCCAGGGCGAAATTCTGGAAATTCGTTTCAGCGGTGAGGAAAGTTCGGCAGACATGGTCAAGGTTGTCAACTCGGTAATCGATGCCTATCGCAACGAAGTACTCGCAGAAAAAAGCATGCTAGTCGAGGCAACCCGAGAAGTGCTCAGAGATTTGCGTAACAAGACATCAAAAGAGTTGCAGGAAAAAATCGATCAGCACCAGACCCTTGCGAAAGCAATGGGTGGAGGTGGTAACACACCTCTCTCGAGCACCATGCTAGGCATGCTCCGCAACGAAATGCTGCAAATTCAATCACAAATCAATAAGGCCAAGGACCAACTGCTTGAATATGAAGTCATGAAGACGGTCGCAATCCAGCAAGCGAAAAGCCCGTCTGCCATGCGAAACGCTGTGGAAATAGAATTAGAACAAGATCCAATGATGCTCAACTTCCGAGATGAAAAATATGCGATGGCCCAACAGCTCCGACAAATGCAAGCAAACTCTCGAGGTGGAAGATCAAAACAAATTGATTCGATGCAAGCACGCTACCAACGGCTGGAACAAGACGAGCGTAAGTATAAGCAAATTGCAGAGCGTGACATTCGAGATCGGCTCAAAGGCCTACCTAATGAATCGCTCTCTGGCGTGATGGCTGAGTATGTCATGCGTCGCGAAGGTCTCAACAAAAACCTAGCCGAGTTGCATAAAGCTCACGAAGAAAAGATGGAGGAAATGCTCCTTCAGGGTGAAACCTCTGGCTCCGTGGCTTTGCTCCAGTCAGATATCGAACAGTTGCGTGAGGTACTTACCGAGCTCGACTTCCGACTTCGCGCCGAGGACGTCGACGAAGAGACTGCTTTAGACCGTGTCCGAGTCATCCAACCTGCTTTGGCTCAAGAGAGGATGAACAAAGTCCAACGCCTCTTGATTGCAGCTTTTGGCGGAGTCGCTGCTTTCTGTTTGACTTGCTACGGCGTGGCATTGCTTGACTTCCGACGACGACGACTGAACGGTGCTGCCGATATTGACGAGGGACTTGGTATCCGAGTGCTGGGAGTTCTGCCTTCGGTTTCCTCTCGCAAGGCAATGGCCCCAGGCAGTTCCGTTGCAGCTCAGCTTTCCGAATCGATCGATAATGTTCGTGCGACCTTGATGCACGATTCCACCTCCAAGGCGCGGCAAGTAGTTTTGGTAACCAGTCCGGCCTCGATGGAAGGGTGTACTACTGTCGCGAGCCATTTGGCGCTCAGCCTCTCCCGAGCTGGCCGGCGTACGTTGCTTATCGATGGCGACTTGCGAGAGCCTGCTCTGCATAAGCTTTTCGGAATGCCTTCCGAGGACGGTTTGAGCGAATTGCTACGCTCGGAGATTGAAGTTTCTGACGCCCTACGCCCCACCAACACCGAGGGACTCTGGCTCATCACAGCCGGACAATGCGATATGGATGCGATCCATGCCTTGGCCGCCGACCAGTTAGAGCCCATTTTCAAAAAGCTTCGAGCCGAATTCGACTTCATCATCATCGACGGTGCCCCGGTCTTGAGTCTTTCCGACTCGCTTTCGATCGGTCAGCATGTGGATGGTGCGATTCTCACGGTCTTGCGAGATCACAGCGAAATTCGCAGTATCTACCAGGCGGCTGAGTTGCTTAAGAGTATGGGAATTCGCGTGATTGGCTCGGTAGTCAATGGAGTGGCAACGAAGGCCGACCGCCGAGTTGCCAGGCTGCATGCTGTTAAACCTCAGCCTAAGCGAAAACTTGCGGCAGTTGAAGAAAGCTAAACAAGCGGTTTCCCGCATATTCTCATGCTGTGACGTCGAGAGGGGCAGGCTCGACGTCGCAGCTTTTTTCTTGCCTGCTGCTTTGACTGCTGGTTGTCGACCATTCGAGCGATTACCATCGGAGGACGTCTTGTGATTGAGATGCCCGACATTCGACCCTTGAATTGCACTATTCGATGCCTCTTCAACGTGGATTCCTTAAACTAGGCCATTGGCTCTGCGATTATCGCTGGGCTGTTATTCTTCTTTGGTTGGTCGCCGTGGCGGCGCTCAAGGTCGTTGCCCCAACTTGGACCGAAGTCGCCATCGACGGCGACCTCAAACACCTGCCAGCCGAAACCACCGTTGTTCGCGCAACGGAAATCAGTGCTCGAGCTTTTCCTGACGATCGAGCTAGTAGCCAGATTGTGTTGGTGTTTTCCCGACCCGAAAAAAAGCTTACTCTCGAAGATCGCCAATTCGCCTACCGCTTGGGCCGTCGCTTCGAACCAGCAAATCAAAAAAAGAATCCCAAGCTGCCGGTCGTCGATGTCTGGACCGAAAAAACTCCGGTCGTCGGTTCGATGCTTCTGAGCCGAACAGGCCAAGCCGTGCGGGTCGTCATTCGACTAACCAACGAATTCATGGCCACCGACAACATCCGCGTGTTGCAGCAAGTGGAAGAAGCGATTCTCGCGGCGCAATACGAAGCGCCCTCGGGGCTAGAAATCGGTATCTCTGGTTCTGCAACAATCGGCGGAGATATGTTAGCCGCAGCAGCCGAGAGTGTTTCTAGCACTCACCGCACATCAATCTTGCTAGTCGCGATTGCCTTACTCGTAATCTACCGTTCGCCCTGGCTCGTGCTCGTGCCTCTGCTGACGATCGGTTGCGCGGCCTCGGCATCGATCGATCTCTTGGCACTCTTAGCCCAATGGAGCCAGCAGCATCCCGACTCCTGGCCGGTAATTCGTATTTTCACCACGACAAAGATCTTTGTCATCGTGCTCCTTTTTGGAGCGGGGACCGATTATTGTTTGTTTCTTACAGCCCGTTTTCGAGAACAACGCGCCACGGGGCTGTTGGTTCGCAACTCGCTAGCTGTGGCCATGCAGGGCGTAGGTATCGCCTTGGTGGCCAGTGCTCTCACCACCATTGTCGGACTCGCAATGATGGGTTGGGCAGACTTTGGGAAATTTGCCCATAGTGGTCCAGCGATCGCCATTTGCCTAGCCGTCACGCTTTTTGCTTGTTTGAGCCTGGTTCCTGCTCTTCTTGCAACCCGCTTAGGTTCTGCGATAAGCAAAAACCAGAAAGAGGTTAGTGCAAATTCTTCTCGGTCGATTTGGAGCTGGTTGGCCGAGGCCGTACTCCGCAGGCCCGGCACCATTCTTGTTTGCAGCTTGCTACTCGCTCTTCCCCTTGCTCGCGTTGGCTGGTCGGTGGGAGTCACCTACGATTTGTTAGGTGAATTGAGTGGCAATCGAGTAAGTCGACGCGGAACCCAGCTCTTACGGCGATATTTTCCGGCAGGCGAAATTGGCCCGTTGATCGTGTTAGCTCAGTACCCCGATGGAAATCTCGATACCAAGGACGGAGAATACCGCATTGCAAAGCTTGCCAAGCCGCTCGACGATTTGCCGGGTGTCGCCCAGGTTCGCAGCCTCTACCAGCCCATGGGCGACCCTCCCGGATCGACGAGTGTCTTTTCTGCCAAAGGGCTCATGCTGCTAGCCGCTAAGGGGAGCCCGATTACCAAGGGAGCTTTTGTCTCTCAAACCGGGGAATTGGCAGGCAAAGTGACAAGGCTATTTTTGATTCTTACCGACGAACCCTTTTCAGCGCAGGCCGTGCAAACCTGCGACGAAGTAGAAAAAGTTCTTGATCGCTTGAGCTCCGATGTCAACTCAGAATGGCACGGGGCAACCTTCGAACTTTTGGGGCCAACTGCCGGGATTCGCGATCTTGAACAGGTAACAACTTCCGATCGCCGTCGTATCCAGTATTTGGTTACGGGGGCAGTGCTACTCGTAATTCTCATCCTGCTGCGCAAACCGTTAGTTTGTTGCTACTTGATCGCGACCGTGCTGTTGAGCTATCTCGTCACGATGGGCATCACTTCCTTGGTCTTTCAGACGCTGCGAGGCGAACACTATCTCGGGCTCAACTGGAAGGTGCCGCTGTTCCTATTTGTTATCCTTGTCGCGGTCGGACAAGACTACAATATCTATCTCGTCAGCCGGGTCATTGAAGAACAGCGAAAGCGGGGGGCGAGAGAGGGCTTACGGCATGCAATCATTCAGACCGGCGGTATCATCACGAGCTGTGGCATTATTATGGCTGGAACTTTTATCTCGATGACCACAGCACAAATGAACGGCATGGTCGAACTTGGTTTTGCGCTTTCGCTTGGAATTTTGCTCGACACGTTCGTAGTCCGAACAATTCTGGTACCGGCCTTCCTAGCTCTTTTGATCAGTTGGCGACCTTCGGCCAATTGATTGGACTGTTCGGAAAAAATTTCGTAGGTCGCCACTGTCGGGCAGCTTCGCAACCATGTCTTTCCTTCGCCGTTCAGAATTCATGGTAACATGCCGGACGCCACTCCCCATCAACTGGAAGCGGAGCGGTCATCGGGCGTCTCCCAGCGACTGTGTCGACCGACTTGGTTGCTTTGTGAACTCAAAACCAAGTTCGCTGAACTGGCTCTGCATCTGTTCAAGCCCTTGCCTGATCATCAGTATATCGGCATGGTAGAAAACGAGGCTTGCCCCCAGTTCGATCATCTGGCGGGCCTTCTCCACGGTCCCGCATGTTGCGGCCCATGCCTTTCCGGCTTCCTTCGCAGCCTTGGCGACTTGCAATTGGGCTTCTGTGATAATCGGATGGTCCATCTGACCAGGAATGCCAACCAGTACACTCATATCTCCAGGGCCGAGCATCAACATGTCGACCCCGTCGACTTCGGCGATTGCACGAGCGTTTTTGACGGCGCTAGGTTCCTCGACTTGGATGATGAGAAACGTGTTCTCATTCGCCCACTGGATATACTGATCCAGAGGCAAACTGCAATAGCCGCTATCGGCACCCGATGCGTCCACACCACGCTGGCCTAATGGGGCAAACTTGGCCCAGCGAACAACTTCGGCCGCCTCGTCGGCATCATCGCATCGGGGGTACATGATGCCGCTTGCGCCGACTTCGAGCAGGCGTGCCATTCGCATGAATTCGCCCTTCGCTGGACGAGCGATCACATCGGTATCGCCCCCTGCGCGCACTGCACGGATCAGATTGGCAGCCGTTTCTACACTCGTGGCGTGATGCTCTAAATCCAACCAGATCCCATCAAAGCCCAACTTGCTGGTAAGTTCGAATACCGAGGGATCGGTCAGATGCAAGGTCGTCGCGAGCGCAACTTGACCTTCGGATAGTTTCGATTTGATTCGACTGTGTTTCATGATGGGCGCTGTTTCGCGTGGGCGCTGCTACGCGTGCCCTACGATCACTTTCTTTTTTTCAGGGGAGTCAATGTTCCAATGTATCCTACACTGCCTGTTGTTACCTTTTCAATCGTCATGAAACTATTTTGTGGCCAGTACCCATTGGCAGTAGGCTTCAAAGACACGCGGCAGCCTGCTGATAGCCCAAGCATCGCAATAGGACAGAGTAGGCAGAACGACCAGAAGACAAGGGAATATCCCAGCATAATGGTTGAAACTTAAAATGTGGCCTCGTTTCTTTCTTTGCAGTCACACTCTGCTGGTTTGTCGTATCAGCTGATTCTGACGACGACCAAACTTCGCACTTCCGATCGAAGTTAAGTCGGCTTGTTCGGAATGGAAAACCGGGCCAGAGACGCGAAGTCTGCAACGCTTTTGCCGAACAAGGCGGGGCCGCCGATTTACCTCTCGTTGTCGATTTGCTAACCGATGACGATCCAGACGTGCGCGTGGCCGCTGCCGCTGCCTTACTGTATATTGGGAGTCGCGTTCATCAAAATGACAGTGAGGACGAGTGAATCATGGAAGCCAACTTGCCATGCCATGCACCTTATGCCACGGATGAAGTAGAAATCGATGATGAATAACGTCCAGCAGTTACAGACACCCGCGATGGTGATCGACCGAGCAGTGGTGCAGAGAAATATCCACCATCTGGCGGAATACGCAAAAAAAGTCGGCCTCAAGATCCGTCCGCACACCAAGACCCACAAGTCTCGGCAAGTTGCAGCCATGCAATTAGAAGCAGACGCGATCGGCCTGGCCGTGGCAAAGGTCGGCGAAGCGGCAATCATGTCGGCGGTTTGTGACGATCTATTATTGGCATATCCTCCTGTGGATGCCGCGAGGGCAACTCAACTGGCCGCCTTGGCGGATGGGCGGGCTGTACGCTCGGCCATCGATTCGACTCAAGCCCTCGAAGTAGCGGCTGCGGCCGCTCGCAGCGCGCAGACGACAATCGGTTTGCTAGTCGACCTGGACGTCGGACTTGGCCGAACAGGGGTGCAGTCTCCCGGCGAAGCTCTCGCGCTGGCACGTGCCATCGATTCGACCGTAGGCGTGCAACTTGACGGCATTCTCGTCTATCCGGGGCATGTATGGGATCCGGCCGATCAGCAGAGGCCTGCCCTGACGGCAGTTGCCGCGTTACTAGAAGAGACCCTCGACCTGTGGCGTCGTGACGGACTCGAAGCAAAAATTGTCTCTGGCGGGTCGACGCCGACGGCGTACCAATCGCATTGGGTGCCGCAATACACCGAAATTCGCCCTGGTACGTATGTTTACAACGACATGAACACGGTCCATGGAGGTTACTGCGAACTGAAAGATTGTGCGGCACGAATTGTCTGCACGGTGATGAGTGACGCAGTCCCGGGGCAAGTGGTGATCGACGCTGGCTCAAAAACACTGACAAGCGATCGCTGTATCTCGGCCCCAGAAAGCGGGCACGGCTATGTGGCGGAGTATCCAGAGGCTAAGATTACCCATCTCAGCGAAGAGCATGGCCAAGTCGATGTGACGGCCTGCGATCGCAAGCCGGCGATTGGCGAGCGGCTGACCGTCGTTCCCAATCACATCTGCCCCTGCGTCAACCTGCAAGATACCGTGTGGTGGCTTCGGCCAGATCAGCCCCTCGAACCGATGGCCATTGACGCCCGAGGAAAAATTACATGAGTCAAACAGACCATTCTCCGCCTGCATTGCGAGGCGTGCTGCCTGTGCTGCAGATGCCGTACCACGAGGAGGAGTCGTTGGATTTCCTCTCGACGAAGAGACTCGCCAGGAGGTGGACCGATTGTATAATTTAATGTCGACTGCGTTGGAGGAATCAAAGTGATTTTCGACGTTCACTCTCATACCTGGGATTTCCCGAATCATTTTAGCAACGACTTTCGCTGCCAAGCCCGTCGCGCACGCGCCGGGGTGGAAGTTGATCTTTCGGTAACCTACGACGCCTATCGGGCTTCGGCTCCTGAGGAAGTTCGCACGATTGTCTTCGGCGGCAAGGCGCGGCTCAGCGGGCTCTGGGTCGACGACCAGTACGTTGCCGATTACGTCGCAGCTCATCCCGAGACGCTCCTCGGTTTTCTTTCGCTCGATCCGACGCAAGAGGGTTGGCAAGACGAGCTCCGCGACGGGCACGAAAGGCTAGGCTTGCGAGGCATCAAACTCATGTCGATGTACGCCGGTTTTCGGCCCGACGATTCGCAGCTTGATCCGCTCTGGGCATATGCCCAAACGCACCAACTTCCCGTGCTGCTACACACGGGCACCACGTTTGTTGCCCAAGCACCGCTCAAATGTACGCTACCGCGTCACTTGGATGACGTGGCGATTCGATTTCCAGACGTAAAAATCATCTTAGCCCATCTGGGGCATCCGTATGAAGGCGAATGCGTCGCGGTGATCCGGAAGCACCCGAATGTTTATGCCGACATTAGCGCGCTACATTACCGGCCATTCCAGCTCTATCACAGTCTCATGCTGGTCCAGGAATACGGCGTGTGGGACAAGGTGCTGTTCGGAACCGACTTTCCTTTCACGACCGTCAATGCCACGATCGATGGTTTGCATGGGCTTAACAAGATGCTGGAGGGAACAAGCTTGCCACGCCTTGATCCGCAGCAGATCGATGCGATGATCCACCGCGAGAGCTTGAGCCTGCTAGGGCTCAAGTGAATTAGAAGCAACCCGCCAGAGAGAGATGAAATGACTCAAAAAACACGCGATGAAAAATTAGAGGAGCTTGGCTACCCAATCGAGCGAACCACCCCCGAGGGGTCGCTGGTCGAAGCGTTGGTCACTGATGGCGATACGATTTATGCCTCAGGCCAAGTTCCTTTTGATGGCGATCAACTCGTCAGCCAGGGAAAGGTGCCTTCGCAGGTTTCGGTCGAAGAGGCCACCAAGGCTGCTGCTTTGTGCGCGGCCAACGTATTGCGAGCGGTCCGTGCTCACTTGGGGTCTTTAGATCGGGTGCAGCAAGTGGTACGAATTACTGGCTATGTCAACTCCGACGAGGAATTCACCGATCAACATCTGGTCATCAACGGAGCCTCGCAATTGGTTCGCGACGTGTTTGGCGAAGCCGGACGACACGCTCGCACGGCCCTCGGCATGGCCCAGCTACCCCTGGGTTCGTCGGTGGAAGTGGAAATGATCTTGAAGCGAACCAAGGATTCTCAATGAGCAACAAGCTACCTTCGATATCTGAAACAACCGTTGCCGTGGTGGGATTGGGCCTGCTAGGCCGCGGAATCGCTACGTGCCTGCTAGGCTACGGTTTTCGAGTGATTGGCTATGACCGATCGAGCGAGGCGTATGTCACGGCTCGCCGCTATATCGAGCAAGGAATCGGCGAACTGGTCGAACATGCCAATTTTGATCCCTTGCTGAAGCAAGCGTGGAAAGATCGCTACCAAGAATCGCAATGTTTTGATGATTTGGCCCCGTGCGATTTTGTCATTGAAAGCGTCGTGGAAGATGCTCGGATTAAGCAGGAAGTTTTTAGCCAAATAGAAAAAGTTGTCGGCTTAGCCGTGCCCATTGCGTCCAACACTTCGGCGATTCCAATCACGCAATTACAAGAAACCTGCCAGCACCCCGAGCGTTTTCTCGGCATGCACTGGGCCGAGCCGGCCCATGTCACGCGGTTTTTGGAGTTGATTCGCGGCGAACAGACCTCAGACGAAACGGTCGAAATTTCGGTTGCGCTCGCGCGGCGCTGTGGCAAAGATCCCGTGGTACTTGCCAAGGACAGTCCCGGATTTATCGTCAACCGGCTAGCCTATGCCATGTATCGCGAGGCGCTCTTGTTGGTGGAAGAGGGGGTTGCCGATGTTGAGATGATCGATCGCTCGTTTCGCAATGCGTGTGGGCTCTGGGCAACCATGTGTGGGCCCTTTCGGTGGATGGATTTAACCGGGGGCCCCGCCCTGTACGCCAAGGCGATGAAGCCCGTATTGCCCACACTCAGCAGTGCCACGAAACTGCCCGATACGCTGCTTCGACTTGCGGAAAAGGACGCACAAGGCATCCTCAATGGTCAGGGTTTCTATGACTATACTCCCAAGGAAGCAGAGCAAGCCGAGGCGCTCTTTCGTAAACACGCCTGGAACGTGCGCCAGTTGACGGACGAGTATTTCCCTTTGGAAGAAGAATAGTAATGCCTTTACTGCTTGATGCTCATTTAGACCTTTCGTGGAACGCGTTGTCGTTCGACCGCGATCTCACAGAGCCGATTGAGCAGATCAATGCGCGTGAACGCGAGATGACCGATAGCCGGGCTCGCGGAAATGCGACCGTCTGCCTGCCTGAAATGCAGCGAGGCAAAGTGGCCGTTTGTCTAGGCACCTTGCTTGCTCGCGCGCGCCCTGAAATCAGACCTACCGAGGGGCACCCTCGCATTAGCCTCGACTACCGCTCGCCGTCAGCCGCCTATGGCATCTCGCAAGGCCAACTGGCTTACTACCGACTGCTCGAGCAAAATGGCCACATTGCCATACTGGAAACGGCCAATGAATTGCAGACGCATTGGCAAGCATGGCCTTCTACCGAACGAACGACCAACGCCACCCCGCCGCCATTGGGACTAATTTTGGCGATGGAGGGTGCAGACTCGATTGTTACCCCAAAGCAAGCCGAAGCTTGGTTTCAGCAGGGATTACGCGTGGTCAATCTCGTGCATTACGGTCACAACCAATACGCAGTAGGAACCGGCGAGTCGGGGCCGCTAACGTCGGCTGGGGTGGACTTGTTGCAAGAATTCGAGCGGCTCGGAATCATTCTTGATGCCACGCACCTTTCCGACCCTAGTTTCTTTCAGGCGTTAGACGTCTATCATGGGCCGGTGATCGCGTCGCATCAAAATTGTCGAGCCTTGGTTCCAGGAGGTCGTCAATTTTCCGACGAGCAAATCCGTTTGCTGATCGAACGCGATGCCGTGATCGGAGCTGCGTTTGATAATTGGATGATCGTCCCCGGCTGGAAAATGGGGCAAGTTTCGCGTGCCGAAGCGACGCTCGAACGGATTGCCGATCACACGGACCATATCTGTCAGCTCGCCGGAAACCATCGACACGTGGCGATCGGCTCAGACCTGGACGGTGGGTTTGGATCGGAACAGAGTCCAGTGGAAGTAGAAACGATTGCAGACATTCAAAAACTCGCCTCCGTCTTTCAACGACGAGGATACTCGGCCGAAGCCATCGACGATGTTTTTCACGGCAACTGGCTTCGGTTTTTTCAGGAGAATTTCCCAAGATGAGCTTTCCAACAACAGAGGCACTTACCCCGCTCGACTGGGCGGTGATCCTACTTTACGCCTTGGGAATGCTGGCTGTCGGTTGGTACTATGCGCGGCGCACTAGCTCGGCAGAAGACTACTTGCTCGGCGGCCGGAAGATGGGGCCTTTCTCGGTCGGCTTGTCGCTTTTCGCAACGCTCTTGAGCACGATCACCTACCTGGCATTTCCAGGCGAGATCATCCGCCACGGGCCGATGGTACTCTCTATGATTCTGGTCTACCCCTTGGTTCTCCTCGTGGTCGGTTGGTTCATGATCCCTTTTATTATGAAACAGAACGTGACCAGCGCGTATGAGATCCTGGAGATTCGGCTGGGGCTTTCTGTTCGCATGCTCGGTTCAGTTTTCTTTCTGACAATGCGGCTACTTTGGATGGCCGTGATCCTCTTTGCCACAACCAGCAAGGTTTTGGTCCCTCTGCTAGGCCTCGAGGACTCGGCGACTCCTTGGCTGTGTGCTTTGCTCGGGCTGATCACGGTAGTCTACACCTCAATGGGTGGTCTCCGAGCGGTGGTACTAACCGATGTCGTCCAGACGGCGATCTTGCTCGGTGGTGCGCTACTGACGCTGGTGATCGTCAGCTTCGAGTTGGGCGGAGTGGCAAACTGGTGGCCGACCGAGTGGCCGACGCAATGGCCCGACCCAAAATGGTACGCACCCAAAGAGCGAATTACGTTGGTCGGCATGACCTTGGCGACCTTCACTTGGTGGGTATGCACGGCGGGTTCCGATCAAATGGCGATCCAGCGTTACCTGGCGACGCGCGATGCTCGTAGCGCTCGCCAAGTGCTTGCCACAACACTCGGTGCCAACCTGCTGGTGAATTTGATCTTGGCAGCAGTTGGCTTGGCACTCTTGGCCTACTTTCAGAACCATCCGACCTTGCTCGCCGAAGACCAAACCATCTTGGGTGACGCCGACCAGTTGTTTCCTCGGTTCATTGTGATTGGCTTGCCGACAGGCCTGAGCGGATTGGTGATCGCCGGATTGCTGGCCGCTGCCATGTCGAGTCTTTCCTCGGGCATTAACTCTTCTTGCTCGGTCATCACGTCGGATTTCATCGATCGATTTCGGCAACATGCCGATCAAAAAACCGACCACGTGCGAATGGCTCGGTTCATTTCCGTCTTGGTTGGTAGTATTGTCATCTTTCTGAGTTCATTCGTCGGATCTGTCCAAGGCAATCTTCTGGAAGTCACCTACAAGATCGTGAACCTGCTCACGGTGCCCCTCTTCGGACTTTTCTTCATGGCTATCTTTGTTCCCTGGGCGAAGAGTTGGGCAACGATCTTCGGCGCAGCTGGTGGTGTTGCCGTTGTGGTTGCAATAAATTTCTGGGAAGAACTCACCGGGAGCGAACCTGAAATCAGTTTCCTATGGGCGATGCCACTCGGTTTCGCAATACAAATCGGCATAAGCATGATTGCCAGCCTACTCCCCTTCGGCAAACGAGAGAAACCCACCCCCTAGGGCTTCGACTGTGAGCGACAAAAAAGATCGGACCGATCAACTGCGTAAAACTTCGGGTCCAGGGACACTCCGCCGAATGCAATTCGCAGCCGGCAGAACTTGCTAAGGTTGCATCAGACCGACGTTAGTCGAGGTTATCTCGAAGTCCGCGAACAGCGACATCCGATTGATGCGTTATCCACGGGAGGAATGGGTTTATATACCCCTGTTTCTTAGCCCCGTTCCACACTAAACGAAGCGTGGTTATTTCTTTCTTGATGGTGTCAGGGCCAATGAATTTGCCATGAGATTTGTCCTGGGAACGCTTTCCAGCATACTTCGGTATCGAATTTTCGGAGAGATCGCTTGTACGACTGTCCTGCAAAACGAAATCGGACGCGGTATCGGCCCGATGTAGGGTCAAGCTCTAAGCTGGCCATCGGAGTTTTCCTGACAACGGGGTGAGCAATGGAAATACTCAATAATTCCGCTTTGTCAGTCGTCAGACCAACGATACAACCACCATGCAAATGGCATGGTGTGTCAGATTTGTGTCAGATTGCATTTTTGCCAGAGAGGAAAAGAAAAAGGGTTCATCCGACTAAAGCGTACATGGCTTACAAAAAGGTGGACATGCTGTTCCAGTAAGAAGTGATTGAACGACTTCTTCCAGGAAGGTATCAGCATGTCCACACGTTTGTTGTACCACGCATTCGGCTTGCGTG
>JAJRSE010000100.1 GCA_024278955.1 Planctomycetota bacterium | reverse complement strand
TTCCACCGGTCCGCTCGAAGGGACCAACAACAAAATAAAAACCATGAAACGACAAGCCTACGGATTTCGCGATCATGAATTCTTCAAACTCAAAATCCTCGCCCTCCATCAAACTAAGTACGCTTTAGTCGGATGAACCCAAAAAATCTTCTTTGGCAAGATTCTCTATTGCCGCAACTGCCTCTGGTGGAGGCAAATCCAGTGGCGCAAGAACCTGTCCTTTTTCCGGATCGCTCCCCAGAAGAACCCAGTGAGTTCCAGCATACGATTTGATCATATTTCCAGGAAGTTCGTATTTCCAGGCAATCAACCGAAGCGGAACATGGATAACTTCCCCACCTCCGGTAAGCAAATATTCCTCATCAATCCAATCGACCCCTCCACCGCTATTTATTTTCTCGCATGGAAACGACCGAGTGGTCTCCCCTGTAGTGACATCAAGCACATCAACAAACCCATCGGAAATAATTGCCAACTGCTTGCCCGAAGGAGATAACGCAAGACTTGACCGACGATAGTCCGAAGAACCAATTACCGCCTTGAGGTTTCCCAACTGAGGATCAAAAAATTGCACCCCCATACTCGATGGCACAACCAGGTACTTTCTTTCGTGAGTGAAAATTGGCCGGACGCCTCGATCCAGCTCCAACTCATAAATAGCTTTCGCACCCTCCACTTGCCAAAGAATCAGTTGCCCTTCTCGATTCAGCGTAAACAACCGCTCCTCATCAAGCCAGTCGGACCACTCCGGTTCAAGATCCGGCCAAGCATTCATGACATAAGGAGCAAAACTAATCTGATGGCTAATCTTCTTATCTACGATCTTCCAAAAATCTACGAGTCCCGTTCCTTCGTTCCCGAAGTAATCGGTACGGAACGTCGCGAGGCTCTCTCCAAGAGGCGACACCGCCACTTTTCCAGTCCCCAAAGGAGCTGGCCCACGTAGTATCACTTTTCGACGGGCCAAATCGACTAGATCTACTAAAGCAGGATTGTCATCCATCCCCCCCGTCCCGTAGACAATCACCGCAAGGGACGACGGCGGGGCTGAAATCGAGAAATCAGCAGCTTTTTGAAAAAAGCCCAGTCGCTTAAAATCTCCCGTTGCCACGAGACGCACGGCTCTTGGCTTCCATGCACCCTTGGGCGGCCTGCGAGGATCGGCCGCCACATGATCTCCTGGTCTACCATCGGCCAAGAGACGATCCATGTCCGTATAGTCAGGTCGCACCGTTTTCAAGACACTCTCAATTGCAGACGGTTTTATCAACACGGGCTGTTGCATCGTCTCCGGATATCGCAGCTCATCGAGCGACTTCGACCAGGCAAAGTCATTTTCTCCTTCGATTGTGACTTCCCCCTTCTCCCACTTGTGGTCAATATCCACCACCTTTGCAGCTCGCCACTTACTAAACTGCTTCGCTTCAACCTGATCGCCCACTTGAAGCCCTTGCACGACCGATTTCTTTGGCCGGGGCTTCTTGCCTAGATCGCGAATATACTTCTGATCTGCCTCACTCAATTTTTTAATCAGAACTCGCGTGATCGTCCCATTCGGTCGCTCCAGCCGAATCTTTCCATCAATCACATCGACGTACGTCGCACGTATCTCAAACTTACCGCTCTTATCAGCCCAAATCCGCGCCTCGTACTCAGCAGCACACGTTTCACTCACAAAAACGCACAGCATACACAGAAGAACCCAATGCAGGTAGAAGCGACAACCCATCGAGACAGACCTCCTATCAAACAAGGTAATTCGGCTGTTAGAAATCCCAGAGCAAACGCGATATATACGAGTATAGCAAGCTGCACAAAGCTACGACACAAAAAACGGGCGCCGGCCCTCAAACAGAACCGACACCCGTCGCGGTGTCACCCGGATTTTTCTCTTCGGACTCAACGAAAGCAGCTTGACGGCATCTTCACCCTATGCCCATCCGAAATC
Source organism: Planctomycetota bacterium (assembly GCA_024278955.1). Classification (GTDB taxonomy): domain Bacteria; phylum Planctomycetota; class Planctomycetia; order Pirellulales; family Lacipirellulaceae; genus Bythopirellula. The sequence goes on along the minus strand of JAJRSE010000100.1, from coordinate 23,759 downwards.
CGCATCCCCAATTCCACAATCAACTACACCCCATCGAGTTGCCGCAATTGTGGCACAGATAGCAGTTACCGTTGCGAACGGTGATCGAACCACAGCTATCGCAGCTCGGGGCGTCGGCCTGGAAGCCGGCGAACTGGTCGCTACGAGTCCCGCCGTCGTCCTCGAACATCGCTCCCGCACGCTCAAGTAACTTGGCATTATAGCCTTCTTCAGCCTGACCATTGGAAAGGGTCGCCCCTAATCCCTGACCACCAACGTCTGACCGCTCTCTGCCTTCCATTTTGGCTTCGGCCTGCCCGTCAGACTTCTTGTCGACGGGCCTTAGCTCGGTGAGATCGCTCTCCTCATCTGGCGTCTTGGCCTTTCCGCTCTTGGGCAAAACACCCAAACTTGCCTCCTTGTAGCCAGGCAAAAATTCGATGCCCAACCAGCGGAAGATGTAATCGATAATACTCTTGGCAATGCGAATGTCTGGGTTCTTGGTATAGCCCTGCGGCTCAAACCGCATGTGCGAGAACTTGCGAACATAGTCTTCTAGCGGAACCCCGTACTGCAAGCTCATCGATACCGCCGTACCAAAGGCATTCATCAACCCGCCGATTGTGCTACCTTCTTTGGCCATCGTGATAAACAACTCACCAGGTCGGCCATCGTCAAACAACCCTACCGTGATGTAGCCCTCGTGGCCTGTGATACTGAACTTGTGCGTAATCGACTGTCGAGTGTCAGGCAACCGCTCGCGACGCGGACGGCCTGCCAAAGCAGCCTCCTTCTCCTTCGCCTGATCGGCCTCGGAGCTAGTGTTCAGCGGCTGGCTATCTTTCGAGCCATCGCGATAGATTGCCAATGCCTTGAGGCCTAGCTTCCAACCATCAATGTACGCCTGAGAGATTTCCGAAGTCGTCGTCGAACGCGGCATGTTAACCGTCTTCGAGATCGCTCCTGAAAGAAACGGCTGGGCTGCTGCCATCATCGTCACGTGAGCCTGCCAAGCAATGCTCCGTGTGCCGTTACGGGCCGTGAACGCACAATCGAAAACCGGCAAGTGTTCGGCCTTGAGGTCGTTGGCTCCCTCGATCGTGTCTTCCTTATCGATGTAAGCCAATATCGATTCAATCTCAGGCTGATCGTAGCCCATGTTCTGCAAAGCCAAAGGCACCGTCTGGTTCACGATCTTCAACATCCCACCACCAGCAAGCTGCTTGTACTTCACCAACGCGATGTCAGGCTCAATGCCCGTCGTATCGCAATCCATCATGAAACTAATCGTACCCGTCGGAGCAAGCACCGTTGTCTGGGCATTGCGGAAACCATGAACACGCCCTGAGGCAAGCACCTCATCCCATACCGCACGTGCGGCGTCAGACAAATAGCCAGGACATGCGGGGTTGATCTCGCCTATCGCATCGCGATGCATTTGCATCACTTTCATAAACGGTTCGTGATTGAGCTCGTATTCGTCAAAGGTCCCCACAGCCTCAGCCAACTCGCTGCTAGTCAGATTTGCCGTGCCGTGCATCAGCGCGGTGATCGCACCACAAACGCCCCGGCCTTCGTCCGAGTCGTACGCCAAGCCATTCGACATCAACAAGCTGCCCAAATTCGAGTAGCCCAACCCCAAGGGCCTGAACTTATGGCTATTACGTGCAATGTCTGGAGTCGGATAGCTAGCGTGATCGATCAAAATCTCCTGAGCAATCAAATACGCTCGGCAAGCCGACTGATAACGCTTGGCGTCGAAGCTACCATCTTCCTTGCGGAAACACATCAAATTGACACTCGCCAAATTACAAGCCGTGTCGTCGAGAAACATGTACTCCGAGCACGGGTTCGACGCATTAATGCGGCCGCTATTGGGGCACGTATGCCAATCGTTGATGGTCGTATCGTACTGGACCCCCGGGTCGCCACAGTGCCAAGCACACTCGGCCATCCGATTGATCACGTCGCGAGCCAAATAAGTAGGGCCTTCCGTCTTACTGTCGGTTACCCAGCGTGTGGTCCAATTCTCATTCTTGTCGACCGCCTGCATAAAATCTTCGGTCACGCGTACCGAAAGGTTTGCATTCTGAAACATGATCGAGCTGTACGCTTCGCCGTTAAAATTGGCCTCGTACCCGCCCTTCTGAATCAGCACATGCGCCTTTTGCTCTTCTTTCCATTTGCACTCGATAAATTCCATGACATCGGGGTGCCAAACCTTGAGCGATTGCATCTTGGCTGCTCGACGAGTCTTGCCGCCCGACTTCACCACCGCAGCAATCTGGTCGTACACTCGCATAAACGACAACGGGCCGCTTGGATTCCCACCACCCGAAAGCTTCTCGCGATGCGACCGAAGCGTCGAAAGATCGGTCCCCGTGCCCGAACCAAACTTAAACAACATGGCCTCGCTACGTGCAAGCTCCATGATGTCTTCCATGTTGTCTTCGACGTGCTGAATAAAACACGCGCTGCCCTGAGGAAACTCGTACGGATTCTCCGGCTGAACCACGTCTTGAGTCACTGGGTCCCATCGCCAGTTGCACTTGTCGCTCTTCACGCCGTACTGGTGAAACAAACCCACGTTAAACCAAACCGGCGAGTTGAAAGCTCCATGCTGATGCAAACAGAGCCATGCCAAGTCGCGATAAAACCGCTCGCCATCGTCCTTGCTGGCGAAGTAGCCGTCTTCAAGGCCCCAATCGGCAATAGTTCGAGTAACGCGGTGAACAAGCTGTCGAACACTGTACTCGCGCTGCTCGGTACCCACTTCGCCGTAGAAATATTTGCTGCATATGACGTTCGTTGCCAATTGGCTCCACGAGGTCGGTACCTCGCAATTGGTCTGCTCGAACAGCACTTCGCCATTTTCGCCTTTGATCGACGCGCTACGGATGTCCCAAGTAACCGTGTCGAAGGGATCAGCCACGTCCGTCGGACAGAACGTCGCATCGTACTTCAGGCGACCATGAAACTTCTTCGCAGCCTCAGGATCGTTGGCAGCAGAATCAGACATTTCAACTTCAGCAGCAATAGCCACAGCGTGACCTCCTGTTGTCATGTTAATCAAGGGCATCCATTCCAATGTACATACGTGCAGGTAAACTACAACCTTGATCGGCCTACTTGCCTGATCACCTGCACCCACGCTTTGCCTTTTTTCATTCCTGAAACGGAGGCAAAACACAACATTTAGGGTCCTACAGACCTTGACTCGCTAAAAACGAGGGGAATATCAACGTAAACCACTACATATTGTGGAAGATGCCCTTCGCTCCACAACATACTGGTGATCGGAGAGGATGATCTTACTCAGAAAATCACGTCCGTCAATCGTAAATTGTGTTTTCTCTAAGGTGCTGTCATACAACAGGTTGTGGCATAAAACAAATTGCTAGCAAACGCCTTGCGAATGATTTTTCGGTGCCTCCAAGGGCCTATTCGCCAGCCATTCCCGCGATTTCTTCACACTTCTCGGGTGCCGAATCTCGTTACGCAAAAACTCTAAATTTATTTGCCTAAGCCAACGAACCTAAAATTGCTTAGAGGGCTCTTTCTTGCAGACTTCCCATATTACGGTTTCTCTCGAAACAGCCTCAATTATGCCAACCTACCGCTGGAACACCGACTTAGCAGCTCGAGCCTACGACGCATCAGCTGAGCATATCCACCCTCACTACGTCGAGATTCAGGACCAGATACTCCTACAACTGAGAAAGCTACCTACGGGGCCCCTGTTGATCGTCGATGCTGGAGGTGGCTCAGGCCGCCTCATGGAGCGAATCCTCGATCACTTCCCAAACGCCGATGGCCTACTGCTCGACCAATCTGAACCCTACTTGGCTTTAGCCGAGGAGCGATTAAATCACTTTGGTTCCCGAGCTTGTGTTACCCAAACACGCTTGCAAAATCCATGGAACCAACACTTGCTTCGGCCGGCAAATGCAATCGTGAGCATGTCGGCAATCCATCATCTCGATCAGAACGAAAAACAATCGCTCTACGCCCGCTGCTACGACTATCTTGCTCCAGCCGGAATACTACTCAACGGCGATGAGATTCGTCCAGAAAGCGATACACAGTACTCAGCTGAACTCCAGCTCTGGTCCGAGCACATGACCCACAACCTCAAGAGCGGACAAATCGCCCCTGGTTTCAAAGCGATTATCGACAAGTGGCGGCACCGAAACATCGACCAGTTCGGCGCAATCCGCAAAAGCGGCGAAGACTGCCACGAAACCGTGGCCACTCAGCTGGACTATCTAGGAATCGCAGGTTTCTCACGAGCCGAAGCAACGTGGCAAAATAGTTTATGGGCTCTTATGACTGCCCAAAAACCTGCTGGTTGAACTCAGGGTCTGTCGAAAGACCCACTAAGCCGAAATCTTGGCTATCTTGATGCTCGTATAAATCGAGCGATGTCCCGTCTTACGGCGTGAGTTCTTGCGACGACGAATCTTCTGCACGACAAGCTTTTCGCCCTTTTCCGCACCAACGACCTCAGCTTCCACGCTCGCACCTTCAATCACTGGAGCGCCAAGCTTAAGATCACCCTCGCCGTTGCTAACGGCCAGCACTCGGTCGAAGACCACCTTCTCGCCTGCTGAGAGATCGCGAAAATCGATGGTCAGCTCTTGACCTTCTTCTACTTTGTACTGGCGTCCGCCATCGGCAATAATTGCATACATTGAATTTAATCTCGACCCTGTAAGTTTTTTGGTTTGAACCAGCTCGCATTTCTAGCACGGCACTTTTTTGGGAGTCACAAACGCAACCCAGTTGCCGGCAGCGATTCTAAGCAAGCCCCACATTGTAGGCCCTCCCAGCACCTGCGCCGAGGGGGCAAACAGCCAGCAGTCCCCTGTTTTCCTGGTGCAAAAAGGAAGAAAAACCCGAAAATCTCGAAAAATCACGGATTTCGTCATTCCCCTCCGCTACACCCTTCCCACGCGAACTTCCCGTCCCGAACTGTCCTCGCATTCCATCTTCAAATACTCCGGAGAGACGCCCTCGCGACTCAAAACAAGCACCTGAAGCTGATGCTCATCCTCCAGGCCTGTCAGTTCCCGACGCTTGCGATTATTCAAATAGCTACCGACTTCTTCTTCGACGGTTACCGTAATCTTCGCAATCCGTTCCTGATGGGCATACATCATCAACTTGCGTACCACTTCGATTGCCATACTCTCAGCCGACTTGACCAAGCCCGACCCAACACACGAAGGACATTCGCGGTAAACACTTCTCTTAAGACTCGGGCGAATCCGCTGACGCGTCATCTCGATTAACCCAAAAGGACTAATTCGCAAAATTTTGGTTCTCGCACGATCGCGTTTCACCGCATCTCGCAACGTATGCTCCACGGTCCGGCGATGTCGATCTTTCCGCATGTCGATAAAGTCGTTGACCACCACACCACCAAGGTCGCGTAACCGCAACTGGCGAGCAATCTCTTTGGCAGCAATCTGGTTGAGTTTGAACGCCGATTCCTCAGCCGTTCCGTCCGTGCGAAAACTACCACTGTTCACATCGATTGCCACCAAAGCCTCGGTTTGATCGATTACCAAAGAACCCCCACCGCGCAACGGCACTTGACGTTGGTTAATTCTCGATATTTCTTCATCCAATTTGTACTTGTGAAACAGGGGTTCTTTACCTTCGTAAAGCTGCAACCGATTAACGTAACGTGGCATAACAATCTGCAAAAACTCCTTCGCACGCTCGTAAGCCTCGGGTTGGTCGATCTGGATCGCATCAACTTCTCCGGTAAAGATGTCACGAATGGTGCGAATGATCATGTCGCTTTCTTCGTAAATGTCGACCGGACTAGTCGTCTTCTTAATCCGGCGGACAATCACCTTCCACAAACGAAGCAAGTAAGCGAGGTCACGCGACAACTCCTTCTGGCTACGGCCGGTCCCGGCGGTACGAACGATAAACCCTAAGCCCTTGGGCGGATTAAGCTCTCGCAAGATATCTCGCAGTCGCCGCCGCTCGTCTTCGTCTTCGATCTTGCGAGACACGCCAACTCGACCCAAGGCTGGCATTAAAACCAAATAACGGCCTGGGATACTGATGTACGTCGAAAGCGTGGGGCCTTTCGTGCCAATCCCTTCTTTGATCACCTGAACTAGGACCTCGTCCCCTCGACGAAAAATCTCCTGAATCGGCGGCTTGATCCGAGGCCTCGCACCAGGTCTGGTCTTCCGAACAGCTGTCGCAACCTGCCCATTCGATTCACCTCCAAAATCCGACGACTCCGATTCTTCTTTGCGCTGAGGAGTCTTTTGCGATCCGTCAGGCTGAATTGGAATATCCGGATCATATCCGCCCTGGCGGAAGTACTGCGATTCGACATCGCTAATATGCAAAAAACCGTTCCGCCCTACACCAAAGTCAACAAAAGCAGCCTGGATACTTGGTTCCAGGTTAACGATCTTTCCTTTGTAAATATTCCCGACGTAGTTGTCTTGGCTACTGCGCTCGACATACAGTTCTTCGAGCTGCCCGTCTTCGACAATCGCAATCCGGCATTCCTCCGGCTGGGCGACGTTGATTAACATCTCTTGTTTCATGGTTGTTCTTTCTGTTGTGTATCAGCTGTTTCAGCCGGTTGTGTTCACTTCTTGACAATCGAACCTGCGAGGTTGCAAAAAAGCACTCCCCAAAAGGGATCGTCAAAGTGGAAATTCTGGAAATACCTTGCTTAGTTCTTCTTTGAGAAATGTTTTGACGTGACGCGAACTTTCCAGCTCGCTCACATGCTTGGCAATCTTCTCGCAGTGTTCAATCGTAACGCTTCGACATACACGCTTTACTTCGGGTATCGCTGCGGGCGTAACACTCAAGTTACGTAGCCCCATACCAAGCAGCAGCATGGTGTACATCGGGTTGCCGCTCATCTGGCCACACATACTAATCGGAACTCCGTGCTGGTTCGCCGTATCTACCGCCATCCGTATCATCCGAATCACCGCGGGATCGGCTGCGGTGTAGAGATTCGCAACGTCTTTGTTGCTCCGATCCACAGCCAAGCAATACTGAATGAGGTCGTTGGTTCCGATACTGAAAAAATCGACTTCCTCAACAAAACGGTCCATCATCATGACAGCCGAAGGAACCTCGACCATCATCCCAACCTTCAAGTCACGATTGAAGGCAGCACCTGTCTCTTCTAAATCTTCCATCGCATCGGCGAGCACCATTTTTGCCTGCCGAAACTCCATGAGCGTACTAATCAAGGGAAACATGATGCGTATGTCTCCCAAGGCGCTGGCTCGAAGAATAGCTCGCAACTGAATGCGAAACAAATCTCGGTTCCGCAGGGCAAGACGAATACTACGCAACCCTAAAAACGGATTCCGTTCATCCTCCGGATCGGGAAGCGATCGCATCTTGTCCGCACCAAGGTCAAGAGTTCGCATAACCACCGGCTTGCCGCCAACCGCTTGCACAACCGAAGAGTACGACTCGAAGTGGCTTTCTTCCGTCGGATCGTCCTCGCGCCCAAGATAAAGAAACTCGGTACGGTAAAGCCCAATCCCGTCGGCACCACGTAACTTACATTGCTCTACCTCATAAGGAAACTCGATGTTCCCCATGAGCTTGATCCTCGTTCCATCCTGAGTATCAGCAGGCAAGTCTCGCAACGACTCAAGCTTGGTTGCGAGCGTTCGCTGTTCCTCTACCTCATGCCGATAATGGGCAAGCGTTTCCTCATCAGGATGCAGGATAATCTGCCCCTGATCTCCATCAATGATGACGGTGTCGCCACCCGAAATATCCGTGAGAAAATCCCCGACTCCCACCACGGCAGGAATCCCCAAACCCTCGGCAACAATCGCCGTATGGCTACCGGGACCACCAATCTCGGTCACCATGCCAAGCGCAAACTTAGGGTTCAAGTTCGCCGTTTCGCTGGGAGTTAGATTGTGAGCCAAAACCAACACCGGCGAGGTCACCTGGGAAAGCTCCTCGCGGCTAGCGCCCAGCAGATTCCGAAGAATCCTTTTCTCGATATCAAAAATATCGTTCGCTCGCTCTGCCATATACTGACCTTCAAGCGATTGAAACACCTTGGCATATCGACGCAGAGCCCGACTCACCGAATACTCCGGCGAATAATGCCGCTCGCGAATCATCGCCTCGATCTCTTCGTGCAAACGCCGATCGCGTAACATCTGGAGATGCGCTGAGAAAATCGCAGCATACTGCTCACCCAGCTGGTCGGCGACCTGCTGTCGATTGAACTCCACTTCGGCCACGGCAGCATCAAAGGCGCCGTGTAGGCGTTCCAGCTCATCCTCAACAGCATCTCGCGGTAGAAAACGCCGAGGAATTCTAAATCCCTCGTTGTCTAGTACCAATGCTTCACCGATCGCGATGCCTGGCGATACGGCAATACCCTGGAGGCGTTCCATTGCGCCCTCTCAACGGGCGTCAGCAACAACGCATGGGCGGCGGGCGGCGGAAAAAAAGTGGGATCAGGACAGAACGCGATGGCTAAAATTTCAACCCAGTTGAAAATTCCAACTCAGATGAGGCCTTGCAGTACGTCTTCCATATCTCGTGGCTCGGATAATTCGACAACCCTGAGATCGTCGCACCCTTCAAGTAGTCACTCTCACTTCTTTCACTCGACACGCTCGCTGACCAGCTACTTGGCTGGACGCTCGTGGTTCGTCGGCCAATTCGGCACGATCTAGGTTGAGGACCTGAAGGAGACATCTCTAAACTTCAACGGGGTCTTCAACTGCTAACTCGAACTTTCTTGGCTCAATGTTTCGTTGGTTTCAAAATCGCTAGCAACCAAGTGTGCAATTGCTTCGAGAGCTTCTTCCGCATCCGATCCGCGGGCTTGGAGGGTCAATTTGGTACCCTGCCTAGCACCCAACGTCATCAAATGCATGATACTCTTGGCATCAACACACAGGCTTTCGCGAATTACTTTGATCTCTGATTCAAAACTTTGGGCCATCTGCGTAAATAACTCCGCGGGACGCATATGCAACCCCTGCGGATTGTTGATCACAACGGTTTTCTCTACAGATGGCAATTCCATAAACTTGCAACATGTTTTTTTCGGCAAATACCAGCCGGCAAAGTGCCCCCTCACCGGCCACAAAAATTCGGGCTACGAAGCAAACTGATTGTTATCTGCTTCTTCAAGCAATTGCCAAACATCGTCTGGGGTCTTGCTCTGCTTCAAGAAACTACAAAAAGTCTCATCTCGCAACTGTCGGGATATGTTTTCCAATGCCCGAAGATGATCCCCAGGCCGATCGGGTGGCGAAACAAGCAAAAACAGCAAGTGAACTTTCTCGCCATCCAAGCTATCAAAGTCGACACCCGCTTCGCTCACCGCCACCGTACCTACCAACTCCTCAACACTAGGATGCTTCGTATGCGGCACAGCTACGCCACGACCTATCCCCGTGCTACCAAGCTCCTCACGCTTTAGAATTGCTTCGATAATACTCTCTTGCTGGTCCTCAGAAACTTTTCCTGTTTCAAGCAGTGCCGCGGCCATAGCCCGTATTACTTCTTCTTTGGTACCGTCTTCTATATTCGTGCGAATTGCTTCGCGACTGACAAAATCAACAAACTTCATAACTAGGTATACCTTCCTTCAAACTGCTGGATACGACCTGCCTAGCCGCTCGTCTCACCCCTCAGGATGCGAGCCTGCCAAGCAACTCTTGTCTCAATTATTTCTAGTAGCCATCTGCCTTGAATCGCTTGCTATCAGCACTCTTCCGAATGCGATACAAACAAATCAAGCGGACCCTGTATCATTCTTCCGACGAATCGTCGTCGAGCACAATCTCCTGCCGTCGAGCCTGAGGATCGCGGTGCCGCTGCTGAACCCGGTCTTTATATTTGCGCAATTGCTGCTCTATCTTCTGCACTGCACCATCCAAAGCGCCGATCAAACTATCCGACTTGGCGTGAGCTACAAAATCATGTTTGTGCTCTGCTGAAACCTTCAAATCCACCGAAGGCCTCTGCTCGTCGCTAAGATCTACCACGATCTCCACAGACATCAGACGGTCGAAAATCCGAGTTAACTTCTCCACACGGCCCTTAAGCTTCTCCTGCGTGGATTCGGCCAAGTGACCATGTCGAACGGCGATACTCTGCTGCACGATTTGCGCTCCCTGCTTAGGTGCTAATGTTTTGTCTAGTCTTCACGACTCGGTTCTCACGCACCATCGCACCCACAGGGCGACCCAATGCGAGGCCCTCATCCTAACGGTTTTAGGGCCAGAGGACAAACCGACTCTGGCGGCGATTTCCCCTCGAAATAGCCCAGGACGCCCTGCCCAACGCTATAGGCAAAGGCTTTAGGCGGAAAATGGAGCCCTTGCCAAGGTCCTCCAAAAAGCGTCCCGAAGGCATTTCAGCCTACAAAACCCAACCTCTTTCGAGGGCCGATTGGGTCCGGCCGGACTGCCAGCCACAAAAACAGCTCGCAAGACCCTTGCCCCTAAGGCTTCGGCAGCAACTCATTCGCCTCAAAACTCTTCTGAATCTTTGCCACCGCGATCCGACGACGTTTGCTCGAATCATCCGCCTGAAACCCCTTCAGGGAGGTGGTTCCCAAAATCTCATTCAAATTGTAGATAGCAAGCACCCGAGTATCCAAGCTGTCATCCTCGAGCCAGCTAATGAGAGATGCTAACGCGCCTTCCTGAATCGCTTCTCGCGTCATGCCAATCGCCTCCTTATCGTAGCCTGCTACCATCTCAATCAAATTCGTTGCTGCCTGCTCCCCACGCAAATCCACAAAAGCCTTACGCACATTCAATGCCACATCAGGGCTTAACGCCATGGCCTGACGCAATGTTTGGATATGAGTTTTCCACACACGACGTTGGGCCTTATCGCTTAACGCCTTAACAAAAGGCTCGAACTCTCCTACGTACACGCTCGCTTCCGCGGCCAAAGCACGCACTTCGCTCCGCCTGCCCTTGTCTCGCTGGTCATTCAACTCCAAAAGCCTGATGCCAACAGGTTGTCCTGCCACCAACTCTTTGATCAAGGCTTCTCTAGCGCTACGCTGCAAATCAGTCATCGGCTCACGATCGATCCACTCCGGCAACTTTTCGATCGGCCGAGCCGGGTCGTCAACACCGCCAGTCGTTGTCCATTGCGCCGGCGCTGGGATGCTGAGTGGAGTATCCAAATCTCCAAGTATCTCAGCCGTACCACTCGTGAGATACCAAGTTGCCTTCACCGGCGATGACACCTGCTCGTTATTGCTTCCCGGAACGAAAACACGCTGAACCTCTACCGCAAGGCTAGAAGACCCTGCCAAGTGAATGTGTCGAATTTCGTCACCTACATGCAACGCAACTCGGCTCCCATTCAAACTAGCATTGAGAAGCACTCGTCCATAATCGATAGAAACCTCAAGCTCTCTTTCGAGACTGCCCGCAGAAGCCTTGGCGATCGGAAGCTCAATACGAGTGCCTCCAGAAAGATACATATTCACATCTCCTAGCACCACATGGACACGAAACTTAGGTAAAGCCAAGAGAGAACTTCCCGTCAAAACCTCGCTTCGTGGCGGCATCCGGATCCATTTACCGCTTGCCGAATCATATCTCAACAGCACATCGTTGTTGCCCAAATACGTGCCCAACTGCACAGGGCCCATGGGCCCTGCAGGAACCTCTTCCTCCACTGCTACCTCGCCACTCGGAGCATCTCCTCTCGAGGCCACAAGCAAAGGCTCCGCCTCAACACCGCTAGGCTCTGCCATCTCGACCTCGGCCAAGGACGCCTCGGTCGATTCGGCAGGAAACTCCTCCGAAAGAGTTTCAACCAATGCCCCAGGGCTCTCCGATCCGGGAACAACCTCGGGAAACTCAACGTCCAAATCGAGAGGCTCAAGCTCAGTCGTCTCCGAGGGTATTTCCATTGGCACTTCCACCGACTCAACAACATCGTCTGAACTTGCAACCAACGGAACGGCCTCTTCTTCGAGGGCGACTTCCGAATTGGCCGTAGATCGATCTGCCTCGGGCACGAACACGGGAGCCTCACTATCAGGCGATTCAGCGCCAACCACCACGGCAGCACTCCCGAGAGCCTCACCAACATCCCCGATTGCTAGGTCCCCAGTCGCCGAATCCAGATCGCCCTGGGCTAACTCGACTGGAGGTTCAGATTCAACAAAAGCACCGGAAACAAAATACGCAGTTGTGCCAGCCACGACCATCAGCAGGGCGGCAACGGCCCAGCGTTTACTACGCTGTCTCGAATCCGCCGCCGCTCGCAAATAGTCGGGCACCTCCGTGGCAACGGGCCCAGGCAAATGGGCAACCTCGGCCACCACCTGTTGCGGAGGAACTTCGGCAGTAACATCTTCAGCAGTAGCATTGTGTGGCGGCTCAATTCGTAATTTCTGGCCACGGGCCATCTGCTCGGGCAGCGCGTATATCCGGCGCCGGACATCAAGATCGATCTCTGCCGGCTCGCCAAGCACCATCGTCAACACGTGATGGCAGGAAGCTACTTCAGCCAAATGCATGTCCGCATCGTTTCCCGGCTCTAAACACATCCGCTCGAAATCGGCAACATCCTCTGGCGAAAGCGTATTGTCCAAATACTCAGAAACGGCATTGGCATCAGCCACGCTCACCGACTCCAAAACATCGTCAGACTCGCCCCCTGCCAAAACATCAGGAGCACCCAACCGCAGCCGACGCACCACATCGCGCGAACGGTGAATCAGCTCAGTCGCAAAATCGCTCGCTTCGATCTTCTTGCCCAGGTCTTCATGATCGGCCGGATCGAGAATATCGTCGGTATACGCTAGCAGAGTACGAAGAGTAAGTCGCATCAGAAATCTCTCAAAAGGTCACGATCGCTTAAAGGACATAGCAAAGGCCGCTTGGCCCCAAAAAGCCAACCAACACGCCCACTAACAGAATAGTGCCGATCTGCGAGATCTTTCGTGCAAGAAACTACTCAGAATCCTGAAAAATGCTTCGCGGCTCAAAAAGCCCTGCGATCAGCCTCCCAGAATCGGTTTCCCTGACCGAGCGGCTCTTCGGCTAACTCGGACCCGCTTGACCCGAGACGAAGCTCGCTCTGACACCGGTTTGCGGCTAGGAAACGCGAGCAAAGCAAAAAGAGAGGCCCCTAGTTCAAAGCTCGCCACCAACAGAGGGTGAACAGCCGACGCCTCTTCCGGACGCGACTCTACCTGAAGAACCCCCGTAGGTTCCCAACCATCAACCGTCCGCACCCACGTTGTTGCCACAGGGAGCTGCCCCTGGGCATTTTCTAAGTGCGCTAAAAAACAACTGATAGCTGCAACAGCCGAAATCGTGAGTAGCGGTCGAAACAAGGCAAATCTCCGAAGGTGCGAAACAGCCGTGCAAACAGACGAGAGTCGACCGACATACCGCAAGAGATGTGCCTTCGTGCCGGGGGCCCTCTCCTCGGAAGACCAAACTGAACGAAAACGCTTAAATAGAAGCTTGGTTAGCCTTCAACTAACCCCCACAGACGCACCACGTCCTGATGCACAGAAACCTCACCCGTCAAAACAGCGTTGTCTTATCGCAACACGGGCGGCTCGAGAAGGTATTGGGCTCAAAGAGACTTCAGAGCAAACTACGTGAACTCGCCGCAAGACTTTATCTCACCCCAACAACCCACATCTTTGCCCAACTCAATTTTCAGCACGTTAGCCGTTGCGTCACCAAGAGTTACGACACGCCTTTTGTCTAGCGATTTGGAAACCTGCAATTTGGCGAGTAGAATCAAATAGCTTTTCTAGTTGAAACTTTTCCGACGGGCATTCAGCCAAACAAAGCAGTTCCGTGCAACAATGGATCGCACGGCTAGAAAAGGGAATCCGTAACTTCCCAACTTTGCAAAGAATCAATGGCTACTCTCAATCGAGATCGACTACGACGTGTGCGCCGCGAGGCAGAAGGCTACCTTGAACTGGGGATGCCAACACATGCCCTAACTTCCCTCCAACGCAGCGGAAAAGTCGTCCATAGCGATGCCCGCGGATGTTACTTGCTCGGCGAGTCTTTCCGAGAAATGCGCCGCTATCGCGAAGCCATCTTTCCGCTTCGCCGCAGCCTGGAACTCATTCCCGACGACATTCACGTCTGGATGGCGCTCGCCTGGTGTTACAAACGAGTTGGCAGCGTCGGACGAGCGATCGAGTCGCTCGAACAGGCCGTAGAAGTCGAGCCCGGCGAAGCCATACTTCACTACAACCTCGCCTGCTACTGGAGCCTAGCCCACGACAGCCGCCAATCGCTCCACTGCTTAGCCAACGCCCTTGAAATCGACGGGAACTTCCGCGACTTCGTCCACGACGAACCCGATTTCGACTCCGTACGAAACAACCCGCTCTTCAGAACTCTCACCGGCACCTTCGGCTAAACTCTCTCAACCCAAAAAAACCCCGGCCAGCGAATTCCGCCAACCGGGGTTTTGTCTTAACAGCAAAAGATCAAGCGGTTCCTAATAGGTGCACTCGACGCCCGTTTGTATGCCGTGCAAGAACAGCGAACCTGTCGAATTGATGTACCCAACCTGGCCAGGCGTAATGAAGGCCGTCGGAATCTGGTTGCTCGTAAGTGCTACGCCAGAAACCGCAAGGGCTCGCCATCCACCGTACAGCCGCCAATTTCGGCTGTATTGGTAGCTGCCGCCAAGTCGTAGTTCACCCAAAAACGCCACGTCGTCTTTGGTCGAGTCAATATCGAAATTCGACTGCGCTCCATTGACATATCGGGTAGCGATTCCAGCTGTTGGAATGTCCATCCGCTGCGACACATTCATGCGATTGCCGTAAACACCAAACGACGATCCATACTGAAGTGCCCAACGTCCCTGGCAACCCAAGCGATAGATGCCATTACAACCTAGTTGGAAACCGAACAACTGGTTATCCGCCTCGACGTTGTAGGCAATAAATTGGCTGCCAACCACCGTACCGCCAGTAACTAAGTTAACATTGGAACGAAGGCTGAAATCCTCGTCGAATCGCAGGAAGCGAAAACCGGCGAGAGTGGTCATCGAGTGACGCGGCCCAGCAAAAGGAGCGAAACCACCTCGAGCTCTAAGACCGCTGCGGCCTTGATAAGAAGTTCCACAACTGCTTCCACTGGCGCACCCTCCAGTAGCGCAACCTCCACCTCCGCAGGAACCGCAGCCAGCCGCACCGCCACCAAACATAGGCAATCGCAGCAAGTTGAGTTCCACACTCTGTGTCGAGAAAGTACTGCGAGCCACAATCGACCGAATTTCTACGTCGACACCGACAAAGCCCGGGTCGTTCGTGTGGTCTGCCTGGGGCATTCCATAGTCAAAGTAGGAGTTCACCGGACGATAACCGGAGCCCATGTTCACTTCCAGGCCTGTGAAATCGACCATGCCGTAGGTACGGTTACCATCCGTGCCAAACGTGGCAACGTCGTCGAATCGAGCGGTCGCCGTTTCTTCATTGAGTCCCCAGTAGGCGACTTCCCAACCCCAGACGGGCCCACAACCAAGCGTGTTGCCGAGCGTCGATCCGAAGCGGATTTCCGCACCGCCTTGAAAACCTGTGTTCGCATCTTCCGTGGTCAGAGCGACCTCCGCGTCTGCCGGGTAATTACCCCAAGAAGGCATCGTGGTCGAGTATGCCAAGGGAATCCTGGCATTGCCGCTACGTTCCATGTACAGCCCGTAGAAACCGCCAAACCAACGCCGGCCACATCCGGCTCCAACCCCTGCACCCAACCCCAAACCAGAACGAGGCCTTCCATAGCCAGGAGCACCGTAGCCAGGAGAGCCATAGCCGGGGGAGTTATCAAACGTGTTGTACCCCACTCCGTATCCGCCATAATTGGGCGCTGGAGCCGAATTGGACACCGGAGCCGATTGACAGGTGTTACAACCGGGGGACGCCTGCATGGGATACCCACCATCCGGCACGGGAGCAAGCAACGTTTCGCTGGGCACTTGCCCAACGGGCTGGCCGCCGCCCTGCAGCATGGCAATCGCCGTGTACTGTGGTCCAGCCTGCGGGCGAACCTGCTGTTGAGGCGCCCCCTGATACTGAGCCACTGCTTGATTCTGAAGCAGCGTTTGCTGTGGTGCCGCTTGGTTCTGATAAGCCACCCGATTCTGCGGCGCCGCTTGAACTTGCGGCAACGTCTGATTGGGTAGGTAGCCCTGATTTTGATAGGGCGAATAAACCTGGGGCTGATTCTGCGGGACTGCCGGTTGCTGATTGCCCAATGGTGCAAACTGGGCTACCGCATTACTGGCCCCCTGCAACACAAGAATGGTCGCCGTAAAAGCCACCAAACCGCGTCCATAGTTCCACGAAACTCGCATTTGCTCGATCTCCTTAATTGCTTCGCGTTGACCCACATCCTTGCGGGTTCTGATTGCCTTTGCAGCCCAGGACAGCGACGGGTCTAACACCCGGTTCGATAACCTAGCGGCTCAGGAATTGGTCATGTCGTGCGCATTGGACAAACTGTCCCATCTTAGAAACCAATCGACCGCTACTGCCCCCACCCATTGGTGTGGGTGAGGGCCATCGCAAATGTTTTGGTGCTAGCAACCAGAACAACCAGGACAACCGTCAAGCTTCAGCATGCACGGCCCGCCGAACCGTCAGACTCGACCTAACCGCAAGAAAGTTCGAGGTAATCGAAGCAAAGAGAAGCGGCTAAAAACAAGGGCCGCTATTTCAGCCCTTGAAAACACGAGCCGTGCCAAAGCCTTGGGATTGCAATCCCAAGGATCTAAGAATGCGTACAATCGTGAGACTTGCTATCAAGCGGCCAACGGAAGCTCTTGCCCGCTCACTCCCAGCCCCTTCGCATAAAGCGAAATCACTTCGTCAGCAAGAGCTTGGTAATCTTGAGAGCCGGCCGATTGCGGAGCATACTGAAACACCGATTCACCAAAACTCGGCGCCTCTGCTAAACGGATATTTCGACGTATCCGCGACTCAAACAGATGAACTCCCTGCCAAGGGGTCGCCTTCGATCGCTGCTGGCGAAAAAATTCCTCGACGTCAGAAGTCACCTCAGCCGCCAGGCGTGTTCCCGTGTCATACAGACAAAGCACCACACCGGCCAATCGCAACCGATCGTTCAAACGTCGGGCCACCAAATCAATCGTCTGCAACAGCTTACTCAAACCGTGCAATGCAAGGAAATGGGGCTGCAATGGCAGAAAAACGTCGTCCACAGCCGAAAGCGCATTGAGCGTCAAAATCCCCAGCGATGGCGGACAATCGATTAACACGTAGTCGAAATTCTCTCGCTCAACTTCCAGCTTGTCACGCAAAATAACCTCGCGACCCACAACACCGGCCAACTCCACTTCCGCAGCAGCCAAATCAATATGCGAACTCGCAACCGAAAAATTCTCGCCCACAGGCTGCCAAATATCTGACAAGCTCTTCTCTGAAGTCAACAAGTCGTACACCGACGGCAATGGCTCTTGCAGATTGATCCCCAAATGCAACGAAGCATGTGCCTGAGGATCCAAATCGATCAGCCCGACTCGCAAACCCTTTGCCGCTAACGCGGAACTCAAATTGACGGCCGTCGTCGTTTTACCGACTCCACCCTTCTGGTTAATTATCGCAATAGAACGCATGGCATTACTCTTTGAGTTTCAATCGATAGTCGGAAGTACCCGCGCGACCGCACAGCGACCCTGCATAAGGCCCGCAGAGTATAGAAACCCACACCACACCACCCCAGAGCACTATTCCGAGGTGCTAGCAGTAATATCAACATTGAAAAAATAGTCTTCGAGCGTCTCCGCCATAGGCTGGCAAGAAACGACCTTCACCTCCCGAGAATCGCCTGAGACTACCAAACCAAGCGTGTCCAGGTTCTTAGACAACACCACGACGGCCTGAGTCTGCCCGTCGTAGAACCTCATACCCCAACGCCAATCGACTTCACTCAACTTAGGCCGGTCGTCCCACCGGTAGTTCCCGTCGGTCATCAAAGCATGTCGAAAGTGGACCATGCCACGCGCTTTCGTGATTTCCTTGACTTGAGTGGCCGAATAGGGCCTCCCAAGGTCAAGATTCAACCGAGTCGCCTCCGCAGAATCCTCACTCAAATCCCCAGCAGGGTCAGCCAGTTCTAGCCGAAAGAACTCCACCTCAGAGGGCCGCGCAATCAAAGCGGCTGCCTCGCCGCCCCAAAACTGTGTCGCCTCGTGCGTCGCCCCATAGCGATATAACCAAGAAACCACCCCCGCAGCCAAAGCCAAGCAAGCAAGCCCCAATACCAACCTAGTCCCTGACGATTTCATTGATGATCTCACAACAGCGGGCCGGTTGAAGCATTTTAGCAGAATCATTTCAGCAGATTCCTAGCCTGGGACCTACGTCCAGGACTAAGCCAGCCACAATCGAAGCCCAGACTCGATTGAAACTTAGCAAAGCACCAGTATACTGAGGGTTCCCCCAGTTAACACAAGAGACGGTAAATATTCCATGGCCGATAAATTCGATCCCTATCGCGAAGCCCTAGTCGTAGAGAATACCACCGAGTGGCCCGAGGATACCGACTTGGATCCCTACCGCCGCGTGCAGCTCGAAGCCTTGCTTCACGAAAGCCCCGAACAAGCCGACCACTTGGAGTACGTTCGTACACACACCGGCTTCTGTCGCCATATCGTCGTCTCCGAAGACGACCTAGAACGCATCTCCTCCTAACCTATGCGAGTCCCACTGTGCCTGATGAGGTCAACATCACACGCGTCAACCTAGCCGAGCGCAGTTACGACATACAAATCGGCAACGGCAATCTCGGCAATCTCTCACCATTCTTGAAAAAACACTGCAAATCTAACCACGCAGTCATCATCACCGACACCCATGTCGACTCGCTCTACGCCGACAAGCTTGGCGACCACCTCGCCGATCATAAATGGGAAGTCCATATTCTGGTCGTCGACGCGGGCGAACTTAGCAAATGCGCCGACGTCGCTGCCGACCTCTGGGAGACCATGCTCTCCGAAGGCACCGACCGCCAATCGATTGTCGTCGCAGTCGGTGGCGGAGTTGTTGGCGACCTCGCCGGTTTCGTTGCCGCTTCGTTCACACGAGGCCTCGGTTTTTTCCAAGTCCCTACCACGCTCTTAGCCCAGGTAGATAGCTCCGTTGGCGGCAAGGTCGGCATCAATCTACCAGGCGCTAAAAACATGGTTGGCGCCTTCTGGCAACCACTCGGCGTACTCGTCGACGTCGACGTACTCAACACCCTCCCCGACCGCGAGTTCCGAGCCGGACTTGGCGAAGTCGTAAAATACGGCGTTATCCTCGATGCCGATTTCTTCGAGTACCTCGAAAGAAATATCGAGGCCATCAACTCGCACGACGCTCCGACGCTCGCACACATCGTCCAGCGATGCTGCCAACTCAAAGCAGGCGTCGTCGAAAAAGACGAACGAGAAACCACCGGCCTACGAGCCGTACTCAACTACGGCCACACTTTCGCCCATGCCTTTGAAGCGGCCGGAAACTACGGCGAACTGCTCCACGGCGAAGCCGTCTCGATCGGCATGATGTGCGCCGCCCGCCTCGCCATGCGAATGGGCCGCGTCGACCAGTCGTTCGTCGATCGTCAATTCGCCCTACTCCAAGCACTCAGCCTCCCCACCGCTACGCCCGACCACGAAGGCGACGAACTGCTGGCCCTGATGCGACGCGATAAAAAAGTCGACGAAGGACAACTCCGCTTCGTCTTACCCGATAAACTAGGCCATGTCGAACTAGTAAAAGACGTCCGCACCCAAGACGTTTTGGCCTCGCTAGAAGGCTAAAGCACTAGCCGCAATCCGACAGACCATCGGCGGCAACCGGCAATCGCTAGACAACCGGCAACTCAGAAACTACCCTAAACAGCTCGTCACGCTCTGCCACCTTGCCGAGGACTGCACCGTTGAACGACTCTACCCCGCATCTTCTTGCCGACGAGCAACTCCGAAAACACCTTCGATTAGCGCTCATCCCCGGCATAGGACCACTCACCCGGCAACGCCTGATCGCTCAATTTGGTTCCGTCGATCAAGTACTGAGAGCCTCCTCCGGCGAGCTACAAGGCGTCCAAGGCATTGGTCCTAAGCTCGCAAAAAAATTCGTCGAATCGCGAAGCCATCTTGATGTCGAAGAACAAATTCAAATATCGAGCGACAACAACGTCAACATCCTACTCGAATACCACGACAACTACCCGCCCCTACTCAAAGAAATCCACGACCCTCCAGGCGTTCTCTTTTCTCGTGGAACCTTCGAGCCAAGCGATCACCTAGCTATCGCAATCGTCGGTACTCGCCACGCCAGTCGCTACGGCATAAAGCAAGCGGCGCAGCTCGCTACGAACCTAGCCCGCGCAGGCATCACGGTCGTCAGCGGAATGGCACGCGGCATCGACACCGCAGCCCACCGTGCCGCGCTCGACGCCGGCGGCCGCACCATCGCCGTACTAGCCAGCGGAGTGCTAAGACCCTACCCTCCCGAGAACCGTCAGCTCGCCGACCAAATCGCTCAACAAGGTTGTGTCGTCAGCGAAGCAGCGCCTACCATGCCGCCAATCAGCGGGATGTTTCCTCAGAGAAATCGAATCATCAGCGGACTCACCCTCGGTACAATCGTTGTCGAAGCCGCCGATCGCTCCGGCGCACTCATCACCGCAAGACACGCTTGGGAACAAAACCGAGAGGTCTTTGCCGTCCCCGGACAAATCGATAGCCGCCTCTCCAGCGGGCCCCATCGCCTGATCCGAGATGGCGCCAAACTCGTCTCCTCAATCGATGACGTCCTCGAAGAACTTGGACCACTAGCCCATGCCGTCCAGCGTGACAACGGCACCACGCTTCGTGTCCCCGCCGAGGTGACACTCAACGATATCGAACAGCGAGTGCTGCAAGCTATCGCAACCCAAGGCTCTCTGATCGACGAAGTCACCCAGTCCAGCGGCATTCCCGTCCACCGGGTACTGTCCACAATCTCGGTTCTGGAAATGCGAAATTTGATTCGCCGAATCGGCGGCAACCGAATCGCTCGTATCTGAGGAGAAAAACGGCTTTGCCCGCCATTCGCCTGCCACAATTCAGCCGAAACCCCTTTCCTGGGGAACTATTTCCCACCTATCCCCTGTTGCAATATTGATCACAACTGTCTCAAAATCGAGGACATGAACTTGCCATTTTGTGCAAAAAGTTGCAATAATGGCAGTCAAAGGTCTTTTCAAAAAATTGCGAACCAATGGTCCCCCTATTTACGTAAAGGGTTGGCCTCAGTGTAGTTGGGGTGTTGCTAGCTAGGTAAACTTGGGGACATGAGCCCCGGCCTGGCACGAAAATTGCTCCTCATTATGCAGGAACCACAGCCAAACATTGGCCTGTCCCCGGCAAAGTCTCTCCAAGTTGGAGCAGGCCTAGCTAAGGCCCGTTTGGTTGATGGCCCATTTTGCTTGACACCGCCGGCCCCTTTTTCCTTATAATCAGGGATCGGCAAACCCGCGACCCATGGAATCGCAACCAGTTATCTGCGAGGGTCTACGGATAAACATCCCTTGGACGGCAGGGAGAAAGGATTTTCTCCTGGTAAGCGTCGAACTCTCTGAACGAGGAGTTCGTATATTATGTTAGAGCAACACACGGAAGAACTGAACGAAAACGCTTCGACTAACACCAACCGCCTTGAAGTTGAGAATCTCAGCGACGAGCAGTTGTTGCAAGAATATCGCCGCACCGAAAGTGCTCAGATATTCGCAACTCTTGTCTCCCGTTACGAACGAGAGCTCTACAACTACCTTAAGCGATTCTTGGCCGATGCAGCCATGGCCGAGGACGTGTTCCAAACTACTTTCCTGCAAGTTCATTTGAAGTGTGAGCTGTTTGAGCCCGGCCGAAAATTTCGCCCCTGGCTCTACACCATCGCAACAAACCAAGCAATCGACTCCCAGCGTCGCAACCGGCGCCACCGCCGTCTGAGTCTCGACCAGGGGCTCCAAGACGATGGCAACTCCGGCTCGCTCATGGAGGTCGTTGCAACACACGAGTCTGGCCCTTTTGAAGCGGCAGAAAACCGCGAATGGGCCGAATGGATCCGTGAGGCCGTTGCTGGCCTTCCCGATCCTTTGCAGAACGCTGTCAAGCTGGTTTACTTTCGGGGGATGAAGTACCGTGAAGCTGCAAAAGTTTTGTCTATACCTGTGGGCACCGTCAAGAGCCGCCTCCACGCTGCAATTCGCCGCCTCAGCGAGTCGACACCTGACACTCACCCAGCTAGCCGTTCTTAGCGAACTATTCCAGTTGATTGGCATGCGATTGTTCACTCAACAACATGCCACCCAAGTCTTTCCGCGCAAGCCTGCCAGATCCTCTGGCAGGCTTGTCGTTTGCGCCACACCAATAGTTCGACGCGAACAAGCGAGCAGCCCATGAGAGACGAACTACTCGCTTATCTGCTAGGCGACCTGAGCCCTCAAGAAAAAGAACGAATTTCAGAGCGACTGCAAAACGATCCGATTTGGCAGCGAGAACTAGAAACTCTCGAAGCCTGCTTGAAATCCCAGGAAGCCGACTCCGAATCAAACTCCCTGCCGGCAGATCTCGTCGACAGAACCTGCTCGCTTGTAAAACGCGCAACCCACCACGGCTCCAATTCTCTACACGATTCTCTACACAAAGCCCAAGCCTCGCTAACCGAGTCACATGAGGGTGCTGTTAGCCCACGTCGCTGGTCGCTGGCCGACCTAACCATCGCAGCCGGAGTACTGATGGCTCTCGGCATGTTGCTACTCCCCGCAGTTCGCGAAAGCCGCGACGCTGCCCGCCGATTGAAATGCCAAAACAATCTCAAAAATCTAGGCACCGCGCTTGTCGAATACTCCGAACGCTACGGACAAGGGCTCCCGCACATCGAGCTAGGCGAGAATGCCGGTTCCTTTGTTCTCGACCTAGCCGAAAGCAATCTACTCAGCCGCGAAGCTCTCTACGAACTTCTGGTCTGCCCCTCTTCGCCGCTAGCCGATGCCGTATTCGCCGGATCGGCCCGCATTCACATTCCGACTCAACAGCAGCTCGACCAAGCCTCCCCTGAAATGCTCGCCCTGGTTCGCAAGTGGATGGCTGGAAGCTACGCCTTTCGCATCGGCTACCGCGACAAGCGAGGACGCTATCGCCACGTAGAATTCTCTAACAGCCCCAACGCCCCGATGCTCGCAGACGCCCCCAGCATCTCGGTAGCAGGCTTCCAAAGCCCCAACCATGGCTGCGCCGGCCAATTCGTCGTCTTCCAAGACCTCAGCGTCCGCTACTTCAAGCAATGTTCTCCCAACGAAAACACCAACTTCTTCCTGAACGACGACCACCAACACGCCGCTGGCCGCCACATTCGCGACGTAGTACTTGCCCGAAGCGAAGCCGACCCAGCAGGCGTAACCCATGCGGAAAAAGCCGAGAAACCGTGACACGTGCATTCCAGCAATCTTCTCGCATCCACCTGCGACGCCACTTGATTTATGCATACATGTATGCTGTATTTCATGCATGAGAACGACCCTCAATATCGACGATGAGATTCTCGAAAAAGCTTTTCAGCTTACGGGCGTAAGTGAAAAAACGGGTTCATCCGACTAAAGCGTACATGGCTTACAAAAAGGTGGACATGCTGTTCCAGTAAGAAGTGATTGAACGACTTCTTCCAGGAAGGTATCAGCATGTCCACACGTTTGTTGTACCACGCATTCGGCTTGCGTGGCTAT
>JAJRSE010000099.1 GCA_024278955.1 Planctomycetota bacterium | reverse complement strand
CGATCCATTTTTTGTACACCAAAACGCTAGCCACCAGTATTCATAAGTCGTTTCTACGAAATACGTTACGACCGATATAAGTCGCACGATTATCGGTTTTGCAAGCCGGAGGTCGCGGGTTCGAGCCCCGCCGGCTCCACTAGAGAGGCATTCGAGACGCAGCATTGATGCTGTGTCTCGAGTGCCTCTTTTCTTTTTGGTGACGTCAAAATCGGTTCAATCGTTACAGTCCCCCCTGGGAACTTGTAGCAAAGCCCTGTCGATGCTCGACATTCTTTCTTCCCGGCTTAGAAATCTCTATTTCTAGAGTGTGGAATTTGACACGCCCATTGCGCAACGTATCGTTGCTCATACGAATTGCGAGATTTTTAGCGGGCAGAATCGCAATTAACCATCCACTTTGAGTCGGCCACCTGGGGCCATTTTTCTGGAGAACGAGCAGCCATGATGCCCCTTTTAGGCGTAACCACAAGCAGCCTGTTAATTGAAGTTTCGATGGCCCTGATTGCCTTGGTAATCGGGTTTTTCAGCGCTCTTTGGTACGTGAAATTTACCTCCGAGGATACCGAAACAACAGACAAAAGCTCGGAGGATACGAGCAAGAGCGAGCAAGAGGCAATTCAAGCCGAGCGCGTTAGTATGGCAGCTCAGCAATTGCAGGATTTAGCGAAGAATATGGCTTTGGATGTCGGTGAGCACAAAAGCGTCATGACCGACATTACAAGCGACTTGGGCGGCCTAGACCTTGAGACCGAGGGCTCTGACACGGCCGTTATCGATGCCGTCGCTAAAATCTTTGCCGCTAACAGCAAGCTTCAGAATCGCCTTGCTGATGCCGAGAAAAAGATCCAAAACCAAGCGGAAGAAATTCGAGTCAAAAAGTCCGAAGCACGTACCGACGCGCTGACAAAACTCGCCAATCGCCGTGCCTTCGACGATGCTGTGGCGAAGAATATCAAGACCTTCGAGGGCGAAAAACGCCCTTTCAGCCTTATGATTTTCGACGTCGACCACTTCAAGAAATTCAACGATACCCACGGCCATCAAGCCGGCGACGAGGTGCTGCGTCGCGTCGGAAAGACGATAACCCAGGCCGTTAAGGCGACCGATATTCCCTGTCGTTACGGTGGTGAAGAGTTTGCCTTGGTCATGCCCAATACGAAAATCGAAAAAGCTCGCGTGGCGGCCGAACGCGTTCGCAAGGCCATTGAAGGGATGAAAATCAACTTTGAGGGCAAGACCCTCAGTGTTACCGCTAGCATGGGGGTCGCAGAAATTACTTCTGGCGAAGTCGATGCCAGTTTGATTCGGCGTGCTGATGACGCAGTCTACTTCTCGAAGGAGGCTGGACGGAACTGTGGGCATTGGCACGATGGAGAGCAGTGCCTGCCCGTGAAGGATCCCGTGGTTGCCAAGGCCGCTCCTGTTGATTCAGAGGAAAAGGCCGAGCCTGCTTCTTCGGTCGGGCTCGACGACTTGCCAGATCATGCCGTATTCAAGGGCGAATTGGACCGGCGAATCAGCGAAAGCCACCGCTTTGGTGTCTCTCTCTCGACGATGTACGTACGGGTGGTCGACTACAACGAGCTGGAAAGCGAGTTTGGCAATGCCGTCGGAAAGCTACTGCTCGACTCGGTTGTGCAGTTCATCCGCAATACGCTTCGCGACATGGACCTACTTGCCAAACTAGAGCCCGGCGAGTTCATCGTTATGTTGCCTGGGAGTTCAGAGCGGGAAGCCGCTTTAGTAGGGGCACGCGTACAATCGGCGATCTCAAACTGCGTAATCCCTCTTGGCGGACAAAAGCTTCGTCTGGAAATTCAGCAAGGGGTTGTCGATGTCGAGCCCGATGATGAGGCTCAAACTATGATGGCTCGCGCTAAAGTGGTCATGCTCAAAAATTCCCAAGAGGCCCCGGTTGCCTGAGCGAGTATGGTAGTTGTCAAAGCACTCGTATTCCATCGCGGCTTGGTTTTCGGGTGCCACTGCTGGACAAGCCAGCAGTGGCACCCAACTCGAATGTTGAGCTGCACTAAGCAGTCCTGAGATACGACTTCTGCTACCATAGAAGCTTTCCAGCAACGAGGGTTTTCCTGGGTCGCCGATGTCATCGTTAGAGCCAACTCCTCCGCCCCCGATTCAAGACGTGGCTAGGCCTTCGTCTCGGATGCCAGTGTGGAGGTTTAGCCTCCGCAACATGCTGGTCGCGATGACGGTGTTTGCGGTTTTGTGCGGGATGATATCTACGCTGCCTGTCGCCTTCAGCCAAATGGTCGCTGGGCTGTTGTGGATAATCGCCTCGGGTTGGCTGCTTACCGGCATCGTCTTCGCAAAGCACGACCAGCGGGCATTTTGCCTCGGTGCAGCAGTAGTCGTTTCGAGCATGTGGACTGGAATTGGCGCACGTTTTTTGCAAGGCACTTTTGATGTTTTGAGCATCCTGTTGGGCGGCATGAGCTTCCCTCGGTCGGTCAAAATCTGGCTCGACTTGCTTTTTCTTTCCGGCATGGCAGCAGCCAACGGCTATTTGTGCATCCGCGCTCGCCGCTATTTTGAGCGGGAATCTTGCTAGTTTTGGCTCTTAAGAGCGATTGTTCTCAAGAGCGTGCCGAGTTCTTTCGATAAAGTTTGCTCAGTTTCAAATAACCCCTTTGACACATCGGCGTTAGCCGCTATGATTTGGAACTTCACGGCAACGTGAGGCGGCCCCTATGAGGCCGTGATTGGCATCTCTTCTCGAAGAGATGCTGGTCGAGAGATCTTTGACAATTTGGTGATTTAACTAGCAAGAGTGGCATCTGAAATTCGTTCAGGCGTTGCTTTGGTTCTCGCATTTGTTCTAGCTTGCGAGGTGACTAAAGTGACAATTATGTCTGGATGGATCTCCTTTGCCTTAGATTACAAGGATCAAACAAAGCGTTACTAAGCGAGGTTTTGGCTTAGCCAGTTCATTAGGCGAACCGGGCAAGTTAAAATCCTCATTCATAACAGCATTTGTCTGAAGTTTCTCGATTTGAGAGCGTTAGATAAATGTGGCCAAGTTATGAAGGGCGTATGGGGGATGTCTTGGCATCAGAAGGCGATGAAGGGCGTGGAAGTCTGCGAAAAGCTCGGGGGAGTTGACAAACAAATGATGATCCCGAGATTCCTGAATTAACCCGTTGTGAATACATAGCAGCGGGTGGCGAACGCGGTGAACTGAAACATCTAAGTAACCGTAGGAGTAGAAAGAAAAATCGATTTCCTCAGTAGCGGCGAGCGAACGGGAAATAGCCCAAACCGTGAAGGTTTCCTTCGCGGGGTTGTAGGGCCTTTCACATGGGAGTCAAAAAATTATTAACTAGTAGAATCTTCTGGAAAGAAGAGCCACAGAGGGTGACAGCCCCGTAAACGAAAGTTGATAATCTCCCGAAAGGTACCTGAGTAGGTCCGGCCACGTGGAATCCGGACTGAATCTACGGGGACCATCCCGTAAGGCTAAATACTCTCTGATGACCGATAGTGAACTCAGTATGGCGACTGAAAGATGAGAAGAACCCCTGTTAGGGGAGGAATGTGAACCTGAAACCATACGCTTACAAGCGGTCGGAGCACTATGACACCTCGGTGTAATGTGTGACGGCGTGCCTTTTGCATAATGATCCGGCGAGTTACCGTCACTGGCAGGTTAAGGCCTTACGGGCCGAAGCCTCAGGGAAACCGAGTCTTAATAGGGCGAATTATTGTCAGCGGTGGTAGACGCGAAACCAGGTGAACTACCCATGAGCAGGTTGAAGCGCGGGTTGAACTGCGTGGAGGACCGAACCCACTTAGGTTGAAAACTGAGGGGATGACTTGTGGGGAGGAGTGAAAGTCTAATCAAACCTGGAGATAGCTCGTTCTCTCCGAAATAGCTTTAGGGCTAGCCTTGAGCCACTACGTAATGGGGGTAGAGACACTGATTTGGTTTGGGGCCCTTCCCGGGGTACCCTGCTGAGCCAAACTCCGAATACCATTACGATTATCTCAGGAGTCAGTCCGCGAGGGATAAGCTTCGCGGTCGAGAGGGAAACAACCCAGACTATCTGCTAAGGTCCCCAAGTAATACTCAGTCACTAAGGAAGTTGAATTGCTGTGACAACCAGGATGTTGGCTTAGAAGCAGCCACCATTTAAAAAGTGCGTAACAGCTTACTGGTCGAGCAATTCTGCGCCGATAATGAACGGGAGTAAGTATTACACCGAAGCAGTAGATGTAGTGATTCTTCGGATGATCTACGTGGTAGGAGAGCGCTGATGGTCAGATACAAGCCGTACCGAAAGGAACGGTGTCGGGGCCATCAGGTGATTATGCCGGAATGAGTAACGATAAGGCAGGTGAGAATCCTGCCCGCCGAAAGCCTAAGGTTTCCTGGGGAAGGTAAATCCGCCCAGGGTTAGCCGGTACCTAAGACGAGGCCGAAAGGCGTAGTCGATGGATAGCAGGTCAACATTCCTGCGCCAGCTATGTGGACCGATGGAGGGACGGCATCCGAAAAGTGAGCGGTACGAATAGAAATGTCCGTGAACCTTTGCAAGGCGGTGGGATTGGTAAATCCGCCCACATAAACCAAGCGGAGGGGCCGAGCGCGCTTATGTTCGCGAAGTCATTGGAAGGATGTCCAAGAAAATCTTCTAAGGGATGAAGCATAGTTGACCGTACTAAAACTGACACAGGTAGGCGAGACGAGTAGTCTAAGGCGCTCGGGAGAACACTGGTTAAGGAACTCTGCAAAATGACCCCGTACGTTCGCAATAAGGGGTGCCCTTGGCGGTTCACGCTGCTGGGGGCCACAGTAAATCGACTTCTCCGACTGTTTATCAAAAACACAGGTCTCTGCTAACACGTAAGTGGATGTATAGAGACTGACGCCTGCCCGGTGCCGGTAGGTTAAGGTAGAGGGTTAGCATGAATTTATTTATGCGAAGCTCACGACCGAAGCCCCGGTAAACGGCGGCCGTAACTATGACGGTCCTAAGGTAGCGAAGTTCCTTGTCGGGTAAGTTCCGACCTGCATGAAAGGCGTAACGAGAGAAGTACTGTCTCAACCAGTGACCCGGTGAAATTGTAGTCGTGGTGAAGATGCCACGTTCCCGCAGCTAGACGGAAAGACCCCGTGAACCTTTACTATAGGCTGATATTGGGCTGTGGTATGTACTGTGTAGGATAGGTGGGAGGCTTTGATCCCTGGTCGCCAGATCAGGGGGAGCCATTGGTGAAATACCACCCTTT
>JAJRSE010000098.1 GCA_024278955.1 Planctomycetota bacterium | reverse complement strand
ATTTCCACCGGTCCGCTCGAAGGGACCAACAACAAAATAAAAACCATGAAACGACAAGCCTACGGATTTCGCGATCATGAATTCTTCAAACTCAAAATCCTCGCACTCCATCAAACTAAGTACGCTTTAGTCGGATGAACCAAAAAACGGCTCTGGTGCGGATGGGGCTGGAAGCACTCGTTGCAAGGCATAGTGCCCAACGCCTTGCTGCCCTTGGCGGAACTGAGAAGCAGGCGAAACCGATTCCACGCCGGAAACCATCTCGGTGATTCTCTGAAAAAGAGGCCGAAGATTAGCCGCCATGACGACTGGCGCTAGATTGCAAAGTAGCTCACCTTCTTCCAGGGGCAATATGTATGCAGGTCGCATGTGAAAAATGCAGCGTATCTTACAAGATTCCAGACATACATGGCGGACGAATGGCGAAGTGCAAAAAATGTCGACACCGTTTTGTGCTTCCCATTCGCGACGAAAAGCAGCTTCTCGATTGGGCGAGTAGTTGCGAGTGGCATCGTCTTTTTCGGTTTATGACCAAAGGAGGGGCAAAAGGCCATACCGAGCTAATCGTCGATCAACTAATAAGAATTTATGAAACGCGGCGATGGGCAGAGGAAGATAGAGTACGATTGAAAAATTCTGAAGAGAAAAAAGTGCGAAAAATGGAGGAGAAGAAAAATCAGCAGGCGAGAGAGAAACGACGAATTAGAAATAAAATGCAACGGCTTAGCCAGCTTGAGAGTCTATACAGTTTAACCCCAACGGAATTTGAAATATATGTCGCAGACATCTTTAGAGCTAAAGGTTACGAAGCGTTTGCAGTTGGCGGAGGAGGCGACAATGGGGTAGATGTTGAAATCCTCACGCCCGATGGAAAAAAGAAATGGGCCATTGCTCAGTGTAAACGATATGCACAGGATAACACTGTTGGGTCCGGTGCGGTTCGCAACTTGGTCGGCTCTTGTGGCTTGGCTGGGGTTCAGAAAGGATTTTTCTTCACCACTTCCTCTTACACAAGGCAAGCTGTTGAAACCGCTTCCAAATTTGATTGGTTAACCCTCTACAACGGTGTTGAGCTAGTAAAGATGGCCCAGAAGACGGTTGCGGCCACATCATAGCCGCAGCCCAAAGCAAGAGGCATGTGGGCCCTCCTAGCATCATCGCAGCCATCCAGAAATCTAGATCGAGATCTCCCACCCTTCCGCTCCGAGAGCATTGAGATACGCCTCGACCTGCTCAACCAACCGACCTCTCAAGAAGCCTCCTTTTTCTGCCTCGTCGGAATCGATTATCTCGTACTCCCACATCGACTTCTCCTGCTCGAAAATCTGATCGCACAACGGAGATTATCGCTATTTGACGTTTGCATTCCAGTGGAATTCCTGGCTATCCGGGGCCTTTTCGCACCACTCAAGAGGCATACATGATGCTTTTGAGGCAATCTATGGGCTTGCTAGAAACATGCCATTTGCTCAAATCACTTATCTGACAGCAGGTTACGTAAATCTCGCGTCGCCATAAAATCTTTTGGCACGCCATCTGCAATAGCTCTCTCTCGACCCTAACACCCTCCGATGCCTCACAAGACCGCGTGTGAAAGCTCAGTCCCCTCTGGCTTTCCTCGCGGTCTTGTGTGATTTAGGTCTTATGTCTTTTACCCAACAACAACCGACCCAACAGATACGATTCAACGAATCGACGGAGTACAAATCCCTACGGCTGATAAATCTCCGTCTCCGGATAAAACGCTGCCCAAGCAAACCAATAAGCGTACATCCACTGCAAACCCTCCTCGGCCTCGTCAACTCGTAACGTCTCATGCTGTGGGTCATAAACCAGCGTCAGCTTATGGCCATCAAGCTGATCTTCAATACGTCCCTCCTGCCCTTCTGCAAACCCCTCCACCGAATAGGCTCGTTGCGATTTCGACGAAGCCACACACAACATCGGAGTTTTCGCGGGTAATCGCTCATCCAGAGGCTCCACAGGAAACATCAACCTAGAGCTGGCAAAATACGATTGGTACGCTCGGCTCTTGTAAGACCGCACATGCCCTGTTGCCTCAGACAACACAAGCGTTTCAGCATAGCGAGCCGACCAGTCGGCCCAGGTCGTGACCTCGAGTGGCAAACGTCGCAGCGACTGCCCGCTTTTGCTTCCCGCAACAGATGCCGACGCCATTTGCGACCAAAGACTCTCCTTACCATCAGCAGCGCGGTCGTAGAGCAAGACATTGCTGTTAAACAACAAGCCAGAAATGCCAAATTCATACTCTTGATCGTCAACCATCCGATCAAACACCGCCGACGAATCGCAAAGCGGGCAATACGTAACCGCAAACAACTTTCCCGCCAAACGGTCGTTGACCGCTTCGTGATGATCAAGAATCTTTAGCGGATACGCTTTCGCCTCACCACCAATCGCAATACCAATCACCCGATCGCCGGGCGACAAATAGAGTGCTTCGCTGGCAGCCACAAATTTCGCGTCCGTCAGCGCCGGAATACCATCCTTAGGAGGCCCGCCGCGAAGAATGCGATCGACAGGCACCCTCGCGCCCGTCATGTCAAAATTCAGCCGAGGAGAACTACTCCGAGACAAACTTCCCCCACGCCGCAACGCCTGCATCGAGCTTCGATCAGATGCCTGAAAAAAAGACCACTTGGCAGCCGTAGCTTGCCGCCAAATAAACCACCCGCTGACAACTATCGCTCCGAGTGCTAATACAACGGTCGCGTTGCGATTAATCACGCGAGGCTTAGCTGCTAACCCGTTGATCTCGCTCATGACAGTCTCCAGGTAGTTGCTACGCATCAAACCTAAGCGTACACCATCATAAAAAGATGTCCGTGAAACGGCTTACACAACGCATGAATCTCATCAAGCGTGAGCCCGACGCCGCTGCTCTCGCCGCGCGACCAGCTCCCGAATATGCTCCAAATCATCGTTCGGAGTTGCGCTGATCAAACGACGTGTGTAGTCTTCCTTCGGATCTGCGTAGATCGCCTGCGAGGGTCCAAACTCGACGATCTTGCCGGCATTCATCACGACCATCATGTCTGCCATAAATTTCACCACACTCAAATCGTGGCTAATAAAAATGTACGTCAGCCCATGCTTGTCTTGCAAATCGTTCAGCAAATTGAGCACCTGAGCTTGCACCGAAACATCAAGCGCCGAAACCGACTCGTCGCAAATAATAAACTCAGGCTTCACCGAAATCGCACGAGCAATGCAAATTCGCTGCCGCTGACCACCAGAGAACTCGTGCGGGTAACGCCTAAGATGATCGGCCTCTAAATCGACCTCCTCAAGAAGCGCTGCCGCCCGATCACGTCGATCCTTCCGGCTACTACCAATACCTTGAATAACCATCGGCTCAGTAATTGCCGATTCAATCGTCATCCGCGGATTAAGCGACCCATAGGGATCCTGGAAAATTATCTGCATCCGGCTTCTCATCTGCCGCAATGCTTTCGTACCTAACTCAGCTAAGTTCACGCCATCAAAAAATACTTGACCGCCTGTTGGCTCAAGCAGTCGCAAGATTGCTCGCCCGGCTGTTGTCTTACCACAACCCGACTCGCCGACCAAACCAAGCGTCTGACCTTGGTAAATCTTAAAACTAATTCCGTCAACCGCACGAACATGATCGACCACTCGAGACAATACGCCACGCCGAATCGGAAAATGCACTTCCAGATTCTTCACTTCCAGTAGCGGAGCCAATCCCTCATCGACAGCCGTTGTATCCTCAGACCGGGGCGTCTGCTCCCAAGAATGCCCCATCGCAGACAACTCCGACTTGGGATGCAACAGACGACCACGCCCCTGCTCGGTAAGCTCCTGAAGCCGCTTAGCATCCATCTTCTTCTCGACGATTTTTACTTTGCCTTCGACTACCTGTGACTCCATAAAATCGTCGACTGTCGGCAGCCGCCGATAAATCGTATCAAGCCGTGGTCGACAAGCGAGCAACCCTTTGGTGTACGGGTGTTTCGGCGAAGAAAAAATATCGAGCACGGGCCCGTGCTCAACCATCTCGCCCTGGTACATCACCAAGACGTCGTCCGCTATTTCGGCGATCACCCCCAAATCGTGCGTAATAAACAAAATCGCCATCCCGCGTTCGTCACGCAGCTCACGAAGCATGTCGAGAATCTGAGCCTGTATCGTAACGTCTAGTGCTGTGGTTGGCTCGTCGGCAATCAACAACTTCGGATTACAAGACAGCGCCATCGCAATCATGACCCGCTGCTTCTGCCCGCCCGACATCTGATGCGGATACGAATCAACTCGTTGCTCGGGCTCAGGAATGCCAACTTCGCGAAACAAATCGATCGTTCGCACGCGAGCTTCTTCCTTAGTTGCTTCCTGATGCAAGACAATCGCCTCAGCCACCTGGCTGCCGACCGTAAACACGGGATTGAGCGAAGTCATCGGCTCCTGGAAAATCATCGCAACATCCTTGCCACGAATCCCACGCATCTCAGGCTCGGGTAGCCCAACCAAATCTTTCCCCAACAGCGAAATTTCCCCCGACTCAATCTTCGCCGACGAGGCCAGTAACTGCATCACCGAAAGCGAAGTCACCGACTTCCCCGAGCCGCTCTCGCCCACAATGCCCAACGTATGTCCCGCCTCGACACGAAACGAAACGCCATCAACAGCACGCACAACGCCCTCATCGGTATGAAAATAAGTCCGAAGATCGTCAATATCAAGAACAGGAGCATTCATAAAAGATCGCCACAAAAAACACGAAGAGACACAAAAGAATTCTTCTAGATCTGCTTGGGAGTCATCAGATACTTCTTTACATAGAGCTTGGATGCTCCAAAGTTAATTAACAAGCCTGTTTCGACGCGTGCAGAAGTTAAATACCCAAGAAGCTGAGCAATGTGATCATTGGCAACTGCATTGCAGGATTTCAGCTCTACGATTAAACAGTTCTCGACATAAAGATCGGCAAAGTAATCTCCAAGTACCGTGCCATCTTCGTCCAATACCGTGAGCGAGTGCTGCTGCTCAACTTGGAGCCCCTGCTTCCGTAAGCGATGCACCAAAGCATTTTCATATATCTTCTCCAAATGCCCACAACGGTGGTACTGGTGAATAGCAAAACACGTCTCTCGTACAATGTCACACAAGTCATTGATGTTATCCCATCGCCGAGCCCCCATCACAAATCCTCCTCTTTCCCTTCTTGTGCCTTTTCGTGTTTTTCGTGGCTATTTTTTTTGGTTATGGACTGAGGCCGCGCTGAGTTTTTCGTGGCTATTGATTCTGTCATTCCTTAATGGCTATCCTGACGCAATCGCGGATCCGTCGCTTCCTGCAACCCTTCGCCAATCAGATTGTAAGCCAATACCGTCAAAAATATTGCCGTCCCAGGAAAAACAATCAGCCACCAAGTTTGCTGGATCGCGCTGCGGCCTGACTTCAACAGCGTACCCCAACTTGGATTCGGAGGCGATGCACCGAAACCCAGATAGCTCAAGCCACTTTCAATCAAAATCGCGGCAGCTATGCCGAACGTAATCGGCACCAAAATCGGTGCCAAAGCGTTTCGCAGCACATGCCGAAACATGATCCGCCACTGGCTTGCCCCCATCGCTCGTGCAGCCACAATAAATTCCATCTGCTTGAGCTTCATAAACTCGGCTCTTGCCAATCGAGCGATTCCCGTCCAGCTCGTAATCCCGACAATTGCCATCAAATGAAAATTGCTCACCTCGTCGAGCATCGCCACCAAGGCCAAAATCAGCACCAGCGACGGAATGCACATCACCAACTCAATCACTCGACTCAGCACCACGTCGACCCAGCCGCCCAGATAGCCAGCCAGCGCGCCAATCGTTATACCGATCACCCCCGCAATGCTCATCGAAATAAAACCCACACTCAGCGCAATCTGAGTCCCGTGGACCAACTGGGCAAAAACATCGAAACCCACCTGATCGGTACCGAAAAAATTAAGCCCACTCGGATGCCCTTTCGTACCCGAAGGATTCCCGGGTCGCCCAGGCCATTCGTCATCGCGTACGCGCCGATAGGGATCTTGATAAACCAACGGCCAAAGGGCCCAACTCTCAGGGTCTTTCTTCTTGAGATTCTTCGGATACGTGTTACGAAATCGATCTTTGCGAAAAATCGGGTTTTCCCACGACCGTACGTAATAGCCCATGGCAGGAAAATAAATCTTCCCTTGATACTTACAGACGATCGGCTTGGTGCCAACGATCATCGGCGCAAAAGTCGCCACCAAGCAAAGGAAAACTACAAACAGCATGGCAGCCATGCCCAGCTTCCGGCGTCGGAAACGCTGCCAAGCCTCGCCCCAAAAACCGCGAGAGGCTGCCGGTTCAGTCGTTAGCTGGGCGTCGTTCGTCATAAAATGGGTCTCCGGCGATCTCTCCAATCGCGGCTTTCTCGGGGTCTGCTAGTGGTAAGTCACTCGAGGGTCAACCACCGCATACAACACGTCGGCAAGCAGTTGCCCCAAAAGTGTCAGGACTGAAAAAATGAGCGTCAGCCCCATAATCGTGTCATAGTCTCGCCGGCCAATCGCCTCAAAATAGAGCCGCCCCATACCAGGCCAGGTGAAAATTTGCTCCAAAATCACCGCTCCGCTAAGCAAGCTGGGAAGCGTCAATCCGATCAAAGTCACGAGCGGGATAAGAGTATTTCGAAACGCATGGTGGACCACAATATTCGTCGGCGAAACACCTTTTGCGCGTGCGGTACGAATATAGTCTTGGCGAACGACCTCTTGCATATTGGCCCGAATAAACCGCGAATAATACGCCAAGCTACCATACGTAAAACACGCAATCGGCATCGCTGCATGAAGAAAAATATCCCATGCTTTCCCCATCATGCTCAACGACTCAAAATCGTCGCCCGTCATTCCAAACAACGGCAACCACCCCAACTTCACCGCAAAAAGAATTTGCAAAAAAAGCGCCGCTACAAACGACGGAAGCGAATACAGCATGTAAAGAATCGAACTCACCGTCCGCTCAGCCTTACTCCCCGACTTCACGGTCGACCAAAGCCCAATAGGAATCGAAAACAAATACGTCAGCACCAACGAACTGATCGAAAGCAACATCGTCGCCGGGATACGATCAGCAATCAGTTTGCTAACCGAAGCATTATTCTGACTGATTGATTTCCCCAAATCAAACCGCACCACATTATTTAACCACACAAAATAGGCTTGGTACCATGGCTTATCAAAGCCATAAAGCTTTTCTAGACGAACGATCTCCTCAGGCGTAATTTGCTTACTGGGGTCCATCATCGAAGGATCTGCCGTAAGCGGTGTACCCGGCATGTGACGAACTAACCCGTATACAAGAAATGTTATCAGCAGCAGGGTAAGCAAGCCAATGCCTAGACGCCGAATCAAATAGTGAAGCATGGTTTGAAAACTCTTAACTCTCGTCGCGGAAGCCAGGATGATCCGAACAGTTCCAGAAATACATGGGAGAACTACGCAAAGAACAGGTGCCAAAATCCTTTCCTACTGATTGTCTCTACGGCGAGAGAACTGCTTTGTAAATCCCAAAAATCCCCGGACTAAAACCATAAGGCCCACGTGGGCTGAAGGTGTAGCCCCGCAAGCGTTTATTAAAGCCGTAAAACGAGTTGCGATAGAGTAGCCATGTGTAGGGTTGATCTTCCCACATCAGCTTCGTGATCTCGCCATAAATCTCGCCACGCTTCTCTCGATCGAACTCCAGGAGGGCCTGCCGAAAGAAATTATCGACTTCGGGATTTGAATATCCCCCGCTGTTACGTCCTTTCCCAGTACCAAAGATATTTTCCTGGGAACCTGGATCAGCACCTGTTCCCCAAACACCCATGCTCGCTTGAAACGCTTTTGTGCGATTCTTCTCGACCCAAACCGTAAACTCCGTAGGTTTGACAAGACACTCGACGCCTATCTGGTCGAGACATTCTTTCAACAACGTGCCTACCTTGATCGCATCGGGACGTTGATGCACGAGAAGAGAAAAACGAAACGGCACCCGTTTGCCGTCGACCATTTTGTCTCGGACTCCGTCCCCATCGCTATCTTCCCAACCTGCTTCATCGAGCAAATCCTCTGCCTTATCGAGATCTTGCTGAAAAGGCTGAGGCGGTTCGTGCTTAGGAAACATCCACGAGGTCGGATGAAACGTGCCGCGGCTAGGTTGATACATATCATGAAAAATCGTGCTCAGCATCTCGTCGTAATCCATCGCATACGACATCGCATGACGAACTCGCTTGTCGCCAAAAAACGGCGTCTTGAAGTTCCAGCAAAAGTAATATGAATCCCAACCTAAAGTCGTGTTCTTGGTGTTGTTCTTATAAAAGTCCTCGTCGTCGGTCTGACTTTCCCACTGCTCCGGCGAAATGCGGTGGTCGTCGATCGACCCTGCCTTGAGCGCCAACAAGGCGGTATTCGGATCCTCGATCACTTTGAAGCGTATCTGCTTGAAGTACGGCTTCATCCTCACCTGTTTTCCGTTGTGTAGATAATATTCTTCTCTACGCTCGACGACGAATTCCTGACCGCGAACTCGCTTTTTCATCTTGTAAGCGCCTCCTACCACTGGATGGTCTTCCAGTTTCGAGTGGTAGTCGCTCCGCGTCATCGTAGGATCTTCCGCGAGCGATTTCTCGTAGATATGCTTCGGGATAAACGGAAAAAGCATATTCCAGACATTGGTTGCCAACGCTTCCTTGTGAAATATCACCAAGGTACGGTCATCGTACGCTTTTACATACTTCAACTCGACCGTGCCCGACCGAACCGCAGGGATAGGAACTGAGTCGGAAAGAATGACTTTGAAAGAAAACTCAACATCGTGCGCAGTAATTGGCTTGCCATCCGACCAAGTCAGGTCGTCTCGCAAAACCAGCTTGTCCATAAGGCGGTCTTTGCTTGTCTGCCAGGAAACCACGGCATCTTTACTAGCAAACGGAGTAAAATGTCGATCGAAGCCGAACAAACTCACTCCGGTCAATTCGGAGAATTCTCCGTCCATCGCCGCGCTAAACAGCAGTGGATTTGACGACTTCAAGTCACCTTGTGCTTCTCGCACAAAAGTCGTTCCATAATCCACTCCCGAGCCCTCTGGAGCCGCTAAACGGCCCAAGGCATGAATCAACTTCTCGTTATCTTCATCCGAGTTATTCCGCAACTCGAGTGCCTCGGCCACCGAAAGCTCAGCCGGTCCTTCCTCCGCCTGCTCTTTTCTCATGAGTTCCATGCCATCGAGCACAGGCTGATCGACCCATTCCGCCAATTTGTCGATCTCCTCAAGCGACGGAGGATCGAAAGGCTCGATCAAATCGCCAAGCACAAATGTCTTGACCAACTGTTCTGTCGATTCAGAATCGCTCACAGCTTCACCGGCTGAGCCAGCTCCAGATTCAACCTGCTCTGTCGCCTTCTCAGACGAACAACCGAACCAAAATGTGCTGGTGCAAACGATAAGAAACAGAACAATTCGCGAATTGGCGTGCATCGGTAGGTGAACCTCGCATCTGCACTGCTCCGACTCGCATGTGCGAGGTTACGGGATATGGGCAGAATTCAGTTAGAAATCAAATTGGGCAAGCTGCTAAAGCGCGCATCGTATCCCAATTCTCAGGCAAGGGTCAATGACAGAAAACGGCTCTACCCAGCAATTACCGCCGATCCAGCGAATCGCCGGCGAAAGAACTCCGCAACACAAGACCGAACAGCCCGCAGTGCTAGTGCTTTGACCATGTTGAATTGATGGATCACAATGGCAGGATTCACTCGTTTTTTCAGATAGTATCCGGCCATTGCGGCCCATCAATCGAAAGCTGACAAAACACTCGCATCAGTCCGTCTTGAAAGAATACTCGGTCAGCAAAGCTTCCGAAATCAGCGAAGCCTTCAACACCCGATTGGTTCGCACAAGAATGAAACGACGAAATCGAGACAAATCGGGCTCAAGGAAATCCTTGGTCTGAGATAACCGAATCGCAATGATCACCTGATCTCGCAGCCGGTGCTTCCAATACTCCAACGCCTCGACCGTCTGCTCATCGACCGTCCGATCCAAAGCAAGGTAAATCTTGAAGGTGACTTTTGCCGTCTCGTTACGGGTCGGCCTAAAGTCCTTGACCTGGAACATTCCCAAATCGATCGTCGGACGCACTCGCTCCTCTTCTTCCTCTGCTGCTACCCCCTCTTGAGCAACTTGCTGAGCACCAACCGTAGAAACTCCAAAAACAAAATACCCAGCAGCCAGCAAGACAAAAACCCGTAGGCCCAGCCGTTGAGCTAGAGACAATGGCAAAATCGTTATTTTTTCTCGTCGGAACATTGCTAGAAACATCGCTAAATAGGTTCCCAATTAAAATCTCTGAAAAACACTTGCCTTATCCGACGATCACCGAGCAGCGGTCGAATCGTGTCAATGACTTTCGACTTCAAAGCGGCCCAACTGTTATCAGAAAGTTCGTCAATCGAGGCTTTGCGAAAAACGGTGAGTATCGCATCATCCAACATTCCCCGATGCCGCTCACATGCCGCCAAAATGGCCGACTCGTCTCGGTGGGCCGCACTCGCATAAAGCGCAAATGTCACTTGCACCCAAACAGGCTCCAACTCGCGACCAGACCGATCCTTATGACGCGAGGCACACGAGAACCGATACGAACCCACCTCGACTTCTGTCACCGATTGATGCGGCGACTCAAGCTCTAACTCTTCGAGATAGTCGTCCAGCTTTGCTTCCGCCTCTCCCCCGCAACCAGGCAAGAGCACCGCAGCAACCACCGCTACAACACACCAAATTAGATTAAAAAAATTCATCTTCTGAATCGCCAACACTCGGCCTTTGGGCACGCTGTAAAATCCCAGCGATTGCAACCCTTGGGCGGTTCCACAGCTTGGTAGTTCTCCCTCAACAAGAAAGCATACGCCAAGCAACCTGCCCCGTAGCGACCTATAATTCCTTATTGCTCCAGCAGCACTCGATAGAACTTCCGGGCTGTATCGATTGTGACGAATCGTACGGCTCCGCTAAAAGCAGAATTTCAACATGTACACCTCGACCAAAAAAATCGGCCGTACTTCGTACACAACCTTGCGAGCAGGAATGGTCGTCGTTTGCTTACTCTCGGAAGGTTGCCTCAATCCAGAAGCAATGATTGAGGCAAAACGCGCAATCGCAATTCGGGCGAGACTCGAAGAGATCGATCTGGGCGAGTACCGAATCTCGCTTCCGCAACCTACCGAAACAACCGAAGCGGCAGAAATATTCTTTCACGCATTCGGCCAGGTTGCCAACCGCGATTTAGACAAAGTCGAGGAGCTGCTCGAAACCCTAGGGCCTGAACTTCGCCACCGCATGTTACTTGCCACTCGCCAGCTCACAGTCGAGGATATCCAGGACCCGCCTCTCACCGCTCTGAAAACGCAAATCGCCAAAGTCGTGAACGAAACACTTCCTGGCGAGCCAATGCAGTCGGTTGGTTTCTATCGATTCGGGTTTTCTAACCTTTGATCCGATTCTTGAAGACTCG
This sequence comes from Planctomycetota bacterium, assembly GCA_024278955.1. Taxonomy (GTDB): domain Bacteria; phylum Planctomycetota; class Planctomycetia; order Pirellulales; family Lacipirellulaceae; genus Bythopirellula. Next base: position 14,482 of record JAJRSE010000098.1, on the reverse strand, counting down.
ACGAAAGACCCCTCGCTGTGTAAATTTCGAGTAGCGCTCGCCTTGCCGGCAGCCTTCGTTTCGGATCCCAACCCACGGCGAATCGATGTTCAACCAGATTGCTTCCCTCGCGCAAGACACCGACCAAATGCTCTGCCTGACAGCAAAACAGCTTGTCCAGGCAGGTCAGTTCCACCAGCTATTCGACTTGCGTCTGATGCAACGTCGCCACGAACTGGGCATCCCCCTGGGCGAACAGGCTCCCCTCGACGAGCTCGAAGAGTCGCTTCGCAACAAGCTGGAACAAGCCTACCTCGACGCCTGTCGAGAGGTTGGAAACCTCTTGCTCGAGGCGGGCAAAACACGCGACGCTTGGACCTATCTACGACCTGCCGGCGACAAAGCCGCGATGCGCCTATGGCTAGAGCGTGCAATACCCGACGACGACTCCGCTGAAGAACTTATCGCCCTGGCGCTCCACGAAGGTATCGACCCCGAACGTGGCTTCGCTTGGCTACTAGCACGACGCGGCACATGCAACGCCATCACCGAATTAGAAAGCACCTGCGGCAATCTACCCGTAAAAGACCAAGTAGCATGTGCTGCGGTCCTCGTCCGCCACATGCACGACGAACTACTCGGCAACTTACGGGGCCACTTAAAACGACTTAAACAAGACGCCCCCGAGTCGTCTTCTATCAGCACCTTGCTGGAGAAAAACCCCAAACTACTCGAAGAGGGCGCCTACCATGTCGACACCTCCCACCTGGCCACCACCGTGCGCTTTGCTCGATTACTAACCGAAAAAAGCCTGCTTGTAATGGCGATCGAACTTGCCGATTACGGCAACTGCTTGGCAAAAGACCTACAGTACCCCGACAGCCGCCCGTTTGAAGACACTTACCCCGCCCACCTCTTGCTCTTCAAAGCAACGCTCAACATAGAGGTCGATCAAGCGATCGAGTACTTCGCTGCCCAAGCCCAAGCAGCTGTCCTCGAAGAAGAAGGGGCCAGTGCCGTCGAGACCTATCTCATCCTACTGGAACGAGCCGGACGAACAGAGCAAGCGCTAAACGAATACGCGAAGCTGGTCCCAGCAAACTACACGCTTTCACCCTATGCACCAACGCTGTTACACTTAGCAGAAGTCTGCCATTGTTGGGATCGCTACCTAGAAATCTGCCAACAACGAGACGATATCGTAGGATTCGCCGCAGGCCAAATAGCCAAGCACGAACACTAGCAATAAACAACAGACGGCCCGCACACGCGGCCCAAAAAAGCTAAACGCCCTCAGCAGGTGCCCGACGGTCGTACCCACGCCCTTCTCGCCCGACAGAAGGCCTACCCTGAGGACGATCGCCAGGAGGCCCCACCCGGCCTCTGGGCCCATTGCGTGGCCTCGGTCCGCCCCTTCGCCCTTCTCGCCCTTCTCGCCCTTCCCCTGGCCCCACAGGGCCGCGCCGGGGCGGTGGGCCGTGGCCACCATCAAACAGCTCTTCCCAGTCTTCCTGAGGCATACCGCTGCGATACCGACGCACAAGCTGCTGCTGCATCTTCTCGCGGGAAAGGGCGAGTAGCCGCTCCATCGTCGCAGCATCCAACTCTTCGGTGAAATACTTTTCCAATTCCTGCTCTGGAATTTCCCCAGAATTGCGTCTGGCGGGTCGCTTTCGATTGCCCCCCTCCTGAGCATACGCCTCCCGCATCCAGAGAAAAAAACGCCGCCGCTTCTCCTCAGAAGGCAATTTACGAAGCGTCTGAAGCTTTTCTTCCGGAATCGAATCTAAAAGAAAATCGGGAATCTGCCCCCCACGCCGTCGAGAGTCTCTCATCAGCCAAACCATCAAGTGCTTCCGTTTTTCGTGCCCCGGCAACCTCATGAAACTTTCCTTGTCGCGTTCCGACATCTGCGAAAGAATTTCCGCTTTCTTCTCTTCGATCTGCAACACGACCGCCTTGAACAGCGATTTGAGTTCTTCAGAAGTTAAGTCAAGCGACTTGTCCGCAGCTAGCTGACGGAGCATCCTTGTCACACGCTTCACACGCTGCTCAGTTGAAAGCCCTCGAAGCTCATACTGCTGGCTCGCTGGCAAGCCGTTAAGCCAAAGCTGGTAGTGAACCATCGTCCTTCGAAGCTGCTCGACCTCGTCGTCCGAATCAATCTCCTCGTGCAACCGACGAAGTTGCTCTTGTTTCTCGCTCGCCAAAGATCGATATCGATTGTACTTGGCACGCAGCCCTACCCGCTCGTCCTCGGTCAACGTCTGAAGCCATACCTCTCGATCCTCAGACGACGAAACCATCGCCAACTGCTGCACTTCCCCCTCCGCTTCCGAAGACTTGGACGGCCAAAAGTTCTCTCTGCCTTTGGGATTCAACTGCCGAAGAAAATCAACCTCTTGGAATTGCGTGTAGACCTCGATATTTTGAATGACCGGCAAGTCTGCCAACAGGTCGCGATTTGGGCTCTGCCAAGCGATGCGAAAAACCAAAAAACCCAGCAACACCGCCATTGCAACAAACATTACCTCCTTGAAGCCCTGCTTGCGATTCAACACCGGCAGGGCAAGCGTCTTTTGCTCAACTTCGTTACGCGCGGTCTGCACAACCATTTCCATAGTCGTCTTAGAAAAACGGTCTTCCACAGTCGCGAGCGGCAATTGATCCAAGACCGACCACGCACGGTCGATACTCTGCAACTCTTGTCGAAATTCCTCATCCGAAGCAAGCCGGCGCTCAACGCGCGCACTTTCCTCCGCCGACATTTCGCCATCCAAGTACGAAACAATCTCCTCCAACCGCTCAGAACCGCCCGGCGTTGATTCAGAGGGTTTCATTTATCCCGACCCCTTAGTTGGGAATTCTGGCTTAAACATCTGCATCTCCTTGCTGAAGATAAGGATCAAGCAACTCACGCAGACTGGCTCTCGCCCGAGACAACAACGACTTTACCGCCGAAGGACTCATGCCCATCACATCGGCGATTTCTTCGTAGCTCAAATGTTCAAATTTATTCAGCAGCACTGCCATTCGCTGACGCTCGTTAAGCGCCGCAACCGCTATCTTCACAACTTCGCAAAGCTCTGCCTTGTCGAGCTGCCGAGTAGGCATCAAACCACTAGCAGCCAATGCCGCAACCTCAATCAGGTTGCCGCCTGTCTCATCGCTCTCTCGCGAAACAAGGTTCACCTCCCGACGACGCGAGAGGCCTCGCAATGCGTTGGAAGCCACGTTGTGTGCAATGGTGTACAACCAAGTCGAAAATTTCGATCCCGGCACATAACGATGGCGAGACCGGAAAACTCTCAAAAAAGTCTCCTGCGCCAAATCTTCGGCCATGTCACGACGCCCCACCAAATGAGTCATCAGCCGCACGAGCCGATCCTGATAACTGCACATCAGCTGCTCAAACGCGCTCGCATCGTCATCGCGCACCCTGAGCATCAAGCGCACATCAGGATCCTGCGCCGTATACCGCCGAGCGGTGGTATCGCTTATCGACAACCGTCTTCTCCGAAGAATTTACCGTTGGGAAGGCCCACACAGTACAACCCCGACACCGACGCGAAGTTTCGCCCCAAGGAACTCAAAATCGCCTTCCCCTGCAATTAGCAACTCAAATCCCCACATTTGCTAGAGAAGACTCTCCAGCAGGAGACGCATTTTGCGAAGCTCCGAGCGGTGGTCTGCCCCCTCAATCGAAGGCACGTGAACACACAAAGCATGCTTGTAGTTGGCCGTCGCAAGCTGCGAAACTAGCCGACCATAGTCGACCTCTCCTTGCCCAACACGCACATGCAATTCGCTCTTCGTCGCATCTCGCATATGGACATGCTTGACGTAAGGAATCACTTTCGAAAAATCTTTGCCCTGACGCGGACCGGTAATGTAATGGCTCGGATCCAGCGAAAGGCCCAATCCTTTTACATGGTCGCAAAGCACAACCGCCGTGTCGGGATCTTCCGTCATACAACCTATCTGAGTTTTTAACGCCACCGAGCAGCCTTCAAACGAAGCAATTTTCACAAGCTCCTGCAGACGTTCGATCTCTGCATTAAACGGCGTACCCAACTCCGCAGCCGGCACGACCAACGGAATAACCTTCAGCGCCTTGGCGAGCTTGCAACACGCCGCAAATACTTCGTAGTAGTGCTCTCCCTCAACATCATGATCCACGCTCAACGCCACGACATTCAGACGACGAGTATTTCGGCACTCGTTGTACGCATGTTCAAGATCGGCCAGCACCTCCGAGGGACGTACCCAGGTGGGCCCCTCCTCGTGGATTGCTAGCTCCACCGCGGTGAACTCAAGATCCACAAGTAGTGTTGCGATTTCCTCGCTTGGCAATTCCGGAAAACACTCTGTCGACGAGCAAACAATCAACGCCCTAACTCCTTCTTCAATCGCCCCAGCAGGGCTCATTTAACGGCTAATTGTGTATACTCTAGCCGGTATCGTGGTCGAGTGGCAACACCATGCTTGAACCAGCCGGCTCTCGATCCGGCTCGGTTGTTGTCCTCCGTCCCCTGTCCAGTAGAATAAAGCCTTCACACGGCCCTCGGCTCTACCTGAGCTTTTTTCATGTCCACCTTGCCCCCATCCAACCCCACACCAGCCCCTATGTCTCAGCCTGAGCCCACCCCCAATCAAACCCCTCAGCCGCAAATTGTCATGCAGCAGGCGACCGCTTTCGGACGCTACGGAAAATTCCTGCTTATCCTGCTCGGCTTTTCAGTGATGACAATCATCGGCCTCACCTCAAGCTATCAGAGCTACTTCAGCCCGCCTGGGGCTCCTCAGGAACGCTATCACTCGCTTAGCAAGGAGGCGGACAAAAAAATTGCCATCGTGAGCATCGTCGGCACGATTATGGAAGGCAACGATTTCGTCAAAAACCAACTCGACCGCGTCCGCAAGGACGACGACGTCGTCGCCCTGGTACTCCGAATCGACTCGCCCGGGGGCACCGTCACCGCAAGCGACTATCTCCTCCACCATGTCCGGAAGCTCTGTAAAGACCGAGAACTGCCGCTGGTCGTCAGCATGGGCAGCATCTGCGCCAGCGGCGGCTACTACATTGCCATGGCCGTCGACAACGCGGAAGACGTCATCTTCGCCGAGCCTTCCACCTGGACCGGCTCGATCGGCGTCGTCATCCCCCGCTATGACCTCTCCGGACTACTCGCCAGCCACGACATCAAAGACGACTCCATCGCTTCCCACAAATACAAACTCATGGGAAGCCCCACCCGCTCGCTCAACGACGAAGAACGTGCCGAAGAACGAAAACTTTTTCAAGATCTCGTCGACGAAAGCTTCGGACGCTTCAAAGACATCGTCCGAAGCGGACGTCCAGAATTCGCCAAAGACGACGCTGCTCTCGATGCCATCGCCACCGGCCAAATTTTCACCGCCGGTCAGGCTCTCAAGAAAGGACTGGTCGACAAAATTGGCTTTATCGAAGACGCCGTCCAGCGCGCCGCCGAACTGGCCCAACGAGATCCCGACACCCTCCGGTGCATAAAATACGAAGAACCGCCGGTCACGCTTGGCAATCTCCTAACTTCCCAGGCAACTCCGCCAACTCTGCTCGGGAGCGATCTACGAAGTTTCCTCAATCTCACTGCTCCGCGAGCCTACTACCTCTGTACCTGGCTCCCGTCGATCCTCTCCAACTCAAAGCCCTGACCCTTGCCAAACGACACTCCCCACCTGCTGAACTCGATCGACACGGTACTGGCAGCTTGGTCAGAAAAGCATGGCCTGCCACGCTTTCGTACTCAACAAGTCCGCAACTGGCTGTTCAAAAAACGAGCCGCCGGCTGGGACGACATGACCGACTTGCCCAAGGCTCTGCGCCACGAAGTCGCCGGCGAAATGCAGCTCTGGTCAACCGAAATCTCGCGTCACACCCAGTCCGACGACGGAACCGAAAAGCTCCTTTTAAGCCTCGCCGACGGAGGCCAAATCGAATGCGTACTACTCCGCGGCAAAGCTCGCCGAACGATTTGCGTCAGCACCCAAGTTGGCTGTGCCATGGGCTGCGTCTTCTGCGCCAGCGGGCTCGACGGAGTCGAACGCAACTTAACGACCGGCGAAATCGTCGAGCAAATGCTCCGCCTGCAACTATTGCTTCACGACGACGAACGCCTTAGCCACCTCGTCGTCATGGGAATGGGCGAACCGCTTGCCAACCTCGACGCACTCATGCCCGCCCTTGAAGAAGCCAACAGCCCCGACGGATTAAACATCGGAGCCCGACGGATCACCATCTCAACCGTCGGACTACCGCTCTCGATCGACCGACTCGCCCGAGCCAACGCAACCTACCGTTTGGCCATCTCGCTCCATGCCCCCAACGACGCCCTGCGAAACCAACTAGTACCGGTCAACGACCGCATCGGCCTCGCTGCTATCATCCAGTCTGCCGACGAGTACTTCAACGTCTCCGGACGACGAATCACTTTCGAGTATGTCCTCCTAGCCGAACTAAACGACCAACCACAACACGCAAGAGAGCTAGCCCAACTACTCGCCGGCCGCGAAGCACTGATCAACGTCATCCCCTACAACCCCGTCGCCGGGCTCCCTTATCGTACCCCTGACATGCAGAGCCAAGTACGCTTCCGACGCATCCTCGAAGACGCTGGCCTCCAGGTACGGTTCCGCCACCTCAAAGGCGACCGAATCAACGCCGCCTGCGGCCAGCTCCGACGCTCCCAGGCCGGATCATCCCGAGCCGGAAACGGACTCGGGATTACTCAGATCTAGAAGAAAGAGGGGCCGGAGATGAGTAAACTCAGACTGAAAAAAAGACGAAAAACAATTGCTCGAATCGATCGAGTCGGGCGACTGGGAGTCGGTGCCTCGACTACGAAATGATATCCAGAAGCATGGTCAATACGCCAAGAACACGATGCGAAAAGACAAACACGTAAGCCCAGAGCGGAGGGTGCCCGATGACAAAACCGATCAAACAGAACCAGAAGTTGGCTCAGTGTCGGGAAGACGGCAATTGGGAGTTGCGCATTTTTCATCGTGCCGCTCAAGGGAACAAGAGCCCACGGTATCTGATCAAGTGTGGCTGCTGCGATGAAAAAGTCGAAATCTATTACGACAATGAGGGCTTGGAGATCAACGGCGTGCTAGGCTCACTCGAAAATTGGCGACAAATTCTGTTGCCGTTGCTCCAGCGGGATGCTACCTCAGTTCACATTCCCTCATCACCATCCTCGTCGCTGAAAAGGTCGATGTAAGCTCGGTATTGGAATCTCCGGTTTCGGGTCTGCCCTGTGATCTCATAGAGGATACCAAGGTCAGTCATGCGGGCGATAAGATCGTTAGCGGCCGTGTATGAAGTCCCAATAAGCTCCTCAGCCTCATTAGCAGAAATGATTGGATGTTCGTACAGGTGTTCCAGTATGCGATACCCATTGGCTGCGGTACGCCCTAAGTTTTCTGTAATTGCTTGACGGTGCGACTCTCGGAGATTGAGGATTTTGCGAGCGGTTTCAGTCGCTTGTTTGCTAACCTCGATCACACCTCGCAGGAAGAACATCAACCAGTCTTCCCAAGTTCCGTGGTCTCGTATCGACTGGAGATGGTCGTAGTATTCGTCGCGATATTTTTTGAAGTAATACGACAAATAAAGAACGGGCTTCTGCAAAACTTCGCGTTCGCACAGCAGAAGCGTGATAAGTAATCGCCCAATGCGGCCATTGCCATCGAGGAACGGATGGATCGTTTCAAATTGCGCGTGAACGAGACCGATCTTTACCAAGAGCGGCAGGCCGCTGTCTGCATGAATGAAATTTTCCAAGTCCGACAAGCAGTTGCCAACTTCGTGTGGCGGAGGAGGAATAAATGTTGCCTCGTTCAGCATACAACCAGCAGGACCAATCCAGTTTTGGCTCGTGCGAACTTCGCCGGGAGTAAGATGCGAGCCTCGAACACCTGCCAATAGCTTTTCGTGAATCTCACGAATCAACCGCACCAAGATGGGCAGTTTTTCTAATCTGCTTAAGCCATGATTCATCGCCGAGACATACCGCACCACTTCGCCGACGTCTTGTGGACGATTGGGCGAGAGTATTCGGGCTTCGGCAGCCAAGACATCCTGGAGCGAGCTCTGCGTCCCTTCGATCTGGCTCGACAACACAGCCTCTCGTCGAATGTACATCAGGACAAACAGATCGGGATTAGGTAGGGTCTGGATCGAACCATCCAGCCTGCCGAGCTCACGATCGGCTTGTGATAGCAGTACCTGCATGTTGACGTCGACGAGAATCTCGGGGTCGGGCGGCAAAGGCTCAGGGTGAAATGCACGATAGCCCTTGTTGGGCTCTAAGATTTTGCGCCCAGCGCGATGTGTGTGATTCACGAAAGAACTCATATTAAAGGCTACCATAACCATGCGGCTGGCCGCGTCTCTTATTAAAGGCTACCTTTAACAAGGAGCCATGTCCACTTCATGTGAAAGCCTGCCTTCAATATGTGGCTCCCTCCTATTCCGGACATTCAATACGACTTACGAAAAAGCCCCGGAACAACAAGTTGTTCCGAGGCGGTAGGGTCTCTCTTCGTTTTAGGTTTCCACTCAGTCCAAGAACCCCGAAAGCTCCTGGCTGCGGCTAGGCTGCTGAAGCTTGCGAACCGCCTTCGCTTCGATCTGGCGAATTCGCTCGCGAGTCACCTTGAAAATGTGGCCCACTTCTTCCAGCGTATAGCTGTAGCCATCGCCCAAACCGTAACGTAGTTTGATGATCTCGCGTTCGCGGTAACTCAGGGTTTTCAGCACACTGGTAATGCGAGTGCGAAGCATCTCTTGAGCAGCACCAACAGCAGGGCTCTCAGCACCGGCGTCGGGCAACAAGTCGCCAAAGTGGCTATCTTCGCTGTTGCCGACGGGGCGATCGAGGCTGATCGGATAGCGGCTCATTGCTAGTACCCGACGAGCTTCGTCGACCGAACATTCAGCCGACTTGGCCGTCTCTTCGATCGTCGGCTCGCGACCAAGTTTTTGCAGCAAAGCCCGCGATACATTTCGCACACGACTCATTGTCTCGACCATATGCACCGGAATACGAATCGTCCGGCTCTGATCGGCAACGGCACGCGTAATGGCCTGGCGAATCCACCAAGTGGCGTACGTGCAGAACTTAAACCCACGACGATACTCAAACTTGTCGACCGCACGCATCAACCCGGCGTTGCCTTCTTGAATCAAATCCAAGAAGCTCAAACCCCGATTACGATACTTCTTGGCAATCGACACAACCAAACGCAAGTTGCCTTCCGACAAACCACGCTTGGCTCGCTGGTAGGTCGAGTAAACTTCCTGGAGATGATCCACGCGATTACGCAAACTCGTTGGCGTCTCTTGAGTCATCCGCAGAATGTTACGGTACTCGACCAAAAGAGGCTTGCGATCGGCAGCAGGTCGTTTATCCTTTTTCATTTTTGCGAGTTGCTTCTTAAGCTCATCGACGCGATCGCTAAAATCTTCGATCGCACCAATCATGGGCTCAATCCGCTGGGTTCGCAAACCAAGCTCTTCGATCAGCATGACGGCACGTCGGCGGCGTTGGGCCAACCGGGCCCACGCAGCCCGTCGCTGTGCCATTTTGACCGACTTGCTCGTCGCAACTCGATAGTCCTCTTCGTTACGCTCTAAGAGGGTTTCGATCGTTCGCAAATTGTGTGGCAACCGGCCTAAAATTTGTTCTTTTTCTAGGCGATCGGTCACCGAAACCTGCACCGTACGATCAAAGGGAAGCTCGCCACGGTGAACTCGGTTCAGCACCTTATAGGCAGCCCGAATCACGTAGTCGCAAGCCAAAAGTCGTCGTCGGAAATCGGTTCGTGTTTTCTCGATTCGTCGGGCAAGATTGATTTCTTCATGCCGTTTCAGCAGAGGAATCTCACCCATCTGAGTCAGGTACATGCGAACCGGATCATCAGACCATGACTCAATATCAGGAGTCTCTTCATCGGAGTCTCCCCCGGCCTCCTTCGTTCTCGAATGCAGGTCAAGAGGCAGATTGCTGCTCTCGGCGCCATTCTCGGCATCTTGGGTTACAGACTTGGCGTTCAAGTCCTTTTCGACATCTGCAACGGCAGAGTCTTCGTCAATATCGTGATCCAAAAGGGTTTCGTACAAGGTCAACACTCCTCAACTGTGGCGCTAACGTGTTAATTTGTTGTCAAGCGGTCGCCAGGGGATGGCGCCGAATACGCATGCAATCTAGATACAGGTTTGCCATGGTGCGCTGCTGCGCGGTGCGACCGGCCTGGGTTGCGGGATTCGTCGTCGTAGGATTTGTTCACGCATTCGTTCAAAAATCCCCAAACGCTTTTCCCGTCAACATGGCCGTGACGGCTTAAGTAGCAAACCGTAACATGCAAGAGGTATGTGCTCCCCCGATTCTTTTGCGGTAGACAACCCAATTCTAACACCAATTTGTTAAATGACTTATGGCTTTTTATATTTGGCAAAAAATTACATCTGCATCAACAGCAACGCCTAGCTTGGTCGCAAATCAGGCCGCACCCTTTTACTAAAGCGTACAGCTGGTCAAGTACTATTGTTTTTCAAGAACTCGCATTGCCCGAGGTGTCCTTCTTCGCATGGGCGACCACGCTTGTTGTCCCAAGCAACCGCCATCAAAGCCAAGAAGAATCACTCCACCAAGTAAGACGAAACCAACCGGCCAGACATACTCAACTGCATATACGCCAAGCTCGGCAAAAGATCCCCACGCCCTCGTGCTTTCTCAGCCATCCCAATTGCTAGATGCCATCAAAGCACTCATGCTAACGCGTCTATTTTAGCCCGCGACCAACTTGCAACAGTAGAGTCAATGCCGTCAGAGAGATTTGCCGTTAGGCGAGGGCTGCTTAGCCGCACGCCCCCCATTCGGTAGGGTTGGGGAGCATGGCTCTGCTTAGTCGAACCGCAAGCTATGGGTGGGACGGACTCTATGTAACCTTTTGGGGAGGAACCTAACTGATCTTACCAGCCACCTAATTTTATTCACCCATAGGGGACGGTCCATAGAAAAACCTGAAAAATAGGCACAAACAGTTTTTTCGCCCCGCTTGGGCATCAGCAAAAAACAAATCCCGAGCACGAGAAAAATGACCCAAGTCCTTTGCCCTAAAAGAGATACGGCAGCACTAGGCCTAGAAACCACTCCTTGAGGTGGGAATACGAAAAGAACGCTTGGACCCCAAGAACCGCCTCTGCTGTCCCGACATCTATCGACATTCACCTGGGCCGCTCACGGTTTCATTGAAGAAGGTCTGCTTGAGCCGGCCCTTCGACGGGAGTCCAGCCAGAAGCCAGCTTGCTAGAAGTTGCCAAAAAGTTGACCGCTAAGGTCTCCTTATCAACGACCGCCAGGAGCCGTTTCATTATTCCGTCGGCCTGAGTGATGTAAACATTCTGCGTTTCTGCAAGTCGCCATCGCTTCCAGCGATCGAGCCCCAGATGTTCGCCAAGAATCCAAACCAGACGAGGATCGTCTTTTGCAATCTTGCCCATCTGCCGACATGCACCGCACACTTTGTCTTCGAGTACCGATTTGCTAACTTGCTCTCGGCAGACGGCGCATTCTACGAATTGTTCCGTGAGGGCAGGCTTGCCAGAAACTGGACAAGGCTCGGTGAATTCTTCCAGCACCTGCTTGCCGGTTACGCAGCATGTTACAAGGTCTTGTTTGAGAACACGCTGTCCCGACTGTTCACAAGTTGCAATTTCGTCGAAGGCATCTATTCTTCCATCGTCGGTCGCAGCCAGATGAAAAGTACTGGCTCCCGATTGCTTGGCCACGAACGGTTGTGCCTCGATCGATTTTGCCCAGCCCGAAAACGGCAACGCAACGGTGGTATCGCCCACCGTGAAGTGCAGCTGCCCACTTGCATGCTTAACCCACAGCAAGGTGATCAACAGGGGGTCGACTGTTGAAGCCGCAGGGTCGCGAGAAGAGGAACTTTTGGCTGCGATAAAACGGCCCGAAGCAATCAATGCGTTCAAGGTCGTGTCATCGATTCGGGGTGGCGAAGTCGTGATCGGCTCGACATCAAGCAAGCCCAGCTCTTGGGCTTGGCTGTCAGAAACCGAGGTCCCGTCGTGAGCGACAAACAAATGTCGAACGGTAGGTTTTCCGTGGTCTTGTGTGCTGAAACTCATACGCAAAAACGGGAAGTCAGCCAACTGACAACCGCCCAGATGGACACGACCTCCCTCAACCCGATACGCCGAGAAAAGCCGAGACGAAATATCGTTCACGGCGGTTGGCTGCCTGCGAGGACGAACATGCACGGCAGGTTTGATCGACCGAAGCTGTTTTAGAAGCCAGCAACAAGCACCATTTTCAAAATCAATCGGCTCAGCCTGCCCATCGACAGCAAGGTCCTGAAACGCGATTCGCAGTTCAGCGTTGCCGCCAAAGGAGGCTCGCTTAGATTCTTCCAGACGATGTCGACAAACGCCATCTGCTTCCTCCAGGTCCAACCCAAGTTGCGCAAACATCCACCGCACGAAATCTGCCGCCTCTTCCTGGTGGTTCGATTCGGGCACAAGGGGTTCAGAAGTAGAGGAGGACGAACTATTCACCGGTAGGTCAGTAGAGGGAGAGGTGTTCAACGAGCTATTCGAGTACCTTAGATTCTGGCTTGTATCACGCTCATTGCGAAGACCTACGCATTACGCTTTCTAAGAATGTAGACGACGTCTTCGGTTGAGGGACCAACTTCCACAGGCTGATTAACGTCGTAACCGAAGTCATAGACAGCAGTTAGGTCAAATTCCGGAACGGTTTTCAGCAGTTTTGCGAGTTGTTGATAAGTATAGGTCCGAAAATGAATTTCGTCCTCAATACGAAATTGCCGGCTTGGCGTGTAGACATCGAAACTCATTCCGACCAACTCGCGGCGTTTTTTCAGGTCGCATTCGAGAACCCAAAGCCGCGACAAGACCGACAAATTGCCACGTCGTGCCGACCAGCTCTCCTCCTGCAACGGTTGGGTACTTGTAGGTGTGAGGTGAAGCCCAAGCACATAGAGCCCCCCGGGCTTCAGCGATTGGGCCACACAATTCAGATGAGCTTTCGCCTGAGCCTCGGTCTGAAGATGCCGAAAGCTATTGATCGTATTGAATGCCGCATCCACCGGCTCATCGAGTCGATAGTCGCACATGTCGCCCACGGTTGCCGAGGGCGGGTAACCGGCCCGATCAAGCCGCTTATTACAATAGTCCACAGCTAGCGGATTCAGATCCACCCCACCCACTTCGTAACCAGCCTCAGCAAACTTAATGAGCAATCGCCCCGTTCCACAGGCCGGCTCATAAACTCGTTCGACCGTCAGCTCAGTATGCTTCTCGAAGACGTCCTCCAAAAAGTCAAACTCCGCCTTCCAGTCAGACCCGTAGACCAGGTCGTAATACTTAGGGTAGTCGTAAAGATTGCCTTGGATGGTTTCTAATGTCATGACAATAGCTTACTGATAGGCTGCACAGAAAAAAAGCCAGTGTGAGACCAAAGAGAGGAACTCAGGAGAACTAAGAAGAATTGACACCGACCTTAAACCATAGTATACTCATTGTATATCCGCCCCATTTCCAAGGAGTAGCGATGGAAGTTCAATTTGCCAAATGGGGAAACAGCGTTGCGCTGCGTGTGCCCAGCAAAGTAGCAGAAGCCCTTGGCATTGTCCCTGGCAGTGTGGCTAGCCTGGATCTCAAACGCGACAAGTTGATTATTACGCCCAAGCAACATCGTTACCAACTGGAAAACCTTCTTTCAGGCATTACCTCGAAAAACTTGCATCAAGGAATCGACACCGGTTCTGCCGTGGGTGCCGAGGTTTGTGACTGATGGCCTACATTCCCGACCGTGGTCATATTATCTGGATTGATTTTGATCCTCAAGCTGGCCGCGAGCAGGCCCGTCATCGGCCGGCCTTGGTCCTCTCGCCCAAGGCCTACAACCGCAAGACTTCGCTGTGCGTACTCTGCCCGATGACAAGCCGCATCAAAGGCTACCCTTTTGAAGTCATTATTTCAAATAACGATTCGAGTGTTGTGCTTGCTGACCAAGTAAAAAGCCTCGATTGGAAAGCGAGAAAAGCGAAAAAGAAAGGCGAAGTTGACGAAGAGATTCTTGCGGAAGTGGTGGGGAAACTGGGGACGTTGATTTTCTAAGTAGAAGCGTTCGGTTCGTCGGCAAGACACCCTGATGACGCCCATAGCCATGTTCGTCCTAACCCTTTCTGCAGGGCGTCTCGCTGTTGTTCGAGCGAGGGTGAGGAGGGCGGCGAAAAATCAGTAAGTTGCATGAAATAACTCCTGGTTGTTTGTGGTTCATCCGACTAAAGCGTACATGGCTTACAAAAAGGTGGACATGCTGTTCCAGTAAGAAGTGATTGAACGACTTCTTCCAGGAAGGTATCAGCATGTCCACACGTTTGTTGTACCACGCATTCGGCTTGCGTGGCT
>JAJRSE010000097.1 GCA_024278955.1 Planctomycetota bacterium | reverse complement strand
CCTGCAACTTGGACCATGCCTTCAGCAACATTTGCTTCGGGAATCGTGATTTTGGGGAGTTCTATTCGCCCGTCCTTGTCTCTTGAGAAGGTGTGGTTCCAAGAAATGATAAGACCGGTTTCGTTTGGTGCCGGAACATGTCGATACACTTCGTGAAACCGACCATCTTTGAAGTACGCGACAACCAGATAATCGCCCGGAGGTAGGTCTATTTCCGCAGGGCTGACATCCTCAACAACAATTCTCTTTTCAGGTTCTGGAAGTCCTGTTTCGTAGTTGATGGGGTGCAGAACCAAATTGGCACCTGCCGGTTCGGTGGCAAGAGTGACTGGGATCTTGACATCTTTCGGGGGCGACGCTGGAATCGGCACCGTCACAGGTGCTGTTGTCGAGCCAGGGAACCACCATTTTACGCTATATCCAACACTGCCGGCGACTCCTAAACCAGCGACGCCTAAAAGGAGTGAGCGACGGTTGAGGTGGACGTCATCCTGGAGTTTTTCCCAGAGACCTGGTGGTTTCACGAGAATGGTTTCACCAACCAGATACTGTTCCAGGGCTGCTCGCATCTCACCAATCGTTGCAAAACGACGCCGTGGATTCTTCGCCATGGCTCTGAGGCAAACAGCTTCAAGCTCCTTGGGAATCGCTGCATCGATCTCGCAAGGAGGCTTTGGTTTGCCCTCGGCGATCTTCTGGCGAATTTCGTCACTGGACCCACTGTACGGGTACTCACCAGTGAGTAACTGATAAAAAATGACCCCCAATGAATAGGTGTCTGTTGAGTAGTCAATCTCATTGCCAGCAAGTTGCTCTGGCGACATGTATGGGACCGTCCCCAAGACATTCCCTGGACCTCCGATGGTGCTTGCGCTGTCAACTTGTCGGGCCAAGCCAAAATCGGCAATGAGAACGTTCTTTTGCTCATCGATCAATATGTTTGATGGTTTCAGATCGCGGTGAATCACCCCCTGTGCGTGGACATGCTCCAGGCCTGTTGCGATCTGAACGGTGATTCTGGCTGCCTGATCGACCGAGACGTTTTTTTCTTGGAGGGAGACCGACAGGTTTTTTCCGTAAACAAGCTCAAAAACGATGTAGGCCAAGTTCTCTTTGATACCAAAGTCGAGGACTTGGATGACATGCGGGTCTTTCAGGCTCGCCAGCGCTTTGGCTTCGCGGTGAAAGATCGTCTGAATTTGCTCTGAGGCGGTGACTCTGGCAATTTTGACTGCGACCCAGCGTTCAAGAGTTGAATCCCACGCCTTCCAGACAATTCCAAACGCCCCGCGTCCGAGTTCGTCGTGAAGTTCGTATCGGTCAAAAGTCGAAACACCAGTGGAGGAAAGAGCACGCGTTGCTGACTGATCGAGATCAGCCCTGATCTTCGCGGATTCTGAAAGCTTCAGAATCGTATCGGCGAACTCCGGAAATTTCTCAACGTAGTCACGTGCATCGGGAGCCTCTCCGGTCTTTTGGCGATACTCGATGTCGATTCGAATCAGTTCGAGCAGCAATGTCTCTTGCGGAAGTGCAGTCTCGGCCCGGAGATAATCGAAAATGTCGGGACGAGACCCGCTTTGCCATTCCCTTTCAAAGTTGTCACAGATCGCGTCGATCTGTTTTGCAACGACTAACGGGTGTTCACTGGGCCTTGTCGTCATTTCTTGCCTCAGATTGCCAGATATCACGGATGAGCCGTATCTTTCGACTCACGGTCGATTTGGAGATGCCCATTTCCTTAGGAACTGTCCCGAAATAGATTCCCGATTTCAGATTGTATCGGGAATTGCAGTGTAGTTCCATTTCGGCAGGTGTTTGTCGAATTTGATTGTCATCATCGTCTTAAAGTCTTCTGCGTATTTGCGACCGATTTCGTAGACTTTGTCCATGATCCGCACAACTACATTCAGGCCGGTCGTCGTCTCCGTTTTTTCAATGTAGTGCTTGGCTGTTTCAATGGTTTCCAAAGGGACGCCTTTGCAAGCGCGTGTCACGTGTGGAAACACGCGGTGTTCAATGGGATTATATTTCGAGCAATATGGTGGGTAGTGAGCGATGCGGATTTTCAATTTCAGTCTGTTCGAGAGCGACTGCAAGTCCTCTTTGAACAAGTAGTGCGACGAACTGTTACTGCCGCCACCATCGCAGAGAATCAATAACTCGTCGGCGCCGGAATAATGTTCTCGTCCCTGTTCACGCCACCAGAGTTCAATACTGTCGCAGGCAAATTCCGACGTGTCGCGGCTACTGTTCAGATGCAGCGACGCTTCGTTTCTGGCGAGATCATAAATGCCGTGCGGGATGACTTTGCCGTCCGAAGCACTGGGGAAATCGTGATCGTTAACAATGGTCGGTTCAACTCCGTCCGTCACGCCGTCGCGATAGAAATTCCCGAGCATTTCCTTCTTTTTCGTGTCGATGCTGATGACAGGGCGTCCTGCTGCGAGGTATTGTTGCTTGAGTTCAGCGATCTTTTCGAACTGTGCGTTACGGTCGGCATGCTCTCCCATAGTTCGACTTTTCTGTGGCTTGCGACGACGATATCCGTGCTCCCACAACAAGCGGGAAACAACGTTTTTCCCAGCAGGAGTTCCGAGATTTTTCAATCGTTGTGAAATCTGCCTGCGCGAGAGATTCGTCCATTTGACGTCTGCTCGCATCGGATCGCCAGCGGTGTGGTCGCGTAGCACTTCCAGGAAGTTCTCGACCAGCTGCGGAGACGTTTCGCTCAGTGGTTTACGTCCGCCCCTTTTTTTCGTTGGCGCTGTGTGTCCAGTTCATCAGCGGATTCCATTTCGGTAATTCCATGACGAATCGATCCAGGATCGCAATCCAGCATTCGCGAGATGTATTCGATTCCACCATGTCCCAACTTCGCCGCTTCGACCGCCGCATACCGCCGCCGGTCACGCTCGTTCAATGAGTCGTACAATCGAGATATCTGTCGTTCCAATTCCGCCGAATAACCGTCCATGGTTTCCTCCAATGATCCAAACCAGAAGGAACTATGCAATAAAACTCAAATCCTGGAAATACGGGTTTTGTTTCGGGACTGTTCCTTAGCCGCACACTTAAAGTGTGCGGCAAAACGGCACGATCTGTCGAGATCACGAGCCGGTTTTCAGAAAAACCAGAATCCCTCGACTGAAATGTTGCGAGATGCGGGCTGCTTCTCTAACCTGATGTCCCGCACTTCCTGACCTTTGTCCAGAACGGTTCTCGTGTCACTCATTACCGAACAGTCCGAGTTTGACCAGCTTTGCGAACGCATTTCTGCCGCTGGCGTTGTTGCTTTTGATACCGAGTTTGCTTCGGAATCGTACTATCACCCCAGATTGTGCCTGTTGCAGTTTGGCTTTGCGGACGAAATCCTCGGTGTTGATCCATTTCAGGTCACCGATCTCTCGAAGTGGTGGGAGATCATGGCGGACGATGACACCACGGTGATCGTTCATGGAAGCCGGGAAGAAGTTCGGTTTTGCCAGTTTGCGATTCAACGACCTCCCTGCAAACTGGTCGATGTCCAAAT
>JAJRSE010000096.1 GCA_024278955.1 Planctomycetota bacterium | reverse complement strand
TTCCGCGAGATGTTGCTGTGGATCAGTCAAGTCATCGGAAAAATTCTCCACGCTGATGAGAAACAAGGCATCGAATACGAAGAATACAAACGACTTACAGCAAACTACTGAAATGACGCGTTTTTGGAACTACTGATATGAGGAAAAACAAGAAGGCCTGGGCACTGAGTTCTCTAATCAAGTCCTTACCTTAATCGCCCTTATTGGCAAAGAGCCTTTGCGTTTCGCCTTCTACGAAGGAAAGAGACTCAAGCGAAAACTGAGACGCGCACTGCTCGAGCGATTTCCTTACGTCGTGATCTTTGAAATAAGAGATACCGAGATTCTGATCGTTGCGATCGTCCACACAAGCCGCCAACCAGGTTTTTGGCAATCTCGATAATCGCTCGCTTTGCCACGCTAACCAGGCGTATCCAGATAAGGATCCTGCCCCATCTGCCGCTGGGTTTTTTGCCGTTCTTTTTCGTGATACAGCAAAACTTTCCGGTCGCGGAAATGTCGCCGCTCGACCCGCCGCTGCGCTTTCTTAAACATCCCTTCGAGCCCGCGTAACGCACCGCTCGACTTCAAACCTTGTGCAACAAGCTTTGCATATTTCTTCGGGCCCAAACCTGTTTCTAGAATTTCGTCGTCGAGCGACAAAAATTGACGATACGTCCCCGGATCGCCCTGACGACCACAGCGGCCAATCAGCTGCCGATCGATCCGCTGGGCTTCGTGGAGCTCCGTGCAAATCACATGCATGCCACCGATCTCAGGCACCCCTTCGCCAAGCTTCACGTCCGTTCCCCGGCCAGCCATATTGGTTGCGACAGTAACTTTCCCCTTTTCTCCTGCCTGCCCAACAATCTCCGCCTCTTCTGCGACATGTCGTGCATTAAGAATCACGGGCTCTAGCCCCCGGGCAACCAGCAACTCGGCCAGATGCTCGCTCTTATCAATCGAACGCGTTCCGATAAGCACAGGCCGCTCCAGCTCGTGCTGCTCAATCGCATCCTCAACCACCGCAGCCCACTTTTGGTCGCTCGTGCCATACACTTGCGTCGGTAACTGTTTGCGAATCGGCGGCTTGTTGGTCGGAATCGGCAGGACCTGGACTTGGTAAATCTTCTTCAATTCTCCACGACTCGTCGACGCCGTGCCCGTCATGCCCGACAATCGCTCGTAACGCAAAAACATATCCTGAATCGTAATTCGCGCCGCCTGATTGGTCGCAAAAGTTATCTCCACATCCTCCTGAGCTTCGACCGCCTGGTGAATACCCGCCCGCCACTTGCGCCCCTCAGAAAGCCGCCCTGTAAACTCGTCGACAATCACGATCTCGCCATCTCGAACCACATACTGACGATCAAGAAACATCTCGCGGCTAACTTTCACCGCCCGCTGAATATATTCATAGATCGTCGAAAGCGGCAAACGGTCCATGGCACTCGGCTTAGCAAGCGAACGCACCAATTGCCGCCCTTCTAGGGTCAGCTCGACCGATCGATCGTCGTGGTCGTAATCGTATTGCTCGTTCTCTTCAAACTTCGAGCAATTTTCCGCAGCCCAGGCATAAGCCTCCGCAGCAATTTTCTCGTCCTCGCCCGGAAGCGCACTGATAATAAGCGGCGTCCTCGCTTCGTCAATCAAAATACTATCCGCCTCGTCCACTAGCATGTAATACAAGCCACGCTGAACAGGCTCGTCCTGGGCTCCTTGGTTGAGGCCGCCCATCATCTGCCCAAAAAGATCCCGGTTCCCTTCGCCCTTGCCGCGGTTGAGCAACCGATCGCGAAGAAAATCGAACCCCATCTCGTTGGCCGTGCCATAAGTGATGTCACACGTATAGGCCTTCCGACGTTCTGGCTGCGGTTGCTGCCCTTGGATAATTCCGATGCTCATCCCAAGAGCCGCATACAAGGGCCTCATCCACTCGGCATCCCGACGTGCCAGATAATCGTTCACCGTCGCCAGGTGGGCCCCTTTGCCTTCAAGGGCCGCCAAGTACAACGGCAACGTCGCGGTCAGGGTTTTGCCTTCGCCCGTTTGCATCTCGACGATCGATCGATGATGCATCGCCGCGCCGCCCAAAAGCTGAACTTCAAAGTGACGCATCCCCAAAACCCGGCGGCCCGCTTCTCGAACCAAAGCAAACGCCTCGACCAAAAGACGATCAAGCGATTCACCACTCCGAACCTGATACCGCAACCCTAAGCTCTTCTTACGCAAAGCCGGATCAGAAAGATTTTTTAGCTCGGCCTCGAACGCCCCGATTCGAGGCAAATAGCCGGCGTAACGGGCAAGTGAGTCGCCAATCGTTGCTCGCACATGGCGGCCTATCCCGCTAGGAAGTCTCGACACGTTGCCCTACCAATCCAACCAAAAAAAACTCCAACAGCCCCTCCTAAGCATCCCAAGAAAGCCCAGTGATTGCAATCTCTGGGTCCCGACGCCACTCGGCAACCCATCGCCACTCCGCAAATAACCACGAAAAACAAGAAGGCTTTCCCGCCTACTCCACCCGCTGACGCTGGACAATCGATACCGCGTAGATCACCCCAGACGGCTGGCTTTGAAGCTGACCGCGAACCTGAACATACTCGCCCGGCTGCACTCCGCCAAGCATTTGAGGATTCGCAATCAACACCTGGCCACCATACTGATCGGCTCCGCCCTGAGAAGGAATGTACCTTAAATGCCACGCACCCGTTGACGGCGAAAACCGAAGCTGCCCTCGCAGCCACTGATACTGAGGATCAAACCCAAAACGCCGTACGTCCTCCTCCGACCGAGCGATTTCAAAACCCTTCGATCGATCCGCCGCTGCGGCTATCGGTTTATTCCGATGGCTTCCTTGCGGACGAAAACCATCCTGCCGGCGGCGGCTACTTCCACCGCTCGAAGGCGATTTCACAGCACGAATTCGTACCGCTCGTTGAACTCCAGAAATCGGCGGCTCAACATACTGAGCCTGCCCCACAAACTGCGGCTGTGCTGCCGGAACCTGATAAAACGCTGCTTGGTCTGGAAACTGGGCAGGAGCTTGTTGCGCCGGATACGAATTCGGCACAACCGCAGGGCTCGTAGCCTGAGGCACAGGCTGGCTCCAAAGGCTCGCGTCGCCCAACTGAGGCTGCGCTGCAAACCGCAAGTTCTGCTGATCGCTATTGATTTGAATATGGGGCTCGTCACTCGATGCAACTGGCCCAAGCGGTATCTCGGCACTCGCCGGAAAAACGTTCGGCGTGGACGTCACGCTCGACTGAGGCGAACTCCCCCAACCTCCCGGCGGAACTGCTCCCGGAACCGGCCTATACACCGGAGGCGGAGCCACACTCCCACCTGGTATTGGCCCGCCCTGATAATAAGGCTGAGCCGTACCCGGCAATATCGCACGCGTCGCGGGCGGAGGAACCCGATCGGGCGACATAAACGGATTGCGAAGCGCCGAGTTATTCCCCTGGCACCCACAAAACAAACAAACAATTATCGCGCAGTAAAAGCACCGCATCAGCAGATTCCTTTCCGCTATCCCAAGAAGAGCCGCACAGGCATCCTCAAACCTAGGGATATTTTACCAGTCTGCCTGCGAATGATAGCGAACCCCCAGACTCTGTCCAGGCCGACTGCCCATACCCCAGACCCCGCAGCCTACCCCAGCAGCAAGCCCGCCAATTGTA
This sequence comes from Planctomycetota bacterium, assembly GCA_024278955.1. GTDB lineage: Bacteria > Planctomycetota > Planctomycetia > Pirellulales > Lacipirellulaceae > Bythopirellula. The sequence continues at coordinate 10,739 of JAJRSE010000096.1, read as the reverse complement.
ATCCTAGAACCTCCAGCGTAACCGGCCCGCGGCCAGCGACATTGATTTCAGATTCCGCGCTCAATCGCCGCTTCGGTCGAGCGATTGGTTAACATTCGATTCCACGGGCAGAGGCATACAGACGGCGGTTACTGGGTTGCTGGATTTGGACTCGACTGAAAGTAATCATCCGACTTGGCCAATGGATCATCCGTACCCCAGGTGATGAGCTTGTCCTTCTTTTCAAGAAGTGGCACATGTTTTGAACAGTGGATATAGGCTTCATCGACGGTAATCACGACCCAACATTCAACAGCAGAGTCCAATGCTGGCGATTCGCCCTCAAGATACGATGCCAGCGCCAGCGGTAATCCCGTGGAGAGGTAGCTATGCGCAGCACCATTAACGTGCAATCCCACGGTCGTGTCGAAGAAATCAACGAACGCCAAGCCAACGTGCGGATTCTCTCGGATGTTTCCCAGGCTTGCAAAGACCCCGTTGCCCCGGTATTCGGGGTACGCAAGCGTCTTGTCATCGAGGACAAGAACAAATCCAGCTTTTCCAAACCGTGGCGAACAGTCACAGTTTCCGCGCGCATCGGCAGTTGAGACGAACACCATCTCCTGCCGACGAATAAGCCCAGCCATCTTTTCGGAGAGCCGATCGCACATTTGACGCTCATAGAACCGCCCTGCACGTACTTGGCTCCCCAGTTGGGTTTGCACCTCGCGTTCACCAGGAGTTCCGTGATTCACCATTTCACCTAGGGAAGATTAACGTTTAAGGTCACTGGGCGGAGACGTTTGATTTCTCACTTCGATTCCGCCCGAATTCGTCACTCCCGCACATCGGATGGTTCGTTGCTTGATCTGAGCGATCGGGTGCCCCTCCGCTCTTAGCCGTTCAAACTGACGATGGAGATACCCTCTGAGATCGTCGCCGTGCTCCGCGAGGATTTGGGAACGTATACCATACAGCTCACTAAGAATCGGGGTCTTCGACATCGGACGGTCCTCCGAGGAATTCGACAGGGGTACAAATTAGCAAGCCAGAAAGTCCTAGATCGTCAAGCAATCGGTAGACACGTGGCAATACATGTGCGTTCGCAATATGCCGACAGTTTGCGTCAATAGATATTGTACACCCGCCAGGGCTGCCGCGGCCACATGCAAAGCATCTAATCGAGCCACTTCGGGAATCAAGGATCGGGCGAGCAGTTCATCCGCAATGACATCAACGTCTGGACTTTGCTTCAGGATGGGAATGTCGGCCAATATCGCGAGTCGCCGAGAAGCGGCATCAGGATTGCCTGCAGCCGCCTCCGTCACTACCAATTCCGAGGTGACGAGATCATAATTCGGCCGTTGCTCGCTCATCCAGCGTTTCGCTTGGATCTGGAGCACTGCTGTCGCAGGATCAGAACTGGGACGGGCGGTAGCATGGCTCACGATCGAGGTTTCGATATAAACGATGTCCATCGCGAAATCCTATTGCAACGATTAAGGTCACCGGCCCGCGACTCCGTGTGCACCGATTTGTTAGTGGGCGTTCTCTGGTTTGGCCTCAAGGCGTGCAAGTAGGTCGTCCACGTCCTGCGATTGGTCAGCAGCGATTCGGAGCTGATTCAAGAGGTCATCTAACACGGCTACCGCTCGCTTGCGAGCACGGTTGAAAGCCGTCGTCATTCGTGGCAGTTTGAATATCACGTTCCGGAATTCTGTAAGCGATTTCGCAGACTCCGTGATGGCGGTCTTGTATCCCTGCATGTTGTGCCGTACCTCTGTGATGTCTTCCGAATCCTCGTCCAAGTCGCGTTCCGAAATCATCGCGATATTGCCAAAAGTATCCATCGCCAATGTGCTTTGTTTGTTGAATTCGCGGATCTCCACAGCCATCCTCGTGACAAATAATTCAAGATCGTCAGCCGCTTTGTTTGACACGCGTTTAGCGGCCTTCATGTTCGCGCCTTTCTCCACTATTCCATTTGTTTCTTCTGCTAAGGACGTAAACCTCTCACTTAGGTCGTTTGTCGCATCTGACATTCTTTGAATGATGCTTGTAACCTCATTCATTGCGTCGCTCGCGATTTCGACAAGTTCAATTACCCCCTCATCGTCCGGTTCGTGTTCAAGCGCAGAAAGATTGGCCAACGGGTCATCGCTGTCGGTTAGATTATCCGCATCGCTTTCAGGGATTTCGGGAAGTTGGGAAGTGACGTTGCCGTCCATCCATTGCTGAACAAGAGCGCTTAGATGCATTCGCACCTTCGTTTGAAATTGCTCTGTTGTCTCGAACTCGTGGTATAGAGCGCCGTATTCCTTCGCGATCGTTTTCTTGAAATCTTGGACTTTCTGTAATTGCTCGGAGTTGATCTTGCTTGGCGGGATTCCAGCGTCCTTGAAATAGAACATTATTTGAACGGAACCGGGTTCACTTGTGAGTCGTGCGTAGGCGCGTTGAAATTCCTCTTCCGTTCCAGACTCCGCGCGGTTTGTGGGCGTACCAAATCGGCCCCACATTAACCCAAGGAAGATGTCGTATTCGTCGCCGATTTGATTGTTGATTACGTCTTGACCATCTTGACCAATACCGGGGTGAGAATGAGTCTCCCATCGCAGCAGATCAAGAATGATGCCGTTTGGGGATCCCCATGTTTGGTTAAACTCTGAGACAACGTGAGGCAGAACTGAACGCTCATCGTCCATGTCGCTTGGCGAGGCTACGAACACTTGCAATGTAGTATGAGTTTTTGCCATAGGTGGAGCCCGACGAACAAGATATGGGTGGGGTTTACCTTCGTATAACCCCCTATCTTAGCAACTTCTCAATTCGCCACAAAGACCTTGCAAAAAAGAGGTTACCGCTGGTGCCAATGCTGGCTTGCCCAGCAGTGCGAACCCTGTGGCGGGCTTCCATTACGGTTTAGGAATTGTGGCTGCCTGTTTTCACCCTGGCAAAAACTCTCCGTCAAAAGCCCTCCTCAAAGGAACCTGTAAAAACCCCAACGGCACAAAAAAAGGGGCAGCAACTGCGAACAGCTACCGCCCCTTTTGGAACTATAAATTGTCCAGCAAACAAAACCCTGGCTACCGGTCCGTGTGACCTGCCAATCGAGTTGTCACATACGGATTCACAATCGCCAGCGGCACAGGCACACTGCTCGCCTGCGTTACCTGATCGCTCTCGCTACTCACACTTTCGGTCGAAACAGGAAAGTGCGGATTGATAATTTCCTGGGCTGCCACTTCGACAACTTCAGGCGTCATCGTCCCGGGCGGATAGGCAAACGGACTATGGCCATACGAACGCGGCACCGGCGCGCTATAATAAACGGGAGGAAATGCTGCGAAGTAGGGAACATTCTGAGACAAAACTCGGTACAGTTGTCCTACGTCGAAAGCGCCATAAGCACCGTAGCCGCCACCGTTAAGCCCACATTGAGCTTGCGCACTACTACCGCTAGCCATCGCCCCGACCATTCCCAACATCAATGCCATCACATAACGTGTTTTCATATCTTTTCACCTCTTGTTGACTTATATTGTCCACTCGGCCTCTACTTCCAGGCTAGTCACGACCCAAGCAAATCGCAACAAATTTCGCCCCAGACAGCTAATTCTTAGCCAAAAATCAGCGGTAAACAACGAATATCCTCCAACCTCTCGCCCCCCACCTCGCCCCCCTAACATGCCCCCCGACGCTCTTTCTGCCCAAATCAAACGCCACGCCGAGCAGCTAGGCTTCCAGCACTGCGGCATCTGCCCGGCGGTCACTCCGACCGGAACGGCCAAGCTCGACCAGTGGCTATCCGCCGGCTACGCAGGACAAATGCACTATCTGGCCGACCGACGCCCCGCCTACGACCATCCCCGCCACGTCCTCGACGGCGTCCAAAGCCTCGTCATGCTCGCCATGCACTACTCCTCAGGACCCCATGACGTTCTCCCCGGACAAGGCCGAGTCTCTCGCTACGCCCACGGCACCGACGACTACCACAATCTCATTCGCGACCGACTGCATCAACTCGCCGACCACCTGCGCGAACTGGCCCCCATGGCCACAACCCGAGGCATTGTCGACACCGCGCCACTTCTCGAACGCGAATTCGCCCAACGAGCCGGCCTCGGCTGGGTAGGTAAAAACACCCTGCTTCTCTCGAAGTCAACCGGCAGCTACTTTTTCCTAGCCGCCTTGCTTACCGACCAACAGCTTGCCTACGATCAGTCGCACGAAACCGACCACTGCGGCACTTGCACCGCCTGCCTCGATGCCTGCCCAACCGACGCCTTCCCCAAGCCCTACGTACTCGATGCGACACGCTGCATCAGCTACCTCACCATCGAACTACAAGACCACATTCCCCTAGAGCTACGCCCCGGCATGGGCAACTGGCTCTTCGGCTGCGATGTTTGCCAAGAGGTCTGCCCCTGGAACAAACATGCCCCGCCCACGGCCGAAGAATCTTTCGCACCCTGCGAAGAAATGAATCCGATCGATTTAGCTGCCCTCTTCGATCTCAACGAACAACATTTCCGCAAGCGTTTCCGGCACACCCCGCTATGGCGTTCCCACCGCCGCGGCTTGCTACGAAATGCCGCAATCGTACTCGGCAACCAACGCCACAACTCGGCCCTCCCCGCACTAAGCAAGGGCCTCCAAGACGAAGAACCGCTCGTCCGAGCAGCCGCGGCCTGGGCCCTCGGGGAGCTAAGCCTCCCAGAATCTCACCAACTGCTTGAACAGAGAAACCGCATCGAAGACGACGCGCAAGTAAAAAACGAAATCGCCGTCGCCCTTCAAGGCAGTTGACTCAGCACCGCCGGCCTACGAAAATCAAAACTTCTTCCCCATTTCGTCATTCCCCATTCCAAAATGTCTGTCGCAACCAAACAACTCCAAATCGGCCCCATCAAGCTCGATTTCCCCGTCGTCCAGGCTGCGCTCAGCGGCTACAGCGATACCGCCATGCGCCTTGTTGCACGACGCCTAGGCGCTCCCTATACCGTTTGCGAAGTGATGCTCGATAAGTTCGTCCTTCAAATTCGCGATCGACGAAAAAATCACCACTTCATGCACGTCGACGACGACGAGCACCCGGTCGGCGGTCAGCTCATGGGCGCCGACCCCGAGCTGTTTGGCCCTGCCGCCCAGCGACTCGTCGAACGCGGCTTCGACGTCATCGACATCAACTTCGGTTGCCCGGTAAAAAAAGTTCTCGGTCGATGCCGCGGCGGATTCCACCTAAGCCAACCCGCCGTGGCCCTAGAAATCATCTCCCGTGTCCGCGAAGCGGTCCCCGCTCACATCCCCGTCACCGTCAAAATGCGCCGCGGCATCGACGACAGCGAACAAAGTCGCGATAAATTTTTCGAAATCTTCGATGGCGCCTACCACCTCGGAGTCGCTGCCATCACCGTCCACGGACGAACTGTCCAGCAGCGATACGACGGGCCTTCTCGCTGGCACTTCCTTCGAGAACTCAAACAACACGCAGGCGAGCGCACCGTACTCGGCAGCGGCGATCTGTTCACTGCACAAGCCTGCCTCGACATGATCCGCTTCACCGGCGTCGACGGCGTAACGGTCGCCCGAGGCGCAATCGGCAACCCTTGGATCTTCCAACAAGCCCGAGCCCTAGCCGCCGGACTCCCGCTGCCCGAGCCTCCCACTCTCTTCGAGCAACGAGACGTCATCGCCGAGCACTATTCGCTCGCCGAGCAGCTCTATGGTGCCGAACGCTGCGTCCCTACCATGCGAAAATTCGGCATCAAATACTCGCAGATGCACCCGCAACACAAGCAGGTAAGGGCCGACTTCTGCCAAGTCAAACAGCCCGGCGCCTGGCGCGAAGTCCTAGAAAAGTGGTACCACACCGACGCCCCAGGGGTCGCCCCCCCAGTCGACGAGCCAGCCCCAATTTTGCAGTAGGGAGTTTAATCCACGACGTTCTAAAAGCCCATGGATTGCAATCCCTGGGCGTAGCACCACCAGGCATCTCAGCGCCAAATCTTCGGCACCCAGCTACGTATCCGCCCGCTAATACCGGACGAAGTTTTTTTCTCGTCCTTTATTTTCGGCTTGGAGGGCTGCTTGGCTTCGCGAATCACGCGCGCCTCGACAGGCGGGACAAACTCAATCAAGTATTGCGACCAATACTGATCAACCAAACGCAGGCAGTCGACAACCTGCCCCTCGTCAAGCGCCGTCTTCGCAGCATAGACACCTTTCACCAGCGCTCCGCGTTGCAGCTTGTCGAAACGCAAGTCATGCAACTCAATATCGTCGAGCAGAACCTCGGCTTCTCCCGTTAAATGAAACCGGACTCGCATCTGACCGCCCGTTCCAAATGGTATGTCATCAACCGGGAATTCAAATTTAGACCACACGCGATCCTTCTCGCCGCTGCCCCGAAGAATGGCATACTGCCGATAGATTCGACCACCCTCGGCATCTTCAAAAATAATTTGAAGCTTCGCCTCTGCCGAGGCATCCACCCAGCCGCTAACCATCAGCTGCCCCGTCCTTGGCGTGGGAAACAAGCTACTCTGGATCGCTGCGCCACCTGCGCCGTGACTCCGAATCCGTAAAGCACGTGTTCCCGAGTACGCGCCACGCCGGACCACCTCGACCTGTCCCTGCAAACCAGCCTGTGGCTGCCAGCCAACAATTCGCCCGCCAGCTTCTTCCAGTTCAAAACCCGGATTCGGCAATTGCGGATAGAGCCGGCGGATATTCAAATTCCCTGTCCTCAGCTCAATCTGATCAATCCGCTCCTGCAAATCATGCGATGCCAAAGGATCTGGCGTCACCCGCAGTTTCCCCAATCGCAACTCAGACGAATCGAATTTCCACGCTTGCAAGTCATACGGTTTCAACCCGACCAGCCAACGCTGGTCGCCGCTCGCAACCGTCCCCGAAACCTCTTCGCCCGTCAACAATTCAGCCTTGCCCAACTTACGCCAATCACATGGCAAAGAAACACTCAGCGGCAACCTCACTCGAGTTGACCAAGGCGATTCGTTAATCAGCAACAAGGTCGTCGAACCTGCATCACGATAAACACGCATCACCACCGGCTGCGCACTCTCCGAACGCACCTCGGTCGCTGCCGCAGGAAGCTGCTGCAAAGTTTCCAAGAGAGAACGCGACTCCGAGTCCGTACCAAACGCCAAGAACCGTCCTCCGTCGACCAAAATTTCTGCATCGCTTCGCGCAAAAGCACAAGTCAACCGGCGTCTCTCTTCAGCCCCAACGGTCAACGACTGACCTGCAACTGAGAGCCGAGTCTGCTTCGACCCCAACGGGCTCTTCAAATCAAAAGAAGTCAGCCGAAACTCTCCTGTCGCCCGATGAAGCAAGATCCCCGGCTTCTGGCCCAACGGAAAAACCTCTCCTTCGGCTGCCCCGGCATTGATACGTAAGTCGAGCGCCCGTTCTTGGAAATCGTTGCTAGCAACCCGACGAGAAGTCGACAAAACAACGATCCCCGGAGTGCGGCCCAGCTCAGAGAAATCAAGGCCGTGTTCGAGCAACACTTGGCTCAATTTGATCGGCCGAGAAATCGCCTTCCGAACACGCCGCTCCATCGTAGCCCCAGCAAAAATATCTTCGGTCGCCAACACCAGCTGCAAATCGCTACGTGTGGCAACCAACTCTCCCGCAATTTGGGCATACATTTGTGTCAATTTCCGACTACGCCAATCCTGCCACCGCTCTCGCTCGGCACCAAGCAAATGTTCCGCTCGAAGACGAAAACGCTCTGGCCCCTGCGACGGCAGCCCGACTCCGGTCTCACGCGAAAAATCAGCAACCGTCGTATCATCCATCCCCCAAGCCAACCCCGGCAACAACCCATAACCTTCGCCCGAAATTTTCAAGCTCACCCCCGCAAACGACGCATGATCGCGATAACGATTCCCTAACTCCCCTGCCAATCCACGCAACTCGCCCTGCACCCGATCGTTAAGCACATTGTAATGCGGCGCCCGGCCACCCACCGCAAGGTGCTCCGCCAACCAGTCGTTCCCTTGCGGGCCAATCCACACAATGCCTTCGCTTTGATCTACCGAATTTCTCCGAAGCTCCTCAAGGCGGGGCAGGGCAGCGCTCAATTCCAACTGCGGAACCACTCGAAGACCCTCGCGATTAAAAACCCGAAGCAACATCTCCAAAACATCCTTCTTCACCGGATCCTGCCCGCTCGACGATTGCAAACCCGTGTCGTACCGAGGCGAAGGGCTCAGCAATTTACTCGGATACAGCGCACTCCCATCTCCCGCTACTCCTAGCACCACCCCGTTGTAGCCGTGGTAACGCAAATACTGCGATAGTCGGTTCGCACCATCCAAAAATGTCGCCCAGGTTTGCACACTCAACCCGCTACCCGCATCGAACGATTCCGCTGTTCCCAAGCTTTCGGCAAACCGTGGCTCCGAAAGATAACATGCAACCAGTCGAGCATTAAAAGCAAGCGTAGGCTCGACCTCTTCGAGTTCCGCTTCCACCTCCTGGCGAAAAATCTCGATCTTCCCATATTGGCCAGGCTTCGTCGGATGCCGATTCACGATCAGCAGTTGAGGCGACTCGGTTCGTGGCCAAAACACAAAACGGTGCGTCCCAAGCTGCCCCTCATCCCCCGCCTTGCCTGCTTTGGTAATCAACCCCGAATCTCGATAACAAGTCGCCACCCGACCTGCCGCATCAGGTTCAATCACGCTAATCGCCAGATGCTGCTCCAACGACAAGGGATACTGCAACTCAACCACATGCGGCTTGCCGATATCTCGTACCGCTAACGAGTACGATTGCCAATACGGATCGCCTTCCTTTGGCGCCGAGGGCAATTCCACCAAGTTCCCTTGGGCACTTTGCCGTAACACGGGTTGAATATTACCAATTCTTCCTCCAGCTCCACCACGAAGCCGCGTCACTTGAGCCCACGAGGGAAGTCGCTGCCACCATCGCGGATTGGCCGGATCGATACTCAGCAAAAGTTCCAAGTGGTCGGTCAACAAAGGTTGCTTCGCCAGAGGGTCAACAACCACAAACTCAACGTCTCGGCTTGCCAACAACTTCGCCTGCTGCCCCGGTAGAAATCGCGTTGCCAAATTTTCCAAATGACGCGCAGAAATTGTGAGGCGATAGGCCCCTTCTTGATCGGGACAAATAATCTCAAATTCCGAAGATTCGTTCACCATCCCTTTCGGCTCAAGCTGCCGCCCGGCCTGCCACAAAACTTTTTTACCCCCGGTTCGATGCAATCGAATCTCCAACTGCACGGGACCCTCGCCCAGCTCCTTCGCCAAATCGGTTTCGAGCCCAAGATTCCAAACCTCGTTCGGCTGAAACACCAAATGATCGCGAGCCAACACCACTCGCAGCTTATCGCCCGGGCTTCGGTCAACCGTTAGATAGCTGCCCAGGTCATCAAGCTGACGGTTAAGTTGCTGCGTAGCAAGCTCGCCAAGCGATGCTTCGACCAGCGTCGTCTGAGGCGATTGTGCCGCACGCAGCTCAAATCGAACCGTCGCATCCTCCTCGCCACGAACCGTGACATCGCAACCATCGTAGGCTCTTTTTTCAGCCGAACCCACAACCAGCCGGTTGCCATCCACATGGGTCGCAACCGACGCATCGACTTCTAGGCCCAAAGGTTGCAGCTCAGAAAAAGCCCCTCCCTCCACCGAAACCTGCCCAAGCCAGCGATCTTTCGCCTGAGAACTATTTCCCCAAACTATCCGCAGCCGAACCGTGATTTCCTCGGCAACTCCTACCTCAGAAGGCAGCATCCCGAGCACCAATGCAAACACACAGATGCCCAGCCGAGCCAGGCACGGTTTTTCGCAAAAGCGAGTAGATCGATTCTTCAAGTCAGGCCAAAGCCTCGGACTTCCTTGTCCGAACATAGGCTACCAACAGCAGGAGGGAATGCGTGTCTTGAGAGCGGTCCCGTGCCACCGACGCCTAGCGCACAATTCGCGCCAGAACCCTACAAAAAGTAGCACACGGGCTCCCAAAAGAAGGGCGAATAGTACGAACCCAACCCACCCAAGGCCACCCCAATTGCAAGCATGCTATCGCAAGGGCCCCGCAGAAAAACCCAAGCACTAGGCCCTAGCACGAATGCCAATGCTAGCTTGGCTCTCAACGTTAGCGATCACCGGGTGGAGACGGAAGATCTTCCACCTCAGACCGCTCAGCTTCGCCACTCCGGTGCATCGCATTGTTATCTGCGATTCTGCGAGGCGGCATGGTGACATAGGTGTGTCCAGAATTCGACTGGCGACGCTGAATGTCCGCAAAGATACGGCTAAGGTCGTAGTTAAATGCAGCACCAAGGCGATGCCGAATCTCTTTAATTTCCGTAGTAGGATCAGGAATTGTCATAAGTCACCAAAAGTTGTTCAGGCGTGCAAATCACCGCAGATTCTATGCCTTTTTTTCGGCAAACTGCGTCGATCAGATGCTGAGTTGACGGATTCATTATATGCTTGAAGTTCCATGTAGCCAAATAGTCAACGCCGTTGATGGCCGCCAACGCGATATGCAATGCGTCGCGTGGTTCTGTTTCCGGGACTGAATGAGCGGCAATCAACTCGGCGGCAAGGTCGTTTGCCGCTTCCGTTGTCTGCAGAATGTCAATTCCATCGACAACTTCGAGACGTTCGCGAGCAGCGTCGACATTGCCGTCACCACATTCAACGAGAACAAGGTCCGAAACGAACAATCGGTAACGAGCGTCCGCAGAATCCCACCATTCG
>JAJRSE010000095.1 GCA_024278955.1 Planctomycetota bacterium | reverse complement strand
TCTTTTCTTGGCTCGTCGTGCTTCTTGCTCGTCTTTTCGGTAGGTTCTTATCGACTCGGGGTGCGTTTTTGCCCAATGGTCGGGCAGCAACTCGGCGAGGTCGTGCTGGCCAGCAGCTAGGCGGCGCAAAACATCGTCGACGTACGCCCACAGGTCCAACTGGTGGCGTGCGGCGGAGGCAATGAGCGTGTACATCGTTGCTGCTACTTCGCCCCCTGCGGCAGAACCGAAAAACATCCAGTTTTTCCTGCCGATCGTTAGTCGACGCAAGTCACGCTCGGTGTCATTGTTGTCGATCGGCAAATTCCCATCCTGAGTAAACGCTTGCAGCGGCTCCCATTGGTTGAGCGCATAGCGAACCGCCCCGGCAATCGCACTTTTGGGAAGTAGTTTTGGAGCTTGCTCGTCGAGCCAAGTCTTGAACTCTTGGAGGATCGACACCGATTCACTTTGTCGAAGCGCCAGTCGCTCCGTCGCGGAAAAATCCCAGGATTGAACGCCTGAGCCATGCCTCAGAAAATCCAACCTTCAACTCGCTAATTCCTCCTTAAATTACCCACTGATTCTGGCGAAGAGCCTCTTTTCGGTCGTCTCAGCTGCCGGCGGACGATCAACGGCTGGAGCAAAGCAGTGCTCCAGGGCGTCGAGCGTGTCACCTTGGTTTGCCTTGATTTGCAGCAAATAGTCGCAGTTCTTGGCGCAAATCAACTCCGCCAAGGGACGTTGCGCGAAGATCGCGTCGCCGGTGATCAATCGCAACATCGGATACGTATCGAGCAATTCTTCCAGATGATGGCGCAGCAAAGTGGGCTCGTTAGTTTTTTCGGCACCGGTCGACCATTGACCAACAACTGCTTGTAAGTCATGCACAAACGCATTGAGCATGTGCAGCGGACGACCGTTTTCGTCGCGTCCTTGCTTGGCCGTTTTGCCATCGACGGCGAGAACGCCTTCGGTCTTCGAGTCGGCTAAACAGTCTCGGAGCCACACGCCAAGGGCGGCCTGGAAATCGCCGACCTGACATTGGGCCAGCGTGCGGCTGATCGTCGTAGCACAAGGCGGTTTTTCGCGATCAAAGCCGAGGGGCTTTTGAAGTTGGTCCCAATTCGTAGTTGCCCAGCGGACGAGCACCTCCATTTCACGAATGCGCGCTAGCATTCCCAGCAAGGTCAGCACAACAATGCCAGCAAATGGATGACGCACACCACGACGACTGCGAGGATCTTCTAACCGAGAAAACGCGTCGAGAAGAGTTTTCGTAACCATACCCAGGCTCCTTTCAAGAAAAGAGCCCCCCTGAGGAATGCTTCTACGCGTGGGAGGACGATAAGGTTCGGGGAAATAGACTTTGCAGTTCTCCTGCAGGATATCGGCTACGACTTGACCACCGCCTTGCTCGTCGACGCCGAAACAGGCTCCCCACTGGCACCCATGCAAATGCACGCCCGTACGGCGGACATCGTCTACAGCACATCGGAAAACCCTCCGGCAGCGGACGACCATCATCTGGAGTAACTCGAGCCTACGATGGAAGAGGTGGATAGCTGGAATCTGTCGCGTCGAGTCGTGCATGTTATTGACCGCGAAGCGGATTCGCTGAGACATTTTCGACAGTGGGCGCCTTTGGGGCACTTGTTTTTGGTGCGCCGTGATGATCGACGGGTTTTGTGGGATGGCGAGTCGTGGCTCCTTTCGGAGATCGTCGAACACTTCGATCAAGCGGAAGAGTTCGAAGACGCAGGCGAGGTGCTTTTTCAAGGAATCGCGGCACGCCAGGAAGTCGCCGAGGCGACGATCGTCTTGCATCGTCCGCACAAGACGCTGATCGATGGCAAGCAACGAGTATTTACTGGCGAGCCGCTGGAAGTTCGATTGGTTGCCGCCCGGGTCGTCGATGCGGAAGGCTATATTCTCGCGGAATGGACTTTGCTGACCAACGTAAGTGAAGAGGCAGCCGACGCCTCTCAAGTTGCCCTTTGGTACTACTGGCGCTGGCGAATTGAGAGTTTTTTCAAGCTACTGAAGCGTCATGGGCTTCAAGTGGAACACTGGCAACAAGAAAGTGGGAAAGCGATCGCACGACGGTTGTTAGTCGCGGCGATGGCCTGTGTGGTGGTCTGGAATCTGCAACGGCAAGAGACTCCCGAAGCCGAAGCAACCAAACAACTGCTTGTCCGCCTGAGCGGTCGCCGCATGAAACGAGATGTGCCGTTCACGGCCCCTGTGCTACTGGCTGGGTACTTCGTCATGCTTTCGATGTGTGATTTGCTCGAACATACGGACTACGACCTGCGAAAAATCAAAACCCTAGCCGCCAACGCACTGCCGTTTTTGGATACGACATAGATGTGTAGATACCAATGGCTTCTAGCCGATAGTAGTTGAGTTTCGGTTCAGTCGGCTATTTTGTAGCGAACGGAGTTTGAAACAGTCTGCCAAACCAAGGAAGAGACAATGCCCCGGCAATAGCGGCGTAAAAAACGCCCCGTCCGGTATCCGTCAACCTTGGGGCATCGCAAAAGTCCAGTTATGAATAAGGACGTTATCTCTTGGGCTAGCGAATCGTCCACCCACCATCGATGCTGATTGATTGGCCTGTGATGTTCCGAGCGGCGGAAGAAGTCAGGAATTCGATCGTCCCCGCCACTTCGTCCGGAGTGATGAAGGCCTTCTTGGGCATCGGCTCTAGCATGATCTTCTGAATCACTTCCTCTTCGGGGATTCCATGCGTCTCGGCCTGTTGAATAATCTGCTCGTCGACCAAGGGGGTGCGAATGTACGAGGGACAGATCGTGTTGACCGTGATGTCGACGTCTGCGGTTTCCAAGGCGATTGTTTTGGCAAGGCCCAACAGGCCATGCTTTGCCGCCACGTAGGCGCTCTTGTAAGGTGAGGCAACCAGCGAGTGAATCGAGCCGATGTGAATGATTCGGCCATAGCCCTGCTCGCGCATCGCAGGCAGCACGGCTCGTGTCATGCGTGCCGCGCCGACGAGCATCACATTCAACAGAAGCTCCCAACGCTTCGGCTCGAACTGCTCAAGGGGTGCCACATGCTGAAGCCCCGCGTTGTTGATAAGCAGATCCACGGGGCAGTCGAGTTGACCGAATAATTCGGCGACATCCTCATCTGAGGTGACGTCGACTTGAAAGGCGGCGTTCGCGCCGGAGGGCAGCAGCGCGAGCGTCTCTTTCGCTGCGTCTAAGTTTTGGTCAGTCACCAGCACATGATGGCCTTGACGCGAGAAGTGCTCGCAGAGGCTACGTCCTAGCCCGCTGCCTGCGCCTGTGATCAGATAGGTTGATGGAACTTTCATGGTGGAATTTTACTCTCGGGTTGAGTCGCGTAGTTGGCGGCGCATGATCTTATTGGAGGCGGTTCGAGGAAGGCTATCGATCAACTCCACGCGCGCGATCCGGAACAACGGATTCAACCGGGCACTAACGGCGGCCTGCATCGTGGCGCGTAGGGTAGCGGGGTCGGGCGGCGATTCAAGGTTCTCAGGGACGGCAAAGATTACCAGTTGAGCTGGGCCGCCGCCTGAGGGGGGCTCGGCAATTGCAGCGAGCTCTCGAACAGTAGGCATGTCGCGTAGCACTTGCTCGATTTCCGCCGAACTAACTTTGATTCCGCCCAGATTCATTGTGTCGTCTGCTCGCCCGTGCGCGCGCCAGCCATCTTCAAGACGCTCTAATTCATCGCCGTGCCGACGGAGAATTTCGCCGTTGGGGCCGGTTGGGCAATCGCGATAATAGACCTCGTGGTGGTTGCGGTGGAGCAGGCGAGTTGAAAGCCCAATCGAAGGAGGAATCAAATAGACCTCCCCCTGATCGGATACTTTTCCTTGCTCATCGAGAATGACCATGTCCAAGCCCAATGTGGGCGTGTTGAACATTCCCGCTTGGCAAGGCTTGAGAATTGTGTTGGTGATATACCCCCCGGCGAGTTCTGTGCCTCCACAGTATTCGATCATCGGCTTGCCACCCACTTGTTCCATCAGCCAAGCCATGTCCTGGGGATTGGAGCATTCGCCGGTGGAACTGAGCAGGCGGATGCCAGTCCAGTCGACGCCGTCCAAGCTGCCACTATTCCGCCACGCCGCGACGAGACTGGGGACGACACCCAACATCGTGACTCCTGCCCGCTCGATAAACCGTGTGAACCGTTGATCGGTCGGCAAGTCGTCGTGCAGGGCGATTGAGGCTCGATTCATCAAGCTTGCGAAGATCAGCCAGGGGCCCATCATCCAGCCCAGGCTTGTGGGCCACGCGAGTCGATCGCCCGGGTGGATGTCGTGGTGGAACATAGCGTCCGCGGCGCACTTGATCGGGCACAAGTTCGACCAGGGGATTGCCTTGGGTTCACCAGTTGTGCCCGACGAGAACAGAATTCCAATCGGATCTTCGGGCTCCAAAGGGCGCGCGGTCCACGAGGAATCGTCGCACAGGAAATCGCTCCAGGCGATGTGCCCGTGGCGAACGGGCGGCGTCTTGTCGTCGGTTGGAAGCACCACGCAGGGAGGCGACCAGATGTCGTCCAAACGTTGATACAGTGTGTGAGTCTTGCCGCCTCGTCTCAAACGATCGGCAACCAGCACAAGCTTAGCGTCCGAGAGCCGCAGACGTGCTTCGATCTCCTGGGCCGTAAAGCTCTCGGCAATGCCGACTGCCACCGCTCCGCATTTAAGGATTCCCAGATACGAAGCGACCGCCGTGATGTTCATCGGCAAGATCAGGGCCACGGCGTCGCCTTGCCGGATGCCTTGTTGATGAAGCGAGTTGGCGATTCGACTTGAGAGCTTGTCTAGCTCTTCGACTGTGATCGTTAGCGGCTGCCCGTCGCCTTGGCTTTGCACGATGGCTACCGAGTCGCGCGGAGCACGAAAGCAGCTTTCCGTGATATTCCACCGGCCGCCGACAA
Source organism: Planctomycetota bacterium (assembly GCA_024278955.1). Taxonomy (GTDB): domain Bacteria; phylum Planctomycetota; class Planctomycetia; order Pirellulales; family Lacipirellulaceae; genus Bythopirellula. The sequence continues at coordinate 1,591 of JAJRSE010000095.1, read as the reverse complement.
GCCATTGCGCATGCTCCACGCCGCGACTTATATCCAGCAACGTGTGACAGGAAGTCTCCATCGTCACGTCGAGCATTTCGAGGGCGTGACGCCAGTACTCATCGCGGCGGCTTACCGACCAACGATGCAGAGCGTCGTAGGTGTCGACGCCGGCTCGTCGCATCAGACGGGTTAGGTTGCTCTCACGCTGAGTCGAGGAAGTGGAATGAAGAGAGGAGTCGGAGTTCATGGCTTGATTATTTCCCTATCCTGAGAACCCTAAGCCCGAGAAGACGACGAGCAGCGCCATGATCGCCACAACAAAAAGCCCCCAGCAAGTGACGACGCTGCTGTACCAACGGTCTCCCAGGTTATCAAAAATGTTGAGCTTCGACCAGTTGAGCGTCAGCCGATCATTGCATGGAAAGGATAAAGGTTAGTCTAATGGCCACCTATTGAGCAACGTAAAGCGATTTGGAGCTGTCGGCGACGGCCAGACCGACGATACCGACGCCATTCAGCACGCAGTCGCCGGCGGAGACGGAATTCTCAATTTTCCTCGTGGCGAGTACCTCATCACACGCCCCATCGAGATTCCCCTCGACGAGTGCAATCGCACCGCAATCGACGGTTTGGGCGGAACGGCTAAGATTCTCATGGCCGGGCCGGGACCGGCGTTTCATCTGGACACTTCCCGAACACTTCCTTCAGTTTCAGCAATTGTTGCACCGCCCATTCATGTATCACTTGGAGTTCTTCTGACGAGTCCTCAATTGATCCATCACGATAAACTGCAATTCGGCAAGCGAGTTTGTCGTCAAGACGTTCCCATTCGAGTTCCTGACCGTACTGACTAACAATTGCTTCGCGATCATCATGCAACAAGTCGAAGAATGCCTTGTTTTCATCGGGATGAAGCAACGCTATTTCTGTAAATAGCCTTGGCGTACGGCGTTTTATCCTTCCCGTAGAGTAAATCACCTATTCCTGCACATCATAGTCGAGATTCACTCCGTGAATCTCTCACGACAGATTCGCAGGAAGCGAATCTCGACCATATACTCCTCCGGTATTTGCAAGCATTGATACGCCCACCTGCTCAAACAGGAGGATTGCAAAGTTGATTTTTTGAACCGCCAAGTGCGCCAAGAACGCCAAGAAAAAAACCGAGTGAATAAACCGCTTGTTTCTTGTCTTTTTCTCTGCTTGGCGTCCTTGGCGATTTCTCTGACTTTGCAGTTCGCCTGACTTTCCCCGTAGCCTCCTGCTGCTTCACGCCGTTTTCTGCTAAAACGGTGCCATGAAACACATTCGAAACTTCTGTATTATCGCCCATATCGACCACGGCAAGTCGACTCTGGCAGACCGGCTTATCCAAACTTGTGGCGGAATTGCGCAGCGAGATCTGCATGAACAGATGCTCGATTCGATGGACATCGAACGCGAACGCGGCATCACCATTAAGAGCAACACGATCACGCTCGACTACCGCGCTCCGGATGGCAAGGACTATCTGCTGAATCTTATTGACACGCCTGGCCACGTCGATTTTTCGCATGAAGTCAGGCGATCCCTGATGGCGTGCGACGGTGCGCTGATCATTGTCGATGCG
>JAJRSE010000094.1 GCA_024278955.1 Planctomycetota bacterium | reverse complement strand
TTTCACCGCCAACATCACATGCTCACGCATATCGATCGAATAGGCTTCCATTCCTGAGACTCCACTGAAATTCCCCTCCCTGCAAAACGACTACTAGGATAAACTATTCTTGGCGGAACACGCGAGAGTGATTTGCTCTAAATCGGGCCAGGTTACGAAATACTCGAATGGTCTAGCCGCGATTTTCCCAGAAAATTATGATTTCCGCAGCGAACTTTTCCTTGAAGAGCTGCGTTTTACAGATGGAGAGATTGCAAAGTCAAAAAACCGCCAAGGAATGAAACCGTGTTTTTGTTGAGTCGACATTTTGCAGGAAACACCACGCCAACCTGCGAATCGAAGAAAAGTCATTGAAACCCCAGTATTCCTAGCCCCATTTCGTTGTGCCCGTCGTGTCGTCGTGGTTCAAGCGAGCGTTGCAGTAAAAAGCAGGAGAACAGAAAATGAAATCCTCGGCATGGTCTTGGGACGCGATGTTGATTGCTTCCATTCTGCTTATTGCTGGCCTTTGCACTCAAACTCTGCAAACGGCTCGCGCAGAGGGCGAGTCGCCAGTAGAAGGAAAAATTGTTCGCATTTCGCCCGACCCTGAAGAAGGCGAGCCGATTCCCCTGGCTTGGGATGGAGAAGCCAGAGAAGTAGAAGTAGAAGTCGAAACGAAAGTCGAAGCAGAAGCCACGACGGACCAACCTGCTTACTGGATCGGAATCTCGGGAAGGCCCCTGGAAAGTGCGGTCTTGCGGACCCATTTTCAGTTGGCTGCCGACATGGGCATTGTTATCGAGCAAGTGATTCCCGAAAGCCCTGCCGAGAAGGCCGGTTTGCGAAAGCACGACATCATTTTGCGAGCCAATGGAGCCGGCGTGCATGGCATGAAAGTCTTACAGGAACATGTTCGCGAGCATGGGGCAGAGCCTTTGGAGCTCAAGCTGATCCGTTTGGGAAAAGAAGAGACTCTGGTCGTTGTGCCAGAAAAGCGACCGACGAATTTCAGTGCGTCTCTTGGCCAGCCTGGGAGAGATCGTTGGGATGGATTGGGCGGTCGTGGCGAGGCGATCGGAAAGCTGATGGAGCAAATGCTTGCCGAGAGAGGGTTGCCAGGCGGAATGCAAAGATTGGGCCCGGACATGTTCCTGGAAGGTCCCCAGGCAGTTATACCCCATGGGGTATCGATTACGATGCAACGAGAGGACGGCGGCCCAACGAAGATCACCGTCAAGCGAGGAGACGAAACCTGGCAGGTGGTTGGGGGTGACCCCGAGTCGCTTGAAAAATTGCCCGCGGATTTGCGCCCAATGGTCCGGCGTATGCTGGAAGGCAACCCCGGGTTCAACTGGGAGGCTGAGCTAGAGCAACTGATTCCGGAGGGCTTGCGAGAAAGAATGGGCCAGCGTCCTGCGCCTGTCGCAACTCCGCAAGAAAAAGAGATCAACGAGCGTATGCAGCGATTGGAGCAAGAGCTTGATGAGCTAAAAAAGCGATTGGCTGAAGAGTAAACCCAAAGCAAGCCCAGGGATTGCAGTAGCGAGTTTTATCCAACTTTCTCAGGGCGTTTGACATCCCCTCCGTCACATTGTAGATTGCCTCTGTTGTAGTTAATCGTGTGTTGGTGGTCGGCTCCGCTTTCGCCTCAATCGGCGGATTTTGCTAGGGAGTCGACAAACAGGGAACTTCGGTGCGAATCCGAGACGGCCCCGCCGCTGTGACCAAGCATTTTTGATTAGGCGTTTTCAAAAAGCCATTGCTGCTGTTGGACTTTTGAGTCTGCTGCGGTGAGAAGGCCTCGCCTGATTGAGCTTGGGAGTCAGAAGACCTACCAATGCGTTGTATGTGTGCTTTCTCTAGGGAAGAAGGCCGCGTAAGTAACCGTTTCTATCAAGCTTGCTTAGGTAGTCGTATTGTTGGTCGCTTGGATCGCCCAACGCCTTTATGGCGATAAGGTTTCCGATTTTCCGCGTACGGCTGCTCTCGGTTGAGCTGGAAGAAGTCTGGTGTGTTTTCGCAATCTACCAAGCCGTCTCGACCTATCTCTCAAGGTGCTTTTACCCTTGTTGAGCTGCTGGTCGTGATTGCCATAGTTGGAGTGCTAGTGGGCCTCTTGCTTCCGGCGGTGCAGGCAGCACGCGAAGCTGCACGCCGGACACAATGCCAAAACCATCTCAAGCAGATCGCGTTGGCACTGAATAGTTTTGAAGTGGCGCACACCGCGTTCCCAGTTGGCAGTATGGGGCACCCTGTTTTGGGCTGTGCCGATTGCAATGACGGCAACCAAGTGAACTCTTGGAATACGCAAATACTCTCGTTCCTTGAACAGCACGCCCTTGCAGATTCGTATGACCTTGCGGTGCCATTTTATGTTTCACCAAATCTTGAAGTCGGCGGTGCGATACTCCCCGTGTTTTTGTGCCCAAGCACTGGTGAGGAACGATTACGTAACGAAGTTAGCGGGCAAGCCTATACCGATTACGGAGGAATCTACGGCGTCGAAGGAGGTGACAACAGTGCCCCATTTGGCGCAAGGCAAACACTAGAAGATCAGTGGCTCAATGTTTTTCTCTACAACGATCCCGTCGCAGCCTCGCAAATTTCTGATGGTTTGTCTCACACGGTAAGCATTGCCGAGCGTTTGACTCGTCGAGGCAATGCTTCGGAGTGGCCTTGTGGCCGTAACATTTTCGGGCAAGAAAAAAACACGCCGCCTAACCAGGTAGGGTTAAGCAACGAAATTGGCAGCCCCCATCCGGGAGGTGCCTATGCTGCATTCTGCGATGGACACGTCGATTACATTCATAACTCCATCGAACAAAAAGTACTGAACTCGATGCTGACCAAATCGAGAGGCGAAGTTCAATGAATCGCAACCTGTTTGAAACGCCTCGCTCTGCGATCGTAATGGCAATGCTCTGCAACTGCTGGGTCTTTGGAACCTGCCTGGGTGGCCCAGTGACTTCCTTCGACGACATTCAGTTTTGGGTTGGCTCGGGAAATAATCGCGCGGCGATAGCGATCGACTGGGACGACACGAGTACAACCGACGAGGCCCTCGTTTGGGGATACCGCTGGGATGGCCTACGTACAGGCGCGGACATGCTTCAAGCGGTTCGAGAAACCGATGCCCGACTCTTTTCTAAACAAAGCGCCCCAGGGTCCTCAGGATTCGTACTGTACGGGCTGGGTTACGACCTAGATAACGATTCGGAATTTGGCATCACCGACGGGACAATTTTTGATTCGGATGGCGTTGCCGTCAGTGGTCCTCCCGACAACTCACCGCCGGCTGCCACGGCTAGCGATCCCGCAGATCTCTATGCCGAAGGATGGTTCACTGGTTTCTGGAACTATGGTCTGAGTAGCGGCGGCCTCAGTAGCAATAACCCGTTTGACGGCGGAATATGGGCCGGCAGTAGCACAGGCGCGTCAGGCAGAACACTCTCGGACGGCGACTGGGATAGCTGGACATTCACGCCGACGTTTAACTTTACGGCATTCGCCGAAAACCCCGTTGCTGCGGAGTCGTCGTTCACGGCTGATTTTGATTCAGACAACGACACCGATGGCGCCGATTTTCTTGCTTGGCAACGTGGGTTTGGCATCGACGCAAATGCCACGCTCGCACAAGGCGACGCCGATGGCAATGGCACGGTCGACGAATACGATTTGCAAATTTGGTCTACCACTTTTGGATTGGGAACGTCGGGCGGTGCGCTGCGGAACACGGCCTTCGTTGTTCCAGAACCGTCCTGCGGCGTCAGTGCGCTGTGGGTGTTTTTTTTGTTTCTTGGCTCGCGCTCACATCGAGGGGGCTTACGCCGAACAACTAGGAGAAGAATCTTATGGAATGGCAGTTTTTGTTTGGCTCAATTGCGTTGGCAGCTAGTGTAATGCTGGGTTCTGCAAATCGTGTGGCGGCACAATATGCCGTCGAAGTAATTTCGTATCTGCCGGGGACGACGCCCGCAGCAGGTTTTATCGACCCTTCGGCACCGTTAGGCGAGCCAGAGCGTTTTACCGGGGAAGGCGTGTTTCCTGGTGCCGTCTCGCCTTTCAATCCACCGTTTCTCAATACCGAAATCATCTCCGTTGGCGAAGGGGGGGGCCTTACGCTTCGCCTCTCGAATTTTGTGTTGCCGCAGGGTGGCCCGGAAATCGGAGTATTTACGAACGCCGGTTTGGCAGATGACGCCTACCCCAATGGCCAAGCTGCTGCAACTCTAAACGCAGGCTCCGGCACTTTCGGTATCGATCGTGCAGAAGTGGAAGTCAGCGAAGATGGCCTCACTTGGGAAAGTTTGGGCCTCACCACTTTTGATGTGCCGACCAACGGATACACCGATTTGACCAGTCCGTTTTCGAGCACGGCGGGCAGTAGCCTGACGGACCTCCAGCAGCCGTTCGCAGGTTCGCTGAGCGACTTTGAAAACTTGTTTTATTCAGACGGAGGCAACCCTGATATTCTCGATCTGCTGGCCGGTTCGGGCGGCGGAACTTGGCTTGATATTTCGGGCACTAGCTTTTCGCAGGTCGGTTACATTCGTTTCAGTGTGGCCGATGATGGTGACCCCATGACTTCGCTAAATTTTGAGTTGGATGCGGTCTCGATTGCGTCCGGAGCAATTGGCGCGGCGACCGTGCCTGAACCTTCGACGTTCGTTCTAGTCGGATTGATGGGAATTGCCGCATGCTTGGCAACCCGATGCCGTCTTTCCCGAGTTCACTCTGATGCTTGACTCGAACGAGCATAATGAACGGGCCTGGGATGCCTTGGCTCGTCGGCAGGTGCCGTTGGCTCAGCCGGCGAGCGACGAGGAGCTGCGCGATCCTCTGCAAACAGTTGACCAACTTGGCTGGCTAGGGCCTAGTATCGCTAATTGGCGAGTGCTTTGTTTGGCAGCCGGCGGAGGGCGGCATAGCGCGCTGTATGCCGCGGCGGGGGCTGAAGTGACGGTAGTCGACCTCAGCGGCGAAATGCTCGCCCTTGACCGACAGGTGGCGGCACAGCGAGGCCTCAACGTGGTGGCGATCCAAGCTCCGATGGATTCGCTGCCAATGCTTGCCGAGGGGCAATTCGATTTGGTCGTCCATCCGGTGAGCACTTGTTATGTGCCTGATGTGGGGCCGGTGTTTCGTGAGGTCGCTCGGGTCACGCGTCCGGGAGGGCTCTACATCAGCCAGCACAAGTCGCCTGTGAGCCTGCAGACCGACGTTCGGCCCGAAGGCGAAGTCTATGGTCTTCGCGAGCCGTATTATCGTAGTGGTCCGTTACCGGCAGCTGAGCCGAGCCGTCTGCGCGAACCTGGCACCCAGGAATTTTTGCATCGCTGGGAAGAACTTGTGGGCGGTATCTGCCGGGCAGGGTTTGCGGTGGAAGATCTTGCGGAGCCGATGCATGCGAAGGCGCAAGCGGCGGTGGGGACGTTTGGGCATCGCTCGCAGTTTGTGGCGCCGTATGTTCGGGTGAAGGCGCGGCGGGCGGCAAGTGGCGGGCCGGCTTCAATCTTGCGGGTTGAATAGTTTTGGTTCATTGGTGGCTTGGACATTGACGTCAGAAGCAGTTCGCAACGACGCCGCTTCGGAAATTACATTATCAAGCCCTACGACAACCATCCAGGCAACTAGGTATGCCATCTGCACGACAATCATGAACAACTTGTCGCCAACAGACCAACCTGCAGCAACGGCTACGACAACTATCAGAAATGCCCTGCCCGTTCCAATATCCCGGAGGTCGTTTCGTGTAGATGTAACAAATACGCAAGGAACCGCAAGCAATGTGATCCATTCCCGGAAGCTCACCCATTCCCAAACCCCGACGAAATCAACCGTACGCACAAAATAAGCAGCAATTGCGACAACAATGGTTAATCCAAAAAACTCAATTAGTGGCACTTGGAATGGCTTCTTTGCAGCCGATTTTTTTTCCTGATCTCGACGACCTCGGTACATGTAGACTACCAATGTAATCGCATAAATTGCAAAAGCGTAAAAGGAAAATACACCCATCAAAAGAGGCGTAGCATAATTAGAACGACCCAAAAAACCGATGGCCAATACTAAGCAACTCGCCCGTATCAATCGATGGCTCTGACCACGCACAGCCCAAATAGCTAAAACCGCAATTTGCCCCAGTTCAAATCCCCGAAACCAGAGTGCTGTTCCAACGCTTTCAGCGACATTTTGTGTTAAATCCGCACAGACGGTCGCGATGAAAAACAGCCAGGTAAGGGGTCGGTTGCGGAACATGGAGAGGAGGCTGTCGCAGTGCTGATAGTAAAAAACACGGTCAATGGTGAGCCGCGACCGTGAGGGAGCCGATTCTATAAGTTTCTGGCCCGATGGGCGACTCCCTTACGGTCGCGGCTCGCCAGGGGGCCTTGGGGCTCCTCTTCAACGATACCATGCGGTTTAGGGTCGTCGGAATACGAGTTTTTGCTCTGGCGTTGAAAACTGAGCCCCTGGTGGTCAGAATAGGTTGTTTCCCTTGAACCTTTTGCCTTGAGAGCCCCGAGTGAGTAGTCAGCCACAGCAAGACGTCTGTTGTTTGATGGGTGAGCCCGTAGCGGGCAATCCTACACAGTACATGCTGGAAAAAGCCTTCGATGCCGCTCGGCTGGACTGGCGGTTTCTTACTTTCGAGGTCTCTCCGCTAGAGCTTGAGGGGGCCTTGCATGGTGCCCGTATCTTTGAGTTTCACGGGATTATGCTCGCCCCGCCCCATCGGTCCCGGGTTCAGCCCTATCTCGAAGTGCTAGGCGACGCAGCGCGAATCAGCGGGCAGGTCAACTGCATCCAACAAAAAGACGGGCAGCTGCATGGCTACAACACCGAAGGCCGAGCACTGCGTCAGCTCCTAGAGCAGGCGGGCTCGTTAAAAGATGCGAAAGTAACAATCCTCGGAGCGGGACGGCTCGCCCGGGCGATTGCCGCCGAGCTGTCGTTGGTCGGTGTAGGCGAACTGATCTTTGCGTGCCGAGAGCCTGCGTCGGCCGAGGCGTTGGTCGAAACCTTAAAAAACCAAACCCCGCTGGAACATTGCAGCGTAATAAAAATCGACGAGCAAAATCCGCTCGGCGTCGACGGCAACTGCCAGGCATTGATCAATGCTACCCCCGTAGGTCGCAACGAACCCGACGAACATCTTCCGCTGTTGTTGGAAAACATTTCATCGACGGCAATCGTGGCTGACGTAGTTTACAATCCACCGCAAACTTGGCTGATGCGTGCCGCGGCCGACCGCGATTGCGCAACGATCGATGGCCTCACGCTACTGATCGAGCAAGCGGCGCTCGCTTTCGAGATTTGGACCGGCGCTTCGGCCGACCGACAGGCAATGCGAGAAGCGGTTGAAGAATTTTTGGTGCTTTGATTTTTGGGACGAGGGGACGATAGGACGATGGGACTTTGTCGAGGCTTGTTTATCACCGGCACGAATACGGGCGTGGGAAAAACGCATGTCGGGGCGATAATTGCACGGGCGCTGGTCGCTGCCGGTCATCGAGTTGGCGTTTACAAGCCGGCTGAGAGCGGCTGCCGAAGTGAGGGCGGGGAGTTGGTAGCCGCAGATGCTCAACACCTTTGGGAAGCTGCGAGAAGGCCCGGCGAGCTGAGCCGAGTTTGCCCGCAACGATTTGCAGCACCTCTGGCTCCGCCGCAAGCGGCCGCTGCCGAAGGAAAACAAGTCGATCGCGAGCGACTGCGAACCGGCATCGAGTACTGGCTCGATCAAAGCGATATTGTCTTGGTCGAAGGGGCCGGCGGTTTGATGTCGCCGCTGAGCAACGCTGATTACAACGCCGACTTGGCAGTCGATCTCGGCTTGCCGCTGCTGATCGTTTCGTCGAACGAACTGGGAACTATCAACGCGACGCTGCAAACAGTTATCACCGCCGGCGTGGTGGCTCCCAAGTTACCAATCGCCGGCATCATGCTGAGCCAAACCGCCCCGCGTGAAGACGACCCGAGTGTAAAAACGAACGCTGCCGATATTCGCACGCGTTGCGACGCACCGCTGTTGGCAACGGTTGCGTTTGGACAGCAAGAATTAGCGAAAGAGGTTGATTGGGCTACGCTTGCTCGCTCTCGGAAAACTTAGGACAAGCTCTCTTCTTGAGTTTTCTTTTTCCTGGAGCAGGATTTTTATGGCAAACACAAAAAAAGTCCCTCGCCGAATTGTTCAGTATTCGAGCTTGCAAGAAGCGTTGGAAGATGCAAATCGTTTGGCAAACGCGGAGGCCCTAACAACTGGCAACTGGTCGAAGGGACAAATATTTGAACACCTGGCCACCGTCATGGACATAGCAGTCGATGGCACTGATCGCAAAGCCTCTTTTCTCTTTGGCTTGCTCGGGAAATATGTGATCAAGCCGATGATCTTCAAGAAGGGAATGACGCCGGGATACCAACTTCCCAAGTGGGCGAGCAACATAGTCCCAGAAGACCAGACCGATACCGGCGCCGCGCTCGAGCACTTGCGGCAGGCAACGCAGCGAATTCGAGACGCGAAGATTTTTTATCGGCACCCTTTTTTTGGAGCCCTCGATCAAAAAGGGTGGAATACCCTTCTGATTCGCCATGCAGAACTCCACATGAGCTTTATCGCCGAACCAGCTGCTTCGCAAGCCTAACCTGTCGGCAGTTTGATCAGGTCCTGCCCACAATAACATGCCCGCCTAGATTCAGCCTACCCTATGCACCACCGGCATCAATCCAAAACCGCTGCGTAATTCTTCCTGTCTCTGCATCAACAATTTCGTTCTCAAACACTCCCTGATTTGCAGTAATTACGCCCACTGAACCGGTATTCTCCTTGTCACAGGTAAGCAGCAAACGACTCAACCCAAGGCGAACTGCTTCATCAATGGTCTGACGAAGTAGTTCCGTCCCGACGCCCATTCGCCGAACTGAAGGTCGCACCCCAAAACCAATATGCCCACCGACTACCTCCAGCGATGGCGTCAATGCGTGTCGCAAATTCGAGACGCCAACGATTCGCAAGCCATTCACCAGCCAAAATGAAGAGTTCGAGACGAACCCTTCCGCCACGCCAATCCCGCGAGACTGATCTAGCAACTTCTGCACAAGCTCAGGAAACGGATGAGACGAGTAAGTCAGCGGATACGGAATTCGCGCCGCCTCTCCAAGTTCCGCAAGGTAATCGCAGTAGCTTGCTTCGTAGATTTCGCTAGGAGCAATAAGTTTCATCGAGCAATTGGCTTCATTGGAAATTGGTAGTTACTTCTTCATCTGGGGCAGCCAATGGCATACCCTTTGGCTAGCTCTAACAGCATTCCCAACAACTCCAAACCGCGTTACTGCCGGAATCCTTGGATCGGGAAACACAACACAGGAATCATCAGCGACGCCAAGCCAATCGCCCAACGTACGGGGCCCAGCTTTACGTTATCGTTCGCCGTCGGCGGATGATGGATCCCCATCAAAATCACGAGCACCAGCATCGGAGTCCACATCACTGCTTCGTCGAGATTCGCTACTACATAAAAAATGGTCAGCGAAATAAACCACCGGGCTATACTATGCGCACGATCTAAAAACAAGGCGTAAGTTGTATGCCCGCCGTCAAGCTGGCTAATTGGCAACATGTTTAGCCCGGTGATCAACATGCCAACCCAGCCCGCCATGAAGTAAGGATTCAACTGCGAAAGTCCAATCCAAATGCGGCCCGCCCACTCGGGGTGTGCCCGCTCAAGCATCCACTGGCCTATCCACGGGAGATAAAGCTGGAACTCGCCCGATTTTGGCACCGCGCTCAGATCCAAATCAACAATGCCATACCAAAACACCGGCACTGCTACGACCAGGCCCGCCAACGGACCGGCTATTCCGATGTCAAAAATCTGCCGTCGATCGGCTCGCATCCCGTCCATGCCAATCACGGCGCCCATCGTGCCGATCGCATTGAACGGAACAGGAATGCAGAGCGGGTAGCTCGCAGGAATGCGGTGCTTAACCGTCTGTAAAAAATGGCCCATCTCGTGCGTCAGCAAAATACCTACCACCGCAACCATGTACTGTAATCCGACCGGCCAATTCATCTGCACGGTCCTCCACATGGCCGCGTAGCTGCCAAGGTGAGCTTCTTCAAGCGGCTGCCACTCGGTTGCACCAACCCAAAACGTTGAAGCGCAAGTCGCCAGAAACAGCACGATCGGCAGCAATGTCCGGCGCTGGGGCCGAAAGTGCAAGTCTGAAACCTTCAGCTCAGGCAAACCGGCTACCGACGGATCGTTAAAGGGGTCGTCGGCATCGGAAACATTAGTATTTGAAACGCCCGCACTTGAAACGCTAGCATACGAGGCGGCCGCCAAAGATTGGTGTTCCGACGGGGGCCGTTTTGAAGAAGAAGAGCTTCCCTCGGGCTGCTCCTCAGAAGGTGGGATCGAATCGCTCATCAAGGAATCATAACATACAAGAAGACTCGGGGGACAGAGGCCTCAGGTAAATGACGGATTCTGAAATACCCAAATCCGAAAGAAGCAAGAATGCCGAATGACTAAACAGGAGCCCTGCAAAGTCGTTTTTCTGAACCGCCAAGGCAGCTCAATAAATTTCAAGGCTCTTCACAACACTTGAATCCGACGACCGCGCCGCGGCCAGGCACCGCTCGGCCGTTTCGATCAAATCAAGCGGCGGAAAATTCTTCACCGGCAAGCTGACTGCTGCCACACCAACGCCAATAGAGAGCCCGGTAGTAGCTCCCATCGCCTCGAGCCGCTCTACCGCCTGCTCTGCCCTGCAAACAATCTCATTCGCATAGCGGACGGCCTCCTGCCGGTCGTAGTCCGGCAAAATCACAGCCCGCTGACCATCCGCTACCTTCTCTACGAAAACACCATGTCCTTCCAAGTCTCGGCATACCGACTCGAGCACTTTCGAGATGACCTCTTCATGCTGAAATCTCTGATCTCCTTCGGCGCTCAACTCGAGAACAAGAACGCTAATAGGTTCGCGGCGTGATCGGCTTCTGCCAACAGCCAGCGTAAGCCGATCGGTAAAACTGACTCCCACTTGCAATGTTGCCAGAAGCGAATCGCTCGACTGGGCTTCCGTTTGAGGTGGGCCGCTCCCTGCTTCTATTTCCGCAACCTCACTTGCCACATTGTCGCTCACCGGATTGACCGTCGGCGAAGAAACCAATTGGTCGACCGCCGTACGTAGGCGAGTGACTTCGCTCAGAATCTCTGCGCCCGCTTGCTCCTCTGTCCATTTCATTCGACTCAGCGGCTCGGCAACTTCTTCGACAATTTCTGATGTCAACGAATGGGCCTCAGCCAACAGTTCAAGATAATCGCCCTCGACCGAGTCGAGAGAAAACACCTCGGCAAGCTGCTCTACCTTAGGCTGCAACCTAGCAACCAGCTCGTGAAGAAGCTCCTTATTCAATCCGCAATACGCTTCACCAATTTCCATAAGATCGGCAAGCGCCCGAAGTTGCTTCTCGGCTACCAACTCCGTTACCAGCTCGGCCAAATGCAAAATGCGAGCCAGCTCGGCAACAGGGGTTTGCTTCCGAAGCAACGACGCTTGCTCACGAGGCTCCGAAATCGCACCGACCAGCTGCTTGGGCATGTTCCAATGTTCCAACAGCGCAGCGCTCAAACCTGCATGATCAAACCCTAAGGAGTCCACCTCCAAGCGACTCAGGTTCGCCTGTTGGTCGATCGCTTTTTCTAGAAGCGGAGAGTACGACTCTTTGAACTCCCCAAGAAGCACAAGAATGCCGAGATCTTGCAACAACCCCGCTAAAAAGGCATCGTCGCCAGGGCGATCCCAAAACATCTCGCTTATCTCTCGCGCTGCTACGGCCCGCGCAAGCGTTCGGTTCCAATACCAGTCTAACTGCTTCCGAGCGATATCGACAAACAAGTTTTCTGGCAAACTAAAACCCAACACCAACAGCTTCAAGGGCTTTGTGCCAAGTAGAGCAATCGCTTGGTTCAGGTCGCTCACCTCGCGGCTCAAACCAAACATCGAACTATTAACCACTCGCAAAATCTTCGCGGTTAACGCCGGATCGACCTCGATACAATCCTTCAGCGCCCGAGCATCCACCTTCGGAGAGCTCGTTAGTTCAAGAACCTCAGCCGCAATCGCCGGCAACGAGTAGAGCGAATGGGCACTCCGTACAATCGCTTCCATCGCCTCGGGAGAAGGGGTATCGCTCTGAGATGTCGCATTCATGCCGGGTTGCTCTTGGAGTCGGGTAGCTCTGCAGAGCAAAGAATCTGCAGCATTCCACGCAACTATAGCTCACCGCCAACCATGGCAGCGTCCTCTGCTAGCACAATCGCTAACACACTTACAATCGCTCCGCGCCCCCGTGCCCCGCCGGATGTCTCTAGGGAAGCCTGGCAGGGTCCGTTAGAATTGCCGCCTATGAATGCCCCGCCTTACTTTTTGCCTCCCTGCCTTCGCGTAGTCGCTTTCCTTAGCCTCGTGTTTACCCAGCAGCCGATGGCGTTCGCCGAGCGGATCGAGGATGCCGGGCAAGTCGATCGTATCCGGCATATCATTCTCAGCCAAGGTAACGAACCTGCCGCCTTGGCACATCTGGTTCAGCTCAGCAGCAATCTGGCGCCTGCCGCGGCCATCGGGCTGTATCTCCAAATCGCCGACGAGCACGTTCGCAAAGGAAACTACGATTTTGCTGGCGAGGTTCTTCGCCAGGTCGTCGATCAATATCCCGAACAACCTGCCACAGCCAACAGCCTTATCACATTGATCGGGCTCTACACGAGTAGCGAAATTGCTCACACGACCCAAACCAAACCCCGTCAAACCGAAGCAAGTCAGCTGCCCCTCTATGCCATGTACCTGGCCGAAAAAGCCATCAAGAGGCAGGGCAGCTTAGCAGGCAACTCGGCTCTTGTATTTCATTGCGCCGTTGCTTCGCGTCTCAGCGGCCATCATCAAGCTGCAAAAAGTTGGCTTACGCCTTTGAAATACGACCGACAGCGGCAGCCTTGGCACGATCGCGCCCGAAACGAAGCTTGGCTGCAAAGCGCTCGCCGCAAATCGCCCCCAAACAGAGCCGCCCGTTGCCTCGGCACCGACAACCGGCCACACCTAGATGGGTTGCTCGACGAACCGCTTTGGAAATCTGCGAAATCCCTCTCCTTGTCCGCCAGCAATTCTTCCAGCACAAAAACCCCAGCCTCTCAAATACGATTCGCCCGCGACGACAAGTTTTTGTACTTCGCTATTCACTGCCAAAAAATGGCCGGCGTGACTTACGCACCCGACCACTCACCGCGAACTCACGATGCCGACCTCGCCGGGCAAGATCGTGTTCGGCTTCTGCTCGATCTCGACCGCGACTACGCCACCGGCTTTCAGCTCTCGGTCGACCACAACGGAAAGACCGCCGACGCTTGCTGGCACAACACTTCCTGGAACCCTCGCTGGTACGTCGCCGCCCACAGCGACGACTCGACCTGGACTATTGAGGCAGCGATCCCCTGGAAAGAACTTACCCACAAGCGACCCCAGGCTCTCGACGCTTGGGCGCTGGCCGCTGTTCGCCAAACCCCAAGCGGCGAATCGCAATTCTGGATTCCCCCCCAGCCCGAAGACCCCGGTTCCGAACTAGGGGACTTTGGCCTGCTGCTTTTCGACTGATGTTTTGCAGCCTGAAAGAAAAGCCAGAAGAAACCCTTGCGTAAATAGCTCTAATTCGTTAGAACTAGAGGAAGTGCCGAGCCCCCTCGATCATTTTCAGGTAATTGCAGAAAGAATGAGACACGTTACCCATCCACTGAAACCTAGCGACTCTAGGAGAAAACCCCATGGCTCGCCCAGCAAGCACGCATCCCACCGATGTTGAGCTCGAAATCTTGCATGTCCTTTGGGACAATGGACCTTCGGCACTCAGCGCCGTCTGCGACTCCCTGCGAGAACAACGCGAAGTGGCTACCACCACCGTCGCCACGATGTTACGTGTCATGCTCGACAAGGGACTCGTCAAGCGCGAAGGCGCCGGGCGTGGTGCCCAGTGGGTTGCCAAAATCACCCACAGCTCAACCGCACAAGGGATGGTCGGCAAGCTGGTTGACCATCTTTTCGGTGGTTCCACTGATCGGTTGGCGACTCATCTTATTGAAGGTGGCCAACTTACCGGCAAACAGCTTGAGGAGCTTCGCAGCTTAATCGATCAACGCTCCGAACGGTCTCGAAAGCAAAAAGGAGCAAAAAAATGAACTCGCTCTTCGCCCCTTGGGAACTTGCCAACCATACGTCCTCGCCCTGGCATATCGCCGCCTGGACGATGTGCTATTTTTTGATCTTCGGAACGGCGGTTGCGATCGCCGGCGCAGCAATCCGATTTTTCATCAACCGTGCGGCGCCAGCTCTGCGTTATGCCGTCTCGCTCGCGGTCTTCGCCGCTCTCTCGATATTGCCGGTCGGCATTGCGATCTGGCTGGCCCAATCGCCTCAGGTAAAGCTGATCTCCGTTGCGCCCAGTACGACGATCGACCTCGCGGAAATACCGGAATTTACACTACCTTTGGAACTCGACATAGAACCGCTAAGCTCGCCGACGGCCCCCGCGCCGACACTACTTGCCTCAACTCTATTGGCACAGAGGGCTAAACCAGTTCAAGAAAGCGATGCCGCTTGGCTCATCGTCTACCTGCCGTGGTTATGGATTGCCGGGGCGCCAATCACTTTTGCGCTGCTCGCCACAGGGCTGCTTGGCTCCGAGCGGCTCCGGCGGCGCTGCGAACCGGTTGCCTCGGGCATCGTCCTCGAAACGGCCCAGCGTGCTCGTGCTTCGCTAAACCTTACCCGCAAGGTAAGCGTTGTTATTTGCGATCGCATCGTCCAACCGGTGCTCATCGGCATTGTCCGCCCGCTTATCTTGCTCCCACCCGCGGCACTAACCGGTTGGTCGCCTGAGGAACTCGAAATGGTTTTGCTGCATGAACTGGCCCATGTCCGGCGGTGGGATAATTTGGTGAACTTGGCCCAGCGGCTCGTCGAATCGCTGCTGTTTTTTCATCCGGCCGTGTGGCTTGTTAGCCGACGGGTGCGTCTCGACCGCGAGCAATGTTGCGATGCTGTTGTGGTTGCGCAGACGGCCGCGCCGCAAGCGTATGCTGAGTTGCTGGTAAACATTGCGGCGAAAGGTTCGCAATCCCTTTCCCTCGCTACGGCCTCGGCTATGGCCGACCATCCGCTTACTTCACGCATCCGCCGTATACTCAAACTGGAGGACGAACCGATGTTGGTTTCACGAAACACGTTAGGGATGATAAGCATTCTGTTATTGGCGGTATTCGCCGCTGTGCTGTGGCAACCTATCAAATCTTCTTTTGCAGAAGACGGAAACGAAATTGTGGCTACACAAGACAAGATTACCGCAGAGGTCGGAGAGATCGCTGAGGAAGAAGTTCTTGGGCTAGTTCAGGAAGAACTTCTTGGGATAACCGACGCCCCACCAGCAATCCCGGTCTTCCTTTCACTCGAAGACCAAAAGCTTGCCGACTTGGCTTACAAAATGCTCGGCGTCGAACTGGAACAGCTCGGCATTGAAGAACTCGCCCGGGTGAAAGCGATGAAGTTTGAAGGAGGGTTGCTGGTCACTAAAGGCAATCACGGCGACGGTAGTTCCATTGGGTTTCTTCAGTATGGCGACATCCTTGTTGGCTTACATGTTTGGCCAACGCAATCGTTGGAAGACGTAACCAAAGTCTTGCAACGCGACGACATCGCAGAACTCTCGCCGCTAAAGTTCTTTGTCATCCGGGGCTATCGAAAGAACAATTCGAGTGGAGCGTTCGGGGCACCCGACATGGTCGACAAGCTCGTGACGGGGCGTGTCGAAGTGAATCTTGATGCGGTTGCGAATAAGATGCGATCAGGAAACGTCGTTCCGCAACCCCAGCCCACGCTACAACACAGTCCCGTTTTTGCACCCATGCCCGTGAACCCGAACTCACCAATTTTCCTAGGCGAACCTATTGCAGCTCCTCAAATCTCTGCTCCCTATCCCTATCCGGCCCCTTCAAATCGTTCTGTTTCAAACCCTGGAATGCCCCAAAAAGCCCTCCTCTACGACGGCAAAACCTTCGACCAGTGGCGGGAGATGTGGAAAACCGAGCTCAAGGTCGAAAAGCGTACCGAGTGTGTCAACGCACTTGCCGCGTTCGCGCGAGCCGGCCATGCCAAGGCAGCCGCTGAAACGAT
This sequence comes from Planctomycetota bacterium, assembly GCA_024278955.1. Classification (GTDB taxonomy): domain Bacteria; phylum Planctomycetota; class Planctomycetia; order Pirellulales; family Lacipirellulaceae; genus Bythopirellula. Next base: position 53,202 of record JAJRSE010000094.1, on the reverse strand, counting down.
TCTTGATGTGGCTGGGGAGTATGATTTTACTTCGATCAGTAGCGGTTATCCAGAGGGGAAATTGAAGCAGCGCATTCTCGATATCTTCACAAAGAAAATACTTGCGTCTACGTGGCTTGCGCCGCTCCTTGATCGCTACGAAACCGACGAAAAAAAATGGGGAAAGCTAACCCGATGGCTCTTGAGAAATCTGTATCACATGGAGGAACCCGAGCGGCAGCAGCTTCTCGACATTGCCAACTCCGACCACAGCCTTCGCAAAGCCGCAACGCAAGTTTTAATAAAAACAGATCGCTCTCTACAGCACCCCGAGACAGTAGAACTCGCTCGCAAGGCTTTGCAAGGAGAGCACCCCGATACTGCTGTATTCTTCACGCTTGGCTACCGACACCTCGACCAAGTTCCCGAGCAATTTGATCTACTCTTTCACAGCGACCGCAAGGTACGCCATGCAACGCGATCGGCTTTTCCTAACAGAATCCCCCAAACAGTCGAACGTAAACTCTTTGATGTACTCTACGATCCCGATCAATCAGAAAAACACCTTTTCGCGATTCGCGCAATCTCCTACCCCAACAACTACCCAAATCCGGACCCGCTAGAAGCTCTCTTACTAAGGATCGCACGCGAAGGCGACAAACAACTCCTTGGCGCAGCACTGTTTGGGCTTACCAAGGTCATGAGCGTCTCAGGCCCAGTGGTGCTCGAAGTGGTGGCCCAAGAAGATCTGGATGAAGATCGGAAAAAGTTATTGATCGAAGATGGGGTGACCATTCTACTTCAGGAAAAATTTCACATGACCCAAGGGGGGCAGGCGGGAGGCGGGGGAGGCGGCGGTCAGGGAGGTGGAGGCGGGGGAGGGTTTTTCTGATCTGATTTGCCTTGCGAGGCGATGTCGGGGTAGAATGGTGGCAGGAGAAACTGACTATGGCCGAAATCATTAATGCGACTTATCGAGACGGGGCGTTTGTGCCCGAGCAACCCCTCCTATTTCCTCCAGGGACGCGGGTGGAACTCGTCGTAAAATCTGTTACCACCGCCTCAACGAGCGGTGCGGAGGCACTCCGCCAGCACACGCCTCCGACCGAAGAACAACTCGATAGCTTCAACGCGATCTGCGATGAGATTGGTCAGAAGGTAAGAGGCTTCAAGCCTATGACGCGGGACGAGCTGCATGAACGCCATTGATACGAATGTGCTCCTCTATCGTTTTGATATCGCCGAAAAGATAAAACAACCTATTGCCAACGATCTACTGATTGATCTCGCCAGACAAGGTGAGACGGTGTTGCTATGGCATCGCTAGTTTTGGCACGAAGGACCTGCCGTGGGTGATTGCGTATATCAACAATCAGCGCGAGCATCACGCCAAGAACACGACCGTGGGTCGACTGGAACAGATTACGCAGTTGGACGATTGATTTGATTCAATGGCTGAAACCACGGCAGCGAGAAGACCCGTGAACGGACCATGAATGGCCCGGACTCAACTACCACCCGCTGAAGCAGGTGGGTTTGAAAGTTTCGTGAGCTACGGACTGAAAGTCCTTCACTCACGAGGGTAGCACCGACAGTCGTTCGCAAAAGACATTGCCTGCGGGCACACTTACTCGAACGATTGTCGGTGGGCGCAGCACAAGAGGCCAGTCACCTCGAACTCCTCTCGTGCTGCGCACACCGACACGAGTCCGAGCAGAGGTTTCTCGCCAAAGCACCGTTCCGCGGCCCCGTGTCGCTGCCACCCAAAAACATCAACACACATAATGCACTTGGCCTCACGGAATCGTAATAACCTACCTAAAGGATTCGTCTAAAGACGAGGGTTTAGACCCATCGTAAGGACAATAAAGCGAGTGTAAACCAAGAAATAGACGAGTAAGGACTCGCAAAGTATAATGGATTTGACTGACTGGTCCGGGTAAGGGCCGGGCCACTGAATTTCCACCGATAAATTTCTCTTAACGATTTCTAAAAGGCAGAACTAACGAAAAGACCCCACATTGCAAAACTCTTTCTCGCGGCCCTTTGAGGCTGAGAGAGTTTTGCGTTGTGGGGTTTTTCGTGTACTCGCGCCGTTTGCAATCCACTTACGATTCACGACTAAAAAAGGATTACTAATAATGAAGACAAGCATTGCTTTAACCCGCTTTATAGCAACACTCTTGGTGGCGAGTTTATCGATGGCACCAGCGTGGGCAGGGACGTTTGATCTGGAAACCAAGCTGACCGCGTCGGATGCCACCGAAGGCGACCGATTTGGCAATTCTTTAGCGTTCGACGGCCGTCTGGCAATGGTCGGAGCACGCCACGCCAACGATTCGGCAGGGTCGGTCTATCTGTTTGATGTTGCCACCAGGAGCGAACTACTTCAGCTCACCGCACTCGATGCCGGAACGGATGACCGGTTTGGCACCTCTTTGGCACTCGAAGGCAACCGGGCCATTGTTGGAGCAGTTGACGATATCCCAGGTAGCGGAGCTGGATCGGCTTACCTGTTCGACGTCGATCCGCTGAGCCCCACCTTCGGCAACCAGCTATTCATGCTAACCGGCTCCGACCCGGCTGAAAAAGATGATTTCGGCGAGGCGGTAGCTATCAGCGGCAACACGGCCATTGTCGGGGCACCCGGCAGCTCGGGTTCGGGCTCGGTCTACGTGTTCGATGTGACCACTGGCGCACAGCTCTTTGAACTGACCGGCTCCGACACTGCGTCGGGCGACAAATTCGGCGTGCGTGTGGCGATGAGCGGCAACCTAGCAATTATCGGGGCAAGCCGAAATGACGAGGGGGGCACTGATGCCGGTGCAGCCTACTTGTTCGACCTGTCTGACCCGTCCAACCCGATTCAGATACAGAAGCTGATCGCCTCCGACGCCAGGGGAGCAAGTCAGTTTGGTTTGTCTGTGGCAATCAGTGGTGATACAGCTATTGTTGGCGCGCGTCTTGATAACGGGGGGTTTTTCAGGTCCGGCGCGGCTTACTTGTTCGACGTGACCGACCCATCTAATCCGACCGAGTTAGATAAACTCATCGCCCCTGACGCCGCATTTTCTGACGAGTTTGGAAGATACGTGTCGATTAGCGATGACACGGCTCTAGTCGGGGCACGCTTTAACGATGGCGTAGGCAACGACTCTGGCTCGGCCTACTTGTTCGACGTGACCACCGGCGACTTGCTACGCCAATTGAACCCCTCCGACGCGGCGGAGGGCGACGAGTTTGGCAGTTCTGTGGCGATCAGCGGCGGCACGGCCCTAGTCGGGGCGCTCTTTGACGACAATGCGGGTATCCGCTCGGGCTCGGTCTATCTGTTTGAAAGCAGCGTCCCCGAACCATCCAGTTTTCTTCTCGCCACTCTTGTTGGGCTATTCGGTCTTGGCACCACAAATCGTCGATCGAAAACTGATTGGGGCGCAATTTAGGATGTGTGAGTTAGTGGCTATCCCACCTTGTAAGTCTCGCCTACGACGGCTCCATCATAAAGCGAAAGCCCATCACAGTCGACGTCAAACACTTCCAGCGTTCCTTGGGCGTCTTCTGTGATATAAATCCGCTGGTCACCTGGCAAACCGAAGGCCAAGTTGGTTGGGAGATTCCCGTCTGTCTTCATTCGTCTCGTGACGTTGCCATCACGCCCCAGAACAGTAATATCGCCTTGGGCGAAGACGCTCACATACAGATTGCCGTCTTGGCCAAATTTCATCCCATCAGGCCCTTTGATCCCCTCAGGAGCATCGGGGGCAATGACGTTGCCAAAAAGTGTTCTCGGCCCAATCATTCCATTGTTATATTGGTATCGAAAAATATTGCCGGTCAGAGTTTCGTTGACATACAAATCGTCGTCAGGCCCGAAGGCAATACCATTGGTAAATCGAATGCCTGTATCAATCTTTTCAATGGCTAGAGTGTCTACATCGATTCGGTAAACTCGCCCGTCGAGAGGCACCGTATCGTAGTCGGGGCGGATGTTTCCGCCCGGCGCGAAATCGTCGAACAAGATACCCGAATCGGTCAGGTAAAGCTTGCCATCCGGTCCGAATGCCAAATCGTTGGGAAACAGAAAGGGCTCGTCGCCACACCCTGTGAGAATCTCTTCCACTTCACCGTCAAGCGAGATTTTTAACAAGGCGGGGTTTTGAGATTCCGCGCACCAGATATTATGATCCGCGTCGATCGCCAAGCCATTGGGCCGACCGGTTTTGGCGACGACTCGTTTCTTTTTACCTTCGTCGGTGATATGCGTGATGCAACCCCGATCGGGTCCCATTTCAACCACCAGCCAACTTCCGTCCTTTAAGGCGACAGGGCCTTCTGGAATACTCAAGCTATTGCAATAAATCATCTCGTGCTTTTCCTGATCAAGGTGTTTTCTGTAAAGGATACTGAGTGCTGAAACTTACTCGTAGTCCCACTTCATGATCCAAGGATCGTTCATCTTTGCCTGGAATTCTTTGAGCTTGCGTTGATACTTTGCAAGGACCTTTGCGAAGTTTGGATCGCTTGCTAAGTTCTCTGTCTCATGAGGGTCCGATTCGATGTTGTAAAGCTCGAACTGGGGGCGATGAATATATTGGGCGACGGTCTTCTGGCCGTAAGACGCGTCTTGTCCTTTTTGGAACTGTGCCTGCCAACTCGACGCCGCCCAAAGGTCCGAGGCAAACGGGTAGGGCAAATCGTGGGCAATGTTCCAAATCAACTTGTATTTCCTGTCTCGAACAACCCGCATGGGATAATACATTTGGATTTCGTGAAATGTGTGCGAGGCGAAGATCGTATCCCAGTGATCCGCATCCGAATGTCCTAAAATATCGAGCCATGACCGTCCGTGGTAACTTCTGAATTCGTGTCCGCCTTCTCGATTGTCTTTTGCCGCGACCCCGCGTTCGTTCCAATATTGATCGGGGTCGACCCAGTTTTTGGGGCCGTTCGTTTCTTTGTCGAAAGCGTCTGCGAAATCGAGCAGCGTGGGCGTAATGTCGACATGGCTTATCATCGCTTTAGAGACGACTCTCCGATTTTTTTCGTAGGGATTGCGAACGACAAACGGAACATTTAAGCCTGGGTCGTAGACGGTCGTCTTGCCGCCCGCAAATGCCATTCCGTGGTCAGAAGTAAAAACGATGAGCGTTTTTTCATAGACGCCCGCTTCTTTCAATATTTCGACAAGACGTCCTAATCCCTGGTCGATTCGTGCGCACGACTGATAGTATTGCGCCAGCTCTTCACGAGTTTCTATGGTGTCAGGAAGAAACGCCGGAATCGGAACTTTACTGGGGTCGAAAAATATTTCGTGAACGCCCGGTTGATGTAGATGATCGGGCAGGTTGCCAAACAAGTTCGGCTTGAGGCGTTGCTTTGACGTTGTGTCTTTTCCCTTACTTCGATGAGGATCCTCAGTCGCAAAATACAGAAAAAAAGGCCGAGCATCTTTCTTGTTTGCGATAAACGATTCGCAGTGGTTGGCCATTTCAACGGCGTTGCGTCCACTGCCTTTCAAGTAAGTTTCAAAACGAAATACCTCTTCGGGTGCGACGTGGTATTTCCCGATCTGAGCGGTACGATAGCCAGCGTTTGTTAAAACCCGAGGCAGCGCTAAGCTGATCACATTGTGAAAAGAAGAAAATTTATGGAAGTTATGCGTGTGGCCATATTGTCCATTTTTGTGATTGTGAAGCCCGGAAAGAACGACCGACCGACTTGCGCTGCAACTGGCCGTCGTTGCAAAAGCATTGACAAATCGTGTGCCGTCTCGTGCCAAGGTGTCGATGTTTGGTGTGACGGCAACGGCGTCGCCATAGCAGCCAAGCGTTGTGCTTTCATCGTCGGTAATGAAAAAGACGATATTTCGTTCGGCAGCAATCGCAGCACCGAATTGGAAAGAGAGTTGGAACGGCAGGGAAATCGTGATGAGAACCACTAAGAATTTTAAGAGTCTCATTTAATTCTCTCCCCAGTCGAATACTGAATGATGGAACCCTTCTCGGCAGACTCGTAGGCGTCGGAAACGAGCGCTAACGTCTTTAAGTTGTCTTCAGCGCAAGTCTCTGGTTGATAATCAGGCTCGCAAAGGCCGCGCAACAGATCGGCGTGGCATTCGACAATGCTCGACTGGACAATCGCGTAGGCTGGGTCAACCCAGGGATACATGATTGGTGGCCAATGTTTCTTGTCCGTTCCCTCGGCGGTGGTTTTGTGAATCCAGTAGTCAGGCAACAATTCTAAGGAGCCTTTGCTGCCTTCGATAAAAATTTGCGTCTGCGGAAAGCACTCTCGTTCCAGAGAGTTTCCCGCGTAGGCCATGTTGCAGGTGACAGTTGTCTTGCCGCCGTTCATGCTCATAACGACCGTCGCTACATCTTCACCCTGGATGTCGCGATGAATTGTGTGGATTTGGCAAGTGAGCGACTCGGCTTCGCCGAAGAGGAACCTGGCCGTGTCGAGAATATGCGATCCCATGTCGGCAAGGATCATCTGCTTCAATTCACGAAAAAAGGGTTGGTTCTCGAAGACCGGGAAACCGGAAATCATGTCGATTCGTGCGCGGAATGGCGCGCCGAGGTTCCCTTGGTCCAGCGCGGCCTTAAGTTGTTGAATCGGTCGTTGCCAACGCCAGTTTTCATGCACGTAGAGTGGCACGCTCGCCTGTTGGCAGGCAGCCTGCATTGCTTGAGCCTCGGCAAGTGTCGGAGCAAACGGTTTTTGGCAGATGACCGGCAGCCCATGCTCGGCCGCCAATCGAACGAATTGGCCGTGTGTGTCGACATCGGTCACAATATCCACGAAGTCCAGTTTTTCGTTGCGCAGTAGCTCTTCGGCATCATCGTAAACTGCGGGGACTTGAAAATTGTTGGCCAACGCTTCTGCTTTGCTGCGGGTTCGGTTGTAGAGAGCGACACACTCGACTCGGCCCCCTTCGTGCCTCGCAGTCACTTCCTGCCAAGCTGCCAACTGATACTTGGCCCAAAAGCCACAGCCAAACATGGCAAAGCGGAGCGGCGAGCGATTTGTAGGATTCGTTGGATTCATGTTGCTTTTATTCTATCGCAGACAAACAGACACGTCGGGCGTGTATGGTTCACATGCCAGAAAAGTCATCGACGCAGTACGGTTCTCCGACTAGCAAACCTTCTAGGGGAGAATACACATCGTACTCATGCTAGAACTCCAGTTCCACTAGCAGCCGCGCGCAGTTTGCTCAGAATGACACATTTTTAGTCAACAAACATGCCCCCTCCCTCATGAACGGCTAGGCCGTGTCGCAGCGAGGCCAGGAAGTCGATTTTTGCGACATCTCATGGCGTTGTTTTTTTGGAATAGCAAATAGGAATCGACAATTCGTTGACGGAGAGACCTTGGCGAATTAAAGTCAAAGTATCTTCGTTGAAATGAAAACAGACTTACAAAACTCGTTGGCATTGGATCTCGTGAGTATTCTTTAGCCGTTACCAGTCTTTCTCGCTGGCAAGTCTGGCTACCTTTGCGTTTTTTTGCAATAAGCAATAAGGCGAAGAGATTTCTCTTGCCTTTGCGACCCTACTCATTCTAGTGAGGGGGTAAATGCCTATTCTTTATTCACGAATTCTATTTCATCTGAAGAACTAAAAAATGTGCCGATCGATCCTTTGCTGCTTATTTTGCTTCGCCACGGTTTGGGACTTTCCAAGGTCCGCCTGGGCCGTGCCGACGCTCGATATCGATCCAACCTCGACACTGACCTATCCATTTACCTCGCCGGATGCGAAAAAATGGTACGGAGGAAACTACTCCAACGCAGGCGGCGTAGTTGGCCCTGATACGAACCTGTCATTTCGGCTCTTTTCTCCCGATGGCTATGATTTTTCGTCTACCGGAAGCGAGCGGCATCCGTTAATCATCTTTTTACATGGAGCTGGTTCTAGAGACGGTGGAACGGTTAGCCACATTATCAACTTAGAATCGCTCCGTTACTGGGCCGAAGATGCGGTGCAAGCTCTTTCGCCTACCGGCGGCGCATTTGTCTTGGCACCAAAAATCACCAGTCTCTCTGACCGTTGGACCGACCATCCACCCGATACCTCCGGAACCAGCATCAACCCAGAATTCTTTTCCAGCGGCTATTCCGCAGATTCCGTACCTGTGGCAGACAATATGGAGCTCATGGTAGAGCTGGTAGCGGGAATCGTTGCCGGAGGCGACACCGACTTCAACACTCGCATCGATCCGAGCCGTATCTACATTGTCGGAACATCAATGGGCGGGTTCGGAGCGTGGGACGCATTGGGACGTGTTGTCGAGTTCGGGACGCTGCTTCCGCCAGAGTACGATTCCTATCGCTTTGCCGCTGGCATCACTTCCTCTGGTGCAGGACCGACCGACCGCGGACAAGCAATGGCCGATGTGCCGATCTGGGCCATGCGACACGACGACGATGTGGTGGTTCCCCCGGCGGGAACCGACAACATGATCGCCGCGATTGAGGCAACTGGCGGCGATTCATTTTTCGAGACCGATCCGGTGGTTGCTGCAGGCGGGTTTTCGACCGATCTCAGTACGATCCTCAGCAAGAAGCGTCTGCTGACTCGATTCCAGGGGCCACAGCCTACCTCATTCACTCGTCCCCATTCCTGGGCCTCTCAAGAATGGAACAACTTGAATGGCCAAAACGACTTTCCCGCCCAGTGGCTTTTCGCCCAACAGTCCATTCCCGAACCAAGTTCGCTTGTGTTATTGCTGGTGGGACTGATCGTGGGAACGGCTTTACTTGTTCGCAAAAGACCCCTCGTAACTCGCGATTGGTAGCTGCATACTTTCCAATCACGATCGATGATTTTAGGGCCTGCTCTTTGCGGCAGTTCGCAGATTTTTTACCGCGTTCGTTCAGTAGCAGCGGCATGCTAGTGCTTTGTCATTGTCAAAAATCCGTGTGGGAAATGTCAGAACGACTTCTGATGTCGCACACCCGGAAATTAGCAATGAGAAAGCGTTAGGCGTTCGAGACGGGTTCTAATTCGACAATCTGCTCGGTGAGGACGTCGGAGTGGAGTTTCTTTCGTTGGGTTGCCTCCTCGAATTCTACCTGGGCCTCCGTTTCTGTTTCCGTATCAAACCGGATAGTAAAAGCTAGGAACGAACACAAGGTGACAAGTCCGCCAAGAACTAAGAGAGCGGTTGGCCATTCCATCTCCCCCTTGAACAGAAACCCTGCGGCAACGGCGCCTGCATTGCCGCCGGCACCTACGATCCCTGCAACAGCTCCTAACGCTTTCTTATTGACAAAGGGAACAACAGAAAAAGTTGCGCCTTCGGACATTTGTACAAAGAGACTAAAGGCGATTAAAGACGGTAGTGCAATGGCCAAGGCGGTCATCTGAGAAAAAAGCATTAAAGCGATGCCTTCACAAAAAAGCACGAGGAACAGCCAAGTGACACGGCCACGGAGTCCCCACTTGGCTCCGAAGCGGTCGCCCGAGAGACCTCCGAGGGTGCGTGCGAATAAGTTCATCAGTCCAAAAGATGCGGCCATCATACCCGCCGCTGCCAAACCTAATCCAAAATAATCGATGAAGTAGAGTGCCGCGATATTGTTGATCGTGAGCTCCATCCCGAAGCAGGCGCCGTAGATGACAAACAAGGCCCATACTCGGTAGTCACGACATGCGACCCAAAAGTCTCCGTTCGTTTTTTTGGTCGACGGCATTTTCCCCGCCGCTCGCAGTTCCTTGAAATTGCCATCCGGAGCGTCTTGAGTAAGGCGGTAGTACGCGATTCCAGTGAAGAAGCAGACCATCCCCGCCACGACCATAGATGCTCGCCAGCCAACGGCTTCACTTAGCCCCAGGGCCGTGACGAACAGTCCAAAAACCATTGGCATGACAAGTTGTGTGACGCCGCCGCCTAGGTTTCCCCAGCCTGCTGAAGTCGCGTTGGCCGTGCCTACGACGTTGGAGGCAAACATGATTGAAGTGTGATACTGGGTAATAACAAACGAAGCACCAATCACACCAATCAAAAGGCGAAAGATGAGAAACGTCTGAAAATCATGGGCAAAGCCAATCCCCATCACCGGAAGCGAACCGACAATGAGCAGCCAAGTGTAGGTCAATCGAGGGCCGAATTGGCCGCACAGCCAGCCAATTGCTAGCCTTGCCAACGCTGTCATCGCGACCGAGGCGATGATCGACCAGCCGACTTGCTCTTTGGTCAGCGACAATTCGTCGCGTACCACCGCCATCAGCGGAGCAATACCAAACCAAGCAAAGAAGCAGAGAAAAAAGGCGAACCACGACATGTGGAATGCACGAATTTGCGGCATGTTGAGCTTGAAAAAATTGCTCCAGAGTGAGGTCGTTTTGTTTTGAATTTCCATGGAGTGTCTCAGGAGCTAAACGGTGGGCGCAAACCAAGCGCAGTTACTTGAAAAATATTTATTGAGAGAGAAGCAAGTCTTCTAAAGCAATACTTGCAAGGCGGTTAAAGGGAGGTGTTGGTGGTCGGATAGGATTCCCTTGGCGCATCAAACACAAAGGAAATGTAATTATGGATTGCCGCCTGCCTTGTGAGATTGCAAATGCCGTGCCATCGCGTCACTGCGTTGTTTCTTATTGCGAAAAGACAAGACGGCAAGTCATTTCTTGAAACTTGTGGATAATTATGGTCACTCGCGATTCTGTATCACGCGGCGATTCTACGCAGCCACTGCTCAGATATTGGGCACCCAGGCAAGTCGGAGGACCTACGAGTCGAAGTGCTGGGAATTGTTTACACGAGAATATCTCACATGTATTGAGCCTTATCTTGGCGAGCAGGGCAGCGCGTTTATCGGTTTAACATGAAATGGCGCGCAACTTGCGATGAACTCATCGGGCGCGCTGCGCGTTCATTTACGTATCACTTGAAATCACACGAATAGTTTGCCAGATGTCGATTGTCGAAGGTCTTTCCATCCCGAGCACCCATGGTATCCAAGTCAGCGGTTCGCTAGCCGAGGATTCGTTGGTCCGCGCGTTGCTGGAAGAGCAGCAAACCACGGCAGTGGAGCGATTTTTACAGCGTCATGAAAGCAGCAGCGAGCCACTTCTTTCAGGCCACTATCAAAATCTGATTCCACTTACCCAGCCACAGCCGGGCGAACAATATGCCTTCGAGGTCGATCTTGATGCTTGCTCTGGGTGTAAGGCATGCGTGGCAGCTTGCCACAATTTGAATGGACTAGAAGAGGACGAGCAGTGGCGAAATGTTGGCATGTTGCATGGTGGCTCAGACGAACTGCCCCTTCTGCAACACATCACCACAGCTTGTCACCACTGCATCGACCCGGCTTGCCTCTCGGGTTGTCCAGTGTTGGCCTATGAAAAAGATCGAACGACCGGCATCGTACGACACTTGGACGACCAGTGTATCGGCTGTCAGTATTGCATACTCATGTGTCCTTACGACGTGCCCCAATACATCCCGAGCAAGGGAATTGTCCGCAAGTGTGACATGTGCCACGACCGTCTGGCGGTGGGCGAAGCGCCAGCATGTGTGCAGTCGTGCCCGAGCGGCGCGATTCAGATTCGCACCGTTCGTGTGGAGTCGGTGATCGAAGAAAGCGAAACTAACCAATTTTTGCCGACTGCCCCCGAGCCAGGCATGACTCTACCAACGACCACTTACAAAACCAGTAAGCCGCTCCCCCGCAATATGCGGCCTGCCGATTATTACTCGGCCAATCGTCAGCACAGCCATTGGGCTTTGGTAATCATGCTTGTTTTGACGCAACTCTCAGTGGGAGTGTTTGTCGTAGGGCAAGTTTTGGTTTCTGGTCCTTGGGCCGACCCACTAATGCTGGCGACGATTCGTCCCGCCTACGCGATCGCTGGGCTTGTGGTGGGGCTTCTCGGTATCCATGCGGCAGTTTTTCATTTGGGGCGCCCACGCTATGCATTTCGAGCATTGCTAGGTTTACGCACTTCGTGGTTAAGCCGTGAAATCTTGGCGTTCAGTTTGTTCGCCGTTTGCGCAATGCTGTACGCCGCCAGTGTATGGATGGCCAAGGAGCAACCGGCGCTCGTCCCCCTCGCGGACGGGTTTGGCCTCATGACGGCATTGAGCGGTGTCGTAGGAGTTTTCTGCTCGGTCATGATTTACGTCAAGACACAACGTCCATTTTGGAGCGGGCATCGGACCGGCAGCATGTTCTTTCTTTCTTCGGCGATACTTGGTTTGCCGATCGCGTTGCTTGTCTCGCTGGCAGCCTGCTACTGGAGTACTGAACTGACGTCCTACGCGATCATGCGGGACTACGGACAAACGCTTTGCCGATGGCTCATGGTGCTTGTGGCGATCAAGCTCGGATTAGAGTGTTCCGTATTAGTTTGGCTTAGGCAACGACGTTTCACACCATTGAAACGCACCTCGCTCTTGCTGACGGGCGAACTTAGCATGATCAACCTACTGCGATACTTCTTCGGCATCATGGGAGGCTTGCTACTCCCACTGCTGTTGCTCTCTAGCAAAGCAACGATTGTAGGTGCCGAGGGCTATCAGCCTCTGTTCGTCGGAATAGTCGTACTTCTGATTGTGGGATTGTTGCTTATCGGCGAAATGATTGAAAGATACTTGTTCTTTGCCGCATCTGTCGCACCGAAGATGCCAGGAGCACTATGCACATGAGCTCCTCGCACGGTATCACTAAACACGGTATCGCTAAACACTGCATAGCTAAAGACCGTCTCGATAATCAAAACGAACACCACGGGTTGTGTGCGGCAATAGGCTCGGCACTCCATCAACGACAGGGGCCTTTGACGGAGCAGCTCGTTCGTGTGCCAGGAAATTTCGGTCTCGGCCAACTGCCGCGTGGCAAGCGGCCCGATGCTACGACCTCAACGGTATGCGGATACTGCTCAACCGGTTGTGCGCTCAACATTCATCTGGTCGAGGGCGAGGCGGTGAATTTGACCCCGGCGGTCGACTCTCCCGTCAACAGCGGCATGGCCTGCCCCAAAGGGTGGGAGGCACTCTCGCCGCTCAAGTCGCCCGACCGTGGCATCATTCCGCTCTCGCGAGACGCTCACGGCAAGTTGGTCCCCACGAATTGGGACAGCGCCATGGAATTGTTCTGTGACCGCTTCAAAGAGGTTCAAAGGCGCCACGGAGAAGATTCGGTCGCTTTTCTCGGCACGGGCCAGTTACCCAGCGAAGAGATCGCGTACCTTGGTAGCCTAGCCAAATTCGGCATGGGGATGCGGCACGGCGATGGCAACACGCGCCAGTGTATGGCCACGGCAGCAGTCGCTTACAAACAGTCGTTCGGTTTCGACGCGCCGCCCTATACTTATCAGGACTTTGAAGAGTCGGACGTCATTCTCTTGGTAGGATCCAACCTTTGCATTGCTCATCCGATCATGTGGCAACGGATTTGTCGCAACCCTCACAAGCCCGAGATCATTGTTCTCGATCCACGCACCACCGAGACCGCCGTTGCCGCCACGCAACATTTGGCATTGAAACCGAAATCGGATCTTGCATTGCTGTACGGATTGGCTCACATCCTCATTGCCGAGGAATGGATCGATACGGAGTTCATCCGCGACCACACCGACGGCTACGACGACTTTGCTCGCCATGTCGAAAGCTACACGCCTGAGCGCGTCGAGCAAGAAAGCGATATCCTAAAAGAACGCCTGCACTACGTCGCCCGTACCATTCACCAAGGCAAACGAGTTAGCTTTTGGTGGACGATGGGCGTCAACCAAAGTCACCAAGGGGTCCGCACCGCCCAGGCGATTATCAACCTAGCGTTAATCACCGGCAACCTCGGACGTCCGGGAACTGGGGCCAACTCGATTACCGGTCAGTGCAACGCGATGGGTTCGCGATTGTTCAGCAATACGACCAATCTTCTTGGCGGCCACGATTTCAAAAACCCGGACCATCGCAGAAAAGTCGCAGGTGTGCTCGGTATCGAAGAGACTCTTATCCCAACAAAAGAGAGTTGGCCTTACGACCGAATTGTTGAAGGAATCCTTCGAGATGAAATCAAGGGCCTGTGGGTGGTATGCACCAACCCCTGCCATTCGTGGATCAACCAAAACACGTTCCAGGAAATACTGGAGCGGCTCGATTTCCTCGTCGTGCAGGACATGTACCATTCGACAGAAACCGCCCAGCAAGCCGACCTTTACTTGCCTGCCGCAGGCTGGGGCGAGAAAGAAGGTACTTTTATCAACTCCGAGCGTCGAATCGGTCTGGTCAAAAAAGTGGCTAAAGCGCCAGGCCAGGCGCTCTCCGATTTTTCCATCTTTCGACTTGTTGCCCATCATTGGGGTTGTGAAGAAATGTTTGCCAATTGGCAGCAGCCGGAAGACGTTTTCCAGTCTCTTAAAGAATTGACTCGGGGACAGCCGTGCGACATCACCGGCATAGACGACTACCAAATGCTCGACGAACGGGGCGGCATCCAGTGGCCGTTCCCAGAGGGCTGTGAGGAAAACGATCCCCAACGGCGACTCTTTCGCGACGGACAGTTCTTTCACCCCGAGGGACGCGCTCGACTGCTGTTTGAAGATCTCCGCGAAATGCCCGAACCGCCCAACAAGCGATATCCGTATCTCTTGCTAACCGGGCGTGGCTCTGCTTCGCAGTGGCATACTCAGTCGCGAACCGCCAAGTCGAGTGTGCTCCGGCGACTGTATCCTCAAGAGACTTATGTGGAAATCAACCCGAAGGATGCACGCAGTGAAGGCATACGCCCCAATTCGATGGTCACCGTCGAGTCGCAGCGCGGAAGTGTTCTCGCCAAGGCTTTCATCACTCCAACCATCCAACCGGGTCAAGTTTTCATACCGATGCACTATGCCGCTACCAATCAACTAACCTTAGCCCATTTTGATCCGTACTCTCGGCAACCCTCCTACAAGAGCTGCGCCGTTCGGATTTCTCCTTCCTCCCTTTCACCGACACTCTGAGCACGCTCGCCCAGACGTCGGAGCATGAGATATCGAATGAAGCAATCTTCTAAACAAACCATCGTCGTCATCGGCAATGGCATGGTCGGCCATCGCTTTGTTGAAAAGTTGGTCGAATTTGATGCAAAAAAGCAGTACAAGATCGTTACATTTTGCGAAGAGCCTCGTGCTGCGTACGATCGTGTAGGCCTGACTTCGTTCTTCGCCCACCGCGATGCAGAACAACTGATGATTGCCCGCTTAGATTGGTACCGCGAACAAGGGGTCGAGTTGCACCTAGGTGACCGGGCGAACACGATCGACCGAAAAAAACGTGTGGTACGTTCCGACGCTGGCGAGGAGATTTCTTACGACCACGTGGTATTGGCTACAGGCTCGTACCCGTTTGTGCCTCCTATCGACGGAGTCGAGCATCGTGGGGTGTTTGTTTACCGCACGATCGAAGACTTGGAAAAAATCATTGACTACGGCAAGAAAGTGCGACGGTGCGCCGTGATTGGCGGCGGGCTGCTAGGATTAGAAGCTGCCAAGGCGGCCTACGATCTCGGGCTGGAAACGCATGTAATCGAGTTTGCCTCGCGTCTTATGCCTCGACAAATTGACGACGCGGGCTCACAAATTCTTGTCAGCCGGATCGAAGCATTGGGGGTCCATGTTCATCTCAATAAGGGGACTAAAGAAATCCGTGGCGACGGGTGGGTTGAACAAATGGTATTTGGCAAGGACGATACGCTGGATGTCGACATGGTCATCATTTCCTGCGGCATTCGTCCCCGGGACGATGTCGCACGCGAGTGCGGCCTGGAAATGGGAGAGCGCGGCGGCGTGGCAGTCAACGACTCTTTGCAGACGTCCGATGCCAACATCTACGCCGTAGGAGAAGTCGCCCAACATGGCGGCATGGTTTACGGATTGGTGGCACCAGGATACGAAATGGCGGAAATCCTGGCGATGAATCTCACCGGCAGCGGCGCCCAATTCACGGGAGCCGATCTTTCCACCAAGCTGAAATTGATGGGTATCGATGTCGCCAGTTTTGGGCAGTACGAACTGCCTGCCGACCAAGCGACACCGCTGGTTTATGAAGACCCTTTGGGGGGCATCTACAAAAAGCTCTTTTTTGATCCCCAAGGCGAGCAACTCTTGGGTGGCATTTTGGTGGGCGACGCCTCCGACTATGCAACGCTGTCGATCCTCGCCAAAAGCGGCGACTCCTTGCCCTGCCTGCCTGGTGATCTTATGGGGGGGCCGAGTGGTGGCGCGGCAGCGGCCCTCGGGGGCGTGGCGGCTATGCCAGACGACGCGCAGATTTGCTCCTGTAACAACGTCACCAAAGGAGATGTCTGCGAGGCGATTCACAATCAGGACCTCACCTCGCTCGCAGACGTGAAGTCGTGTACCAAGGCAGGGACCGGCTGCGGGGGATGTATGCCGCTGGTGACCGACGTTTTCAACTCGGCCATGGAAGAGGCGGGCGTCGAAATCAACAACAATCTTTGCGAGCACTTCGCTCTTTCTCGGCAAGAGTTGTTTACCATTGTCAAGGTAAAGGAGATTCGCACATTTGACGAGCTGCTTGCTTCTCACGGAAGCGGCAACGGCTGCGAAGTTTGCAAGCCGACCGTGGCGTCGATCCTTGCTTCGCTCTGGAACGACACCATCGTAGAATCCGAGCACCAAACCCTCCAAGACACCAACGATCGTTTCTTAGCCAATATACAACGAGGCGGATTGTACTCGGTCGTGCCTCGCGTGCCTGGTGGCGAGATTACGCCCGAGAAGCTGATCGTGATCGGGGAGGTCGCCAAGAAGTATCAACTTTACACGAAGATTACTGGCGGGCAGCGTATTGATCTGTTTGGTGCGCAGCTCCACCAACTCCCTGACATCTGGGAAGAGCTAATCGACGCCGGTTTCGAGAGCGGCCACGCCTATGGCAAGTCCGTGCGAACGGTCAAGAGTTGCGTCGGTAGCGCTTGGTGCCGCTACGGCGTACAAGACAGTGTGCGGTTTGCCATAGAAATCGAGAAACGCTATCGAGGCATTCGTACCCCACATAAAATCAAGTTCGCAGTTTCTGGTTGTGTTCGAGAATGTGCCGAAGCCCAGTGCAAAGACGTTGGCCTCATCGCAACAGAAAACGGCTACAACCTCTACGTCTGCGGCAACGGCGGCGCAAACCCGCGACACGCCGATCTCTTTGCTACCGACATCGACGAGCAAACGGCCGTGAAATACATCGACCGCTTTCTCATGTATTACATTTTCACCGCCGAGAAGCTCGCCCGCACCGCGACCTGGCTCCAGCAACTCGAGGGCGGACTGGATCGCATCAAAGACGTCGTGATCCACGACAAACTCGGATTGTGCGATGAGTTAGAAAATCGAATGCAACATTTGGTCGACACCTATCAGTGCGAATGGAAAGCCGTAGTCGACGACCCCAAAAAACGCAAACTCTACCAACAGTTTGTCAACACGGAAGAGACCGAGCCTAGCATTGAATTTGTCGACGAACGGGGACAGCAACGCCCTGCCGATTGGCCAAAGGATGGCGAAATTGTTCAGGTGCGGACGCCCGAGGAAACCTCTACGACAAACGGGGGGACGAATGGGAAATCGAAAAAACCCCAGGCACCTATGCCACAGTGGGTAGAAGTTGGTAGCGTAGGCGATTTCCCACGCGACGGAGGTGCCGCAGTGAAATATGGCGACGTGCAGATCGCGGTCTTCAACTTCGCAAGCCGTGACCAATGGTACGCCTGTCAGAACATGTGCCCCCACAAGAATGCGTTTGTCCTCTCGCGTGGAATCCTAGGAAGCGTAGGCAAAGCTCCCAAAGTTGCTTGCCCCCTACACAAAAAACCGTTTTCGCTGGAGAGTGGCGAATGTTTATCGGGCGAAGACTATTCAATCAAAGTCTTTCCGGTCAAAGTCGAAGCCGACAAAGTCTTGGTCCAGCTTCCTCCGGAAACGCAACTCAACACACTGTTGGCAACCAAGCTACACGTCATCGAGCAAGGACAGACAAACGGCTGTGCCGCGTGCTCAGGACAACAAGAAACGAAGATGAGCACCGTGTGAGATGTAAAAAATCCGCCTCCTCGGCCCTCGTTTTGTTACTTCAGCTTGGGTTTTTTCGCTTTCGTAGATTTTTTCACAACATCGACCACCGGAGGGAATCCGTTCATTTGACGCCAGACCTCGAACCACAGCGGTACCTTTTCTAGCATCACGAGGCCGTTGGTTCGGACGCCTTGCCGAAGGAAACGGTCCGAGGGCCAAGGATCGTCGGTCGGGTCGGGTTGGATTAAGATCCGAAATTGGCCTTTGCCGTTGTCGGTCGAGTCGACCACCGTGACAAGGCCGCCAAAAGTGTTCACTGCGATCGAGGGCCACCCAGCCAGTTGAATTCCTGGCCAGCCTTCAAACTGTAGCCGCACATGCCTGCCCGTGGTGACCCATGAGGCGTCGTTACCATCGAGCCAAATTTCGACGGCGTTGTCCATTGTTTCGGGAACGAGCGTAAAGAGCGGGTCTCCCTGCTTGACAATGGCTCCCTGTTGAAAAGTTTCTAGTTTGAAAATAAACCCATCCCATGGCGCGAGAACAATTTGACTTTGTTGTTGGGTCAGTTTGATGTTCAGGGCCACCAGCGCCTTTACGGTCTTTGCTACGTCGCCCTGGGATTTCCGGAGCTGCGCAGTGGCCGAATTGATTTTGGCTTGTGCTTCGCGTTCTTTCGCACCGCGTTCATTGTTTTTTGCATTGACGCCGTTCTGCGCCGAAGCGATGTAAGCCTTCGCTTGGGCTACTTTTGCGAGTGCTTCTTGTTTTTTCCTTTCGGCGACCTGTTGCTTATAAATCGAGGCGAGCCCTTCTTTGGCCAAGGTGCCTTGCCGCTGGTAGTCGGCTTCGACTTGCAGCAAGGCGGCTTCCACGGCTTCTAGGCTTTGCTCTTCGGCTCGGAGTTTCTGCTCGGCCATTTTTACGTACTGATCTGCTGCGGCAACCGTCTGCTCACGTACCGCATGAAAGTCTTGCACCACCGATTCGTAGGAGCTGGCCATCCGCTTCAGCGCCTCCAGCTCGCGCTCGGTCGCGTCCACCTGTTCTTGCAGACGCATTAGCAAATTGGGATCAAGATCCCGGATTTCGACAATCCATTGCCCCTGCTCGACACGGATACCTTCGCGGATGCCATCGACCCAGCGCGCGACCCGTCCAGAAATCGGCGCCTGTACCACTTGCCGGCGTTGCAACGGCGCATAAGCAACGACGCGACCGGTGCCACTGACAAACTGCTGCCAAGGTGCGAATGCCGTAAAGCAGATAATCGCTAGAAGCAACAACCCTAGCCACTTGGCAAAGCGACGCACCCAACTTGACGACTTGGCCAGCCGCAGCGACGGAAAGCGTTCCTCAAACTCTACGAGTTGTCCAATCGACCTCGATTTTTTTCCACTCCAGCTCATGCTACTGTTTTCCTTCCCTTCCCATGCTTCCAGGCCTTGAAGTATTCTCAGCTAGGTTGAAAACATGGCTGCAATGCTCCAGGAGTTGACGTCGGCCGCTCAATAGAACCATGGTCCAGGGAGCCTCTTTTTCGGTAAGGGCGGATAGCAAGCTCAATGCCTGATCGTCGGGCAAGGCGTCGAGTAAGGTGTCGAGAATCAGCAAGCGGGGTCGCCCGGCGATAGCTCGAGCAATTGCGAGCCGGCAGAGTTGAGTTCCTGAGAGGGGAGAGCCTGTGGCGGTGAGTTGTGTTTCCAAACCGTCGGGCAGCAGAAACACGTCGTCCAACAAGCCGGTCTGTCGCAATGATTTGTGAACAACCGTCGAGTCGACTTCCATCCGATCAAGATGCACATTCTCGGCAATCGTGCCATCAAAAACTTCGATCGGTCCGACCATCGACACATAGCTCCTTAGAACATCAGGCCGAAGAGCCTCGCCATCGACTCCGTCGAGTTCAAAGCTTCCGGAAGTCGATCGCCGGAGGCCAAACAGAAGCTCGGCCAGCGTGGTTTTTCCACAGCCGGGAGGCCCGCAGATGCCCACGGATGTCCCCGATTCGACCGTTAGGTTTACCTTCTCCAAGACGTTTTGTCCTTCTTGATATTCGTAACAAATGTCACGGAGCCGCAGTTCGATACCGCCGTTTCCCGGCAACGAGAGCAGCCCATCTGGCCGTTCTAGAGGGAGATCAAACAGTGTGCCCAATTTGTCGACCGAAGCCATCAAGTGGTAGAAGCCCTCCAGGTGTTTTCCTGCTTTCGTCGCCGCCCCCAGGATGAGCGCGATAATCAACTCGGCAGCCACCAATTGCCCCAACGACAATTGACCTCGGATGACCAAAAAGCCCCCGACACCAAGCAAGACGGCGCTCGCTACTGCATACAGTCCGAGGCTGAAAAGAATTTGGCGGAAGAGCACCCGGAAATGAGTTCGACGGGCATTTAAGTAGGCCCTGGCAATTCGGTCGGCATGTTCGACAGCAAATTCAGCGCCTCCTTCGTACTTGACCGCATTGCCACAACGGGCCAAGCCTTCTAGCCAGGCCGCCATGGCGTACTTGAATTTCGACTCTTTAATACTGGTAGCGATTCCGCCCCGTCCCAAAATGAAGAGCAAGAACAGAATGAGTGTGAGCAAAATAAGATTCATTCCCAGCAACAACGGGTGGTACAGTGCCAAGACGATCATGCCGACCACGGTCACGATTACCAAATCGAGGGCTTCGACTAGCAGGGTCGCCACCACTTTTTGGACCGTCACCACATCGAAGAAGCGATTGGTCAATTCCGGAGCAAATTGCCCGTCGAGCGTGTCTCGGCGGAGACGTGGCAACCGATAGGCCAAGTCTCCAGCAATGCGCACGAACAGCCGTCGCTGAATCAGCTCGACGGCGTATTTCTCTATCGCCTGAACCGTGGCGGAAAAAGCCAGGAAGGCAAACAGGATCACTGCTAAAACAAGGATCGGTTGCATCGAACGACCAAAGGCAACCGTTGACACCAACATCTCGACCGCCATCGGTGTTACCAGAGCCATCACGCCAACCAACAGGGCAAACACCAACACGACCCAGATGTCTGGGCGTTCGGGAGCCAACATCCTCCAGAGTCGGGCCAACGGCTTGAGCTTCTGGACATGCGGCCCCGTGCCCCGCGTTTCTGTATACCCCACTCCCGAGGGCTGATAGCAAGGCATAGCGGGTTCGACAACCACCCAGACCAACAGCTCTTCCCGAGGCGGGTTACCCAATAACGCAGCCAATTGGGAATGCGAGACCCATCGTCCGCTGCGCCCCGTTTCGGCCGTGATGATGTGAAACTTCTGTCGACGCTGTCTGCGAATCAGCAGCCAGGGAGTCGCGGAATTGGACAAATGGACTGCGAGAGTTTTCTCTTGGACAATTTGTAAAGCTTGCTGGGTCGTGAATTCGGCAACCTGAACTCGCAAGCCGACGCTGTTGCCGGCCTCGATGAGCCATTTCCACCAGCGGTCTTGCTCGTTTCCTGGCCAGCCACGCTGTGCTTCTTGAACCGCGCGTTTGGCAACGACACGGTCGAACGTAACATCGCACTCCGCTGCTAGCCATTCGAGCAATTCGCTGAATTGTTGGACGCTGGTCGCCTGTTCATTATTTGCTGTAGACATCACTAAAGTGCGGCTCCCAAGTCACCATCCAAAGCTAACGCGGCACGATAATCTGCCTGCGATTGATAATAGTCTAACATCGCCTGTAAAACCGATTTCGCTGCATCGGCGGTTGACACTTCTCGCAAATTTACCAGCAACAAGTTGCTATCGCCCAAATCAAACTTGCGCCGTTCTGCCTGCTCCATGGTGCGAGCCAATTCTAAGTTTTCACGAGCCTTGGCGATGCGATCGTAGGTGGCCAGCAGTGCTGCGTAAACTTGTTGGACGTCCGTGGTAATCTTGTCCTGAGTGAACCCGATTTTAACCGACAGCTGCTGTAACTTGCCTTCAATCGACTGGATTTTTCCCCTCGCCTTGCGGCGTTGCAGTGGGACGCTGACTTGCAAAGAAGCTTCCATCTCGAAAGGCGTTTTATCTCCCTTGGCACTGGCGGGTGCCCCGGTGTCTTTTGAAGTAAACAAAACCGCGTCGATCGATGGCAAATATAAATTGCGTGCCTGGGCCAAATCAACGCCAAGCTGCAATCGAAACAGCTCGAGAGAAACCAGCTCGGGGCGATTCGACAAGGCACGCTCGATGTCGATTCCCATTTGCTCAGAATCAACCGAGAGGGCTTCGGGAAACGCTGCAGGAAGCTGATCTTCAGAGGGGACAATTGGTTGACCCCCAGGGGTTCTTAGGAAGAGCGACAGTTTGATCGCCGTCTGTTGAAGTTTTCGCTCAGCACCAATCAGCGCCGCCTGGCGAGAAACGATTAGTCGTTGATTGTCGGTCAATTCGATTGCTGGCAGATCTCCCGCGTCGAGACGCTTGTTGAGGCCGTCGTTACGCTGCTCAGCAATCTCTAGCAACGATCGAGTAATTTGATAACTTCCTCCCGCAGCCATCCACTGCCAGTAAGCGTAAGACGCTTCCCAGACAAAGGCGATGCTTTGCGTTTGAATATCTGGCTCCACGGCATCACGTCCGTAGGTGGCTCGGAAAAGCGCCGCCCGGCGTGCATCGATCTGGCGATTCTGCGATAGCGGAATTGCAATTCCCAAGCTGAACTCCCCACCGTCGTTTGTCTCTCGCTCGCCAAACCAGGGTTGGAAGTTCCCGCGGCCAACTTTATAGCCACCAAAAATTTCGCCACCCGAAAACAGTGCCTGGTTCGCACCAGCGCCAAAGCGATTGGTTCGATAGAATCCCAACGGACCGCTCGTACCTCCCCCTTTTAGCTTAAGGTCAAACTCGCCCCGAGTAGAAAGCAGTTCTCCGGCAGCGATCGAACGCGACAGGAGCGCGGCTTCTAGCAGTGGATAGGAGGTATACAACGAGTCAAGTACATCTTGCAGTTGAAGCGGTCTGCCCTGCTCAAAATCTGGATCAACACTCGGAAGCGGGATCACTTCTGCAGTATGGCCGGGAAGCTCCCCTGCGGTTTGCTTCGCAAGGGTCAAGGGCTGTAGCAGCTCTAAACCGTCATCCTGTCCCGAGGTCATTGAGACTTTGGTCTCCTCGTCAGTCATCTGGTTTTCTTGGAGCTCACTTGCTTCTAAAGCTGCTTCGAGAGGAATGTCTTTCTTGATAGCAACTGCTTTTTCGATGGCAAGGTTCTCTTTCGCCACGGTGGTGCCACATTCAATTGGAGTACCAAGGCGCACGGGAGCAGTTTGCCCTGGAAAAAACGCGCAGCCACTCGCAAGGACGAGAAAGCTGAAGAGCACAGCGTATCTGCTTCGGAAATCAAGTGCTACTTCGGAGTAAGGCATCCACCGAGTCTCTTTGAAGTGGGCCCCATTGTTTCAAAAACAGAGAGAGGGCAAGGAATAAAAACACCGTTGGTAGGGGTAGGCCCAAAGTCGGCAGACCCCTTATTCGTTAATATCGGCACATGCACTCCAATCCATCGACAAAACCTGCCTGCGAAAAGTGCTATCACTACCCATAAAGGCTACGGCTTGTGTCCCTCTGCTAGCAAAGGGACGGGAAGACCGGATTGGGCAAAGTTTGGGATAACAGCATTAACGAATCACTTGCGTTAGACAAAACACTAAATTGGCGGTAAATCGCGATCGACGGAGAGAGATGAAAAGCTTGTCTCTTCAATTGCGAGAAACTCTTTTTTGTCAGGGTCGTAGCCGAAGACTTGCCCCGATTCAAACTTATAAACCCAGCCGTGAAGATTCAGCGCCTTCCTGCCTAAAGCCGCAGCAACGGTCGGGTGGGTTCGTAGATGATCAAGTTGAACGAGTACGTTCTCTTCTACCGTTACCATCAAGCGAGCTTCAATATCGGTAATATGGGCGTAGTTTTCGTTAATAATCCTGCGGGTCGACTCGCTGTGCTCTAGCCACGACCTTACAGCAGGCAGTTTTTCGAGTTGCGATTGATCAAGCAATCCGCCCATAGCGCCGCAATGGGAATGACCGCAGATAATAATAGACTTGATTCCCAGTACACTGATGGCGTACTCAATGGTCGCGGCTTCGCCCCTCTCATAGGATCCATAAGGCGGGACGATGTTGCCAGCATTCCGCAAAATAAAAAGCTCGCCCGGCTCGGTTTGCGTGAGCAGGTTCGGATTGATACGAGAATCAGAGCAAGTGATGAACAAGGCCCGCGGATGTTGGCCCTCTGCTAAGCCCTCAAACAACTGCTGCTTAGAACTAAAAACATCTTTTTGAAATTGATGAATACCTTCAACAATTTTCTTCATAAGCAGAATCTCCAAGGCTCAGCCTGACGGAAGAGGAATTCAAAAACGAAACCTCAAAAGCGAGACCGGCCCAGTATTAGCTAGTTCGAGAGACACACAGTATCGAAGCGAATGAATCCAGCCTGTACGTTTTCACAAAAGCAGCTGGAACTCTAACCTCGAAAGAGACGCGATAACTAAATCAGTAGAGGCGCACTCAGCCCGTTGGCAAGCTGATGGCCGACGATCACAGGAAGTCGAACGCCGTAGAATGTGCCGTGTTGAAAACAACAAGAGGCCTTGCGAGACCTATGGTAGCCACTTTGCAATCGATCGTTCGACCGGCGACGCACCGGCGACCTAACCACCAGCTCTTCCTGAGATTTTTCGCCCTCCTCTTGCAAAGGGCATTCCATCTCAGACGATTCCGCTAACGTCAGCACGGCATACTGAGGGAGCGGTAAAAGGGCTAAGACGCTAAGGCAGATTGACGCAGACACAAGTCGCGAGAAAGCAATCCGCATTGTCGATCCTCCGCTCAGTATCATCACCGTCTTTCCTTTTGAATCTCGAAGAAGCAGCCGTAGTTTCTACGCAACTTCTAGAAATGGCGGCAATCCGCCCTGGAAAGAACATGAACTGCAAGTTCCATAACGGCTAAATGGCTCAGCCTATCCGGGCCACCGGTATACCTTCCAACCTCGTCTTCTGCGATAGGCCCTAAATGTACGATAGTCCGAGAAAAGTGTCAAATCCAGATTCATCGCTAGTTCTCCACGGGTGTAGGAACGGGCTTGCGTCGTTGTTTGAGGGGGAGAAATCGGCTTGTTTTTGAAGAGACGCCAAAGCAATCGCTTCCGCTATCTGCTGCATACCCTCTTCGCAAAAGTGTTTTCTGCCAAAATGTTTATGACTGGCAACTTTAGCGATCATCGCAGGATGAATGAGTAAATCAGCAAGCCCTAGATAGCAATGCCTACGCTGCGGTTCAATTCCTCTACTCGAGAGGAAGTCAAGAAGTTGATTGCTGCTGCCACACTCCCCTGCATGGGAGAAACGGTCGCTAATTGAAAACGGCAATCTTCCAGCAAAGGTGCAAGAGTCACGCAGCTAGCCCGCTCGACGAGATCGTCAAACAGCCAAGGAATACGGTTAAACAGTTGACTGTGAACGAACAACGTCGCTGGATTAAAAGTGTTAATGACATTTGCGGTCGCAATTGCGAGATAACGACACATGCTGCCCAGCTCCTCTCGGACTACGTCGTCATCTTGGGCGGTTAGTTCAACGAGTTCGTCCATTTTAATACTCCGCCCCAAACGCTGGGAGACGTGTTCTAGCAAGGCCCAGTGGCTGGCAACGCTCTCCAAGCATCCTTTCCGACCGCAAGAACACCGCAGACCATCGACTTGGGCTGGCGTGTGTCCGATTTCACCTGCGAACCCACTATGCCCTGTGAGAAAATGGCCTTCGATCATGATTCCCAATCCGATGCCAGCGCCATGGACAAGCATCGCGAAGTTCGAGGAATTCTTTGCGCCCCCATAGAGACGTTCGGCCAAGCATAGGGCGTGGCAGTCATGGGTAATTTCGCATTGAATGCCCGATATTTCTCCTAAATCTTTGGCCAAAGGCATGTTGTTCACGATAGGAACATTGGCCGAAAAAACAACCTTTTGGCGGCGGTAGTCCACGAGCCCAGGCACCGTAACACCTAGACCCAAAGTAGTAATCCCGTCAGCGTCCAGTAAGGGGCGAATACCTTTTTCAATAGCCTCCAAAAGGAGCTTGTAACTACTGGGGGTTTTGAATGACTGGAGTGTCTCCTGGCGAAGTACCCCATCAAAACCGGCTGCCACAATCTGGCAAGCCCCACTGTCGATCGCGATGCTTACAACTTGTGATCTCTCCTTGGCAAGTCGTAGACGCTTTGCCGGTCGTCCTGGTCCCGCTTGTATTTCTTGGAACTCTTCAAGCAACTTCGACTCGAGCAACGAAGCCACCGCCTTGGCGGTTGTGGGAAAGGTGACTCCGATATGATGAGTCACTTCCGAGCGAGTCGAGGGCCCATTCTGTCGAATAGCACGCAGCACCAACGTTTCGTTGATTTTACTTAAGAGCTTGGGTTGAATGGGTGAGAGATTGTTCATCGGCTACTCGACTTCTCAGGTTGTTTGATTTTGAAAACCGATGGTACGGATCATTTACCAGTCTAATCGATCCTTCTTCGTCAGGCTATTGTCTCCAGGCAGATCATCCGTCGATGAACCTCGCGGCACTGCAAAGTTGCAATGCATCAAGCTTTTCCGATATTCTTTGCAGAACGCCACCAGCGGACACCGCTGCTGAGCATCCCCAGCAGCAAAAGCAGGCTCGACGTGGGTTCCGGCACGGCAACTGAGGCAGCAACTGCGGCACTAGCTCCGCCGTAGCCGGCCTCCCAATCGGCTAAGCTGCCGACCGTTATGTTACGCTGCCAAGCAAGAAAGTCGGCCCCATCGGCGTCGCCATCGGCGTCAAAATCGCCAAGGACCCCTCCGGTGTTCAGAACGCGTATCCCATTTCCAAACGAAGTGGTCCAAATCTCGTCGGGGTTGTAGGGGTTGTAAAACACGCGGGTCGGATGCTCAGCTGGATACGTTTCGTCAAGTATAAAGGTTGGTTGCGGGTCGGTGAGATTTTCAGTCCACCAGAGCCCCTCCGTCTCGGTGGTCACATAGGCGATGTCGGGATCCATGGGATCGATGGTGATACTCTCGACGCGGTAGAAATCGCCCAGCTCTGCCCAGGTATCGCCGCGGTCCGTGGTTCGGTAGAGACCTCCCACGTCGTTGGGATAGCTTCCCCAATGGCTGAAGACTGCTGCAAACCACGTATCTTGAGTCGGATCGTGAGGATCGACAACGACATCCTTTGTCCACCGTGTCATGTTCGGATCACTCTTGTCGTCCCAAGTGATTCCGCCGTCGGTACTGAGAAACACGCCAGAGCTTTCTGTAAACTTTCCATCATTACCTATTCTACCAGACCATGATGCCAGTATATCGCCATTGTCTAGCACACGGACGTTGAAGGGATGTCCCTCGGTGCGGGCCGGACTGGGAAGTTTTGTAAAGCTGGCACCCGTCGAAAGATTGTTCGTCACATAGATGCCGCCATTGGTGCTGTTCACAACGCTGGCGTACAGCCTTTCGGGTTGGGCCGAATCGTTAGCGAGCCAGACCACCGGCATCCCAAAATCGTAGAGCGTCTGCCACGAAGCCCCTTCGTCGGTCGATTGCATGATGCGTCCTGTGCCGCTGTCGAGAATGCCGTCGGTAAGACGCGTTGATTGGTACATGTCGTGGACCGAGGAGGTCGCAGCATAGAGCCTGTCTCCGGTAGTGTTTCCGACGACTTGGTAGGTGGTGTTCAGCGGTAGCCCTAAGGCTGATCCGGCCGTCCATGTGTTGCCGCCGTCCGTGCTACGAGCGCCTTGGATATCGGTATACGATGCGACAATTGTGCTAGCCGACGGCCAGTAAAGCGACCAAGACGACGTTGGATCGGCGCCGGAGGAGGCGTAAGCCTGGCCTTTTGGCGTGAAACTTCCTGCAGGGTTGGCGTCTGCCGGGTCGGTATAGGCTTGCCGCCAGGTGGTGCCGCCATCGTCGGTTACGTGGACAAAACCAAAGTCGGTGATGATTGCCCGATTGGGGTTATTGGGAGCCACACTAAAGCCCAATGGCAACCCGGCCCAGCCCCACCCTAGATCGCCTCCCGAGCCGAGCCAGCCTGTGCTGATATTCTGATTGCCTGCAGTATTAAACACCGATTGCCACGAGGTTCCGCCATTGGACGTTTTCAAGATGACCGGCGAACCGGTCGTAGAATTTGTGCCCGCCAAGTAGGCGATATCGGTATTGTCTAATGCCGTGGAGATAAAAAATCCCCGATTGGCATCAATGTCGCCGCGCACGAGCGACCAACTCGGGTCACCTACATTCAGTCGGTAGACCTTCGGCTGGTTTTCCGTGTTATTCACTTCACCTCCGGTGATACCCGGCTGGACATTGTCTTTGTCATAGGTCACACCAAAAAAACGAGTCTGACCGCCGCTTTTCGCACCCGAGAACGAAACAAACGCTTCGTCACTAGGAATCCCCGTGCTTGTATCGACGGCAAAGCTGGCGCCGCCATTGCCCGAGGACAACAACCCGTTGCTGGTTCCTACGTAGATATCATCCCCATCCCAGAAGGCACCGGCTACGTGTAGGCCATTGGCGAGATCTGTCGTGGTGTAGACATTGGTAAAGGACCCCCCCCCGTCATTCGAGTAGTAAAGGCT
This sequence comes from Planctomycetota bacterium, assembly GCA_024278955.1. Taxonomy (GTDB): domain Bacteria; phylum Planctomycetota; class Planctomycetia; order Pirellulales; family Lacipirellulaceae; genus Bythopirellula. The sequence continues at coordinate 24,599 of JAJRSE010000094.1, read as the reverse complement.
GTTCTGGTCAGAAATCAACAGGCGCTCTGTATTGTTGGGATCGACCTGTAGCATGCGTGTGTTGCTGCCAGTCGGGTTGCTGGCAAGGGGCGTGAAGGTTTGGCCACCATCGGTACTACGTACCGGCAGCCGAGGGGCTAGAAAGTTTCCGAGCCGAGTTGCATAGACGATGTCCGGATCACTGGTGAATCGCACTTGCGAATCGATGCCACCTCGCAGCTCGGTAAACGGAAGCGTCTCCCAACTGGCACCAAAGTTGTCTGACCGAAAGACGCTGGCCAAGTCGGTTGCCATAAAGATCTGGTTGCCATCATGTGGGCTGATGGTAGGAGAAAACAGCCCCCCACCGCCTCCGAGACCCCGTTGCTCCCACTCCTGAGCAACACAAACGACTTGAGCAATCAAGCAGGAGCCGAATAGAAATCCTACGACAAACGCAACGGATAATCTTGCTTTAGTTATCATATTCTCTCTCGCTTCTCTTTCGGTTTGTCGCTTCTATTAGATGAACGCCCCGCCACCTTACCACCGCCTTAGAGTAATCCGTTGTCGGATTGAACTTCGATTTCCTGAGTTCTACTGCGAGGCACCCAGCTTATTTGGGCTAGAAACTAGAGGGATCTATAACCAACCCATCCTCTCGGTTGCCCAACGCATTAAAGATGGCTAAGTCGATGTCAAAATTGATCTGCGCCACGTGGCCGTCCGCGAAGGCGCTGTTGAAAACGGACGCGTGGGAAGAGCCAAAGCGGTAGCCAAAGTCGGTAGGCTCTTCACCGGCAGGAGGCTGTTGCATGTCAGGGCCAGGTTGAAGGCCCGTGTAACGTATGATGTCAGCGTCCCATCCATCAGTCCATCCGTAGTCATCGTGCCAATCTCCAAGGTCGTATCGGTCGGTGTAGAGTCGTTTTTCGCCAATCACCATCGTGTTGGACAGACCATCGGTGATGTTCCTTGTCTTGCAAGCTGGTCCTATGCCAGTTCGTGCAATCACCCCCTGGTAGTTGGGGGTAGAAATTTGGCCCAGGAACATGAATTGATTAGAGATAGCTCCAATTACGTCACCATGCCTGACCGTCTGCCAAAACCAGGGGTCTTGCCCAGGATTGCTAAGGTCAAGAGTATTTGCAGGGGTAGCACCGGCGTAGTCGGAAAGCGCACAACCTTGCGAGCAATCCACGGCCGTATCTGACGAGGTAAGAATGACGACGCCGCGTTTCGAGGGGCAATAGTACATCGAAACCGGGGTCCCGCGGACCACTTGATCACGCTGCACATCTCCTGCACCGTAACCTTTTGAGAGTTCCTGAAGCACCGAGTTTTCGACGTACGGCAAAATTTGCACCATCCAGCCGTAACCTTTGCTGAAATTGACCTCGTCGGCACCCTGATCGTGCCACGGCTCAGTTCCCCCGGTCGGGAATTCTCCCAAGGCGCTTTCGTGATTGAGCAAGGCAAGGCCCATCTGCTTAAGTTGGTTGACACATTGCATACGTCGAGCAGCCTCACGGGCTGCCTGAATGGCCGGCAAAAGTAGGGCAACAAGGACACCAATTATGGCAATCACCACAAGCAGCTCGACGAGCGTGAAGGCCGACTTAGGATCGCGTCTTGAGTTCATCATTCGACTCCAAGTTAAAAATGAAGGAGGAATTGTCATGTGAAGCAGGAACCGTGCGAGGAATCTACGAAACTGAGATGTGCAAACAAAATCGTAAGCCGAACTGCAATTTAGATTCCCCGTGAGATCCTCCTAGCGGTCACTTGCCTAACAGTAGCGATTGCAATTCGGACTCGTCGACTTCTTGACTCCTCGCTAACTCAGACACGATCAGCTTCTTCCCATTGATCCCGTTCTTCTCATATGCCACTAAATTGTGTTCTTGATCTTTCGTATTAACTTTGCCGTAGCGTATAACGTACGGCTCTCCATCGCGGGGCGACGTCAGCAGCTTTTTACGGTCGACGGCACCTTGCCCTCGCTCGGCCAACTTGGCGTTAATAAACGCCACAAAGGCTTCTTCATCAGCCGGCTGTTTTTCGGCGTTGTTCGCCAGATACAGTTGGTACCACTTCGCGACGTTTTCAATTGCTATTCGTGACTCAACGGACGGAGGAGCGTTTGCCCTCTGGCCGCAACCTGTTACTGCTAGGAAAATAACCCAGGCCAACAGCAATGGCCTACGCAAGACCGCAAGGGTCGGGGCAATCGTCAGGCATCGGTACCCATCCATACAAACCTCAACAACAGACTTCTCTTGAACCTGAATTTCCAATTAGTTGCACCTGAAACCCCCAAACACAGCAACTTCTTCTGCCTTTTTTGAGAGTTCAAATAAGCCACCTGCCAAGCGGGCTCAGCAGGTGGCTATTGCGTTAGCTCACGTCAGGGGCTGTCTGGACCGGGTTGTCAAACCAGCCGCCAACAAACCAATGCACGTCAACAGGAGGCTTGTTGGTTCAGGCACTGTGGCGAATGAGGCACCCAGCGCCGGCGGGGTTCCATAGCTGCCTTCCCAATCCGACAGGCTTCCCACGGCCGGGTTGCGTTGCCATTCCAAGAAATCGGCCCCGTCCACATCGCCATCGGAGTCGAAATCGCCGGCCAGCGCTGCGCTGATTTGACGAATCTCGATGGTGCCAAGCGAAGCAAATATTTGCGCACCTTGCATACTCAGATCCACAGCAACCACCAAGGAATCAGTAGCCCCGTCTATATCCGTCCCGATCGTGACGATCGTCTTGGCATAGTTGTCGCCCTCTTGCCAAGTTGCGTAGTTGGTATGGGGCAAGGTGGTTTTTGTAAGCGTGCCAGCCAACAGGTCGTCCTCCAAAACCTGTTGAGCACCACCAAGAGCGTCTATCGTCGTACCTATGTACATGTCAACATCCTGGCCTTCCAGAGCACCACCGGTATTCAAGTTCCTCGAGTAAGGAACTCCCGTCGCATAAACCTCGTAAGTTCCATGGGGGAGATCACGGATACGAATGCCAGCCGACTTTTGCCAAGACATACCTTGCGATACGGCAGGACCAGTGAGAATGCCTGTCAGGCTCACCACAGCGCCATTCAGTGGATCGACATCCGGATTAACGGCATAGGTACCGTTGCTTCCGAGCGTTCCCCACCAGTGGACTTGGCCTGCCTCGAAGTCAGCGAATCCTTCTGTTCCCGATCCTGATCCTCTGCCCGTAGTTACGAAGGCTGTCGATGAGGTGCCGTCCGACCAGTTAAGAACGGGAGCTTCATTTGCATCAGTCACCAAATTCCAGGTTGCGCCGGTCAACCCGCCATCAACTTGTCCCGGCGTGTTGAGAACGTCGGGAGAAGTGATGGCTGTGTGAAGTAAATCGTTGCCAAGCGAGATAAACATAGTGTCTTGCCCGATTGCTGGCATCGAGCCGACAGCCATCCCTAATACAATGGTTTGCAGAAACAACTTAGCCTTCATTGACATGTCCTCCATAGAGTAGATGAAACAAAAACAACGAGAACGGGAGAAGAGTCGATCATTCCTAGCAAGGGGCGATACTTCTTCTATGCCGTATAGTAACCACTGTCTCTCCGTTAGGCAATGTTTTGGTCAAGCATTTTTCAGATTTTTAACTTGTTATGCAGGCTGGCGGTGGGCGGGAGTAAAGCCTGGCGACGCGAGCGAGGCAAGATATGGCCTGCGGGCAGCTGCAACGGGAGGAAAAGCCTGTTTCAAAGGCTAAAACGAGTTTATCACCTCCTAGGACCTAGAGTGTCGAGTGCTTCATTCCTAGATGATTTCAGAAAACCTCACCATTCACCTGGCTGAATATAATAGGACCGAAAATAAATCGACCTTTTCTTGGCCATTCGCCCGTGTTAATCACCGCATAAATGCTTCATCGGAAGCATTGAGGCTCATTTGTTCAGGGGCTAGCAGGCCATCGCAGATTGATGGGTTCAACGCTTCTTGCAATCGTCCTGCTGGATCGGCAATGGTTCGAGTAAGCTCTATGGCTAGAGGCAGCGTTGTGCGAAGCGAATGAGCAGTCGACTCAGTGCCGGAAGATCAAAGCCTCTCTCAGGGTTTAGGTAGAGGGTGCTGGAAACCAGTAATAATAGGTTCAAAAATAATACGTCATTTAACTTGACATATTTGCGTATAACAATCACTATACCCAGAGTGCTGGCTGTGTGGCCAGCACTACCGCTAGGCCAAGTCGGCCAGTTCCGGTCGTAGGGAACCGGAAATTTAAGCCAGGACAACCTTTTAGAAACGAGGGACCTTATGGAAATGTCAAGAAGAACATCTAACGCGCGACGCGTCGCCTGTGGTGCGGTTGCCTTGCTACTATTCGTAGCAATCGACTCGGAGTCGGTCCATGCGACCCTGCTTCTGACTCCAGGCGATACGATTTTGGCAATCGATCTGGAAGACGACAGCAACTCAGGAGGGACGGAGGGCCCGGAGAACGCTATCGACGGAACGCTCGCTAAGTATTTGAATCGTGGCAGTAGTCATGATAGCGATTTCACCCACCCTGCCTGGGGTGCAAACACTGGATTCATCATCACGCCAACGGTGGGCACCGGAGTCGGCGAGGCGGGAACCATTGTGACATCGTTTGAGATCACCACGGCGAATGATGCCGAGGTTCGCGACCCGGCGTCGTGGAGTCTCTACGGGACCAACGATGCGATTTTGAGTTTGAACAACAGCGATGGAAATGGTGGAGAGGCTTGGACGCTTATCGATAGCGGTTCGCTAAGTCTCCCAAGCGCTCGTGACACATTAGGAGGCTCTGTAGCAGTTGCTAACACCGATGCTTACTCCTCCTATCGCATGATATTTCCAACGCTCAAGATTGGTACTGGTAATGTCGCTAGGATGCAAATCGCCGAGATTCAATTTGACGGTACTGTTGCCGCCATCCCCGAACCCTCGTCGATGGTCATTCTGCTTAGCCTCAGTGGCTTGGCATTGCTGCGTCGCAAGCGATAGTTTTTGTTGCATGCTTTGTTAACCTGAACCGCTTGCCCGCTAGTTGCGGGTGAGCGGTTTCTGTAGAGCAGCCCAACTTGCCTTTTTGTCACTAGCGAAGCGAAGAAGAATAGAACGCGGATATGTGCAGATTAAACAGATTTTCGCAGAGGATGTTTTTTGTGAGCGTCTTTCTCTTAAACCGAGGAGTGGTAAACGTGAAACGCACAGCTTTTGCATATTCGGTAGGTGTTAGCCTTATCTTTTGGCTAGGCCAAAGCTCCGTCAGTATCGGGCAAACCACACGCTTGGTTGGGGCAGGGCAGACCTACGCAACGATTACCGATGCCTACAACGCGGCCAGCGACAACGACATCATCGAGATCACCGACAATGCGATTTACAACGAAAGCCTAACCCTCGCGAAATCGGGGTTAACCATCCGTGCGGGTGCCGGCCAGACACCGACCGTACGAGGCAATTCGGGATTTCAAGATAGCCTCTTCTATGTGACAGGAAACGGTACCACGATCGAAGGGCTTCGGCTCGACGGCATCGATCAATCGGGCAACGTGATTCAAACACTTGTCAATTCGTCGCTGCATATCCGGGATAACACGATCTTCAACGGAAGCACCGGTCTTTTCTCAGTGATCACCTCAGGGGATACGAACAGCTTCACCGTTACGGGAAACACACTGTTTGACAACGGTGATGATATGCGGTTGCACGACACGCAAGGAGGCTTAGTCTCTGGCAATACGGCCTACTCCCAAAATGGAGTGGGGATTGCTCTTAGCGGTGCGGACGGGTCAAACATGACGGTCCTGAACAACACGATCTACGCCAACGGAATCGAAGCTGATCTCAGCCAACGGCATGGCATCAATATTGGGGGCGATAACAATACGGTCTCAGGAAATACGCTGTATGGGAACACTTGGGGTATCACTCTTGACAATGGCGCTGAAGGAAACCAGATCAGTAACAACACGATCTACAACAACACCCATGAAAATATCTTCTTGAGCACTGGCGCGAACAATAACACCTTCTCTTACAATGTAGACTATTTTGACGAGAACGCCGACGCTGCGGCATTCCGGATTTCCGTTCTGCTCTACGATTCTGAAAACAACACGTTTGATCAGAACACCAGCTACAACGGTTCCTTGGGAGTGACTTTTCGGGAAATAGGCGGCCCCAGCCAGAACAATACCGTGACGAATTCCATCTTCTACGGAAGCAACGCAAGCGGGTCGGTCGGGGTCGATGCTTTTAGCAACAGCCTGGACCAAAACGAGCTCGATTGGAACAACGTCTACAATTTTGATGACCTCTACACTCAAGATCTGATCAATAACGGTGAGGTCGGCTCGAACATCTATTCGGCTGATCCAATGTTTGTGGACGCCGCTAACGGGGATTTTCGGCTTCTGCCCGGATCGTTTGCCCTCACGGCAAGTTCGAGCGGTGGTTTTATTGGTGCGCTCGGGGCGGTTCCCGAGCCTTCCTCGCTCGTGCTGGTTCTAGCGGGGCTGACGTCTTTGGCTTGGGGTCGTCGACGTCGGAAACGTCGGTGCTCAGCCTATCGCGTGACATAAGAGGTTGCTAGGCGGTACACTAAGATGTCTTCAAATAATCTATTCTGGTGCAACTCGTTGTAGCGTAGTCCAACGGACGAAAACAAAAAACGAAGGAGTCAAAGATGAAAGCAGTCCTTACTTTAAGCCTCTTCATGATATTTCTCTCGGCGGCCGACTTGCAAGCCGCTACCCATCCGCCAAAAAACATCATCATTTTGATCGGCGATGGGATGGGCCCCGAGCAGGTCAAAGCGGCAGGCATGTACCTCAACGGTGCGGCCGGCACGTTGAATTTCGAATCCTTTCCAGGCCAAGCAGAGATGACGACCGCCTCGTTCTTTGGTGCGGTAACCGACTCGGCTGCTGCCGGAACTGCCATAGCAACTGGCACGAAAGTGGCCAACGGTGTGATTAGCCAAGCTTTGCCAGGCGATGGAAGCAATCTGACCTCGATGCTTGATATTTTTAAGAGCATGGGCAAAAGCACCGGGCTCGTGACGACCACCCAAATTACGCACGCCACCCCGGCAACTTTCGGAGCCAAAGAGCCAAGTCGCAATAACCGCGTTCAAATTGGCCAAGACTATCTGAATGACTCGCGTCCTAACGTCTTGTTCGGCGGTGAGGATAACGGTTTGGACACCGCGATCATTAACACCGATGGCAACTACACACTCGTCAAAAATCGTGCTGAACTCAATGCACTTGACACTGATAACGAGCCCTTGGTTGCTGGGCTTTTTGGTGGCGGTGGCCATTTGCCCTACGAATACGACTACGCTCAGGGGAGCGACCCTCGCTACGACACGATCCCTCATTTGAGCGAGATGACCGATGCTGCGATCGACTTGCTCGACAACGATCCGGACGGCTTCTTCCTCATGGTCGAAGGTGGCCGAATTGATCATGCCGGCCATACAGGTGGCAACCTAACGCTCAAAACAGGACGTAACATTTACGAGACTATTGAATTTGCTAACACAATTCAAACGGTACTCGATTGGGCCAACCTCAACGACCCGGGCCTTGCCGACACGCTGATCATCGTAACCGCCGATCACGAGACCGGCGGCCTTGTGGTTACCGAAACCGATCCAACCGCAGGCGTATTGCCGGCGGTGACTTGGGGTGGGCTTTCCCACACGGGGGTCAACGTACCTCTAGCCGCCATTGGCGCGAATTCCAACCTTATTTCAGGGCTAATGGACAACACGGATCTGTTGGCCGTGGTTTTAGCTCCTGTCACGATTCCTGAGCCCTCGACAATGATGATGCTCGCTCTTGGCGGGATCGTTTTTTTTCTGGGAACTTCGCCACGAACTCGCGAGCGATAATTTTGGAGAGTAGTCCACATGCTACGGCCACTTTCCTGCATCCTCTTGGCCCTTTTACTCGCGCCGGACTTGAGCCGCGGTGCCGAAGGCCTTGCCTTCTCTTTCGACCAGGGCCTTGAGGGCTGGCAAGTCTATGGCGAGGGCAAGGGTTCGCACGCCGTAGGCATTGGCCACCGCGCAGCCGGGGCCTTGTTTATCGAGGCCGATAATAATGCGCAGATGACTGCGCACAATACCTTCAAAAACCTCGCGCGGGGGCGATATCTTCTTGAAGCTTGGGTGCGAGGCCGAGACCTCCTTGTCGGGGAACAGAACCACTCGGCCTGGATTTTTTACGATGCCGGCAAGGGACACCAAATCGTAGTCAAGGATCTCAAAGGTTCGTTCGAGTGGAGCCGGATTCGCTTTACGATTGATGTGGAAGACAAACCTGTCACTCTCTGGTTCCGTCTCAAAGCATCGGGGAGTCTCTGGATCGACGACCTCAAACTCACTCCCACGAAGGGGGCGGCAATCGCCTATGAATTTACTAAATCCCAGACTCCCTTCCCCACTCCCAACCCGATAGGCGATGGAATTCGTTGCCCGAAGTGTTACCGCTGGGCAGATACCGAGGCGAGCCTTTGTCCGTTCTGCGGCACCGAGCTTCACGCACAATCTAGCAAAGCGATCGCCGGAGTAAGAACCCCCCGGGTTCGGATGCTGATTGACTTTGAGAAGAAGGACCAAGCGAGAGAAAGTCAGTTTCACTCGATCCGCACATTCAGCGACCAAAACGCCACCTCCGGCAAGCGTTCAGGGATCATCAAGTACGCGACATACAACCAACTGGAGATGAAAAACACTTTTCTCTCCGACTGGTCAGGCTACGACTACCTTGCGGTGGATGTCTTCAACCCTCTCGAAAAATATGTCCGTTTTGCCATGATGGTTAAGGACACGAATGGAGGCGGATATTGGAACCAACTCAACCACCACGCAACGCTCGCCCCTGGGTGGAATCGGCTCAAGTTTCATGTCAATCGTTTTGTCGGTGAGCGGGGATCGGTTCAGATCAAGCGGTACCTCGATACCAAAAAACTCCTCGGAATGTGGTTCGGCGTAGGACTAGAGAAGGAGGAGGGATACCAGGAGCAATTCCTAGTCGATAACGTCCGCCTCTTGAGGGCGGCGACCTCACCTGCCACTTTTCATGGCCTCAGGCTCTTCGATTTTGTCGAAGAGGATTTCCGGGCTGAAGAGGGATTTACCGCGATCCTCGCCCGCCACAGGTATGATAAGCACATTGGTTTCGGACTGACTCGGGCAGAGATTTGGCGTTCCCACGATTCGCTCTACGCCGACAACCTCAACCGGGATGGCATTTTCCTCAACCGTGGCGGCTTTGCCGTCGATCTTCCGGACGGGCGATATGAAGTCCGCCTGAACGTCAATCATCTCGGTCTGTGGAACGAACACTTCTGGGCGAAACGGAAGGTCACGATCGAAGGCGAAGAAGTCCTCTCGGAATCTCGCGAAAAAGTACGAGACTACGTCCGGGCCTTCACCCGCTTTCAAAAGATCGAACCAAGACCAGGCGACGATGCCTATTTGCTTTATCTCGACAAGGTCTTTTCTCCGATTATTCATGAAGTACAAGTCGACGACGGCCAACTGAACATTCATGTCGTTGGCGATTCTTCGGGGATTTGCCTCAATTGGCTTGCGATTTATCCCGCCGACAAGAGGTCTGAGGCAGAAGCCTTCTTCCAACAGCTCAAGAAGGGGCAGCAGGAACAGTTTACCAGTATGATCCGAAAGCTTGAGCCTGCCGACGATGAGCCCAAGGACTTTGCTACCAATCAACAACGAAAGGCCGGATTCTACTCTGCCATTATCGCTGGCGACACCTTCGTACGCTACAATCAACTCAGCCTGCCGGTGGCAGAGACCATCGAGCTTTCTGGCGGTCGGCTGCAACGCCCGGCTCAGAATTTGCTAGCTCGCAGCCTCGGCCAAGGGGGCCTTCTCTCAGTGGAGATAGAAGACTTATCCTCTGACGCTGGAGAAAAAATTTCGGTCACACCCCAGACCGTGCGATACGCCGTCAACCAGTATCAGTGTCATACTTTCAACAATGAAAACTATGAACTGGCCCCTCGTTTTTATCGCAATTTCCCGCAGGCCGGAATCTCTCTTTCAGACGACACCAGCCGGATGCTCCGTTATCAGGTGAAAATCGAGCGGGAAACCAAGCCCGGCTTGTATGCCGGCAGGCTCGTCCTGAAGTTTAGAGAGACGACCATCGTCTACCCGGTCCGCCTCACGGTCCATCCCTTCACCTTGCCGCAGACAGATATCGCCGTAGGCTTCTTTGGGCTCAACCCATTCCGTCTTGGCCACGTGAAAGTTCGGGGACTCGAGAGCTTCTACCACCGGGTCAACATGAACGTCCTCAAAGCACTCAGTGATCGAGGATTTACCACATGGTCTTCCCTGCCCGACGCAAAACTCGTCAAAAAAGGCAGTGCCGAGGTCCTTGAATCTCCCCACCTCGATCTACTAATGGCAAAGGCCCGTCGACTCGGGTTCAAGAAGGTTTTTACTTATGGTGGTGGACTCGATAACGTGGTCCGAACTGAGGCGGCGGACCAGATCTTCGGTCGACCTTCTGACGAATTTCGCCGTGCCGCCGCCACGGCACTTGCCGAAAAGCTTTCGTCCCAATGGCTACCGATCGTCTACAGCTACAGCGACGAAGCCTCTCTCTACTCTCAGAAAGTCGAACGAGACCTCCAGCGTGCCCAAGTGCTCAAAAAATACTACCCGATGCTTGGGCATGGAGGCTACAGCCATGTGATCTCCAAGGGTGAATATGGCTACGATCTGAATCAGACATTTACGGTTGGTTCGTACTCAAGCATGACCCGCGAGGCGGCAATCGCTATCACCAAGGCGAAAAGCCGGTGGGGTATGTACAACCAGGTGATCGGCAACCTGCAATACAACCGCGAGGTTTTCGGCCAAGCACTCTACACCGCCCGCAAGGCCGGGGCCGACCACCTTTTGGAGTGGTATCTCAGCGGTAGCCTGAACTACCCCTACTACGACATGGATGGCCGGGAGAGCGATGCGATGATGCTCTTTCCTCGCGCAGACGGTCGTTTCGATTTCTCCCTCAAGTTTGAGTGGGCCGCCGAGGGGGTGGAAGATTACCGCCTTCTTCAGCTTCTTGAGACGAAAGCCACCTCAGCTGGCAATTCAGGGAAGGCTGCAAGAAAATGGCTGGCTACCAACTACCCACCTGCCGATTTTTTTGCTGTTAACGGCGCAATGCACCAAATAACCCCTCGTCACGGGTTACGCGGCCCAGCTTTTAGGGCGAAGGTCTACCAGATGCTTCTGGAATTGAACGAGCAACGCTAACGCTACTGGGCTACCGCAAGCTGCGACGGACCACTAGTTCGAGTCGGCATTCAGCGCACGAACAATCGTCTCACCGCCAGACCAATTCGCAGTCATCACAAACTCACGCTCCGTCTGCCCAAATACCTCGATCTCAATCGTGAAATATTCAGCTGGCAAACAGTTCGCCACCCGATCGGCCCATTCAACGAATGTTATCCCCTCGCCTTCAAAATATTCCTCGGGACCAAGCTCAAGGAACTCGTCTTCGTCTCGCAGTCGGTAAGCGTCGAAATGATATACCGGCAAGCGGCAACCGCGGTACTCGTTCACCAGCACAAACGTAGGACTCGTCACGCGATCGCCCTGCTCTCCCAGAGCAACCGCCACGCCCTGCACCAATCGAGTTTTTCCAGCCCCTAATGTACCGACCAGGGCAACGACGCTCCCAGCCGACAACACCTCAGCAAGCAATTCGCCCAACCGATCGGTATCCTGCTCGCTCTTTGCGATAAAACGGAACTCGCTCATTCGTCTCCCCAATGTTCATACCCTTGAGCCACAAGAGGCAGACGCTCGCCGTTTGCCTTCTCTTGCCAAAGCCCTGGGCTTTCTAGTAATTCACCAATCCTTGTAATCGACACCTCGGTCGGCTGCTGGCGAAGCAATCTTGCCGCTTCCTCGGGCGGAACCGCCAACACCAACTCAAAATCTTCGCCATCGCCAAGAGCATGGTCAACTGCCGACCGACCATCGCGCTGGCCCAACCGTTTCGCCGCTGCTGCAATCGGAATTTCTCCGGGCACCAAAACCGCCCCGACCCCGCTTGCTTCGGCAAGTCGCGAAACATCAAGCGCCAACCCATCCGAAATATCAATCCCAGCATGTAACTCAAACTGCTCGTGAAGCAACAAGGCCTCGCGTACTCGAGGTTGCACATCCAAATGTCGCCCCAAAATACTTCCGCCCAACTCCCCAGTCACAAGCAACTGATCTCCCGCTCGCCCTCCGCCGCGGGTCAAAGGCCCTTGCTCCGAGGTCTTTCCTAATGCCGTAATGCTAATCGCTAGCGGCCCATCCCAACTATTGGTATCGCCCCCGGCAATTTCCACGCCCAGCTTTTCGGCAAGCGGAATCATCCCCCGATACAACTCGATCGCAAGCTCTAACGCAGCCCGCCCTCCCACTGCCTGCCGAGGCAACACCAGCGAAACAAACACCGCCACCGGCTCAGCCGCCATCGCGGCCAAATCGCTCAGGTTCACTCCCAAAGCCTTGTGTCCGACCCGACGTGGATCGACTTCCTCCAACAAAAAATCAACGCCCTCGGTCAGCATATCGGTCGTCACGACCACCCCTGACCGATCGAAACCACCGAGCACAGCCGCATCGTCCCCCAACCCAACCGAGTGCCGACCACTCGCTGGCAAGTTCTCATGCAACCAACTCAATAGATCTTTCTCTAAACTCAAAAAACTCCTCTTCCATACCGGATGACGCCGTCCGTTCACTGCCACCTATCAGACCATAGACAGTAATTTCGCTCAACCAAGCAGCCCGATTGCAAAGACGAAAAACCGAGAAAACTAATCGCAAAACGAATAGTTTGGCACGCTAACAAACCTTATTTTTGAACGCGGAGAGTGGTAAAATCCAGACTCACCTCCCAGTGGCAGCCACTCGAAGGCTCCCGCTCCTTTAAGGCCCGCCTATTGAATTAGGATTCTTGCCATGAAAAAACCATTCACCCCTCCAAGCTGGATTCGACGCGAAATTGTCCTACGGATTTTGGCAACGTTCAAAGAAAGCATGCCGATTTACAAGCAGATGATGGCCGTTGCCAGCAACGTCAATGCCAAGGCTGGTGAAGTCGAAGCACAACGGCTTGGAAAAATCATGCACGCTGCCATTCGCTGCGCCTCCGACGACGAGCTAGGTATCATCTGCGACCTCTTCAGTCTTATGGCTTGCGAACCGGTCAACTACTACGATCTACGCGAGCGAGTTTCCGTCGAAAGCACTGCCTTCCGTCCAACTTCGGCCAAGCAACTCGAAGAAGACGGTTTTCGGGTTTTCTGCTCCCGGCTATCTCTCGATTGCATTCCTGCCGAGCATCGCCCCTTGGTCGAAAAGATCATTGCCCGAAGAAAAATTTTCGATGCGGCCTTCCTTGCACTCATCGAGAAAGGCAAACAGCAGAAGGGATTCGACCAAGACCAAGCCGAACTATTTGTCGAAAAATGCGTTAAGGTTTTCACCCGTCCCGAACAGGCACTCATCAGCCTCGAAGAGTACCGCCAGCTAAAAAAAATCAACAAAGTGGCCTGCCAAATCCTCGTAAGCAACTCCTTAGCCTTCAACCACCTTACGCCCTCGGTCGCCTCGGTACCCGAGACTCACTACGAGATGCTTCGCCAAGGCATCAAAACCATTCCCGTCTGGCAAGGCCCCGTCGGCAAGGACATCGTCCTTCGTCAAACCTCCTGCCTCGCCCCTGCCATCACGCTCAAGTTTCCCAACGACGATGGCACATTTGAAAAAGCCGAATACCAAGAAACTTTTGTCGAGTTCGAGGAGCGACTCCCAGCCCTCACCCCCAAAGGCCGCGACCTCTTTGAAGAAAAATACGCCGCCGGAAAAAAAGCACTCCACCTAAAAGAAAGCGAACCGGGTTACGCCGACCACTACTACCAAACCATGAACGCCGCCCTCGCCAGTTTCCCGAGCGATCCCCTAGAACTCTGGAACCAGCAATTGGCCTATTTTACTTTCATGGTCCTCGATAAGACCCAAACCACAGAAGACCACCCCAACCTTAGCGACTACATCAACAGCGGCTCGGTTCGCCTCATCCCCCAACAATACGAAGACTTCTTCGGCCCCACTGCAACCAACATTTTCAACTCCAACATCGGGCTTTAAGAAGTCAGCCACGTCGGCATCGCAAACCTCGATTCCCAAAAATCCTACGAATCGGCCCTCGGCAGAGAAGTCATCGATATGGACGACTTTTACCAAAACCTCCAAAAAGATTCCGAAGCCAAAGCCCTTGCAGAACTCGCAAGCCTTCCTAGTAGATAGGCGTAAGGTCAACTGGAGTCGCGGTTAAGCTAAGCGGCAGGCCAAGCCCTCGTGGAGTACAGTCGATGTTTCCAGGAAGTGTCCGTACACCAGCACGAGTTATTTGATATTCAGCAGGCGGCATGACCGCATCAAGGTAGTATGCCACCATCCTGAATCAACTGAATTCGATCATTGGCTGGGAAGCGTTCCGCCGACGCTCGAAACCATCCGTAAGAAACAGCCGAAGAAAGACACCAACGCACGCTGGACGAAGAAGCGAAACATCAGTTATTTCGGCTACAAACATGAGGGTGCCTAATGTAACAAAATCAATAATCGGTGTGTCTGATTCAATGAGCTTGCCACACCTCTTCAATCTCTTCCAGCGACATTCCTTTTGTTTCAGGGATGGTTTGCAAGAGGAAAGGGACCGGGATGCAGCAAGCTGCAAAAATGAAAAATGTACCGGACGGTGACAGAGTTTCTAGCATCCATGGCACGATCTGTCCAATAGCCGCGGTACCTATCCAGAGAGCGATCACTGCTACCGACATAGCACGCCCACGAACTTTAGTCGGGTAGATTTCAGAAAGCAAAACCCAGATGACGGGGCCATACCCAATGGCAAAAGAAGCAATGAAAGTTAAAATGAAAATCAACAACAAAGTTCCTTCCGCTTTTCCGAGCAGAAAGATAATACCAACACTTAGAAGCGACAGGAACATGCCGGTAACACCCCCTAACATGAGTTTTTTCCTGCCGTACTGATCGATTTTCATAATAGCAAATACCGTCGCTGCCACGTTGACAAAGCCAATAATCACCTGACCTCCCAACGCATCGCTCAATTGCATCCCTGCTTCTTCCATGATTCGTGGGCCGTAATAAATAATGGCATTGATGCCGGTGAACTGTGAAAGTAAAGCCAAACCAATCCCCGCCAGCATTGCGACTCGAAGGCCTTTTTGCCACAAAACGGACCACGAACCTTCCGATTCATTCGTAATGGCGATTTGGATGGATTCCAACTCTTTTTCAGCAATCTCTGCGTTGTTGATTTTTGCCAATACTATTCCCGCTTCTTTATTTTTGTTTTTGGAGGAGAGCCAACGTGGACTCGAAGGAACAAAAAACATGGCTGCAAAAAACAGCAAAGCAGGAATGGCTTCCGTACCAAACATGGCACGCCAAACCTCGGCGACAAAAATCTTATGCCAGAGTCCCCCAGAGTTCAACGAGGTCAAAGATTCGCTTAGATGAAGCACATACGCATTGACAAAATACGCACTCAGAATTCCGATCGTGATCGCAAATTGGTATAGAGCGACCATTTGCCCTCGCACCTTTGCCGGAGAAATCTCCGAGATATAAAGAGGAGATAACATAGAAGCCATGCCAACAGCAACACCACCGATGATTCGGTAAGCGATGAGTTCTGTATGCGAAGCAGAAAAGGCACAACCGATCGCCGAAATGAAAAACAGAGTGCTAGAGGCGATGAGCGAGTATTTTCTTCCGAATCGGTCCGCCAATTCGCCGGCAACAGCAACGCCCCCGATACAGCCCACAAGGGCAGAGCTAACAAACCAGCCCTCCATGACAGCGTTCAAGGCAAACTGTGATTTCACTGAGCTGAGAGTGCCCGAAATAATGGCCGTGTCGTAGCCAAACAAGAAGCCTCCCAAGGCGGCCGTGATCGCAATGAAAAGTAAGTAAAACCGATTTTTTTGCTTGAAGTTGTTCATGTTTTACAAGACGATTAGTTTGTTTCCCCCTCGGTTTTCACCTCTACAATGGTAGACCTTATGATTCAAATTATCAGGATGATTTTGAGCCATCTTTAGGTCGGAATTGAAATAGCGCATCGTGAATCCCGTCCGCCGAGTCTTGCTGGTATTGGCATTGGCACCATGGATGATGCGCGAATCATGTAAGGAATACTGGTTCTGTTGCAACTCGAACCACCTTACTTTTTCTAATGGAACTTTTTCTTCCTGTATTTCGATATTAAAGATTTTATGCTCGGTATCCATATTGCTATGCTCCGAAAATCCATTTTGATGAGTCCCGGGAACAACACCCATACACCCATTCTCTTGATTCGATTCATCGATAGCCAGCCAGAGGGTAACAATGTCGTCGTACCTGTCAAAACGCCCTTTCCAATACGCACTATCTTCGTGCCACGGAGTTCGTGCCCCGGTCTGAGCTTCCTTGCAGATGAAATGGCTGCTCCATAAGCCGATATTAGGACCGATCAAACATTCGACGATGTCCAAGACTTCCTCAGCTAAGAGAAACTCGAAAAGACGTTCGTTGGAAAAATGAGGCACATCCAATTCGTCCCCTTGAGAATTCCCTTTGGTTGCCAATAGGTGCTCAAAGATACCGTGCAGCACTTGGAATTTCTGAGGTGAAAAAAGTGTCTTCCCAGTTAACAAGTAGCCTTTTTCTTTGTAGTCCTTGATTTGTTCTACACTTAGCGTTTGGCGGTTTTCGGCGTCCATAATTTAAGCCTTTTTTGCGTTTGTAAGGGATGAAGCTCCCGAGAAGAGTACTGTTCGTCACACGCTATAGCCGAGGTTGGTAAGCGACTCTTTGACTCGAGGGATTAAACGGGCAGCATTCCAGTAGTAAATGTGGTTTAAGACTTCGAGCGGCAGGCCAAGCCCTCGGATGTTTTTGGTCGCCTCATCGCCAAAAAATGGTGACAGATTTTCTTCGGTCGACTCTAAGACACGGAAGCTATTTCGGTATTGTTCTGGAGTGCATTCCACGTTTGCATCGGATCCGTACAGCAAACGGTCTTGATATTGGATAATAAAGTTACGCAGTTTTTCGTAGGTTGGCTCAGGAACATCCCACCACTGGTAAGTGGCACTCAAATCGACATTGAGATTCGGGTAACGATCAAAGTAGGTTGCGAGCAAGTCAAGCGTTGTGTCGTTGTTCATCAACCAAAAACCATGTGCCATGATGAGCGTGGTATCTGGCACCTGACGAATCATCTGCTCCGCGTCACGGATGCGAGCTGCATAATGCGGGGTGTTCCACTTGCCCTCAGGTGGGTCCGCCACATGGAAACCGATTGCAGGCAGCCCAACTTCTCCTTGGAGTCGAACTTTTCTGACGAGAGACTCCTCCATGATCCCCTGTTTATTTTGAGCCCAGATCTTCGTGCCAACACATCCAGATTCTTGGAACCACTTCAGTTCCTCTTCTGTCCACCAAAGTCCGTCGCTGATATCCGAATCGCGTGGGGCAAGTAGCAGGCGACCTTGCCAGGTCTTATCGTATTCGGCCAGTTGAGACACCATTTCCCGAGTACCGCTCAGGTTGATTCCAACCGCAATCCCCGACTCGTCCATGATTTTGACAAACGCTTGGGTGAGCTCGTTGAGGTCTTTCCCAGGTGGCCCCTGCTCCTCATCCGCATGAACGTGCACATGAACATCGACCCGAGGCATCTCCTCTAAAGAGTAAATGTGGGGAGGTCCGGAGGACGTGTTGGAGAGTGACGCCCCACTGGCTGATTGACTCATGCCAGCAGCTGAAAATGCACAACCTCCCATGAGGTATCCGCGGACTAAGCAATCTGAACTGTGAGAAAAAAAATCTCGTCTCGTCAAGCGAGGCATAAAATCTTTCCGAAAACGATAGAGGCTAAAAATCTAGGACAGAACTTAGGGACTGAGCTCAAGGATTGAGAGGTCTCCTTCGAGACGACGCCGAGAACCGTGTAAAGCTTGCCAACAACGCGGAGATCCCGAATAAAACGGCACTCGACGGCTCCGGCACACCGACTGCGGCGCTGAATGCCGCGGCGGTACCAAAATTGGTTCCCCAATCCGAGAGGCTGCCAACACTCGTGTCGCGTTGCCAAATAAGAAAATCAGCCCCGTCGACATCCTCGTCGTTATCAAAATCGCCAAGCAGCGCAGGAGCAACGGCAGCGGCGACACGGAATCCGACGCGACCGTCTTCGCGACTCGGAATGAAGTCGCCGACCGCGAAGCTCGAACTCAGTTCGCCAGCACCATGGGGGTCGTTCCAGCGGCCACCACGGATTTGGCGATTTCCGGCGCCCGTGGGACTGAACTGGCCTCCATCACCGGGGGATTCCATCCACTCAAAATAATTACCACTTTGCGCCATCGTGCCATACGGACTGAGGCCACCGGCGTTAGTAATGGCGGCAGGTGCTGGCGGGTTGGGGTTCACCCCATCTCGATAGACGGCCGTCCCGGGAGTGGTTCCGCCGCTTGTTCCTATCGGGTCGCTATCGCTCCCGGTGGCGTACTTCCAATACCCCCCTGCACCGCCGTTCTTGTTCGGGTCGTAAAATGCTGCCTTGTACCACTCGTCCTCGGTCGGAAGAAAGTAGCGAGCGTCCGTGTTGCGATAAGGATTACTCGCATCGTAGCCGACATCCCCAGAGACCCACGGCGTGATGTTGTCGTTCCCACCGCTCGTCGTAAACTGGTAAGCCTCTTGGAACCCTCCGTCTCGGTTCAACCAGTTCACAAAACGGGCTGCTTCGTTCCAGCTTACGTCGTAGGCTGGGCGATTGGCCCCGTACGCGGAATCTGTCGTAATCGCGGGCCCAGCAATCGACGACGTATCCGCATTGTAGATATTGATCATCTCGACACTTATTTCATAGGTACCCATTTGGTAGACGTAGTCGACGCCACCATGGTGCAGCCACCCCCCGCTATCATTGGGGTTTCCGGGGTTGCCGATCGTCACGAAATCGATATCGAACGCGCCCCCAGCAAACGGCACCGCCCGCGTGCTCCCAGCCAGTAGCCCACCCATGAGCAACCCAAATGCCGCAGGAATCGTCAGTAACATTCGTCCTGGTGTTATCATGATATTTTTCCTTGACTTAAAAATTAGAGCTTCGCGGGGCCAAAAGCCAGTAGGAGTAGTTTTCAATAGAGAGGGCAGCATCGGAGTATTTCGTACGGCGGTTTATGCCAGTCAGGAACGTTGCCGCAGGTTGTCGTCAGTAATCAAAGTCGAACTAAAGTGCGTTGATGTTTCCGTCGTCTCGGTTGGATAGGTTGCTTAGAACTTGCAAAGTTGTATTGTCTGCCAATAGACCGACATGCCCATCGGCAAACAAAAACATCGCTCCTCCGGGATGGGCCGAGTTAAAGGCTCGATTGGCTCCAAGGTAATCTGTATTGGGAGGCTCCTAAGTAGAATCATTGATTCCGTACTTAAAGACCGTGGTCATATTAAAGGCTCGCATGCATGTAAACCCCGCGCATCTTAGACGGTCAACCGAATTGAGCCCTGCCATTTCCATGTGGTAGCTCACTCCGCAAAACGCTCCGTGACGGTTGGAAGTTCGCATGTCGACGGGCCCCGGACCCCACGGAGGCGGTGGGCCACCACCCCCAGATTTTGAAACTGCGACGGGAACCGAGGTGAAGTCGGAGTGCTCACCCACCATGATGGTATGGGAGCTTCCGTCGCTAATTTGGTCGATCCGAATTTTTCGCATTAGCACAAGCACGCCGCTGCCGGCTACTGGACCATGTATTGCGAGAGTGCCATGCTCAGTCGTCGGATGCCACTCGCTGTTATCGATATTGGCGGAGTCGATATTGATATACGCCGCGCCGACAACTCCCACGTAGGAGGTCTCGGCAATTTCCACCGCCCCATCTAGCACCGAAGTCAGATAGGAACGAGGAAGAGGACTGCTGGGGCAATGAATTACGCCGGGAAGAAAACCATCCACGGCCTGGTAGTTTGCCTTGCCACCACCTCCTCCTACCCAAAAATTTTGGGAGAGATCAACTCGCGAGAAGGTGTTACTTGCTTCAAAGTAGGGAAAGATCGAGACGATCCAAGTGGGCCCGTGTCTCCATCTCGGAAACCACCGCCCTGCGCCTTCCTTCGAAATTGAGGGAAACTCGCCAATTGCCGAGTGATAGTTTTGCAAGGCGAGGCCAAGTTGCTTCATGTTGTTGGTGCAACTAGAGCGTCGAGCCGCCTCGCGAGCCGCTTGGATAGCAGGAAGCAAGAGGGCAACGAGGACGCCGATAATCGCAATGACCACGAGCAATTCAACAAGTGTGAAACCGAGACGCCTTGGCTTGGGTCTATTGTTGGCAAGGTAGTGCTTCATCGAAAAAAACCCCGAGCCAGGGGCGCCGAGTTCGTAGATAACGGCGAGCTGCGACGACTCGACACACGATAACCACACGCTTGACGTCGAGAGGCGAGCATGGATGCCAACAACGCGGAAGCCCCGAATAAAACGGCACTCGATGGTTCCGGTACACCGACCGCGCTGCTGAGTGCCGCAGCGGCGCCGTAGTCGGCTTGCCAATCCGAGAGGCTGCCAACACTCGTGTCGCGCTGCCAAAGCAAGAAATCGGCCCCGTCTGTATCGCCATCTTGGTCAAAATCGCCAAGCGGCCCTACCGCTAAGCCGGTCTGAAGCGAAGTATTCCAAGGGGACCAACTCGACCATTGGCCGCTGGAGTCTTGCTGTCTGGCTCGCACAGCATAGAGCTGCTCCCCGAGAAGCCTATCTGCCCCAGATAGGCTTCCCAGGAAACTTCCGCTCGAGTTGTTCACCTCAATGCTCAGCCCTGCACCAAGAATGTCGCCCGAATCCCAAACTAGATCACTGCCACTTAGGCTTGAAGCAATCTGCAGCTGCCAAGCCGCTTGCGTATCCCCTCCATCGGGATCGCTGAAGGAAGTTTTCGTTACCAGTGGATTAAGCGGCGATGTTGCCAAGCCAATCGGCGCGGTGCTAATGACAAAGTCATCGAAATAGCGTTCCTGCTCGACTGGGCTTCCGTTATTCCACCAGTTCTCAAGAAAAACGGCATTGATCCCGTAGTCATCCCACGAGTAGACCCAATTCAGATTGGTGCGGCTTGCCTCGAGTTGTCCGTCAACCCAGAGCTGGAAGATACCGTTGGATTGGCCAGGCGTGTTAAGCTTGACGCGACCTTCGACGCTGACCCAGCGGCCACTTTCGGCCGTGTTAAATATCTGGGCATTGCTGCTACTCGCTCCATTACCTCCGAGCCAAGTGAAATTACCAAAGTCGTTGTACCCATTGGTGACAACTTGTGATGCGGAGTTGACCCCGCTTACCGGATCGGTTTTGATGCCGGTCGGGCTGCCATCCCAGATGTGCGCGATCATCGCCTGCGACCAATCGGACTTCGCAAAGGAAATCGCCCGATTGAGCTTGGACGGATTGCCAGTCCAACCCTCTTGCATCTTGACGTACTGACGCCAGTAGACTTCGGTGAAATCTTCGGTAGGTCGCGAGGCGGGGCCTTGGAGGTAGCCTCCCGGAGCACGTCCAAAAGTCTTTTTCAAGTTTCCCGCGCCGACTTCGCCCGCCTGCCAGCGGACTCGCATCGACCGGCCCGATCCGCCCAGCGATTCACTGGTGATCGGGGCAAACTCGCCGCTATCGTTCACGTATTCGACGTAATTCGTATTGAGAGTTGTGTTTGACTCGAAGTTGTCGTACCAGATCGTATCGGAGTTGTTCGTCCAACCTTGGTCGGCAAGGATTTCCACATTGGCGATACGAGGGGATTGCGGCACAGCGGCCAAAACCTCAGTCGTAAGCCCGACCGTCAACCCAAATGAGCCACCTAGGCACAAGCAAACTATTTTTAATCGCATTGCTCTTCTCTTTTCTGTTCTCATGAATTTAAGACCCGTCGACTTCGTTCTCTTTGTCCAGATCTCCAGGCAGATTCGCAGCCGAGCCCGTTTGTAACGAAGTGTTCCAAGGGGACCACGTTGACCACTGACCGCTCGTGTCTTGCTGTCTGACGCGCAGAGCGTAGAGGTGATTCCCCAGAAGCTTACCTGCCCCGGTTAAGCTTCCTTGGAATTTTCCGCTGTTAGTATTTACCACAACGCTAAGGCCTGCTCCGGCAATATCGCCTGAATCCCAAACCCAGTCGTCGCCGATGCTTGAAGCCACTTGAAGCTGCCACGCCGTTTGCATGTCCTCTGAATCAGGATCGTGAAAGGCAGTTTTTGTCACTACGGGGTTCCAAGGCGACTTAGCAAGGCCGATGGGCGAGGTGCT
This sequence comes from Planctomycetota bacterium, assembly GCA_024278955.1. GTDB lineage: Bacteria > Planctomycetota > Planctomycetia > Pirellulales > Lacipirellulaceae > Bythopirellula. The sequence goes on along the minus strand of JAJRSE010000094.1, from coordinate 2,188 downwards.
AATAACGAAATCGTCGAAGTAACGCTCTTGTTCGACGGAGCTTCCGCTATTCCAGTGGTTCTCAAGAAAAACCGCGTTGATCCCGTAGTCGCCCCATGAATAAACCCAGTTGATATCCTTACGGCTCACTTCTTGCTGCCCGTCAATGAAGAGTTCAAAAACGCCGTCAGACTGGCCAAGCGTATTTAGCTTGACATGTCCTTCGACACAGACCCACCGTCCGCATTCGGCCGTGTCAAACACCTGGGCATTGCTGCTACTAGCTCCTTTGCCTCCTAACCAAGAGAGATTATCAAAGTCGTTGTATTGCGTAGTCACAACTTGCGAATCCGAGTTAACTCCACGAGCCGGATCGGCCTTGAGGCCGGTCGGGCTACCGTTCCAGATGTGTGCAATCATCGCTTGCGACCAATTGGAGGACGAAAATGAAGTCGCCCGACTAAGCTTAGCGGGCTGACCGATCCAACCTTCCTGCATTTTGACATAATGGCGCCAATAAACTTCGCGGAAGTCTTCGGCGCTACGCACACCAGCATTCCCCCATTCCATCGGATTCCGGCCGAATGTTTTCTTCAAGCCTCCAGCGTCGACTTCACCCGCCTGCCAACGAACCTGCATCGACTGGCCCGAACCGCCGAGCGATTCACTGGCGATCGGGACAAATTCACCATCATTACTGTGATACTCAAGATAGCGACCAGCAAGCGGCTTTGAGCTGTCGAAGTTGTCGTACCAGATCGTGTCGGGATTGTTCGCCCAGCCCTGCTCTGCAAGGATTTCCACATTGGCGATACGAGGAGATCGTGGCTCGGCGGCCAAAGCCGCGACCGTCAACCCGGATGCCCAGATCAAGAAAATCCCCAATCGGCATCCAAAATCTACCCAAAATCTCATCCGTGGCCGCCTCTTCTTTGTACCTTCGGGGGCAAAACAGTAAACGTATCTACCAACTCATTATCGTCTCCTGAGGCGGCCTGCTCAATCCGATTAACGCTGCCTGCGACTCCAATTTCGTCTTTCCCATTGACCTCCCTGCAAGGCAACAAGACAAGCTCTTATGATTCGCCCGAATCAAAATCTCCTCTCGCCAAGATTGCTAAGACTATTCCTACTCGGGAGTGACCATTGGCGGTTCGGGACAAATTCGCGACGAACCCAATTGCCACATCTTCACTTTTCAGACGCTATCATTACTCATCCATTTCTTTGCGATCTTTTCGAGAGTCCGTTCTTTATAGGGTGAGGGGCCCAACATATTGTGTCGCAACAACGATATCATCAAAATACACAATGTTTGTCTGCGTTGATTTTGAAAAGTACCATTGCAATACAACAGAAGTTATTTGAACGGATTTGTTTTTTCTGAATTCAAAGCCAGGAAACGGAGCAGGGCTTTTATTAAACGGACCACTGGTGACGAATTTGTCACGAATAAAACTACCCACGGGTGTTCCTGTTTTCCAATGTCCCAGGAGTTTGCCATCGATCCAAAAAGCCTGAGCACCGTCTGATTTTCCAGGCGTATTCGCTTTAAGCATCGCCTCAACACATATCCATTTATCTAACTCAACCGTCTTCTGATTATCGGGATGGAAGACATTGCCATAAAAGCTGGTGCCAGTCCCCTCGGGAGGGTGGTTGGGCTCGCCATTGGCATTATTCCAACTGCGCATTTTATGCCAATAGGTGTAAAATAGCCACTTCCCATTTTTGGACGGTTCAATCCCCGTCCAGAAAGCTTTATTTCCCGGAGGACGTCTACCTGCATTTGGCCAAAATCCTTTAGGAATCGCTTGTATCTTCACAAAATGACTTGGCATGATGGTGTTTGCATGAAATTTTGCGTAAAAACGCACATGCAATAGATCGACACTTTTGGGTAGTGAGAATACAATATCGCCACCCTTCTCATTTCCCTTTGTGGCCGTTGTTTGTGCACAGCTCTTTCCCCAATGAACTACTTTTTTATCGGTATTCAACACACTGACCTTGTCATTGTGCTTCCAGCCCGCAAACCCATTCTCAAAACCGGATGCAAAAATAACACTTTCAGTAGTTCCAAAAACGGACAAATCCCTCTAGGTGAACGCAAGCTCCCTCTGGTACATGACTTGAGTCAAACCACGTCATCTCCAAGGAGGGAGCCATGCGTTCACGCAGAGAGTATATCATCACGAAGGACGAAGTT
>JAJRSE010000093.1 GCA_024278955.1 Planctomycetota bacterium | reverse complement strand
TGAACTTCGTCCTTCGTGATGATATACTCTCTGCGTGAACGCATGGCTCCCTCCTTGGAGATGACGTGGTTTGACTCAAGTCATGTACCAGAGGGAGCTTGCGTTCACCTAGAGGGATTTGTCCGTTTTTGGAACTACTGAGTTTGAATACTAACGACTAACATCCAGTGTCTTTTACCTGACAATTCTCATGTCACCAAAGTTGGGAAAGCCTGGAAGTTGTTGGATCCCAGGGATACTTCCCCACGAATGGGGCCAAAAAACGCAAACGGCTTTGCCGGTCAACAAACGTCGATCCAGGTAAGGACCCCCAGGAATCCCACTTGTGCTACCGTTCGACATCCACAAGCGGCAGTCCAAGCTCGCGGGGCTGTTGTCGCCCATGACAAAAAACTGGTCTTTCTTGATATCAAAATTGCGTTTCTGCCGATCCAACAACCGTGGCCACGCCGCCGGGTCTGAAAACAGCTGTTTCTCGTTTTGCAACGCCGGCATTCGTGTCCCATCGGCAAGCATGGTCGCCTGCCGCACAGGCGAGTAATCGTTAAACGAGGGCCCATCTCGCCAGCTCGTTGCTACGTAGTAAATGTCTCGCATCACTTCAAGACGTTCAACCGTAAGCGAGGCCCCGCGAGCACCGATCCCCACTGGCGCAAGGTCGCCTGGCTCTTCTTCACTCGTCTGGGGAATCATTTTCTCGCGATCGCCAAAAATCTGCTCGGGGTCGTATCGCGTGTCTCCAAAGTCAATCAGTTGGTCGTCGACCCAAAGAAGAAGTTGGTCGTCTACGTTGGCGAAAAGAAGCTCGTAGTTCCCCGATTTGACGATCGAAGTCGTTGCGACCGGGGCAAAACTCTCGAAACCGTCAATCGTAAGCGTCGCCTGACCCGAGGTAAGATCAATCTTGCAGGCGAAATGTTTGCCTGCCTCGACGAGATCGAGCAACAGCTCTCCCTCAGGTTTTTCGATGTCGACTTCACACCGAATCGCCAAGTCGCCCACCCAGTGCATTCCCAGGCTTTTTTCAGGAAGCTTCCAACCGGCGGCTCGCACTTGCCGGCGTTCGAGTTGGGCATTGTAGGCGTTGAAATCGCGAATAAGCTGTGGCCTGATCGCGCCAAGCCATTGGTCTTTGGTCGTTCCTTGGTATTCGCCTGACGTGCTAAATCGCCGCGCGACGGTCCAATCGTGGGTCGTCGGAAGCAAATGACGGTAGCGAAGCCAAGCAATCGGGTCGGCTTTGTCAGACGCAACTTGGTATCGTTGCTCGACCGTTTGCCCCTCAATTTTTGCATCAACTTGCCAACCCTTCGACGCAGTCTCTACGGGCGCGACCGGAGCCCAACGCAACGGCCAGCCCGCACCATAAAGGGTTGCCGACTCGAAATCCGTGTCATGAACGGTTTGGAACATGGCCTGCTGTTTCTCAGGCGGCTTGCGCTGGATACTAAATTCGCTTTCTTCTCCCAGTAATCTCGCAAAAACATCTCCCTGATAAAGTTGGAGCTGCTCGCCCGGCAAACCAACCAATCGCTTGATATAGTTCATCTCGCCGTTGCCTGGGAACTTGAATACCACCACGTCCCAACGATCAGGGTCTTTATTTAGATAGCAATACTTATTAACCAAAATGCGGTCGCCCGGGTAGCTGGTCTCTTGCTCGACCTCTTTCAAATTGATGTACGAAGGAACGCCTTGGGGAAGATCGGTTCGGAAAGCCATTGTCTGACGACACATTGGGCAGACTCCGGCCAAAACATCGAGTCCTGAAAAATCATCTTGGTACGCGCCGAACCTCAACCTCTGGTTGCGTTGTCTCGCAATCATCCGCTGCCGACCATCGCCTTCGCTGCTAGCGGTCGTACGAAATCGGTAGCCACATTCGCTGCAACAGACGTCCTTGTGCTGGCCTTGCAGTGCAGGCGACATCGAACCGGTCGGAATAACAAACGCTTCGGCTTCGAAGGTGCGAAACAAAAATGCCAAAACGAACGCAATAACGATCGACTCAATCGTTTCCCGAGCCGCGTGCCACCCGCCACCCGAGTGCCCGTCGGAAGAAACAGGAGTCGACGCCATTGGTTCGGTAGGTCGGTTGCGACGAGGCTTGGATTTTTTTTTCTTGGCCATGAGATGAATGTTTGAAGTAAGGGGAACTTGTCTCTAACAGATCGCCAGAGCGTAGTTATTCGCCGCAAGCAACGCAATATAGCCAATTTTCTGCTCGGACGATAATGCAGCCTGCGGGCAAGTGCTAGCGGACGCTCAAAGGCCACCCAACCAGCAGGCGCCCTGGCACAGGCCCCCAGACGCGGCTGTCGACCGAAATTGGCGGGTTATCTCCAAGAACGAAGTACTCGCCAGGACCCAGTCGCAACAAGGCCGTGCTCGTAGACAAGGGGGCTCCCAACGGGACAGGGGAGTAGTAAATATCGCGATAAACAGCCAACTCGCTCAGCAAAACGTCCAGCCCTCGCGCTCCGACGGCAAATGGTCGGGCTGTCCCAACAAGGGGCGTCCGCTCGTCCGACGGGTCCAGAAGATATCGAAGCTCGACTTGCTTGTCTAAAACCAAAAGCACCTGCCGATCAAAATTCGACAGGCATAGCGACATGGGTTTCTGGCTCAAACGCCGGCCAACATTGGCCGAAAGAGTGCATGAAAAAAGCCGATGCCCCAGTTCGCTTAAAACTACCTCGCCAGTCGAAGGAACGATTGCCAGACGAAGCGACCGTGTCCCGTCATCAATCTGAAAAACGAGCTGCCCTTCCCCCGTTGCTCGGACCTTAGCAGTAAGCATAAAATCCCGTACTCGATTCAGCCGTCTCGATACTCCCGCATTGTAGGACACGCCATCGGTAATAGGCTGGTGATTTTTAGAGCCATAGGCGAGCACCTCGAAATTTTTGTCGTCTAACGTCGCATGCTTCCAAGCCCCTTCCGAAAATTCCCAAGCCCCTCCGATTCCTGGTTTCCAGTTCCCAGGAACTTGGTTTGCTCGAGAAATCAGCCGGCGCATTGCCCGTTGTTTGTCGAACGGTTTAACCACCACTTTCCCCTCGACCAGGATATCCCCATTAGAAACTTGCACCGTCTCGCCGGGTAAGCCCACCACACGTTTTACGCAAAGCTGGTTACCTTCATCCGGCTGGCGAAGAACGACGACTTCCCATCGACTCGCTCTGCGCACGTTGGCCAACGCGCGATCGATCCATAGTCGGTCGCCTCGCTGAACTGGTAGACCCTTCAGGGGCACGCGAGCTTGGCCACATGCGGGGCAAGCAACACTTTCGCAGCGAACAGCAAACTCTGCACCCACGTCGAGAGATGCCTTACAGTTTGGGCACACTCCAACCACATACGGCCCACGGAGTGTCGGTGCCATCGAACTGCCGGCGACCGTCACCGGGTAGACAATCCCCATCACCAACCAAGTACGAAACACTAGGGCCAGAAGAAACGTCGCAATCGCGAGGGAGATCGCCGTATGAACGGGACGTGGCATCGGCATGAAATCTCCCTGGCGTTACTGCGTTTGGCGCTGTTCCGGGGATCTTACTAAAAATTGGTGCTCGTCAAACAGCTTTCCGCCAAGCAACACAACCCGATAAGTAATTTTTTCTTCGTCAAACGTTAGCAACTGCACATGGTGGGCACTGCCCGTTTTGGCATGGGGTGGACGCAAGTACCAGCGATCGGTTTTCGGAGTACGCTGTCCGACGCCAAGTCCGCCCTCGCCAATATAAACCACGCCCGTCGGGTCGATCTTGAAATTGCGAATCGGAGCCGTTCGCTTGATGTTGTGCCCATCGCCTTCGCAAGCCAAATCGAGATTGTATTTCTCGAACAAAGGCACCCAATGAGTCAGGTTCATCCAAGGCGGCTTGACCGCAGGAAATGCTGGCTTGTGATACTGAGCCAGCAGCCAACGATGGTTAGGCCGCGAGGCTTTAAGCTCCGCTTCGAGCCATGTCGTTTGATCGCCAGCGATGCTCGTTTCGGTGTTCAGAGTAAGGAAACGAACCTGGGGGCTAAGGTTGATCGCGTAATAGTTGGTTCGTTCTTTCGCCGGGAACGCAAAGACTTCGTTAAACAGTTCGCCCAAATCGTGATTTCCTCGTGCAGGAATGATTGGCAGCAACCGACCCTCTGGCCCTACCGTCAACTCGTGGTCGGTCATCCAGCGAGACCATTCGTCTAGGCGGGTTCCTGTACGAATGTAATCGCCCCCGTGGGCAAATGCGATGATTGGAACACGCCCCGGCTGGTACGATTCTAAAACCATCGAAGCGAGCATTGCATTCATCTGTCGCCGCTCAGACAATCCGCTACGCGAGTCGGCACCAAATAAAATGCTAATCGGCACATCCGCGGCAGGGGCGGTCACAAAGTACATCTCGGGCGATCGTTTGCCATCGCTTTCGATCGTAACATGATACTGAGTCGCGGGTTCGAGCCCCACCAGATGGGCATGATGGTAATAGAGTTCCGGGCTTTTGGCCGAGTATTTGCCATTGCGCTGTGCTTCGAGAATGATTTCCTCTGAGCTGTCTGCTTCACGCAAATGCACTCGATGCCGTTTGCCGGCGTCGGTGGTGTTCCAGGAAAGGGTTGCCGAAGTCGAGGGGTCGGTCGTCCAAATCAGCCGCCATTGAATCGGCTGACTATCCTCAGGCAACACCGCGACTTCTGCCGCCGAAGTCGACCCCAACATCATGGCACCGACAAAAAAAAGTAGCACGAACATCCTATGTCGAATCGCAAATTTCACGGGTGGGCTCTTGGGGGGGGGAGTGAAAGGAAGGGAGCGAACAGGAAATCCCTGGCTAGGCAGTAATATGATACCGCAGTGCGGCAGTCGTGGGAAACCATGCGGCTACCCCTCGTTTTTCTGCGTTACCGTCGGTGCCATCATGGCTGCTAAGCGTTCCAACGCCTGACTACAGTCTTGGGGGTCGAGCTGAATGTTGAGAATACTGGGGCCTGTCGTATCGGCCCAAGCGGCTGAAAGGGCTTGGTCGAAATCGCCTTCCGTATGGACGGAGTATCCGGTGCCACCTCCTAAAAGTGCCGGCAGCTGATGGTACTGCCAGGGGTGAACGTCGTTGAATTCAAATTCTCCCGGATGGAGTAACCGCTCAGTGCCGTAACCCCCGTTATTCAATAACAAAACAATCACCGGCATCTGCCGACGAACAAAGTTCGAGACTTCCATCCCGGTCATTTGGAATGCCCCGTCTCCGACAACGACGACGACTCGAGCCTCGGGTCGCGCCACCTGAGCCCCTAATGCGGCCGGAACCGAGAACCCCATCGACGTATAATAGGCCGGGCTCAGGAATTCAGTGCGTCCGCGCGTTGTTAGCTCGGTCGACGCAAAAAGCGCGTCGCCGATATCGGCAATCACGATCGTATCGTCTTCGAGCTGCTCGTCGAGTCGATCGATCATCCGCGAGATGCGAATTGGGTCGTCAATCTGAATCTGAAAAGGCGTTTTCTTCCAATCCGTTGGTGCCTTGGGCAGCGGAGATCTCACATTTACCCCGCGCCGGACTAACTCGCCAAGAAAATCTTCGAGGCGGACGTCATGGTAATGGTGGTGCCGAATACGAAGTTCCTCGCTGGTTGCATAAATGCAATCGGCAATATCAAGCTCCGCAGTGTAAATGCCCAGGTTGATGTCGGTCATAAACGTGCCGAGCATGATCACACAGTCACTCGACTCGACGTACTTCGTAACTTCCTCGCGACCAAGGGCCCCTTCGTAGAGACCCATGTACTGGGGGTGAGTCTCGGCCACGACCCCTTTGCCGAGCATTGTGGCTGCCATCGGAATGCCCGTGGACTCGGCCAACTCAAGAGCCACATCTTGCAGTCCAAATCGATGGACCTCGACTCCGAGCAAAAGCACCGGTTGTCGCGCAGACTCGATTCGCTTGGCCGCTTCTTCGGTTGCTTCGGCAAGTGCCCTCGAATCGCTTTGAGGCTGGGGCTGCTGGAAAAGGGGCGCCGTGGCGGGGCAAACATGAACCATGTCGCGCGGGATCTCGATATAGACGGGCCGTTTGAATCGCTGGCAAGCTGCTAGTACGCGATCGATCTCATGAAACGCCGTCAGCGGGTCGTTCAGTTCGGCCCCGGCAACACAAAGTTTTTCAAAAACGTCGTACTGGGTCCGGAAATTACGCACCATGTGGTGCAGCAGCGGGTTATGAATACGCTCGCGCATACCAGGCGAACCGCTGATAAGCACAACCGGCGATTTTTCGGCATAAGCCCCGGCGATCGAGTTGCAAACACTCAATCCTCCAACACAGTAAGTCACGCAGAGCGCGCCCATCCCATGAATTCTTGCATAAGCATCCGCAGCAAAACCGGCGCAATCTTCGCGTGTGCAGCCGACCGTATTGATCGGGCTCTCTTCCAGCATCGTGTAAAACGACAACACATAGTCGCCAGGGATGCCAAACAAATCGGCGATGCCATAATCTTGCAGGCGCTGAATCAGATACTGGCCAATCGAAAGATTTCCATCGCTAGGAATCGGACTACTCATACGTCAAAAACTCCGTGAGTTAGTACCACACAACGCTAGACCATGAGAACCACGGCGGAATGACCGAACACTATAACGCTAGGTTGAACCACGACTTATCGCTGTAGTACTAATCGCGACTCCTAGCCCGCGGTACTGCCCTCCGTCTGATCCATGAAATTCGCATTGGCCGTAGTATCTAGGGGTCCGTAATCATAAATACGATATCGTTTGGTGATTTTCGCGCCCCCCTTCTTCAGTGTTTTGTAGGAGAGATCGTTGCTTTCCAAAACCCAAGAAAACTCGGCTTCCTGAATGCCCCATTTCAAAATATCAGGCACCAACCTTGCTACCAGAGCAAGGCCAATCCCCCAGCTTTGATACTCGGGCAAAACATTCGCGCTGATAAACCTCATTCGTGTAATCGCTTTACGATTCCGAAGCAGTTTGAGAAACCCAAACGGAAGCAATCGGCCGTCGATCTCTTTGATTCGAGGGTTGAAATCTAAGAGACCAAACATCGTGCCAATCGGTTTGCCATCGATCTCCGCCATGGTGGTTAGCTCGGGCACGATCATCTGCTTCATGCCTGCTGCTTGTTTTTTCACTTCGCGGTCGGACATGGGAACAAAACCCCACGTTGAAACCAGCGACTGATTGTAGATTTCTAAGAACGTCGCAATCTCTTCATCGAATCGTTTTACATCGAACTGTCGACATGTTAATTCAAATCGTTCGAGGATATTATCACTGAGCGGAGAAAGTCGCTGTGAAATCGCATCGAGCATATCGACATGCCCCCAAAACGCGAACATGTCTTGGGCTTTGCGGAAACCATAACTTTTGATCAACCGATCGTAATACGACTTGCCATAGGTCATCATAAACCAAGCCGGCTCGTCGAAACCCTCGACCAAGGTGCCCAGCTCGTAATTGAGCGAAGGATTCACCGGGCCGCGAATCGCCTCGATGCCTCGCTCGGCAAACCAATCGCGGGCAGCATCGAAAAGTCGGCCTGTGGTTTCCTCGTCTTCTTCCGCTTCGTAAAAACCGAAGAAACCCCGCTTCTCGTTGTACCACTCGTTATGAGCATCGTTCTTGATCGCCGCGACTCGTCCACAAGGTTTGCCATCGCGAAGGGCCACGAAGGTTTGGATCTCAGCCGTGTCATAAAAAGGGTGAGAGCGGTAGTTGAGCAACTCCTTTTTCACCAGACGTAGCGGAGGTATCCAATTCGGATCGCCCCGATAGAGGTCCCAAGGATAGTTGAAGAACAGCTTCCGTTCTCGGCGTGTCGAAACGGGAACGATTTCCAAGTGAGACATTCTAAACAGTCGGTCGGGGAAAGTACGGGCAGAGCTTCCTTGAGATCGACCACTGTAGCCCGCCGGATGCGAGACGGTCAAGCAAGCAGATGAAAAGCCAGATTCTAATTGAGGATGGGCGGGGAAACGAACGACTTGACGAAAAGCTTGGCATCGGAGCCTCGTTTCAAGTGCCTGTGCAGTTTCGCGTGGTCCAATCTCAATATCCTTGCTTTTACGGCTTTGCCACTGTCCTGGCAGCCATTCAGAGATGCTATTCCGCGGGACGACTAAGCGGTAGAATTACGGCCTTAGTTTTGAGTGTCGAGACGAGGGCTTTGTCCGTATTGAATATTAGGGTCGTCATTCCGATTTCGCTCGTATTTCAAAGGTTGAATCGAAATGACGACCTTAAAGTCATGATTTGACGAAGCACTCGTGGGTTGTATTTTCTGGGACAGGTCGAAAAATGGCTACCAAAGCGGGCTCATCAGGCGAGCTGCAAGCCGAGCTTGAGCGATTGCGCGAAAGCCAGCGCCAGCTCAAACAGCATAACAAGATCCTTTTGCGATTGGCTCTAGCGCAACCGTTGGAACAAAGCTTGGAAAAAAAGCTCCAGGCGTTTACCAAAGAAGTTGCCCACTATCTATCGACACAACGCGTAGCCGTAGGGCTGTTTAGTAGCGGCCGGAAAACATTGCGTTTCCATTCCTTGTACGACCAGAGCACTTCGCAGCATAGTTCAGGCCAAGAAATTTCGGTCGAAGAGTACCCGGCCTACATGGAAGCTTTGGAAACACAACGTGTTGTCGCCGCGGAGGATGCTGCCTCCGATCCCCGTACGAGCGCGTTTTCGAAGTCGCTGCTTATCCCGATGGGCATTACCTCGATGCTGCATGTTCCGATACGCGTCGGGGGGAAATTGCGTGGCGTCATGTGCTGCGAACATGTCGGCCCACAGCGTGCATGGAACGAATCCGATCGGGGATTTACCGCGTCGGTATGCGACCTAGTTGCCGCCGCGATTGCCACCTCAGACATGCTTCGGACGCAGGGAACAATGCGAGCTTTGCTCGAATCTGCCGCCCAGGGCGTCATCGCAGTCGACGAATCAGGAAAAATCACTCTGGTAAATTCGTTGGTCGAAAAATTATTTGGCTATCAACGCGAAGAACTTTTGGGGACTCATTTCGAAAAGCTGATTCCCGAGGGTCTGACCGATGAAACTCTGGAAATTCAGGACGGTACGCTTTCTCGTTCGTCGGGCGAAAGCGGCATGGGTCGCTACTTCGCCGCCCAAAAAAAAGACGGGACCGAGTTTCCGGTTGAAATCGCCTTGAGTTTTGTCAAGCAAGATGGCGAGCACCTAATGCTCGCCTTGTTGACCGATGTCACTCAACGAGTGGCTTTTGAACGTAAGCTCAAACAAAGCGAGCAACTTCACCGGAGCGTTGTCGAAGACCTAACCGATCTCATCTCCCGCTGCTTGCCCGATGGAACGCGGATTTTTGTCAATGATGCGTATTGCAAATACTACGGCAAATCTCGCGAAGAATTGCTGGGAACCTCAATTTTAGAGCAAATTCCTCCTCGCGACCGAAAGAAAGTTCGCGAGAGCTTTGCCAAGCTAACTCCCCAGAGCCCGGTTAACATTTACGAGCATCGCGTATTGCGGCCCGACGGAAAGCTGGCACTGAACGAATGGCTTGACCGCGCAATTTTCGACGATTCGGGCACCCTGCGCGAAATCCAATCGATCGGTCGCGACGTAACCGAACAACGCGAGGCAGATGCCCGCTTGCGCGAAGCCCAACGCTTGGAATCAATCGCCGTTCTAGCCAGTGGCATTGCCCACGACTTCAACAATTTGCTGACGCCAATCCTTATTTACGCCGAGGGCTTGAGCAACCATTTTCCAGAAAATTCGGTTGAGAACAACCAGGTTTCGCAGATCCTTGCGGCTGCAAATCGTGCGAAAGAGTTGGTGCGTCAGATCCTCACCTTTGGACGTAAGGGCCAAGAATCGCGGCGCGAGCCAACTGCCGTCGCGCCGATCATACAAGATACTTTGCAGCTAATCCGCACTTCGATTCCCTCAAATATTGACTTTCAAATTCATATCGAGGGCGACTGCGGTGCCGTTGAAGCCGATGCGGCCGAGCTTTACCAGATTCTTTCAAACCTCTGCAAAAACGCCTGTCAGGCAATGCCAGTCGGCGGGACACTAACCATGTCGGCAAGCGTCGTGACGCTTCAGCACACGGAGCTACCACCTGGGCAATACACGCAATTGATTGTGCATGACACCGGCGCGGGCATTTCAGAGGAAAACCAAGAGCGAATCTTCGACCCCTTCTTCACAACCAAGTCCTTAGACGAAGGAACAGGACTTGGTCTCTCGGTTGTGCATGGAACCGTAACCAGTCTCGGAGGTAGCATCGAAGTTCAAAGTCAGACAGGCAAGGGGGCTACGTTTGTTGTTTACCTACCATGCACTGAGAAGAAACCTGTAAAGAACCAACAATCACAATTGGAGCAAGCGTTTTCAAGTGGCAACGAGCGTGTCTTGGTTGTCGACGATGAGCCATCGGTTTTAGAATCGACCAAATTCATGTTGCAGCAGCTTGGATACCAGGTCACGGCCTGTGCCTCAGCTAACGAAGCGCTCGACTGCTTCTCAGCAGATCCTGGAAAATACGATCTCGTCTTGTCCGACATGACCATGCCACGTACGAGCGGAGTCGAACTGTTGCGTCATGTTCGCAAGCTTCGATCTGATATCCCCGTCCTCTTGATGACCGGCTTTGCAGGCCTCGTCGATGAGCAAGCCCTCAAACAATACGGCATCCACGAAGTTCTCATCAAGCCGATTAGCGTTCAGGAGCTAAGTAGCACTTTACGGCACTGTCTCGATGCTTCAAGCAACCCCAAGGCCAAGGAACAAAAAAACCAATCAGAACCCGAAGCAAAAACGCTGGTTCGAGTTCTCATCGTCGACGACGATCCACTAATACTCCGCGCCATGACTAAACTGCTAGACAGCTTAGACTACCTTCCTACCGCGGTAGGTTCTCTCGACCAGGCGTTGGCTTGTCTTTCTTCCGAGGCATTCGATGCTGTCTTGGTCGACCACCACTTGGGAACAGACAATGGCTTCAAGGCGGCAGAAAAAATGCGGAAACAAGCAAGCGACCGGGCGCCTGGACCGCCGCTGCGGATTGTTGGTATGAGTGGCTCGGGAGATCTGGACAATAGGGACGATTACGGCCTCGACGCTTGTCTTTCCAAGCCTTTTTCTTCGGAGCAATTAACTCAGTTGTTGAATCAGTTTTCCAAATAATGCAAATGCTTTTCTCGTTGCCTCGGCCAGCGATTGCCAATCGCTGGCTGCTTTGATCCAATGAAGTTTCCGGCACTTCCTCTTGTCCTGCACGAGTTTCACCATGGCTTTTCTTCTGGCACTAGATCAAGGAACAACCTCATCTCGGGCGATCGTATTCTCTGAAAGTGGAGAGACGGTTGCTGTCGCACAGCGAGAGTTCAAACAAAATTTCCCTCAGCCAGGATGGGTCGAGCACGACCCCGAGGAAATTTGGACTTCGCAAATTAGCGTTGCTGAAGAAGCGATTGCGACCGCAGGCCTTAAACCGGCAGATGTGGCCGCGATTGGGATTACGAATCAACGCGAGACAATTGTCATCTGGGATCGCAAAACGGGCCAACCAATCCACCCAGCAATCGTTTGGCAAGATCGACGTACGTCTGCGGTTTGCGATCGCCTGCGTGCCGACGGTTGCGAGACAATGGTCCGCAAAAAAACCGGCCTACTACTGGACCCTTATTTTAGCGGTACCAAAATCGCTTGGCTGCTCGAACACGTAGCAGGGGCTCGCGAAGCGGCCGAAGCAGGCCGTTTGGCCTGCGGGACCATCGACACTTGGCTGGTACACAAACTCACCGGCGGCAAGCTTCATATTACCGATGCCTCAAACGCTTCACGTACGTTGCTGATGAATATTCATACCGGCGACTGGGATGACGAACTACTCGATTGTTTTGGTGTGCCGCGAAGCATCTTGCCTGAGATTCGCCCCTCAAGCGAAATTTATGGCGAAGTGGCAAACTCGTTGCCTTTGGCTGGCATACCGATTGGCGGAATCGCAGGCGACCAACAGGCGGCCCTTTTCGGGCAAACTTGCTTTGCTCGTGGCTCGACCAAAAATACTTACGGCACCGGCTGCTTCATGCTAATGAACACTGGCGAAGAGGCGATCGAGTCGAAAAACAAGCTGCTGACAACCATTGCTTGGCGAATTGGCGACAAAACCGAATATGCCCTAGAGGGAAGTGTCTTCATCGGCGGAGCCGTTGTCGGTTGGTTGCGCGACGGGCTCGGAATCATCAAACAGTCTTCCGAGATCGAAGCGATGGCCAGCTCGGTACCCGACAGCGGAGGCGTTTTTATGGTGCCCGCCTTTACCGGTTTGGGCGCACCGCATTGGGACCCTTACGCTCGCGGCGCCATTCTTGGCATCACTCGTGGAACCACCTCAGCACATCTGGCTCGCGCGGCGCTCGAAAGCATTGCTTTGCAAGTGGCCGACTTGTCTTATGCGATGAGCGCCGACTCTGGAGCAGCCTTGCCCGAGATGCGCGTAGATGGAGGGGCGAGCGTAAACAATTTGCTGATGCAATTTCAGGCCGACGTTTTGCAGTCGCCCGTAGTGCGCCCGACTGTTACCGAAACCACCGCCCTTGGCGCCGCCTATTTGGCCGGCTTGGCCGCAGGAGTGTGGCCGAATCGCGAGGCGATCTCTGCGCAGTGGAGCATTGAGCAGCGATTTGAGCCTTCGATTTCTGCCGATCAAGCCGCCCAGTGGCAAACCCAATGGCATCGTGCGGTCGAGCGTTCTCTTGGCTGGGCACGCGAACAGTAAAAATACGATTCTTCCTCAGGAGTTGATTGATGGATCCTTATGTCGCCGAATTCGTAGGTACTCTGATACTTATTTTGCTTGGCAACGGCGTCGTAGCGAATGTCGTCTTGCCGCAAACCAAAGGGCACGGTTCAGGTTGGATTGTCATCACCGCTGGTTGGGGGATGGCGGTCTTTGTTGCAGTTTGGTGTGTAGGCCCGTTTAGCGGAGCCCACCTGAACCCCGCCGTCACGATCGGCCTAGCACTCGGGACGTCTGATTTTTCATGGGCAAAAGTGCCTGGCTATATGGCCGCACAAATGCTGGGTGGAATTGCCGGCGGTTCGCTCGTCTATGTTTTCTATCGAGATCATTACGCCGTAAGCGATGACCCCGGGGCCAAGCTGGCCACTTTTGCGAATACCCCGGCAATTCGTCGAACGAGTAGCAATCTGTTTAGCGAAACATTAGGCACCCTGGTCTTAGTGCTTGGCGTTTTGCTAGCCGCGGCGCCGACGATCGAAGCCGCCGGCGAAACGACTTCGACCATGACACTTGGACTAGGAACCCTTGGAGCGCTGCCCGTGGGGCTGTTGGTCTTCGCGATTGGCCTCTCGCTCGGCGGAACCTCCGGCTACGCAATCAACCCGGCCCGCGACCTGGGACCACGCATTGCTCATGCGTTGCTCCCGATTCCAGGCAAAGGCAATTCCAATTGGGGATATGCTTGGATTCCCGTAGCCGGACCACTCCTCGGCGGAACCGCCGCAGCAGGTTTATTTCGGGCACTCGTAGCGTAGAAAGAGGAACTCACCAGCCATTAGCCCGCGGCATCTACCGCTTTCGGAGCCTCGGCTTCTTTCTTCTCAGGCGCTGCTTTGTTTTTCTTGGCATCTTCGACGTTCTGTCTTTCACGCCACGGCCGGTTTTCTTGGTAGCTTGTCAACTCGTGGGATAACTGTTCGGCATGCTCAGGGTCTTCCATGTCGACCGCCTTTTGCGACCACTTAATCGCGGTCTCGAAATCCCCTGATTCGGCATACGCCGCTGCCAGGGTGCTCAGGATGTGCGACTTCGAGTAGCCCGACTGCTCGCAGGCTTGGGTCGCTAGTTCGATCGATCGCGAGGCGTCTCGCACTTTATCGTCTGGGGAGGTTGCCAAAACCCAGGCCAAATTATTGAGCACCGAAATATCGCTAGGCTCGAGTTTCAGTGCTTCCTCAAAATCGGCAACGGCTTCGGCATGTTGACCAATGTTGAGGTAGGCATCGCCCCGGCTACGCCAGGCAAGAAAGTGTTCTTTTTTTATCTCGATGACGTCGCCGTAAGCTTCGATCGCTTTGCGGGGTTGGCTGTCGACCAAATAGTAAAGTGCCAACTGCATCTTGAGTTCGGGCTGCTCGGGCATCGCCAAGGAAACACGTTCCATCCCTTCGATCGCTTCTTCCAGTCGGTCCATCTTGGTGAGAACTTCCGCGCGAATACGGTGGGCAGCAATCGACTGCTGCTTTTCAAGCACCATCTCGACGTCCGATAAAGCTTCTTCCAATTGCCCCGAGTAAAGATAGGCCTCGGCCCGATGCACAAGCGTCAGCAGTACCCCGGGCTGAAGCTCAAGCACTTTGTCGAATTCCGCAATCGCTTGAGCATATTCTTCTTGCTCGCGATAGATTTCTCCTCGATTCTGAAATGGGCTCGGCGCCTTGGGTGCCTGCACGGTTGCTTTATCGAAGCTCTCGATTGCTTCGTCCATTTTGCCTAGCTCACGAAAAACCTCGCCTTGCAGTATCAACGCATTCGCATCGTCGGGAGCTTGGCCGAGTATTTGCTTGAGTTCCGCAAGGGCCTGGTCATACTTTTTGTGTCCTTGCAAATAACGGGCTCGAACAAGTCGGTAACCAGGATTCAGAGGAGCCAGTCGAATCGCTTCGTCAAAATCAGCAAGCGCTTTGGTTTCGTCTGCCTGGAGTCTGGCACGGAAGTTAAGAGCTTCCGCCCGAAGGTTATCTGTCAACTCGGGTGTTTGAAGATACGTAGTAAGGGCCCGTCGAGCTTCATGAGGATCGCCTCCCGGAAGTGCCATTAGCCTTCCCAAGAACAGGCTCGCTTGGGCAGGTGCGCTGTCGTAGGCCAGCACACGGCGCAAGTCCGATACAACGATATTGCGAATCTGTTGAATTTTCGCTTCGTAAATCGATCGAGTGTTAATCACTCGCATGAGCGCAGTTGCGCGTTCCATCAGAGCAGCCGAGATCATGCTTTCGGCAAAGTCGGTATTCTCGGCATCCAGGCCGCGGTCTAGGGCGCGCTCGAGTAGTTCGATCGCCTTGCTGACGTCTCGTACCCCGGTCGCATTGACCTTTACTCGCATTGCCTCGTCGAGATCGGCAAGCCCTTCGTTTTCGGCAGCTGCGGTGCTATGAAAAACGCTCAGGATAAGCGTCAGAACGAACCCAAAGCGGACGCGCGACTTCAAAAAATTGTGCCAACTCGCCATGGAAACACTTTCTAGTAGGGTCGATCTTTGAAAAGCCCATCGGCGACGGGCGCGGAGCCAGTCTTCGGCTACGGCTCTCTATGCGTCATTATTACCGTTGTTGGCCGATCTTGCCATGTGAGATTGGCCAAAATGTCCCACGAAAGCGGTTGTTGTCCGGCAGCCTCATGGGCTAAAATCCGGGGCTCTAGTAGCCACTTTACGTTGTCTTTGCTGTGAATCGGAAGCGATAAAAATATGGAAGCCGGAATTGTTGGACTGCCAAACGTCGGGAAATCGACCCTTTTTAATGCTCTTACGGCTGCTGGAATCGCGAGCGAAAACTACCCTTTCTGCACGATCGAGCCCAATGTGGGAGCGGTTAGTGTCCCGGATGCCCGATTAAAACGCATCGAGAAGTATATACAAACCGAAAAAATCATTCCTGCTGTTCTCAAACTTGTCGACATCGCAGGCATCGTCCGCGGAGCCTCTGACGGCGAAGGGCTCGGCAATAAATTCCTGGCCCATATCCGCACCGTCGACGCGATTCTGCACGTTGTTCGTTGCTTTGAGGATGCCGATGTCGTTCATGTCGACGGCAAAGTCGATCCGCTACGCGACGTCGAAACCATCGATACCGAGCTAATGCTAGCAGATCTTCAATCGGTCGAAGCCATGACCGACAAGGCACGTCGAACTGCTCGAACCGGTGATAAAGAAGCAAAGCTACGACTCGAAGTACTCGACGCCTGCCAAGCCCTGCTTGCCGAGGGCAAGCCCGTCCGCGAACTTTCTTACGAAGACGTCGGCCAGGCGAAAGTTCTTACCGAACTGCAACTCATCACAAGCAAGCGCGTGTTATACATTGCTAACGTCGACGAAAGCGACTTGAAGGGCGAAAACTCTCATGCCCAGGCATTGCGCCGCCACGCCGAAGCCGAAGGAGGCACGGTTGTGCCCGTTTGTGCCAGTCTCGAGGCGGAGCTTGCCGAACTCGACGAAGCAGAAGCTGAAGAGATGCTTGAAAGCCTTGGCCTCGAAGAACCGGCACTCGCATCCCTCGCCCACGCAACCTATCGCCTACTTGGGCTACACAGCTACTTTACGGCTGGCGAAAAAGAAATTCGTGCCTGGACCATCCCGGTCGGCGCCACCGCCCCTCAGGCAGCGGGCGTGATTCACACAGATTTCGAGCGAGGCTTCATTCGCTGCGAAACCTATTCGGTCGGCGATCTAGAGGAACTCGGCAGCGAAAAAGCGATCCGAGAAGCGGGGAAAATGCGAGTCGAAGGAAAAAGCTATATTATGCAAGACAGCGACGTCTGCCATTTCTTGTTTAACGTGTAGCAGTATTTTCAAACATAACCATCGAAGATCGCAATGAGCAGCAAGCCCAACAAAAAACTTGGCATCGGCTGCTTGATCCTTTTCGCGTTACCCTTTGCTGCGGTGGGGGTCGTGATGTCGGTGCTCACCGTGCGCAGCCTGCTCTATTGGAACCAGGCCCAGAGCTGGACTGAAACTCGCTGCACCATTCTCGAAGCCGAGCTGAAGAAGAGCTCCGGCTCCGATAGCACGACCTACCAAGCGATTGCCCGCTACAAATATCAATGGGCAGGCAAAGAGTACGAAAGCGAGGTTGTCGGACTTCATTCTGGAAGCGACAACCTCGGAAGCTTTCATCAAAAAAAGTCCAAGCAGTTAATGAAATATCAAAAAAGCGGCAAGCCGTTTCGTTGTTTTGTAAATCCAGACGACCCGGCCGAGGCGCTGCTCTATCGCGAACTGCGACCTAGTATGTTGGCCTTCCAAGCGATATTCGGGTTGGTTTTTGGGGGCGTTGGATTTGGCATGGTGGGCGCCGGCATCTGGGGAGGAAAAAAAGCCAAACAGCAAGAGCAACTTGCACAGCTCCATCCAAACGAGCCTTGGCTCTGCCGCGACGACTGGGCTAGCGGACGCATACGCTCGTCTCGTTGGGGACCGGTGCTCGTCATGGCCGCGATGACTCTTTTTTGGAATGCCATCAGCTGGGGCGTCGCCGGCGCATTCTTCTTCAGCGACAAAGATATGCCTGTTTGGGTGGCAGCCATTTGTCTAGGTTTCCCTGCGATCGGAATGCTCTTGATAGGGCAAACAATCTACATGGCAATCGGCGTGTCCCGATGGGGTAGCAGCGAATTGGAAATGGCTGCTGTACCAGGCGTCCTCGGAGGCCGAGTGGCTGGCGTGATCTACGCCCCGGCGGGACTCAAAATTGCCGAAAGTTTTCTTCTTACCCTAACCTGTTTTGAAAAGAAAACGAGAAAAACTGCCAATGGCACCGAGACCCACGAAGAACCTGTCTGGCAAACGAACCAGGAAATCACAAAAACGCTAGGCAGCGACCACACCAACAAGACCGTCATCCCCGTAAGTTTTTACATTCCCTTCGACCAGCACCCCACCGACGACGAAGCAGGCTACTTGTGGAAAATTGAGGTACGAGCCGAGGTCCCCGGCGTCGATTATGTCGCCAACTTCGAGGTCCCCGTCTTCAAAACAAGCGACAGCTCGCCCGACTCACCACAAGACAATCAGCTGCTTAGCGAATTTTCGACACCGATGAGTTTTGAATCGGCCCTCTCGCGTGCCGGAGGCCAATTGCTTTCGCAAACGCCCAGCCGCTGTGAAGTGATTTTTCCGATGGGAAGAAACTTGGGGCTCGCTTTGGGAATGTCGGTGTTCGCACTCGTTTGGACGGGCGCAAGCGTGGGCCTCCTTTTCTCCGAGGCTCCGCTTTTGTTCCGTGTCGTGTTTCCGTTTACCGACCTGCTTGTCCTGGGACTCTGCGCTTGGCTTTGGCTCGAGAAAACCTCGCTCTATTTCGGCACCGATGGCGTCGAAGTGCAGGGAGGATGGCTCGGCAGGGGAAAGCGGCGACGCTTCGAGCAACGCGATATTGCCTCGGTCATCGCAGAACCCTCGGGCACCCGATCGGGCTCAACCGTTTATCAGCAGGTCACTCTCAAAACAGACGCGGGCGATACCGAAAAGCTGGTTAGCGGGATTGTCCATCGTTCTGATGCGCAGACGATCGCTACAAAGATTGAAGAAATTCTCGGCCTAACAAAAACCAAAAACGAGAAGCCGTTTTCGCTGGAAAAAGAATTACCAGAAGGCGGCTCTCTCTAATACTACAACGCTAAGTTAATTGAACCACGACGACACAAAGAACACGACTTCGCAACATATCCCGGAATTGAACCTCCGAAACTCCTGCTGTGTCAGTTCAGTTTCGTTGTGTCCGTCGTGCCGTTGTGGTTCAATTCAGCGACAGGATTCTACGAAAACAGCTCTTCGACCACTTTGCCGCCATCTACAAGCTTAATTGGCCTGCCGATGCTGCTGATGTTTTCTTCGTCGGCGTCGATGCCGAGCGTGTGGTAGATGGTGCGGAACAGATCGTTAACCGAAACCGGTCGATCGGTCACTTCCGACCCTCCGGCGTTGGTGCTACCAACAACTTGTCCGCCGGAAACTCCCCCCCCGGCTAACATCGCATTAAATGCCTTCGGATAATGATCGCGTCCACTGCGGGCATTCACGCGAGGAGATCTCCCGAATTCACCCATCCAGACAACCAAAGTTTTTTCGAGCATACCACGTTGCTTAAGATCGGTAATCAAAGTTGCAATCGGTTGATCGACCTGGGCGGTTAGGTCTCGTGTCCGACTAAAAACGTCCTGATGCGTGTCCCAGCCCCGCGAAACCACTTCGACAAACGTCACCCCATGTTCCACTAAACGACGAGCCATCATACAGCCTGAGGCGAACTCTCCCTCGCCATACTGCGTACGTAGGCCGGCAGGTTCTTTCTCCAAATCGAATGCCGCCATGCTGGGGCTAAGGATCATTTCCGAGGCGCTCGTAACCAACTTGCGTCCATCGGCGACCACCTGGGCTCCCGATCCGCTCGCAAAGTCGTTTTGAAGCGAGCTCAGCAGCTTCAACCGGCGCTCATACCGCGATCGACCCGTAGTCGGCGTAGTGTTCTCTGGGGGGCGGTTGGCAGAGGACAAAATCAGCGGATCGTAGTCCACGCCCAGGAATCCTCCTCCCCCCGAGTTGGCAAGCCGGTTGCCAATTCTCACATAGCTTGGCAATTGGTTCGCCGCATCGCCGATCTGATGAGCCACGTTCGACCCAAGAGTCGGAAACTTGACGCTGCCCATCGGAAGATAGCCGTGATGCAGCAAGTAGGTCGCTCGTTGGTGGTTTCCTTCTTTGCTGGTCATCGAGCGAACAATCGCCATCTTGTCCATTACCTTGGCGCAGTAAGGCAAGTTCTCTGCGATCTGAATACCTGGCACGCTGGTCGAAATGGCCTTGGTCTCTCCCCCATTGGAATGATTGGGCTTGGGGCTAAACGTCTCGTATTGCGATGGGCCGCCTTGCATCCACAGCAGTACGCAAGCCATGCCGCGCGACCGAAGCTCATCAGCCGAAGCACGAATCACCTCGGTCCAATTACAAGCTCCGGCAGCCAGCCCAACAGCCGACATCTGCCGCAAAAAGTCGCGACGCCCCACCACTTGGTTTCGACGAATCGCAATGTTCGTATGATGCTGTAAGCGAGGATTCATGATTCTAGGCTCTCTCATTTTATCCTGAGTTTTTCGCAAGACGCGACGAATTGTCAGTTAGTTTCACTTCCTGATTCCGCAATCCAATTTCCGCACTCGGCTCACTTTCGATATCGAAATTCGGCTGAATTGATTAGCGACCAAAGCAAGTCTTCAAAAGCTTCTCGCCGGTCGCCGACTTCCTCACCGTAGGCTAGCAGCAAAGACAACTCCTCCTCGGTCGGCTGGCGACTCAAACACCGCAAATACAATTCTACGATCAATTGGTCGTTATCTCCTATCTCTTCGAGAAGCCGCCCCAAAACATTCGAGCGACTAGCCGATATCGCTCGATTGATCTGCGGTTCATTCATCAAGGCAAGCATCTGAGGAATCGACGCGGTGACGCTATCGCGAGGTGTGCTGGGGTCGTAGCCGAAAATCTCAGCAAACTGCCGGCGGACGTTTTTACGATAACGTCGAGGACTTTTTTCGGGCATTTCTTCAATTTCGAGTGCCGAAAATGCAGCATTCATCAACGGGTCGCTTCGTAACCGCTGAGGCACGTTGGCTGTAAACGGTGTCTTCCCCGACTTGTGTCGAGGGCGCGATTCACGCTGATACGCTTCGGTTTGGCAAATTGTTTTCAGCAACCATTTCAAATCGTAGTCGCTTTTCCGAAACTGATTGGCCAATAATTTCACGGCTTTGGGGGCTGATGCTTCGCGATCAGGTCCCAAGTCGTCCACGGGCTCATAAAACCCTTCGCCTACCAGTTCCGACCACATGCGATTTACCAACGCGATAGAAAACCATTCGTTACTGGTAAGCCAGCCAGCCAATTTGCTACGCCGTTCGGCATCGGTCGATCCCCAAGGCAAAGACGCACTCGTGAGAAAAAACTTGGGCTGTATTTTGGTCCCTTTTGCCGTCGGATCGTTCAAGTCAGGCATGAAATGCTCTGCCTGCGGCCTACGGTCGTTATTCTTTCGCTGCTTTCTACCAAACCGATTCGACCCAAAAACTTCGAAGCTGCGCTGGGTCATGCCCCGCAATGGGCGAACACCGACACGCGGAAAAAACGCAGCCAGCTCATGAAACTGCTCTCGCTTCCAACGATCGTAAGGATGGTCATGACACTGGGCACACTGAATTTGTATGCCAAGAAAAATCCGAGAAATCTCGGCCGTCGTCTCTTCGGTACGTCCGTCTTGCGCCATGACAATCGCGGTGCTGCCATTCTCCTTCACATCGCCTTTCGCAGTAATAAACCCTGAGGCAATTCTGTCCCAGCCATCACCCGCATTAAGCTGGCGGCTAAGATCGGCCTCCATCGCATTGGCTGCTAGGTAGGCTCGGTCTTCAAGGGTGCGAGAAAACACCACATCGCGCCAATAGCGGGCCCAGTTTTGGCCATAGTAAGGACTTTCCAGCAACCTCCGCACCACGCGCTGCCGCTTCTTGGGCGAAAGGTCAAACACAAACGCAGTTTGCTCCTCTGGCGAAGGCAGATCGCCCACCAAATCGAGCCACACTCGCCTTAGAAAAGTTTCATCGTCAGTCGTCGGAGCAAGGTCCGTTTCGTCGTCAAACAGTTCCTCAGCAATCGCCGCATCAACCCGACGAGCAGTCGCCTCGACCGAGGGCTGCGCTGCATGCGCAGCTATTCCTAAAAACGATACGGTCATAATAACCGCCAGCCACGTCAATCGATTTTTCATCAATCCATCTCCCGCTTGGAGGCATTGCTTCAAGGGCAAAAGTGCAAGGCGGCTCTCGTAGCGAAGCTTACCATAGTAAACCCTAAAGAATTCAACCCCACTAAAACGGCAGAGTCTCGGAGCGATTTTCACTATTTGAGTGCGAAATCGACAACCAGGGGTCGGTGGTCCGACCCAAAGCGAGCCCCAATTCGGCGTTCGTGTATCGATATATCTGCAGAATGCAGCAAGTGGTCGATCGGAAGAACGCCCAACCAACTCGGCTGAATACCAAATCCAACCTGGCTATTCAGCAAATTGCCTTTCCGCAATAAGTCGCGAAAAAAGGGAGACCAAGGGGTGATATTCAAATCGCCAAGCACCAGGCAAGGACGAGAAATACGAGCTAGCTCGAAAGCAGTTGCGTACAATTGTTCGTTTCTGAGGCTAGATTTCATGCCACCCATTGGAGGCATAAAATGAGTCCCAACGATTTGTACGGGAGTGCCTTGAAACCGAACCGTTGCTTTTACCGAAGGGATGCCAGACGACCCGATTTCAAACAGCTGCAAGTCTTCTAGCGGTAGCTTGCTAAAAAGTGCAATTCCAAACGAGCCAGTCCTTGTCTCAATGAGAGAATAGGGGAACTCGTCTTTGAGGGTTGCCAGCGTCGAATCCCAGCTAGCGTCGACTTCTAAAAGCAACACAATCTCTGGCGACTCCTGCCTTACTACGTCAAGCAGTCGTTCATGTTGCGAATTGTTATACAGGACGTTGATCGAAGCAATCCGAAGCGTCGCTGAAGCCGCAGGGGCTCTGGTGAAAGAGTAGAATGGTACCAGTTGCAAAACATTGATCGCCATCGCCACCGAAACGAACGTAAGCAGTCGCCATCTTTTTGCTAACAGAAGAATCGCCACAAACGGCAACAGTGAAATAGCATAGAAAACGCAAAAATGCGTAGCCAAATCTAGTACCCACCAAAATCTGGCACCCAATGCCAAGTAGGTGGGGAGTGCAAATAAAATCGTGCACAACGAAAACACATGGCGCACGACCGTTCGAGCACTGGCATTTAGCAAAGTGTCACCCCTGGGAGGCATCTCTGCGATCACCCTGTAAATAACCCACGAGCAGCCTTGGGAAACATCAAGATCGCTTCCGCAGCAACAAAATCAGCCTATCGTTTCGAGAACTGAGTTCCGCGACGTGCACCGTGCAGACCTGGCTTCTTGCGTTCTTTCATGCGAGCGTCGCGAGTGAGGAAGCTCTTCTCGCGAAGCTTTTCCTCTAAGTCGCTGTCATGCTTGAGAAGGGCCCGAGCAATGCCCTGCATGCAGGCACCCGCTTGACCGGTAGTGCCGCCGCCGTGGACGCGAATCGTGATATCCACGTCCCCTCGAACTTCGCAATGCTCCAAAGGCGAAACCACCGTGTTGCGGTCTTGATCGACACAGAAGAACTCTTCCAGCTCGCGCTTGTTGATCTGGATTTTTCCGCTACCAGCACGAATACGTACGCGAGCGACCGAGGTCTTGCGACGGCCTGTTCCGAGTGCTTCTTCAACGGTCGGGGTTGCTGCCTTGGTTGCTGCCATGAAATTATCGCCCTGCTAAATGGTACTGCCCTGGGCAGCCTTTTTGAGATACATGTAAAAATGCGACTGGGACTTTTGGAATTAAGCCTTCAAAGCCAGTTCGGTTGGTTCGGGTTGCTGTGCTGTGTGAGGATGCTCGGTTCCTGCATAAACCTTGAGCTTCGCAAGCATCGCACGGCCCAGCTTGTTCTTGGGCAACATGCGTCGCACGGCTTCTTGTAAGATGAGCTCAGGCTTTCGCTCGCGACGCACTTCTGCGGTCACGGTTCGCTGCCGAGTGTAGCCGGTGTACCAAGCGTATTTTTTCTGTTCCCACTTCTTGCCGGTAAATTTAATTTTCTCGACGTTGACAACCACAATATAGTCGCCCGTGTCGACATGCGGCGTATAGGTAGGACGGTGCTTGCCCATCAGGATGGTGGCGATTTCGGCTGCGAGCCGACCGACGATTTTATCGCTGGCGTCCACGAGAAGCCACTTTTGTTCGACCTTGCCGGTCTTGGCCATGTAGGTTTTCATCTTCGCTATTTCCAATCGTCACTGCCTAAAGCATTATTCAATCTGCCCAGGCAAAACTTGCCTAGGGAGCATCTGCGTAATCGAGAATCTACTAATCTACCGATCTTTGGCGACGTCGGCAAGCCTCAACTGGTCGAGGTTTGATCCTTTCTTGCGTCTCTCTTTTGCTGTTTCTTTCGGGTGTGGCGGGCTCCCAGCATGAGCGCGAAGGCCCAAAAGAGCAGGAATCCCCCCGTTGTAGAGGCCAAAACTAAGAATTTCCGAAAGTCGGCACCGGCTGCCACCCCCACAGGAGCCCAATAAGCTCCCAAACCTAGCACACCTCCCCAGACCGCCAAAGACACTGCAATCAGGCCCAGCGGCCACCACCTCTTATTTTGATCATTTTGCATTAACGTGAAATATACCCGCTTTCTACCCGATTTATCGAATCTGTCCTTGAGTGTAGACTGCAGATCGAAGGCGACATCTTCCTCCGAAACCAAGCCAAAACCAACCTAAGCGATTCTTCCTTGCGTAGGGGCCAACCACAAGATGATTATCGGTGTACCCCGCGAAGTCAAACAGGACGAATACCGTGTCGCCCTGCCGCCGGTAGGCGTCGAAGAGCTTGTTCGCCGCGGACATCAGGTTTTGTCGAGCAAAATGCGGGATTGGGCTCTGGCAAAAACAGCCCTTTGACCTTTGATTCGACCCTTTGAAACATAGCGATTCTCAACCTATTCTTGAATGTCCATTGAAAGAAGTATGACCGACCATCAAACAGTGCCGTTACAAGCAACGCTCCGCTGGCAGGGCGATGCCGGGGGCCATCTTTTGCTGCTCGACCAAACCCGCCTGCCTGGCGAAGTGGTTGATCTCCCGTGCCACACGGTCGAAGAAGTTTGGCAGGCGATCAAACGGCTTGCCGTTCGAGGCGCCCCCGCCATCGGCTGCGCTGCCGCCTACGGCGTTTGTCTCAGCAATCCGGATCTCGACAGCGCCCTCAAAGCCTGCGACTACCTCGCTACCAGCCGTCCTACCGCGGTCAACCTCTTTTGGGCCCTCCATCGCATGCGCCAGGTGGCAAAGCAAGCCGCCGGATCGCCAACCTTCGCCGACCAGCTTCTCGAAGCTGCCCTCGCCATTCACGCTGAAGACCGCCAGATGTGTGCCGCGATCGGACGGCACGGCGCCGACCTATTTGCCGATCTCCCCGAAGGCAGCAATTTCCTTACCCACTGCAACGCCGGCGCACTCGCCACTGGGGGCGATGGCACCGCCCTCTCAGTTATCTTCGAAATCGCCCGCCGGGGCCTTAGGCCTCATGTCTGGGTCGACGAAACCCGCCCCCTCCTCCAAGGCGCTCGCCTAACTGCCTGGGAACTCCAGCAACGAGGCATCGACTGCACACTCATCTGCGACTCAATGGCTGCGAAAGTAATGCAAGAAGGTCGCGTCCAAGCGGTCGTCACCGGGGCCGATCGCATTGCCGCCAACGGCGACTCAGCCAATAAAATCGGAACCTACGGAGTCGCCGTACTCGCCGCCGCTCACAAAATCCCGTTCACCATCGCCGCGCCCACCAGCACCTTCGATCTCGAATTAGCAACCGGCGAAGAAATTCCGATCGAAGAACGCGCCAAAGAAGAAATCACGCACGGGCTCCAAACCTCAACGGCACCCGCCGGCGTCTCGGTCTACAATCCGGCCTTCGACGTGACCCCAGCATCGCTGATCCGAGCCATTATCACCGATCGCGGCGTGATCGACCCCATCTCAACCAAAAGCGTTCACCGCTTCCTTGCAACCTAGCGCTTTGTCTCAGTTGAAAAATTGGGGTGCTGGTTGTCAGAACAACCTACTGGATAACAACTTCTGTCAGCCAGCACTCCAATTCTAAGAGTTGTCAAAGCACCAGGACGATTGCAAAGTTGCGAAAAGAAGAAAAAAATTTGCCACAGAGATCACAGAGCACTCAGAGAAACCTTTGTTTCTAGCACTCGGTGTTCTCTCTGATCTCTGTGGCTAGATTTATTGGCCTTTGTTTCTGACTTT
>JAJRSE010000092.1 GCA_024278955.1 Planctomycetota bacterium | reverse complement strand
TTTCCACCGGTCCGCTCGAAGGGACCAACAACAAAATAAAAACCATGAAACGACAAGCCTACGGATTTCGCGATCATGAATTCTTCAAACTCAAAATCCTCGCCCTCCATCAAACTAAGTACGCTTTAGTCGGATGAACCTCTTTTTCTGACAGAGTGTTACAGAAATTTAAGTGACATTCGTCTCCGCGACCCCCATCAGTTCCTGCGAGCCGAAACTTGCGGAAGTTTGTCCAACAAATGGGTGGATAAAAGCATCGACATCGCCACGGCACTTTGATGCACAGGTATTGACTCCTTTAGGAAGAGGAAAGTCCATATTGCATAAAAGACCTCGGAATAAGAGAATGTAACGCACGTTAATGCAGTTTTTCAAGCCAGAAACCTTTTCGCGGTGCGGGAAGCCTTTACCGATGCCTGCCGGGGGGGACTGATCCCTCCAAAGGAAGCCATCAAGGCCCGCAGACGACTCCGGCTGGCCAAGGGAATTCCGTTGACCTTCTTATCCTTCGTCGCCAACCGGGTTGAAGGGGAGAAACCTGGGGAGCGATTCGAGTGAAATAGAGGAAATCGGCCGGTAAAAAAAACGGAAAACGGTGATTCCATGCATTTGGTAGTTTCGTTGGAGGAGGCAGAGTGCCAGCATTGAATTGGGGCTTGATACAGGACGGTGGTGTCCTGGAATCTTTGATGCATGCGATTCTTTACGCCGAAGATCCGCTGACCATACTATTTGGCCGTCCTGGGAAGGATGCTGGCCAGGATGCGCGCACGGCCGATGGCGCGGTTGTCTACCAGTCGAAGTACCGAAATGGCTTGGACATGGACAAGGCAGTAACGCTGGCTCTCGAAGAACTCGAAAAGATAAAGAAGTACCATGTAGCGGTTCACGCAAACTACAAACACTGGAAGGACGCAAATCAGTGGGTGCTGTTTGCCAATCTCTCGATCAACCCCAACGATGAAGTGAAATGGAAGAGCAAGGTCGTTCCCAAGTTCGCACAGCAGGGAATAACTGCTGAGTATTGGACCAAGGAGATGATCGAGGGGAAACTAGCTGAAAATCCAGAAGTTCGCGAAGTGTTTTTCGGACAGGAAAACCGTGTCTTTGTTGGTCTCAAGGAAGCCCACGATCTCCTGAAGGATGAGCGAATTGGAAGTGAGGCGTTGGACACTCCCATGCTGGGCAGGGATGCCGAACTCGCCCTTGTAAGAGACTTCATCAACTCGCCAGAGAAACGGATACTGCCCGTTATCGGTCCGGGTGGTATTGGCAAATCGCGTTTCCTGTACGAAAGCCTAGTCAACTTGTCGCAGGATGGCTGGCGAGTTCTCTGGGGGCTACCTGAAGCGATGGCGAAGTCATCGCAGTGGTTCCGGCTGCTCAATGGCACTCAAGAAATCTGCGTTGCGCTCGATGCCCCGGAAGACCCTGGACTCCTCAGCGCGGTCATCGAACAACTATCGACAATGGAGCGTCGCAACTGGCGAGTAATCATTTCATGCCGCACAGACCGTTCAGAAATGTTGCGACGATACAAGACGCATAGCAGTGTCGAAGAAGCGATCCGATTGAATTCGCTCAACGAGCCAAACTCCAAGGATCTAATTAACAATTGCCTCGGTACCGATGCTGACGATGCTTGGCTCCACAGAGTGTATCAGTTCGCGCGAGGCAATCCCGGTTGGCTTTGTCTAATCGCTGAATTGGCAAATCAAGGGAAGTTGAACGAACTGCCGCCGAAGGCAGATGACATCGCCTTTCTGTATGTGACGACGTGTCTGGAGAAGCTCGACGGAACAACCGTCGATCACGCTCCTATATTGCTCCGATGGTTGTCGCTATGGGGTTCTCTCGTCTTTGAAGCTGGTAGTGATGAGCAAAACGAAATCGCGTTTTTAGAGAAACAGGGTATCCCGAAGACGGCCTTACATGACCTCCTCAAGAAACTCACCGAAACCGGCCTTATCCGCAACTGGGGCATCGGAAAGAGACTCTATGGAATTGAGTCTCCGCTGATTCGACAGCACATCCTCAGCGCGTGGTTGCTCCAAGAAGATAAGACAGGCGAGTATTCGGTGAATCCGGCAGGAGTTGACCTTGTGTCGAAGCTCACCTCCGCTGGTCTACCCTGCGTTGAGGCCACACTCCAGACCATCTCCCATTTGTCGCTGTCTCGGCTGGAGTCGCACGAAGCATACACCCTCTTGCGGCCCATTTTCGGAGAGATGGCTGCAACTGCAAAGGAAGCTGGTCTTGTAGGACAGAACCACCTTGCTGAGTTGGTGGAAAAACTTGGTGTCGCCGACCCGGAAAGCGCCTTGGATGTGCTGATAGCAATTCGTGAGAACGCGAAAGAAGATCAGGAGGTTCAAGACTCCTTTTGGGGCAATTTCACACTCACACGAAGCAGCCTCCTGTCAACTCTCTCTTGGACTTTGTTTACCCTTGGCAAGTACGTGGACAAGCCCGAAGTCGCATATCGGTTCCTACTTGAGTTTCGTGAACTCGCCAAATTAGAGGAAGCCAATTCGACGCATTTCGAGCCAGGGAAGTCTCCACAGCAGTTGCTCCACCGCCAACTTTGCGAATCAAGAAACAGCGGTGTTTTCGCACAGCCAGCAGACGAGATGGCTAACAGGCACTTTCTTTCGGAAGAGTGGTGGCCATTTGTAGGCGGTCTAGCAAAGTGCGTATTGGAACCCGAGCGTGAGACAACGGAATACGTTGCCAACTGGACCCTTGGCTTTTCGCGGCATGCACTTTCTACCGAATCACCCGACTGGAAGCGACTATTAGACTTGCGCGCCAAGATTTTTGAGTCTCTCCAATCAAAGCAGTACAAAGAATTGAATTCGCGACTCTGGGCGTTGCTGTCCGATTCACACCATTCGCTCCATGCCGCGCTTTCCCATTACCGAATGACGGATAGAAATCATCAGAATTATCGAGCGGTGCTGATTGATGATTTAGCTAGATGCAAGTCAATTCTAGAAACGCCTCGCACGCTGGGTGAAGCCACACATGCCCGCCGCATATGGGAATGGTATTTGGAATATGGTCAAGATGAAGCTTTAGTCGCCCCAGCCCGCGAGTGCGAACGACTTTACTCCGGTCTATCAAAATGGCAAATCCACGACTTCTTTCGGTTCGACTACGACGAAAGGCTCGCGGCTGAGACTAAACGAGTTGCCACAGCTCTGCGCGCAGCCACTAACAAAAACCTCTTCGTTGAGTTCTTTGATGAGGTAGAGAGCTATCTAGGTAGCGCACGAGGCAAGTCGGAGGATATGGCAGACGCAATGCAACTTGGGGAATTGGCTAACAAGTTGGCAGACCTGCTCTCTCTGGACTCAACAGGTGGCACGACGGCCCTATCTTCATTCGTAATTTCGGTGCTGGCCGCCGGAGTAGAGGCTGAGCCTCGGTCATTTTCGTTTGCGATTATGGTTTGCAGGGCACGACTGGGGCAGCTTAAAGCCACCGGGGAGGTGAATCCGGGCGATTGGCTCAATCGCTTACTCGCAATAACTCCCTCAAAGGGCACTGTTCTTTATCGGCTCTACTCGAACGCGCATCCGGGCTCAACCGGCGCACTTTCTGCAGATGAAGTAGGGTGCGTTCTGACGCATAAAAATGATTTCAATGACCGTGAGTGGTTTTGGTTGCTCGGTGTATTTGCTGGTGCAGTCGAGGAAAATGTATCGACGCATGTGCTCACGTCTCTGAAAGAGTGCGGAGATGATCGATACAAGGCAAGCAATTGCCTTGGCCTTTTTATCCATTCCTCTCATCTTGCCTTCCGACGATACGAACGCTCGCCTTCGCGAAATTTTACGAAGTCAATTGTGGACTGGATCGTCAACTTCCAGCTAGACGGAGCACTTCTCAATAATCACGACTTGGAAGCGATGAACAAACTCGCTGGATTCGTTCCAGATATGCGTTTTTTTGCTTCGCTGATGCAATCGCGAGTGGAACTTGAACGGGCTCCAAAGCCGGATGAACGGTTCGAAATTCTTCCATACCGTTTCAATGTGAGTGCGTGGAGCACATTTGATCCGAATAATAATGATGATGTGGCAGCCTTTCATGATGTCTGCCGGTTGGCTTTAGACCGCAGCTTCACGGCCTCTTACAGGATTCCGAAGTACTTGCCCTCTATTGATCCGAGCGGAAACAGTGTTGCGGATTTCGTGACCCAACATCTAGCCGGAAACGATGCGGCAGATGTCGATGTCTTCTCAAAGCTTGCATATTTGGCATCACAGTATCCTGCGGATTCTGAAGCTTGGGCCAGCATCGCCCGCCCGATCTGCGAGAGAGCCCGTGTATTGGGTCGACGGGATCGCGAACATATCTACTTCTGCCTCTCCAGGAAGGAGACGGGTGTGATGACCAGCATGCCTGGCGAAGTGCCGCACTACTACGTCGATGCTCGAGCTTCTGCGAAACGCCTGTTAGACGAGGAGCCAAACAACTCACCACTACGTCTCTACCGAGAGTGGGCGTTAATGTTTGCAGAACATGACCTCCAACGTGAGGAAGGCCGTGCGGAGGAAGATGTCGATGAGTAACCTCAAGGAACAGATGATCGAGAGTTCTGCCGCTTTGCAGCAAGCATGGACTTACGTGCAAGGTGTATCCCTTACGAAAATATCGTTGCCTGCAAAATGCTATGAACAGTGGCTTAAACGAGCAGGGATGCATCAGGTACTGACGAGCACTACCCCAATTCTCGCCGCAAGAGACGCGGCGTGGAAAGTCGTGCAAGACGTCGCTAATGCCCAAGAGGTGCAGGGCAAGCCGAAGACGGTCAAATACAGCAATGTCGAAATGGAATTCGCTGTAGCCCGACACCTTGCTTTGACTTCCTACGTTACTGTCACATGGTCGATTTACGACCGGTTGGCGAATACTTGCGGAAGATTGGCCGGAGTGGGGGATATTGCGGAGAACCCAAAGCAAAACCCCAAGGTGTGCGAGGATTTTGTCGGCAAAAAGAAAGTATTAGGCTTCGACGGCCATTTACACATTAGAGAAGCATACTCTTGGCCACTGAAAGTCTCGTACAAGATTCGCAATTGGCTTGTTCATGAAGGCTACGAGGAAGGGAGTACCTCCTTATTTCATGGTGAGGATATTCCTGATCGATTTATGCTCCATGATGATGCCATTCAGTACCTTCAGAAGGCTTGTGGTGGCGAGAATGACGGGAGGAATAAAGGCGACTTCACTTGCGTTAGCGATGAGAATGATTGCTGGACGCATAGCGATCTACTGAAAATACTCGAACAGTACAACAAAGAAATCGATACGATGTTTACTGCCCTTTTGAAATGGAGCGTTGACTCATTCGTGGGGCAGATTAAAGCTTTTGCCGCAAGAGATCAGGCGTAATGACCGCAGTTTGAGTCATCTGGTAGCCTATCAGGAGAGTAGTCTGCCTGATGGCACCAAGGCTCGCCGTTCGTACTCTGCATTGGATTGCGTTCGAGCCCAAGGTCGAACCGTCAGGGTGCACTTAGGAAGTTGCTCTAAATATCACATGACAATCTGTCATGTGTCACGAACGGCTAGATGCTACGCAGCCAATGTGTGACCCTCCTTGGTCGCTTAGCGTGGCGATACCCTCACCAAGACTAGAGCGACTTCGCTGGCCCGGCTTCCGCGAGAAAGACGCGTGCCGGGCGAAGCTTGGTCGGAATGAATTCCCTCGGCACCCGCACCTTGATACCAGAGCGACGTCGCTTCAGATTGACTCGCTTGTGAATCGCATAGAGTTGACGCAAGAGCGGTTTGTAGGGCTCGAAACCAAGTTCATAGAACATCATGCCCAGTTGGCTAGCCGATCGTTTGGTCGCAACTTCCAGGAAAGTCGCCTTCACATCACGATACGTTTTGTGGTCAAGTTCCACATGCGAGTGCCATTTGGGATCCGTTTTGCCCTTTTTGGTGAGGCCCCCCGGCTTGTAACTAATCGAATAGCCACCAACCTGGATCGGTGCGTAGGGAAACACGCCGGTGTATCCAGTTCGTTTTTCCCAATCGCGAGGGGCCCTGCGGACGCAGCGCAAGTTTGCCGCTTCCGCTTGCCAAATGGGCGATACGCCAAGGGTCGTGAACAAGAAAAAACGTCGACCGAGCCGGTAATAGCGGACGTTGGCAAGCCCCTGCTGTTTACGCCGATACCGCGAAGCCTCCGAGAGGTTGGCCGCATACTTGTCCATAAGTCGCCCATCGATCGATTTGGCATCTTTGTGCTCGGGAATGATTCCCGACACATACCACCAGTATCCCCAGCGCAGCGTATGCACAGCAATCTGTTTTACCAGAGCCGTCAGTGACCGCACTTCGCAAACCGCAGGCTTGCGCCGACGAACGGGCGAAAATGAAGGGGGAACGGCGAAATTCGCTGTTCCCCCCTGAAAAACAAACCTTTGTGTGGAAGGCGTATCACACGGTGGACCTTGGACTGCTGCTGACGCGTTTTTCTGACGCGTTGGCAAAGCAGTCGCATCGTGCGAGGCAAGGACACTTCGTGCCTTTTTGCCTTGCGAAACCATATTCTTATTGATAGCTACGCTAAACATATTCCCCTTCCTACTGATGAACATCGACAAAATCCTTTGAGTGTTTGGCACTCATTAGTTTTGTCATCAATTCAGCCGTTATGACTGAGAAGCCCTTCCGGGCTCCTCAGACATAACCAGCAACCAATCACGGGTCCGCCGTAGCGGACACGCAACAACAAGCAAAAATTACCGAAGTCTTTTACAGCCGATTTCTAGTCGTGCCTTGGTTCCCACGTCCATTGGGCGTGGGATACTTCGCACGGGTCTTGCCACCGGTTGTCACTTCGTCTCTGTCGGTCCTTTCGTCGTTGATTGTGCTTGGCGACCAACCAAGCTCAAACGGCCCAGGACTGCCTTGCCCTGCAAGTCGCAATTGCAACCTGTTGCCCCCTTCGAGACAATGCACGCCGGCACACGAGTTGCCGCTACCTACTTGGACCACACTCCCCTCGTGCAGCTTTTGACTTTCCAAGCGAGTAATGTGTGAACACTGCAAACACAAAATACAGCAGTGATCACTATTGCCTACACCCAGAAAAAACACCTGAGCCGCCAAGCCCAGGCACCGGAAACTAACCCCGGCTGCTACACGAGTTCCTGCGTTAGCTGTCGTCATCATTTGTGAGGTCACGTCTCTAGCAGGTGTTATCCCGCAGACACCGCAATCGTATGTGCAGTCGCCAGACTGCCATAGTTTCCGAAAGCTCAAGAAAAACTTTCGATTTCTGCAAACCGAACATGGAAGCATCTGCTTACCCTCCGATCACGGGTTTTCAAAATTTGGCTCCGTCTCCTCACAAACTTACTGGCTGCCCTCACGGGCTTTCAGAGTTGAGCTATTCACAGCCGAACATTTAATTCGGTCCCCGAGGTGGCTAACCCCGGCTGCTGTTGTCACCAACAGCAGGCTCCCTCTTGCCAGCCAGGTTGAGCGGTCTCAGTGAGAACCGAACCCCCTGGACGGGATTTGTAGGCAGTTGATTCCATGCCCACTCACCCGCTTTGAACGACAGCGGCTTTCTGAACGAAACAAAACTGTTCAAAAAGTTCTTCCGCATCGCCCCAGCTCTCCGTTCAGGGCCAAGCAAGCTCGGCCCCAAGAGCATCGGGTAGAATGACGGGATTACTCTCACGCGGGGCTGCTTTACAAAAGCAGGAATCCCACGAAGGATTAGTCCGTCAAGCCCCCGTCGAGCTGGACAAGCAGTAGGGTAAGCGGCCAACGAGTTATCTCTTTGCAATTGAGACACTTTTTCAACAACTCCCCTCCGAACCATGCGTGATAGTTTCCTTATCACATGGCTCTCCAGCGATTGATTTTGTCAATCGTGGACCATCGTATTGGCCATAATGAATTTGTCGATGACAACCATAACAGACCGCGAGTGTCTTGCGACGGCGAGCAATCATGATCTTTTCCCAGCGGCTTCGACCTTTCAGGTCAGCGAGCTTACGAACATGATGCATCTGGACTGGTCCTTCAGCACCACATAGTTCGCATTTCTCGTTCAATAGCCGCTGCTCGACTTCACTACGTCCGCTCCACACCGCGTTTGGTGATTCACCAACCACTGCCCATGAATTACGGCTCAAAGCAAGCCCGCCAAAGTGAGCGACCAATGGTCGCTTCCCAGGCCGGTCCACCTTCACCTGCAAGACTTTGTAGTCCCGCTTCATGGTCATATGTGTCCCTCGGAATCGTCGGTAAATTTCCGGACCACTGGTCCGAAATTTGTTCGCCAATGTCTTGACGAGCGACTGTTCCGCTACCCACTTCACGCGACTTAGCGTGTGCAGGTTGTAGGCCAAGCGATAATACTGCACGATTCCGCTGTATTCCGCTTGGTAAAGGGTCACAATACCGTACGCGCTATCGTTCAATCTCTCCGCTAGATGCACAGGTCTCCCACGTCGCATGTATTTGGCGCACTGAGCCTGAATGACAGGCTGTGGCACCTTCAGGCCGACGCTGCCGTTGATGCAGCGGCGACCTTGATAATGCTTGTGGTTGGCACGGTGGATGTGAATTTCGTAACCTAGGAAGCGAGCTTTTTCTTCAGTTGCATGTGTAATAACTGTTTTCTCGTCACTAAGTTTCAGCTTTAATTGCTCGCGTAAAAACACGGCAATTTGCTGTTTGATTTTCACAGCCTCCGTTTTTGGACCTATGTATCCCAACAGAAAGTCATCCGCATACCGTACGTACCACAGGCGTCGGAAGTTTGGGTCGTTGGGGTCTCGCGATGGAAGCTTCTGTGCCGCTTTGGCATGCTCCCATGCAGTATCCAAATCACCTTTAATCCGCGCTCGTGATGCTTTAACGGTATGCAGCACATACGGTGGATACGATTTTCGGCGAGCACCACAGGTGTGTTTCGGAATGAGTTCCGTTTCGACATACTTATCCAATCGGTCGAGCACCAAGTTGGAAAGAATGGGGCTAACAACACCACCTTGCGGCACGCCGCTATAGGTAGCGTTGAACTTCCAATCTTCCAAATAACCGGCATCCAGGAGATTACGAATCAGCCGCAAAAAGCGATTATCTTGGATTCGCTCCGCTAGAATTTCGACTAAAACCGAATGATCGATTTCGTCGAAGCAAGCAGAGATGTCTCCTTCGATAAACCACTTGGTGGCTTTGCCAACTTGGCGAATCTCCTGAAGTGCCGTATGGCACCCACGCCCCGGACGAAATCCGTGCGAACGGTTGCTGAATTGCGGCTCATAGTAGGCTTCCAGAATGGAACGGACAACTTCTTGAAGAAGTTTGTCCGACCAACTTGGCAAACCCAGCGGTCGCATCTTGCCGTTCTTCTTGGGAATGTAAGTGCGTCTGACAGGCGTCCATCGATATCGCTCATAGCGGAGCTTTTCGATAATCCCATCAATTTTTGCCACAGACATTCCGTCCACGGTCTCCTCCGTTGCTCCCTGCGTCATAGCACCATGGTTGCGATACAGCTTTCCATAGGCACGTAAATACAGATCCTTTTGGAACAGCAGTCGATACACACCTTTTAAAGGCAGTCCTCGCTGTCCACGTTCACAAATGATGTTTAGTATAGTTTCGGCTTTTCGCATCTTGCGTACCTTACAATTCTTAACATCCCAATCACCTGTCTCCCTTTGCCCTGTGAACGGCTCTCCCGTTCTCCCTGGCGGGTCGTAACTCCCGCGACTACTATGAAGACTCCGTTGCCATAGGGCTCGCGCCCTGTAGGCAATCTCGTGTTCCGTCACCGAGGAACGTTCTAGAGCGACTTAGGTTCCCCACTCATCCCCTTGAATAGACTCACTGTCTATCGTCCATCAGGCAAGGCGTACCGCAAACGAGACGCGATTTTACGGCTCCTGATGGCGTCGGTGTACAAACGTGTTACCGACGAGTGTGCATTCACACCACTGGGTATTAGGGTTTAAGCAATCAAGCTTTAACCATATCACTCAGGCGTTGCAGAACGATGTCCTACACGATTTCAGACATCTTCCGCTTTACCAACATGCTCTTGTCCCCTCCTCCTTTCAGATTTAGGTAAGTTGGTTCACCTTGGAGTCATAACCTTGAACTCCAGCCGACTCAGTCGGCAATTTCCTCAATGCGTACCACGACGCACCCTCTCGATGCATCCAGCTCTACAGAGCAGCCACATCAGGGATAGTAAATTCCCTGCCCTTAGCCCAAGTGGTCAACTTAGGTTTACCGGGAGTCGCCGTTTGCTTGTTGGCGTCAAACGCGGGCCTGCTTGGAATCAGCACAAACAAATGCGATTCAACAAGCGTGCCAGCTGTCTTTGACGACCGACCCTGATTACCCGCACCAGGGTCACCCATGGCGGTACCGTACTTGCAGTAGCGAGACAAGAAGTTTCTTCATGGGGGTTGAAGCGAACACTGACTGTAATTGCCTGTGGATAACTTTCAGCATAGCGTGTCGGGCGCGTCGCGTTTTGCAAGACTCAATGCGTGTCGGATGCGTCGCATAGGTGAGGGGATCGCGTGTCACATCCGTCGCACTTTTCAGAATCATGGGCTCCAGATGTTGAGCCTAAGTGCTCGAAAACGCTACGGAATTGGACTGCCGAATATCCAAACAATCGCAACGCCCAAAGTGTTGGTACAAAGTACTTGTATAATCAAAACAAGTTACTTTTGAGAGATCCTTATTCGGACGAACTTTTCGACAGCACATCCGCTGGCCTTGAGAAGCCCGAATATTTTTTCGACTCGCGCGTTGGCAGTGGCTCGCCGCCAAATAACTCCGACCGAATACGAGCAAAGACATCTTCGCTTTCACGAGACATCGCATCTCGCCGGTCTTCGCCTTTTCTTAGCTCTAGCCACCAGTCGGGCGCAGTCCGTGTGCCCGTGGCCGCATGACGGACCGAGTCGACAAGATAAGCCATCGGGCTCTTTTTGAAAAAACTTGCTCCAAATCGTTCCGCAGCTGCTTGTGTGATATCGAGCCATTCGGCAAGCATTCGTTGCGGGTATTTTCGGATGAGCCGAGAGGCCGCATCTTCTTCAAAACCAAGCGATACTAGCGGCCCGAACAGTGGAGACTCGGTTGCTGGCAGCACGGCTGCCAGCTTGGGACGCTCGGCAAAATAACTACCTCGCGTCATACGCACAAAATAATTACCCGGTGACCCTCGGAAGATCGTGGCGTCACCCAGAACTTTCATCTCGACCAAATTCCCCAAGCACTTACTGACTTTTACTTTCATATCTCTGGAGGCCAGCGTGCGGCTAAAGCCTATCAAATCGACGGCAACCTGCTCCAGACGTAACGCTCGTAGCTGAGTCCGACGTGAGAGGACTTTGCTGACAAACAAAAACAGGTTCATCCGACTAAAGCGTACTTAGTTTGATGGAGTGCGAGGATTTTGAGTTTGAAGAATTCATGATCGCGAAATCCGTAGGCTTGTCGTTTCATGGTTTTTATTTTGTTGTTGGTCCCTTCGAGCGGACCGGTGGAA
>JAJRSE010000007.1 GCA_024278955.1 Planctomycetota bacterium | reverse complement strand
GGGATTTAACAACAAAGTAAAACTGACTACCAGAAAATCGTACGGCTTTCGCACCTACGAAGCCGTTGAAACCGCCTTATATCACAACCTTGGAGCCTTACCCGAACCAGAATTTACCCACAGATTCTGGTGAGGAGGCTTCTTTTTAAGGAGTTTTGATGTTACGATTGCCACCGTTTTTTTGTTTCGCTTTATGCCTAGCCGTCGTTTTGAGCAGCTCGACGCTTCGCCGTATCGAAGCCTCGGAGAACAAACCAATGTGGGTTTACATCGCTGGGAACGGGATTCATCAGTATGATTTCGATTTGGCAACCGGTGCGCTGCAACATCGAAGCTCGACCGAAAAGGCAAAGCCTTCGTTCCTTGCCTTTCACCCTGGCGGGCAATTTATTTATGGGACAGGGAAAGGCTTAAGTGCGTTCGCTATCGACCAAAAGAGCGGGAAGCTAAGCTTTCTCAATGCGGTTCCTTATCAAAAACAGGGGCTTTGCCATCTGACGGTCGACAAGACGGGCAACAACGTGCTTTGTGCAGGCTACGGAGCGGGGACGGTAATGGTGCAGCGCATCGAAAAAGACGGACGATTGGGGGAACAGTCGACCCTGGTGCAACACGAAGGTTCGAGTGTGGTGGAAAATCGCCAGAAATCGCCTCACGCTCATTCGATCAATCTCGACTCGCAGAATGGTTTTGCTTTTGCAGCCGACTTGGGTACGGACGATATTTTCATCTATCGCTTTGATGCTGCTAGCGGCACGCTTGAGCCGAACGATCCATCTTCTATGCCACTCAAACCGGGGGCCGGGCCGCGGCATTTTTCGTTTCATCCCAGCGGCCGATTCGCCTACGTGATCAATGAACTCGACTCGACGATCGGAGCCTACCGTTACGACGCGACTGTGGGTCGCCTTGAGGAGATTGAAACTCAGACGACTTTGCCGAGCGATTTTAAGGAAAAGAACTCAACCGCCGAAGTGGTTGTCCACCCAAATGGGCGATTTTTGTACGGCTCGAATCGCGGTCACAACAGCATCGTCGTCTTTGCGATCGACCAGACAACTGGCAAGCTGGCATTGGTTGAGCATACTTCGACCGACGGCAACTGGCCCCGAAATTTCTGCGTCGACCCAACGGGCCAATTTTTACTCGTCGCGAATAGGAAATCGAACAACGTCCACGTTTTTCGTATCGACCAGAAGAATGGAGGAATCAAGAAGACGCGTCACAGCGTTGAAGTGTCCAACCCCAATTGCATCCGATTTCTACGACCGAAGACGCAGTAGCGGAGCCGCAAACTAAGGAAGCGAGCCGCGGCGGTTCTGCCACGGCTCGCTCAGTTTTGTTTGCCGAATTTTGCTAACAGGCGATTCGATCAAACGTCTGCTAAGGTCGGAATCTTAAAGCCCTCGCGGTTGTTGTCTTTGAGCAACACGCTGGCCTCAGCGGCATGGTCGCCGACCATTTGTTCGGTCTTGGGATCGAATTCGAGCCATGGGCCGACCGTATAGTAGTTGCCATCTTTCGGAATCCCAACACCGTTGCTCATGACCTCGTGGAGCTTCATGAAATGCTCGTGCGCATCGGCATTGTCGCCGAAGTTCCCTGCTTTTTCGTTGAACGGAACTTCTTTACCCAAGCGGTACGAATTGTTCATCAGATGGCCAAGAACACAGCCGTTGTGGGCATCGTAGACGTTGCCGTTGGCCATGCTTGGGTCGCCGGCACGGCAGGCAGCAATGAAGCTTCCCCAGTGTCCGCCAGGCGTTACATTGCCTGGTGGCAGGTCGAGCTTTTCGCCTTGGTCGCTTCCCTTGGCGTAATACAGGTTGCGAACAATCTTTCCGCCATCTTCAAAGTAGTATTCGTTTTCTACCTGCTTATTGTAGCCATCGTAATTAACATTGCGAACATTAAAGAACACTTGCTGCCCATTGGGGTATTCGGCAATTCCAAACATCGTATTGGGGGTTTCGCCTTGGTCGCCCCATTGGAAACGTCCGCCTAGGGCCATTGCTCGCACGGGGTGCGTTTGGTCTTTGTCGATTGCCCAGCGAGCAACGTCCAGTTGATGTGTGCCTTGATTGTTCAGATCGCCGTTGCCACTTTTCCAGAACCAGTGCCAATTGTAATGGACTAAGTTGTCGTGGTACTTATCAATGTCGGCTGGGCCACGCCACAGATTCCAATCGAGATTTCCAGGTGCTTGGGTCGGGCTCTTCATGCCAATGCCGTTACGCGGCTTGCAGGCGTAACCGTAAGAAATTTTGAGTTTGCCAAATTTGCCCGCGTGAATCGCTTCAGACAGACCGGCGATACTCTTATTGCTTCGCCGCTGGGTACCGTGTTGAACGACCACGCCATATTTTTCTTGGGCAGCAACGGCAATACGACCTTCGCCAATATCATGGCTCATGGGTTTCTCGACATAAACATGCTTGCCTGCCTGGGCTGCCCAAATCGTCATCAACGAATGCCAATGGTTGGGCGTTGCAATAGATATCGCATCGAGATTTTTGTCTTCCAAAGCCTCGCGAATATCGCTTATGCCTTGAGGACGCATTTTCCCTTCGGTCCGGTCAACGATGTCCTTCACGGTCTTTCTTAAAACATTTTCGTCAGGATCGGCAACGTAGGCAATCTCAACATTGTCTTGCTCAAGCCAGCCAGTAATGTGTTCGCGTCCCCGACCGTGGAGTCCCGCAACAGCGATTTGCAAACGGTCGTTAGCCCCAACAGGGTTGCCAAAAACATTCGATCCGGATGCTAACAGAGTGACACCTGCGGCAGCAGAGGACGTATGAAGAAAACTTCGGCGAGAGATGTGCGACATATATCGTTTCCTATCAATAAGGGTGGGAAGTTACCATGAGGCAGTTACAGGGGGGCAGGACATATAGAGGACTACCATTTTAACCGAGGAGGACCGCCAGGGGCAAGGGAATATCAAGATTATATGATTTCTCGCCTACTAGGAAAGGGTTTGGTTGCGCGAGAGACAAGAGTTCATGCACTCAAAAGTACGATTACTCACTCATGCCGCAACGCTTCGATC
Source organism: Planctomycetota bacterium (assembly GCA_024278955.1). GTDB lineage: Bacteria > Planctomycetota > Planctomycetia > Pirellulales > Lacipirellulaceae > Bythopirellula. Next base: position 29,337 of record JAJRSE010000007.1, on the reverse strand, counting down.
GGGTCGAGCTGCGCCGCGCGCATTGCCGGATAAACTCCAAATCCGATGCCAACAAAAACAGAGATTGCAAACGATAACGGAATCGACCAAGAAACCATACGTGGCTCGACTGTGCGTATCAACTCGGGAAGTGTTTCCATCGCCTCGGGAAACCATTGAAATAGTAGCGAGCGAATCCACACCGACATCGGTCGGCAAAGCAGCCCTGCCAGCACTCCCAAGAAACCGCCCGCTAACGAAAGTACCGTACTTTCAACCAAAAACTGTCGCGTGATGTCTCGTCGTTTTGCTCCTAAAGCGCGTCGAATACCAATTTCGTGCGTCCGTTCTGTGACCGTTGCCAACATGATATTCATGATTCCAATGCCACCCACCACGAGCGAGATCGCCGCGATTAACCCGAGGAATAGCATAAACATTAGTCGCGTCGTACGTGCTTGCTGCAAGAGTTCTAGAGGTACCGTGATACCAAAATCGGCCAGCGTGTGATCAAGCTTTAGGGTATTGCGAACCACGTCGGCGGTCGGCAAGACGTTTTTACGATCGTCCACTAGGAGTGTGAGCTGGCTAAGTTCGACCAAATCGCGTTGAAAAGTGCCTGGCTTAATGACGATTGCCATATCTCCATCGCGGCGCCAAACCGTGGTGATTGGAACGTAGATGTCCTTAGAAAAATCTTCGGCTGCTAGAGACCCTCCAATTCCCGCTGAGGGAGCACGTGGCTTCATGATCCCAACGACAACATAAAACTGATCATCAACCATGATCTTTATGCCGAGCGGTTCGCCGTAGGGAACAAGTCGCCTGGAAGTTTCGGCAGACAGAACGCAAACGCTGCTTTCGTTTTCGATATCTCCGTCTGAGAGAAATCGCCCTCGATCAAGAACCAAGCGAGTTACCTTGGCATAGTCGGGCGTGGTGCCGACCATGCGGCCATCGAAGGATCGGGATCGAAATCGAAACTCGCGGACCAACACACGGATCGGCAAGGCGGTTTCTATGGTTGGCACGGTGGCAAGCAACCGCACATAGTCGGTTCGCGTCAGTCCGTAGCCACCATCCTCAAACTCGTCGCTAGAGGGTTTGATTGTCCGGATGATAATGTTCTTTGCACCGAGGCTAGCGATTTGTTCTTCGGCTGCCCGCCCAATGCCTTCGCCAATGGCGAGTAGCCAAATCACACTTGCAACGCCGATAAAGATTCCTAAGATCGTTAGCGCCGAGCGAAGCGGATGCAAGAGCACACTTTTGAAGCTCAGACGAAAGGTTCGCAACCAAGTTGCCATGGTCAGTGCCTTTCGTCCGAACGTATATAGCCATCGTACAGGACGATCGATCGTTTGGTTCGTTCGGCAACTTCCGATTCATGGGTAACGATAATGATCGTGCGCCCTTCGTTGTTGAGATTTGCCAGCAGGTCGAGGATCTCGCTTGTTGTTTTCGAGTCCAGGTTCCCTGTAGGTTCGTCTGCCAGCACAAATTGTGGATTGTTGACTAAACTTCGGGCAATGGCGACTCGCTGCTGCTGCCCTCCGGAAAGCTGAGTTGGCTTGTGCTCCAAGCGAGATTCAAGCCCGACCATTTTTGCCAATTCCAAGCATCGCTTACGCGACTCAATATTTAGACGCCCACTGTAGTAGAGCGGGACTTCGATGTTTTCGACTACCGAAAGCCCAGGTAGCAAGTTGAACGATTGAAATACGAATCCGATTCTCAAAGCACGCGTCTCAGCCAGTTCGTCGTCGTCCATCTGCGCGACATCGCCGCCCCCTAGCAGAAAAGTTCCGCTCGAAGGACGGTCGAGGCATCCTAGTAGATTGAGTAGCGTACTCTTGCCAGAGCCCGAGGGGCCCATGATCGAAATGAAGTCTCCGTTGGGAACATCAAACGAAACATCGCGTAACGCATGAACGGTTTCTCCCGCGAGGACGTAATCTTTACACAGATCTCGAATACTGGCAGCCTGTGTCGGGTCAGCTTCTACCACTTAACCTCCCGTGTTTGGTTTGCCTACAGGTGGTTTTTCGGTGAGCTTCACCGACTCTTTCTTTTTAGCCACATTCTCACTCTCGCCCGAAAGCTGTGGCACAGCTCGTTGCCGCTTTTCAGGCGGCAAGTCCGGTAGATTTACTTGATCGAGGAAACGTCGGGGATTGAGGGCAACTTGCTCTGCTGCTTCGAGACCGCTTTCCACAACAAAGAAGCTGTCGTTCGTGGGACCACATTGCACTGGCTTTGCTAACCAAGCGTTGTCGTGGTAGACAAAGCAAAAATACTGAGGGCCATGAGAATACACCGACTGCACGGGCACTTGGATCGCGTCGGGCACTTGTGAACACTGAATCGTAACCGAGGCGGTCATGCCGACTCGTACTTGGGGAACTGTTTCGTCTAAGTTAACGATGGCTTTATACTCTTTGACATTCGCTTTGCGCCATCCCGAGGGCTCGGCATACTGGTTTACCTTATCAATCGTTCCTCGCAACTCCACCTCATCGAGTCCTACGGGACGGATTATTGTTGTCATGCCAGGCTGGACATATTGGATTAGTGATTCGTTGATTTTGATTTCAACTTGCATTGAGGCCGGGTCTGGCATTTTAAGTATTATCTGACGTTCGCGAACCACTGTGCCTTCTTCTACAATGAAATTGCTCTCTCCACGTCGGTCATTTTCATGGGCGTATTTCACGACACCAGCCCGAGGTGCCACAATAGTACAGTTCGCGATCTGTTCTTTGAGCTCTCGCATTTTTTTTTGTTCGATGGCCAAACGATTTTTCTCGGCTTCCCACTTGGCTTTTGCGATCACCACATCGCTTTCAAACTGTTTGACCGACTTTGCCCTTGTAAACTCGTCTAGAACTTTCAACTTTGTTCGAGCTACTTCGAGTTCTTTTGAAGATTTCTCGACGGCAAATTTATCTGCTTCGAGTTGCAGCTCATTGACGTATCCTTTCGAGGCCATTTTCTTGCTGTAAACCAAGTATTCTTTGGCTCGATTGAGGTTCTCTTCGGCAACGAAAATTTCACCTTCGATCGTTTGATGTTCTTGCAGGTAAGTCCCTTCAACATACTCTCGTTGGGCAATCAACGCGGTTTCATGAATGTTGCGAGCCTCGATTACGATTGCCGAACTTGTGTTGACCTCGATTTGCTGGGTAATCAGCTCCGACTCGAGGGCCGAGGCGTCGAGCTGCACCAAAAAATCGCCCTTCTCAACGCGTGCCCCCTCTTCAACCACTTGCAAAATAGCGAGCCCGGGCGAGTTTTTTGTTTTTACTTGGGAGCGTATTTCAGTTTCGGAGGAAGAAAGTACCTCTCCTCGTTCGGTAATTTGGTGGACAAAGTCGCTTCGTTTGACGGTATGCAGAATCGCATCAGCAAATTCTTCCTGCTTGGCCCCTTGGCTCCACCACTGGTAGCTACCAAATAAGACAGCAGCCGCTAATAGCGAGATCGGCAACATTGCCGCCATGCGACTTGCGCCGCGTCTTGTTGGGGCAAGAGACCTACCTTGTGCGGAGAATGTGAATCGTTTCGACATTCGAGAAGTCTCTGTTGAGAACACTAAACCAAGCTCCCTTACGATAGGTTGACTAATATTATAGCAGTCGGCCATTGGTATGCCAGATAACGTCGGCCATTGGTATGCCAGATAACGTAGTGCTTTGGTGACTATTTCCAGACTCCTGCTTTGAGAAACAACTTTAACCCGTCTCGCCAGTTTCACGAACCCCGGGTAGTGGTAATGGTTCCGCATCCTCGAACGGTTTGACTGCGGGTGGCGGCTCGACGCTTTCAGGCTGGTCGAGCTTACAGGGCAGGCATGCTTCAAAATCCTTGGCTGCGAGTCCCATGTCGCTCGAGTTATAGGCCAATCCGACCAAATACGTTTTCGGAGGAATGTTGCTTTCCAGCCGAAGGCCTTCTGGTGATAATTCCATAACTCCCAAATCAAAGTCTAAATTCAATCGTTGCACTTCGGCATTGACCCAGACACTTAGGAAATCGTTTTGCACATTCAACAGGTCGGAGAGCGACTGTACCAAGTCGCGTGCCGTGGTGTTGCCAAACTGTAGGGTTTCGCCAGGTTTCGGCGGTTCGGAGAGTCGCAGTTGCGTAAGATCGACCTGCGAAATTGCAATTTGAACTGCTGCTCGTCGCAATTCAAAATTCACTTCGTTCAGACGAATTTGTCGTAGTGTGTTGCGAAGACTCTGATACACGCGGTCGCGGAACTGGTAGTAGTTTCGTCGTGCTTGTTGATATTCAATTTGCGACTCGCGGTAAACGTTTCGCTCAGCCAGCCGGGTGAGTGGAGCGTCAAATTCGAGTCCTACGCGTAGCCGACCCCGTGTGTCTCGCAAGCGGAATGGATTGTCGCCGACGTTGCCGAGATCGCCGCTGAATACCACATCCAAATTGCTTAGCAGATCGTTGGCGTTGAAGTAGATGAACCGCCATGAATCGACCAGAGCGGCTCGGGCATTTTTCCAGTCTCTCCGATACGCACTCGCAATTGCGAGTGCTTGCTCTTGGGTTAAATCGACTGGCTCGAACCGAATCGATTCTAGTCGAGCCGCGGCCTGGACGAGCGACAGCTCGAGCAGTTGCCCCGAAACATTCGATAGGGCGGTAATCAAATTGGTAAGTTGCTTTCCTTCTTCCAGCTGGTTGGAGTTCGAGATTCTCTCGAATTCCAACCAGCTTTCGAGCAATCGTTTTTCTAAGGTTGCAAAGCTTTCGTGTTGTTCGGTTATTCGTCGATCAAGTTTTGCTACATCAAAAAGTGCAGGGTCGATTTTGGTATCATGCACCTCAGGACGGCCTGCCAGTTGTCGCAGATCTTCTCGGCGTTTTGGCAACGCTTTGTCGAGGATTGCAAAGTCGGCATGGACGGCAGCTAATCGTTCCTCGATTTTTTGTTTCAGTGAGCCGGAGTTTTCTAGTACCTCCGAGAGCCTCTCTCGCATCGTTTCTAAGTCATGCTTTTCAGCCTGTAGGTCACGCAAGTGGCGAAGTCTTTCTAGTTTTTCGGCGACCAGCTGTTGGAGTCGATCGAGTTCTGCGTCGAGTAGATTCAGCCGGTCGAGGATGGGGTCCGAAATTTTCACGTTGAGTTCTGGGGGTAATCCCATGGTGATTTTGAAATTTTCTAGTGTTTGCAGGTAGGCGTTTTCGGAGCTTAGCAGCTGGCTCTGTGCGTTGTAGAGTGCTTGCTGAGCAAGATCAACTTGAAATCGATCGATGCGTCCCGCTTCGTTCGATGCTTCGAGTTGCAGAACACTTTCTCGGAGTGCTCCCACATTCGCCCGTTGATTTCGCAGCACTTGGACTGTTTGCAGTAGCCCAAGGTAGCCCTCGGCACCGGCTGCTCCTGCGCCGCCGGTGATTCCCCCAGCTCCCCCGCCGCCGCCTCCTAGGAAGCCTCCGCCACCTAGCCCGCCGAACCCACCAAATCCGCCACCTCCCACGCCGATACCACCTCGACGAGCAGGACCTTGGCCCGCGTTTCGGCCGATGGCAATGTTTAGGTAAAACCCGCGACGAAACCGTTCCATTTGACGAACATTGGCTAGCAACGCACGCTCGGAGATCGTCAAACGTTCGAGCACCCGTGTTCGCCCCCCCGCTCGTAAGAGCGGCTGTACGAGCGAGAAGTCGAGAATCGTGTTTCCCGAGTAATCGTTGGGACCAGCAAACTGCCAGACCAACGAGTTGGCGAGTCCAACAACCAGCTCGCCACCCGTGGCCGTAAGCTTTCGGAGTTGGTAGGGGCTTCCGAGACTCGAAGGGCTTACTTCTAACAAGCTCGAAGATTCTCCCGTGCCTGAGCGGTTTCTTCCGTCGGCGGTGAACAAAACATTTGAGGACCCAAAGAACTGCGTGTCGAAGCCAAATCGCTCGAACGAAACGTCCAGTGCCGAGAGGTAGAGATCTTCGAGTTCGGATTGATAGCTTGGCGATTCGAGCAGTGCCAGTTGCACTGCACCGGACATGTCGAGAACGACTTGGCCCGATTCGTTGGTAGCTAGGTTTTCTACCCAACCAGGATTCTCTACAAAAGGGGTCTTTGGTAGTTGACGCCATGACTTCGATCCTTTCTTGGAATCGACGCATTGCATGATCTGGTTGGATACCGGATCGTCGGGAGGCATTGGCTCGCAGTCGGGATGGTTTGGGTCGTACATCCGAGAGCGTGGGTTGACTGCGATACGAAATTGCCCCGGCTCGGATTCGACTGCTGCTGCCTTGGAGTCGACGAGACAATTCGCCTCGCGATCGGCTTGCAGGCGATAGTAGGATCGCGACCGATTGCAGCCGGTTATTGCGATGCACAAGAGCAGAGCAACAAGGGCCGAGCGCAAAGATTTTCGGCCGTCGAGGGGCATAGCAAGTATCGAAGAGAAGAGAGTAGAGCAACTCCTCTGTGCCGGCGCAGCACGGGCCGGAGCTGGCAAAGGAGTCTGTCTCTAAGTACTTCGGTAACCGGCGGTTAAGACTTGAATTCGTAAGTGCTAGCGACGCAAGGCTAGTGGAGTCGTTTGAGGCTTGCTGCACCCCCCCAATTGGGGTTTTTTCCCATGCGTAGGGGTCCCATGTTTTGGGACTTAATTCGGGGATTTTGTCCGCTAGCATCTTCGAATGGTTCGAGAATCGCAGAGTCAACTGGGATAACAGGGGGACAAAATAGGCCCAATTTAGGATTTTTGATACCTCCGATTGGGACAAAATCATTTCGGATTGTGGATAGCGGGAACTGGATTACGGGGCGCAGGCAGGAAGAAGTTTTTCTTCGGTGATGATTATCGCATTTTGGGAGATGAGATGCGAAGGTTGTTTTTGGCCGGACTTGTGCGCCGCCGATGTTTGTTCGGTAGATTTTTTGTAACCGTTCACGGGTCTTAAAAGTGAACCGCTAATCTGCGCTAATGATCGCTAATATCAAGAACAATTGCCCCCTACCCAAGCAAGCGCCCGTAGAATTCTGGCAGTCCATTTCCTCTCCTTATTAGCGCTGATCAGCGTCAATTAGCGGTCTCCTTACCTACCCGTGAACAGTTACGATTTTTTTAACCGCTGATGGGGTTTGATTCAAGCAAATAGAGCGGGGCAAGGGGCGTTGCTCAGGCGAACCGGCCCTAAGCTTCAAGTTCTTCCCAGCGGGAGTAAACCTCTGCAAGTTTTGCTTCGACCGAACTGAGTTTGCTTTTCTCTGCTGCGATCAGATTACCGGAGAGTTGGAAAAAACCAGGGTCTGCCATCGCGCGATGAATGACGTCTGCCTCGGCTTCGAGGTCTTCAATCAGCTTCGGCAAACTCTCAAGCTCGCGTCGGTTCTTGTAACTCAGCTTTTTCTTAGCCTCTGTCGGCTTAGCCGAAGCGGCTGGTTGAGCTCGCGACGCGGACTTCGACTTCTCGACTTGCTCTCGCTGAATAAGCTTTCGCTGAGTAAGCCAGTCGTCGTAGCCGCCAACATACTCACGCACGCCCTGCGGCTCGAAGACGATCGTGCTTGTGACCACGTTATTAAGAAACGCACGGTCATGGCTTACCAGCAAAATAGTGCCGTTGTACTCGACCAGCTTCTCTTCGAGCATCTCAAGCGTCTCGGTGTCGAGGTCGTTGGTCGGCTCGTCGAGCACAATCACGTTAGCCGGCTTGGCGAAAAGCTTGGCCAGCAACACTCGATTACGCTCGCCGCCCGAGAGAAACTTCACTTGAGTCCGAGCACGGTCGGGAGCAAACAGAAATTCCTGCAAGTAGCCGATGATGTGTTTTTGTTTACCGTTGAGGTCCATCTCCTTGCGTCCTTCGCCTACGTTTTGCTCGATCGTTTCGTCTTCGTTCAGTTGATCGCGAAGTTGATCGAAGTAAGCGACTTTCAAGTTGGTGCCGACACGCACCGTGCCGCTCTCAGGCTCCAAGTCGCCAAGCAAAATTCTCAGCAGCGTCGTCTTTCCAACTCCATTGGGACCGATGATACCAATTTTGTCGCCACGCATGATGAGCGACGAAAAGTTGTTCAAAATCGGACGGTCGGGGTAGGCGAACGAAACTTCTTTGAGTTCGGTCACCATGTTGCCGCTACGTTCGGCGGACTGAATTTGCAAGCGAACTGTGCCCGGGTCGCTGCGGCGTTGGCTTCGCTGTTCACGCATTTCTTTAAGTGCCCGCACGCGGCCTTCGTTCCGGGTACGACGGGCTTTGATTCCCTGACGAATCCAAACTTCTTCTTGGGCCAGCTTCTTGTCGAAGAGAGCGTCTTGTTTCTTTTGTGCCGAAAGGACATCTTCTTTTCGGCGCAGAAAGGTGTCGTAATCGCAAGACCAGTCGAAGACATGGCCGCGATCGATCTCCAAAATTCGCGTTGCAAGATTCCGCAGAAACATCCGGTCGTGCGTCACAAAGATCAGCGTGCCAGGCCACTGCGAAAGGAAACCTTCGAGCCAGGCAATCGCATCGACGTCGAGATGGTTGGTCGGCTCGTCGAGCAGCAGCAACTTCGGCTTGCAGACAATCGCCCTCGCCAAAAGCACGCGGCGTTTCATGCCAGAAGAGAGGTTTTCAAACAGCGCATCGCCATCAAGATCCATTTGCGAAAGCGTCTGTTCGACCAGCTGTTCGCCTTCCCACTCGGTATCGATCTGTCGATACTTCTCGGTCAGCCCCAAAGCAATTTCCTCGGCGACCGTCAGGCCATCGCCGCTAGGAACATCTTGCTGGAGGTAAGCCACATCAACCCCGGCCGACAGGGTGATCGTCCCATGGTCGGGCTCAATCTCGCCGCGAAGCATTTTCAGAAGTGTCGATTTACCTGCCCCGTTGCGCCCAAGCAGCCCAATACGCCCGCCCGATTCGATCTGACAGTTCACTTCGTCAAGGAGGTTGGGTCCTCGAAACCCAATAGAAACATTTTGCAATGAAATTATCGCCATGGAAGTATCATCGTATTTTGAGAGTCATAATCAGCTGGATAAGTATCCCCGACAGGGTTCGAACCTGTAACCTTCGGCTTCGGAGGCCAACACTCTATCCAGTTGAGCTACGGGGACGCATTGCATCTGGTCCTAAAATACTAGAGTATTCATCGGGCTTTGGTAATGTCTAATTGCGGCACCTCCTGGCGACACCAACCGCGTGGCGATCGATTCGCTCTTGCGACCGATCGCACTCGAGAAAGTGATAGTCATCTTGGAAGTCGCCCTCCGCTTGGCTCTCCTATCACACCGCGTGTTTTGCAACTTCAGCTTGATAGAAGAGCCTTTTTTAGCGGATACCAGTTACCCCTGTTTTTTCAGAAAGTGCAGGAAGAGAAGAAAAAGTGCAATCCCTACCTATTTGTTAGGAAAAAGACTTGCCTACGCATTCAGTAGGCCCTAGAACACAGTTTGCGATCGTGTGCTCTCATCTTACGAGAGGGTAACTCGCTTCTGCTTTTCACCGATTGTCTGCCAGCCGTATTCACATTCTCTGGGCGACCGATTGCCCGGATAGACTTGGGGGGATGAGAATGATGCTTCTTTCTTTTGCGCAGGTACTTGTTCAGCGATTATCTTTTGCTCGTACTTTGGTCTTCGCGCTGGCGGTGGGACTGACCGCTTGGCTGGTGCTTGGCAAGCCCGCTCAGGCCGACATCTTCACCTGGAATGGCGGAGGGGGCAGTAACGATTGGGGTGATGGTGGAAATTGGACGTCCATTTTCGCCCCTCCTACGGGTCCCCCATTTAACGTAGAATGGGAGTTTCTCTTCACGGGAAACAAAGCCACGTCCAACATCAACGAGCCATGGAGTGTGACCAGGATCGAATTTGTATCTGGCGTGACGGGCATGACCTTTACGGGCAGCACACTGACGTTTCTTAATGAAGCCGGCTTTGGTGTCGCAAGGGAAGGGATTGTCAACAACGACAATAGTACTCAGACGTTTAGCAATAGCGAGATAATTTTTCTTAATCCCGTAACCCCTTATTCAATCACAGCAGCCAGCGGCAACTTGGACTTCAATGCCAAGCTAACCGTTGAAGAAGGGGGAACGCTAAATGTGGGCGGAGACAACGATGTCTTCCTCGATGGCGGCATTGTCAGATCCAATACGAACAACCTCCTGACGATGACCGTCAACAAGAGTGGTACAGGCGAATTGCGACTCCGCGATGATTCCACCGGCATCGAGCAGCTCAACATCAGCGGCGGGCTCGTACTACTCTCGCAAACCAACAATCCCATAATCAACTCTGCCTTGAACGTCTCTGTCGTCAACGCGACGTTTGACCTCAACGGCAACAATACGAACATCGACGTCCTTGTCGGTTCCGGCTCGGTCGATCTGGGAAGCGGTAGACTTATCGTTGGCGAAGCTGCCAGCGAAGATGCCTCGTTTACGTTCAACGGTGTAATTAGCGGCACGGGAGGGATCACCAAAGATCAAGATGGCGAAATGGTATTGGGAGGCAGCAACACCTACACGGGGCTCACTTCGATTGACAATGGCACGCTGCGGCTTAGCGGTTCTGGGCGAATCTCCGACGAGTCTGACGTGAGTATTTTCGGCCTAGCTACGTTCGATTTGAACGGAGTTAGTGACACGGTCGATTCGATTCAGGGAGCCGGCACGATTCGCCTGGGAGGAGGCACCCTCACGGTCGACGAAACGGCCGGCACACGGACCTTTAGCGGCGATATCCTTGAAACGGGCGAATTGGAGAAGAATGGCGCGGGCTCACTTATCCTCTCGGGCAGCAACACTTTCAGTTTGCTTGATATCAACGCCGGGGCAGTACGAGTTAGCAGTGCCGGGAACCTCGGCGTCGGCTCGATCGAGCTAAGCGGCGGAACCCTGAACACCACCGCTTCCTTTACCAATAACAGGCAAATTATTATCAATTCTGCCTCAACCATCAATGTCGAAGTCGCTACGACCTTGACGCAGACAGGCCCCATCAATGGGACATCCGGCTTCGCAAAAACGGGTGCTGGTACGCTAGTCCTCGACGATAATAATTCCTTTAATGGCGAACTCTTCCTCAGTGGCGGAACGCTTTCGGTCGGCGCGAGCAACAACCTGGGCAATGTCGGGACAAACATGGTCTTTTTTGGAGGCACTCTCCAATCGACAGGCTCCTTTACCAACCCACGCGATGTATTTGTCGGACCGTTTAACTCTGGAACATTCAACGTCAACACGAGCACCACGCTCATCCAATCGGGGGCGATCACAGGCGACTCAACCACGACGCTCACCAAATCGGGCGGCGGCACTTTTAGCACAACAGGGGCTAATGCCGCAGCATTTTCTGGTGATCTCGTTATCAACGGAGGTACGTTTGTAGTCAACGGCGGCGATGTCGTGCTCAATTCATTGTCTCTGCAGGGTGGAGCCATAGCGACTGCGACAGAGTTCCGCGCGATCAATGGTGCCGATGTGGCCGTTCCGTTTACCTGGCAGATCGGTGTAGCCGCTGGGGAATTCGGATCGACACTCGTCTCGGGCGTCAACGGCGCCCAGCGCTCAACGATCCGTGGCACTGGCGGCGGGGCGGGAGCGGACTTGGTCGCAGGACTCAACGGCACGGGGTCGTTGACGGTACTGAATGGCGGGCTGGCTGATCTACGAGACGACTTTATTCTCGGCTTCGGAGCGACCGGCGACGGAACCGCCGTCGTTTCGGGGGTCAACGGTGCGTTTCGATCGACCGTCGAAGCCAACAACAGCGGCGCAAACTCACTGGTACAAATCGGTCGGGCCGGCGCCGGTGACTTGAGCATTAGCAGCGGCGGGCTGGTCACCACCAGCGGCGACGCGTTTGTGGGGCAATTGGCGGGATCAACTGGCACACTGACTATCGGGGGCAGTAGCGGCGGGTTGGATGCCACGCTTGATGTGGCTGACGACATAGGTATTGGCGGATCAGCGGGCTCTGCCGGTGGAACGGCGGATGTCACGATCAGCGCCGGTGGGCTGCTGCAAGTGGGTGGCACAACCCAGATTTGGGACGATGGCACACTCACGCTCAATGGCGGCAGCGTAACCACTACCGACTTTTTCAAGACCTCTGGTGCAACATTTAATCTCGATGGCGGAACCTTTGAAGTGAGCGGAGGCGATAGCGTATTCAATTCGTCGTTGACCTACGGAGGAGACGAAGCGACAGCACCTGAGTTTCGCGCCACAGGCGGTGCCGATGTGGCTGTCGAGTTTTCCTGGCAGATCGGCGCATCGGGTGGCGAATTCGGTTCAACGGTTATCTCGGGGGTCAATGGAGTGCGACGTTCGACCATCCGCGGAACAGGCGGCGGGGGGGGAGCCGACTTGGTCGTGGGGCTCAACGGCACAGGCACACTGACCGTGTCCGACGGAGGGCTAGCCGATCTGCGAGACGACTTCATCCTCGGCAACGGCTCTACGGGCAGCGGAACGGTCGTCGTCTCGGGGGTGAACGGTGCCTTTCGATCGACGGTCGAAGCCAACAACAGCGGCGCAAACTCTGTGGTTCAAATCGGTCGGGCCGGCATCGGGGACTTGAGCATTAGCAGCGGCGGGCTGGTCACCACCAGCGGCGACGCATTTGTGGGACAATTAGCAAGCTCGACTGGCACATTGACCATCGGAGGCAACAGCGGCGGATTCGATGCCACGCTCGACGTGGCCGACGACATGGGAATCGGCGGCACGACTTCTACGGCAGGAGGCACCGGTGATGTCACGATCACCACCGGAGGACTCTTGCAAGTAGGCGATGCACTCAAGCTTTGGGGGGCAGGTACCGTGAACCTTTTGGGTGGCACCCTCGACGCAACGACGATTGACGACACCGAAGGCGGCACCTTTAATTTCACAGGGGGCAGATTGCAAGTCGACACTTTCACGGGCAGCTTAATCAATCAGGGCGGCACCCTGGCACCAGGAAACTCGCCCGGCACGACAGTCATTACCGGTAATTATGATCAACTATCGGGAACACTAGAAATTGAAATCAACGGCCTTGCCGCGGGTACCAATTTTGACTTTGTTTCTGTCGCAGGCATCGCAACTCTTGGCGGGACGCTCGATATCTCTCTCATCGACGGCTTCGTGCCCACTCTCGGCGATACGTTCGAGATTCTGACTGCCGGGTCCGTCAGTGGCCAGTTTGACGTTGAAATGCTTCCTAGTTCAGGCGGGCTTTTTTGGAATGTGAATTACGGCACCACCAATGTGGTGCTCGAAGTCCTCAGTTCCTTCACCGCCGATTTCGATAGCGATGGTGACGTCGACGGTGATGACCTCGCCCAATGGCAAGGCGACTTCGGCATCAACGACAGCTCGGATGCCGATGGGGATGCCGATTCGGACGGTGTCGACTTCCTCGCTTGGCAACGCCAGTTCGGCAGCGGTGGTGGAATGCCTTTAGCTGCTGCAAGCACCGTCCCCGAGCCGACGTCTCTGTTGCTCGCCGCACTTGGCATGCTTACGCTGTCCGTGCGACGGAAGCGAGCATAACGCTCTGATAGAAATCAAAATCCCGTACCCCGCTAGTTGCAGCAGGCTTGGCTAAGTCGTAAGCGACTCGGCCGTGGCTAGTTGCTGGCTCTCGGAGGTATGGGCAGCGATGAGGGAGATCAGCTTGGCTCGATCGATAGGCTTCGTCGCGTAATCGTCGCACCCAGAGTCAAGACACTTTCGGCGATCTTCGGGCATGGCATGGGCGGTCAGCGCAATGATGGGTCCCGTGTACTGCTGCTCTCGTAGTCTGCGAGTTGCTCCGTAACCATCAAGTTCGGGCATTTGCATGTCCATCAAGATCAAATCAAATTGCGAGCCCCGTTTGGCCTCTGCGTCGACTTTTTCTAAAGCGATTAATCCGTTATCGGCAAGTTCGACATCAGCCCCCGCTTTTTTCAGCAGGAAGGAAATGAGTCGTTGGTTGTCTGGGCCGTCTTCGGCAAATAATAGCCGCTTTCCTTCGAGTGGTTTGCCGGTTTTGGCAGCTAAAAGCTTGCGTGCTTCGGCACCGGATTGCAACGCCAATTGGCCGGTAATTTCTTCTTGAGATAACAAACGAACCTCGGTGAGGTCGCCTGGAGCGACGGCAACAGTGAAGGTACTTCCTACTCCCTTTTCAGAGGAGACTTCGATGTTGCCACCAAGCATGCAAGCCAAGGAATTAGAGATTCGCAAACCGAGGCCTGACCCGCCGAACTTGCGAGTGGTCGAACCATCGGCCTGGGAGAAAGACTCGAAGCGAGCAATTCGGTCGCGTTGCTCAGGAGTCATGCCGATGCCTGTGTCGACCACCGCGAATCGCATCATTCTCTGTTCCGCGTCTCTGGGATCGAGAGAGAGGCGAACGACGATTGTTCCTTGTTCGGTAAATTTGATCGCGTTTCCGAGAAGATTGACAAGAATTTGGCGCAGCCGAGTTGGGTCGGAAATAATTCGTTCGGGGATGTCGGTATCGTACTCGGCAGTCAGTTTGATTCCTTTGCCCTGGGCTTGGGAACTCATGAGAGAGATAGCACTGTCGAGAATTTCAGCCGGGCGGGTTTCGATTTGCTCGACGGTCATCTTGCCGGTTTCGATTTTGGACATGTCGAGGATGTCGTTGATGATTGTCAGCAAGTAGTTTGCATTGCTACGAATGGTTTGGATTGCATTGATTCGCTCGGGAGGGGCTTTGGTGATATCGCCTTCGCTGGTCAAGATGTCGGCATAACCGAGGATGGCGGTCATCGGAGTTCGGATTTCGTGGCTCATGTTGGCCAGGAACTCACTTTTTGCTTGGTTGGCCGCCTCGGCTTCGGCGGCCATGCTATTGGCGATTGCCGTTTGCTCGCTTAGCCCGTCGCTTAGCTCGTGAAGAGAACTGCGAGAATCTTCGAGGCACTTGAAGAGTTGTTGGAAGTCGATGAGCAAGCCGGTAAGCACGAGGCCGTAGCTGACAACTTTTAACAGGTGTGCCAAGTTGAATGGGAGGTCAAATAGGCCGAACGATCGAGACATAACAACGGCCTGGCTTACGAACCCGATCAACAAAGACCAGGCAAGCCAACTTTCAAACGACTTAACACTCCATTCGGCCTTTGAGGCAATTCCAGCCAAGGCAATGGCAAAGAACGTCGCTGCTACAAATTCTTCGGGGCGGCCAAAATAGAATTCGGGATAGTATGCGCGAGGTAATGGAACGAATGCAAAGAAGCAGAAGCTGGTCAGGGCGAGTCCGCCGACCGCGGCGTAGACGATTCCTTCATGGATATGTCCCGACTTGCCTCGTCGGTTTTCCCACCGCGATACGGCCCACATGGTGGTCATCAGAATTGCCAGGAAAGTACGAGAGGCATTCCAGCTCCACGGGATGAGCGACTCAGGAGGGGAAGGCATCAAGCTGCTAAGCAGATTGCTGGTTACGATGGCATGGTACCCATCGAGCATCGCCGTGCCAAGAAATCCGGTGGCCAGAAATAGGTAGGTGCTATTTTTTTTAGCGTAAAATCGAACAAACGACATCGCGCCAACGAGAGCTGCGATCAGCGTTGCCACAATTTCCATAAAGGTATGCAGTTCGCGACTTCCCTGCCAAGAAAAACTTTGCAGAGCGAATGCACCGGCAATAAAAATCACAGCGCCGAGGATTACCGAAAAGTCGGGTTGTACTCTGCCTGGCTCTCGGCGGTTGGATTCCGATAGTTCGTAGTCGTTCATGAATGCCATGGGGTATCTCAGTTCGTATGCGATGAGACGCAACGATTTCACGCTCGTTGTTCTCGCGGAGAGTAAAGCTACTCGCTTACCTTATTCACTGCGGTTAGATTCGATTTGCGTTGATTGAGGTCTTCGAGGGAGTCCCACCAGCGATCAATTTTCTTGAACGTGGCTTCAATGGAAGCAACGAGAGGGTCGAAGTCGGTGATTGGTTTGAAGACACATGCTTCGGCTCCCCATCGCATCGATTGCAGGACGGTGCTCATCGAGACGGCTCCGGTGAGCATGATTACTTGGATGCCGCCATCGTGATACTTGATGTCTTGAAGGAGCGTGAGACCATCAATTGTTGGCATGTCGACGTCGAGGATTACGAGTCTTGCTCCTGTCGTGACTAGCGATCTGGCGCATTGCGTGGGGTCCTCAATAGAAACGATGTTGTACCCGCGTTTGCCAAGTTGTTTCGCAACGATCCTGAGAATGTTTGGGGCGTCGTCGACATGGAGGATAGTGCGATTGCGTTGCATGTTACGCTCCTGGTTTGATTGGAGTTTTGACACGAGTCTTCGTGTCAGTTCTGTAGAACTATAGGGCGTGATTTCATGCAAGGAGATGTTCTCGTTTACTTGGCGTATTTTCGTTCCAAGACTTGGGGTGAATTTTTTATCTGCTAAGCCCACGCAAGGTTTCACCCCTAGAGAACCTTGTTACTCAGGGAATCTAGGCGAGGAGATTTGACTGGCGCAGGCGAGCGACTTACACCTTGAGAGAGGAAGATTGTCGAATAGAACCAGGGCGTGCAGAGGGTGTACTATTAAGGCGTTCAACTTTCGATGTGAGTGCAGAAGTTGAGCATTCAGGTACCGAACTATCGGACGCGAAGAAAAATGCCAAGCGCACTCTACCCACAGGACTCATAATCGAGGAGGACTTCAGGAAATGTCTACTGATACGTTAATCGCACCGCCAAAAGAGCATCACGGTAACACCGAAGCGGAAGGAACCCTACAGCTAGTTAGCTTTCGGTTGGCTCAGGAAGAATATGGAATCGAGATTACCAAGGTCCAAGAGATCATCCTTATGGGAGAGATCACACGGGTTCCGCAAACTCCCCGGTTCATCAAGGGGCTCATTAACCTTCGCAGCACCGTGATTCCTATTGTTGATTTGCGAACGCGTTTTAGCTTGTCGGAGCAAGAAACAAGCGACGAGACTCGCATCATGGTCGTCAATGTGGTCGGCAAGACAATCGGGATCATCGTCGATTCGGTTAGCGAAGTCTTAAGAGTTTCGTTGAATCAAATTTCTCCTCCCCCTCCGGCGGTTGTTGGCTTGGGGAAAGAGTATCTCACTGGCTTAGTCAAGCTGAAAAAACGCCTGTTGATCATGCTAGATATTGACCGGATTTTAGGCGAAGAGGGAGATGCCGCAGTCGACTCGATGGCTGCTGGTGCGGCATAAACTTGGACGTAGGCGAAGCTCCCGACGAGCCTTTCTCGGAGTAGGTGCTTCGAGCTCAAGAAGGTTGAACCGCCGTATTGATCAACATTACATCTATTAACTACCAAGGGGTAAGAAATATCATGGCTGTCACAGAGAAGAGTACGAAAGTAGCAGGTTCACCACTCCAGAGCGAGTTGGATGCCATCCGCGTTGAGTTGTCGCTTAATAAGGCGATGAATGAAAATTCGCCGATCAATATCCTGCTAGCGAACACCGATTTAGAAATCACTTATGTCAATCCCTCAAGCGAGAAGACGCTCAAAACACTCGAACACCTTTTGCCTGTGAAGGCGAGTGAGATGATGGGCCAGAACATTGACATCTTCCATAAAGATCCAGCTTACCAACGTCGTATCTTAGGCAACGACAAGAACCTACCGCATCGATCGATCATCGGTGTTGGTGACGAGCACCTCGATTTGCTGGTTAGCGCTTCTTATGACTCGGAGGGGACCTATCTTGGCCCCATGGTGACTTGGGAAGTGGTGACTGAAAAAATCAAGCAGGAAGAAAAGAATGCCGATTTCGCAGGTCAGATTGCTGGCATCAGTGCCTCGCAAGCCGTCATCGAGTTTGAGATGGACGGCACGATCATCAAGGCTAACGACAACTTCCTGAGCACTGTGGGTTACGAGCTTAAAGATATCGTGGGGCAACATCACAGTCTGTTTGTTGGTTCTGAAGAGAAGGTTTCGTCCGAGTATAAAAAATTCTGGGATAACTTGAACCAAGGGATCGCTCAAACCGGTGAATTTAAGCGGTATGGAAACGGCGGCAAAGAGGTTTGGATTCAGGCCTACTACACACCAATCAAAGACCTGAACGGCAAGGCCTTCAAGGTTGTCAAGTATGCGTCAGACATTACCGAGGCCATCGCGACGCGAACCGAGGCGGTTGCCAAAGCGGCAATCCTCGAAAATACGCCGATGAACATTCTGTTGGCTGATTTGGATGGCCAAATCACTTACATGAATCCCTCCTCGATGAAAACGCTCAAGAGCATCGAATCGATACTGCCGTGCCCTGCGGAAGAAATTGTAGGAGGCAGCTACGACATGTTCCATAAAAACCCGGCTCATCAGCGGAAACTACTGGGCGATCCAAGGAACCTGCCGCATGTAACTGAAATCGAAATTGGGGGAGAGTACCTGAAACTCGCTGCCGCGGCGATCTACGATGAGCGTGGCGAATACACAGGCCCGATGGTTGCTTGGGACTTGATTACCGAGAGCAAAAGAGCGGAAGCACGCGAGGCTGAGAATCAACTACGAGACCGCCAAGCTGCGGAAAAATTACGCGACAAGGTCGACCAACTTCTGTCGGTTGTCAATGCGGCTGCCAATGGAGATTTGACCCAAGAGGTGACCGTCACTGGCGACGATGCCGTGGGCGAGTTGGCGACGGGACTTGGCAAGATGATCACCGATCTACGGGAAATCATTGGGCAAGTCGTCGAAGGGGCTGCTCAGTTTACCGAAGGATCGCGTGTTATTGCCGAAAGTGCTCAGACGCTTGCCCAAGGGTCGCAAACTCAGAGTGCGTCGGTCGAGGAAATGAGCGCGTCGATCGAGGAATTGACTCGCAGCATCGAGGCAGTCAAAGACAACGCTGGCGAAGCAAACACTGTCGCCAAAGAGACGAGCGATTTGGCCGAAGAAGGAGGCTCCGCGGTACAAAAATCGGTCGAAGCCATGGATCTGATCAAGACCTCCTCGGAGCAGATCAGCGAGATCATTCAAGTGATTTCAGAAATCGCCAGCCAAACCAACTTGCTCGCTTTGAATGCGGCGATTGAAGCCGCCCGAGCCGGCGAACATGGGTTGGGATTCGCCGTTGTGGCGGACGAGGTGCGCAAGCTGGCCGAACGGTCGAGCGAAGCGGCTAAGGAGATTTCTTCGTTGATCAAAGAGTCGACACAACGGGTGGAAGACGGGGCAACCTTGAGCGAACAAACGGGTGCCGCTCTGGAGAAAATCATCCAGGGAGTCGAAGGCACGGCGAACAAAATTGCCGAAATTGCCGAAGCTACGGTTGAGCAAGCAGCAAACGCTACGGAAGTGGCGAACGCGATTCAATCGATCTCCGCGGTCACCGAGGAATCGGCAGCTGGGAGCGAGGAAATGGCTTCGAGTAGCGAAGAGTTGGGCGCTCAGGCTGCGGGGTTGAGCGAGTTGGTCTCGAAGTTCAAGACCGGCAACGAGTAGAAAGTTCGAGAATCTTCCGCGGCATGCTTGGCCTTCAGGCGTGTCGCGGCTTATGAAATCCTCGGTGCGCTAGCCGCACGACTTTATTGGAACTGGCAGAAAAATCATGGCAATACCCGCGGCACAAGACCTCGTAACAGCAATTCAGTTGACGAACTACGCGAAGTTGATCCTCAAAGTAACGGGGATTCGAGTATCGCCACAAAAGCGAATGCTGTTGTCGAATCGAATCAGACGACGCCTCAAGGCAACCGGCATTAAGTCGTATCAGGCTTACTACGAGCAGCTTTGTAAGCTCAAGGTAGACGACCCCGAGTGGGATGCTTTTCTGGAAGAAATCACGACGCATGAAACTTATTTGTTTCGCGACGAAGCCCACTGGAAGTGGTTTCGCGAGAAATACTTGCCCGAACTGTCGAAGGCGGCGACTGGCGGTAAGCGAAAGAAAGAGCTTCGTATTTGGTCGGCCGCTTGTAGCACGGGAGACGAAGCTTACACAATAGCAAGCTGTATTGCCGATGGTTTGACGAATTGTTCTCAGTGGAAGATTGAAATCCTAGGGACCGACATCGGCGTCGGCGCTGTGGGTTCTGCGCAGAACGCAAAATTTGGCACTCGGGCTATGCGTCTTGTGCCCGACAACATTCGCAAGCGTTTCTTTCAAAAGCAAGGTGCCGAAGATTTTTGGGTTCCTAAACCAGATCTGACACGTTGGACTTCGTTTCGCCAACACAATTTGTTGGAACGCCCCATGATGAAGCCGTTCGACTTAATCATTTTGAAAAATGTGTTGATCTACTTCGACGACAATGCCAAGCAAACTACCATCGGACATCTCTGCAAATTATTGCAGCCAGGCGGTGTGTTTATCACAAGTGCTGCGGACAATGCCAATCGTTTTCTCACCGAGTTAGACAAGCAGACACCGTGGATGTTTCGTAAGCCTGAGCTCGCCAAAAAGTCTGCTGGCGGGAGAAAGGTTGTGGTATGAGCAACGACATGGGACTAGACGACGGGCTGTTGGACGAGATGTTGGGAGACTTTCTCGACGAATCCGACGAGATACTAGGCTCGCTCAATGAGAATCTTCTGAAGCTCGACGAGTGGGTACACTCGCTTAGCGAAGGCGAAGTAGCTCGTTGCGACGACGACCTTATGAACGAGATGTTCCGCGGGGCGCACAGCCTCAAGGGTCTGTCGGGCATGTTAGGGTTGGATAATATCAATCATTTGACACACAAGGTTGAGAATATTTTTGATGCCGCCCGTAACGATCAATTGCCGCTGACGGGCGGAATCGTGGAGTTGATTTTTCAGTCGGTCGATAAGTTGTCGGGCATGATTGAATGCCTGAAAGATTCTGACAGCGAGGCGGTGGATTGCGCCGAGGTGATGGACGGAATCGAGAAAGTTCTGAAAAGTGCCGATGCAGAACATGTCCAAGTGTCGGCCGCAGAGACCGAAGCAAAGTTTAACCAGATGCAAGCCGCGGTTGCTGAGGTCGATAGCGAGTTGACTCCAACAGCTACCGCAGAGCCAGCTCTAGCACCTCCGAACCTTGTTGAAGAGGTCGATCACTTTGCCGATATTGTCGACGAGACCGAAGTCTCGTCAAAGTACCTGGCAATTTTCATCGACGAGTCGGAGCAAGCGCTCGACGAGTTGGATGAGGTTTTGGTTGGAGAAATCGACAAAAAGGGCATTGAGACGTTGATGATTCAGTGTCACAAGGTCAAAGGTTCGGCTGCCTCGTTGGGTTTGCATCGAGCCGCGAAAATTTCGCACTACATGGAAGACCTCTTACAAGATTTGACGCAGACGGGCGGGTCGTTGACCGACGACATGATCGAAGCGTTGCTTCGCTGCACGAGCGCACTGCGCACGTACGTCGAAAGTTTGAATAGCGGTATTCCAAACACCGAGGGCTTTAACGGAGTCTATGCTTTGCTGCTCGCTTCAGAACATGCCACGACGAAGACCGTTGAGTCGTCGGGGGATGCAGGACGAGCAAATATTGACGAAACAACTGCTGGCGATTTAAGCGACGCGCGTCGACAAGAGATTGTTACTCTTGCACCCGAAGGGGGATTGAACTGGATTGTCCAGGTCGTGTTTGCTTCGGGAACCGCTTTGCCAGGTCTCAAGGGCAGCTTAGTTTATGGCAGAGCAGCCGACTTGGGAACGGTGTTTTACTGCGACCCACCGGAAAGCGAGCTTGAAGATTGTAGCGACCTTGCTCGTTTGACTCTCGGAGTGTCGACCGAAGATGACGAAGAAACGATCCGTAGCAAAGTTCATCTGGAGGGAATCGAGCGTTTGGAATTTGAGTTTATGTCGCCACAAAGTCCCGAAGTTTCAACCGAGGTTTCGGTGCCAGGCGAAGTGGCTGTCAAAGCGACTGTCGAAGCAGTCGTTGCCAAGCCAGTTGCTGAGGCAACTCCGGCACCTCCTAAAGCGGCTCCCAAAAGTGAGAAAGCGGCTACTGGCGAAGGGAATAAAAAGCCCGTCGAGACGTTACGCGTCGATATCGAACGGTTGGATCACTTGATGAACCTGGCAGGACAATTGGTCATCAACAAGGCGCGGTTCTCTCAGATTGGCGATGGGCTGAAGTCTTTGACGGCAAGCAAACAGGCAAGCCATTCGCTGGCTAACGTCGTCGGTATTATTGGCCGACTGTCGAAAGATCTTGAAGAGACGGGCGAAAAACGAAGACAACCTTTCGACCTCGACAATCTTCGCAGCCTCACACGCCGGGTTCATATGGATCTAGAGCATGTGCAGCGAGGCATGCAACAGTTTTCTCAAACACGAGCGATGATCAACGATCTTTCTGAAACCGTACATCAGTTAGACCGCGTGACCGAGGGAATTCAAAAGACCGTCATGGACACGCGCATGGTTCCGATTGGCCCGTTGTTCCGTAGGTTCAAACGTGTTATTCGCGATATTACCCATGGCAACGGCAAAGATATTCAGCTTGTTATTCGTGGCGAGAACACAGAGCTTGATAAGCGAATGATTGACGAGCTAGGCGACCCTTTGATTCATATGATTCGCAACTGTGCGGACCACGGAATTGAGTCGCCAGAAGACCGAGTTGCGGCAGGCAAGCCGCAGCAGGGAATCGTGACACTCGATGCCTTTCATTCTGGTAGCAGTATTTTGATTGAGGTTCGAGATGATGGCAAAGGCCTCGACCCAGAGAAAATACGTAGTAAGGCAATCGAGAAGGGCCTTCTTTCAGCAGCCGACGCCGAGAAACTTACCGCCCATCAGATTTTTCAGCTGATCTGGGAACCCGGCCTTAGTACGGCGGAAAAGGTGACCGAAGTTTCGGGTCGAGGCATGGGGATGGATATCGTCCGGACCAAAATCGAAGACATAAGCGGTGCCGTCGAGCTGGACAGCCAGATAGGCGTTGGAACGACCATTACAATCAAACTGCCACTTACGCTAGCGATTTTACCCAGCCTGTTGGTCGAAATCGAAGGCGACGTCATCGCGATGCCCGTTGAGTCGGTTTCAGAGATTGTTCGCGTCAATGAAGAAGATCTTTCTAGTGTTCACGGATTAGAAACGGCAACCGTACGCGGACGCGTGATCTCGGTAATTAAGCTATCTGAGTTATTCTCATGGAACCAACCTCCTGCAATTCGTGTAGGACAAGAGAGCGAAGAACAATCGCTTGTGATTCTCGGCACCGAGGGGGTAGAACTTGGGCTGGTGGTCGACCGATTATTGGGCGAGGAAGATATCGTCATCAAGTCGATGGCAGAGAACTATCGGAACGTCGAGGGCATTGCAGGAGCAAGCATATTAGGCGATGGAAGAGTTTCATTGATTTTGGACGTTGGCGCAGTGCTTGAGATGTCTGCACAACATGAGCCGCATGGGGAACTGAAAAAGGAATTAATCAAATGACTGAGTTGGTATCAACAGCACCCGATTTAATGGTGATGAGCCATTTGTTTACCGCAGCCACCGAGAATGCTTCGGAGGCGATGAGTCGGTGGACTAACGGACAGATAACTTTGTCTCTGGAGGAAGTTCGCGAAGTCGATTTAGATCAGGTGTCTAGCGAGTTGGATGTGTCGGATGAGTTACTCACGATGGTTGTGCATCACTTGGATGGCGAGCTAGGTGGGCAGCTGATTCTTACCTTCGATGAGCAGAATGGTCGGCATCTGGCCGCTTCGCTATTGAAACGCGAGATATGCACCGACCCGGAGTGGAGCGATCTTGAGAAATCGGCGCTGAACGAAACAGGCAACATACTTTCTTGTGCTTACATGAAAGTTTTGACGGATATGATTGGTGAAAACTTGGTGCCTTCGCCTCCTTATTTCATCCAAGACTACGGGGCGAGCATTCTGGAACAAGCCGTGCTGGCGCAAGCAATGGTGAGCGATCGCGTGTTAGTTTGTCGCACCAATTTCCGAAGAGAAGGGGAGCTATTGAAGTGGAACGTCTTTTTTGTGCCGACCGATGAGCTTCTTAAAAAACTTACCAGTACGCTTGAATCCACCGACTAACAACCGAGCGTTCAACCTAAGCTACGCACCTAATCGTCTTTGATTTAGAAACACTCGCTGGAGACTATTCATGTCCACAACAACTGTAGTCGACGCCAGGAAAACGCCCACGGCAGGTATGTCGGTGGTTCTTTTCCTAGAGAAGCCCGAACAGGCTTTCTGTGTCGTCGGCTCTTGCATTGCACTTACGCTTTATCACCCAAGGACGGGGCACGGAGCGCTAGCGCATATTGTCTTGCCGAGGTCTTCCGATCGAACGGGGCCTCCAGGAAAGTATGCCGACACGGCGATCCCGTACATGGTGGAAGCACTAGGAAAAAAGGGCGCCAACTGTGCTGGGCTGGTAGCCAAGTTGAGTGGCGGGGCTTCAATGTTTGGAACGAGCGGGCCGATTAAGATCGGAGAGCAGAATGCAGAAGCTGTTACGCAGCTACTCAAAGATCTCAAGATACCTATCCGAGGTACCCATCTGGCTGGCCCAAAGGGTCGGCGAGTGACTTTTAACACTCAAACGGGCGATGTGACCGTTGAGGTCGTAGGACAACCGGCCGAAACTTTGTGATATTTTGTACTAGTGCGTGTCGCACGGACGTGTTCCGTTCGCCGCATTGGCATTTCAGCGTACAACCGTGTTATGAGCAGAACACCCGCCTGGGATTTGCTCTGAGCAAAATTGATTTGAACCTAACCGAGGCACGAAAATGTCGAAGACATTACTTGTAACAGACGATGCAATGATCATTCGCGAAATGATCAAAGACGCGGCTCAAGCAGCGGGCTGGACGATTCTTGGTGAAGCCACGAATGGGCAAGAAGCCATCGAACGTTATGCTGAGCTGAAACCTGACGTCATGACGTTAGATCTCGTGATGCCAGAGTACGATGGGCTCCACGCGCTACGTGGCGTCCTCGAACACGACCCCGGCGCGAAGGTGCTAATTGTTAGCGCTCTGGATCAGGAGCAGGTGCTCAAAGAGGCCTTGCAACTTGGCGCTTCGGATTTCATCGTCAAACCGTTTGATAGCCCTCGTCTGGTTGCCGCGATTGATGCACTCCACACGGCCCGGCTTGCGGCAAAGTAGGGTGAATTTGGAATGGCATTGGTTGCCCTACCTTCAAGCCGTGCGATGCAAACGCTGTTCGCGTCAAAACGATACGCATTCGACGGCTTATATCCCGCAAACGATGAAGAAGAGGTACAAACGCTCCTCCATGGAGCGAGTCGAGTAGAAATAAGCCCCTATCGCCTAAGAATCTAGCAGGCTAGGCCCGATTAGTCTAAGAGACAAGAAGCCTTTTTCTCTTTGTCCGATTGGTTCTAATCGCAGGAAAACGATGGCCGTCTCTACTCTCAAGCGAATGACCAGCTATGCCGCGATGGCAAGCGATGCTTATCGTCTGCGATCGACGGACGAGGCGCATGTGCGCGACCAGGTGCGCAGCCATCTGATCACCCGAATGGGAAAAATGCGTGGCCTACCCCAAAAACTGGGGCAAATGCTGAGTATTTCTGAGCGATGCCACAAAGACGAGTCGGCCGACCAGTACGCCGTACTGCAAGAACAGGCCGAACCGTTGTCTCTTGAGGTCGTCCGGCCGGTGATGGAATCGGCTTGGGGATGCAAGCTCGAAGAGGTGCTCTCGGATATCTCTCCCGATGCCCATGCGGCCTCTTTGGGGCAAGTCCACAAGGCGACGACTCGCGAGGGCATGGAAGTCGCGGTGAAGGTTCAATATCCGGGCATTCACGATGCCGTGGTCGCCGACCTGAAAATGTTGGGTTGGCTTAGCATTCCGGTCGGCAACTTACGGCGGGGATTCGATCTGGCCTCCTATCGGGAGACGATTCTTGAGGACCTTGAAAAAGAGCTCGACTATCGACAAGAGGCCTCCCGGCAGAATGCACTTGGTAGCTGGGCAAAAGAAAATCCCTTTTTAATTGTGCCCGAAGTAATCGACCGGCTAAGCACTGGGAATGTGCTTGTGACCGCGTGGCAAGAAGGCGAGCATTGGAACGAGGTTCGGAAATCGTGGAGTAAGCCGCAGCGGCGATCTTTGGCCAACGGAATGTTGCAGTTTTTTTTGGATGGGCTGCTGGTGAACCAAATGATGCAGGCGGATTGGCATCCTGGAAATTTCCGGTTTCGTCGCCATGGCGATCAGGCACAGCTTCTGCTTTACGACTTTGGCTGCTTGGTAGAGCCGAGCAACGACGAACGGTTGGCTTTGACCCGGTTGATTCGAGCAACCGTCGATCGCAGCGAATCTCCCTGGCCATTGCTGCTGAAACTGGGCTTCAATCGCGAGTATCTTGAGCCCTTGGCCGATAAGTTGCCAGCTCTTTGCCGAGTAATGTTCGAGCCGTTTTGCTGCGAGCATCCCTATAACATGTCCGACTGGCGTCTGGGCGAGAGAGTTTCGGATATCCTAGGAACCGACCGCTGGAACTTTCGTATCGCCGGGCCAGCCAAGCTTATTTTCTTGCTTCGCGCCTTCCATGGTCTTAGCTATTACTTGGAAGGTCTTGAGATTCCAATTTTTTGGCAGCGGGCTTTCAAGCCGTGTCTCAGCAAACTTTCTCCTCAGCTCGATAGTTTACAGCTTCCCCCAGCCGACACCCCAGCTTGCGACTTCGGCACCTTGGCACGCCACTTGAAAATGCGAGTTAGCGAGAATGGACGCACGAAAGTCGAGCTGACTCAGTACGCTTCGGCCATTGACCGCCTGGAACACTTGCTCGACGAGAACGTAAAACAGCGGATCGAAGAACAAGGCATCGACCTCAAGAAAATCGTCTCCCAGGTGCGTCGAGGAGGTTACGCCCCAACGGCGGTTTTCAACCTAGTCGATGGTGCCAAACAGGTTGAGGTGTGGTTGGAATAGTGCGTGTCGCACGGACATGTTCCGGTCACCACACGGACATTTCAGCGTCCAACCGTTGCTATGAGCGGAACACTCGCCTGGGACTTGCTCTAGCGGATACCGGCCCCGTAAAAGCAAGCAACTGAACTCCAAATGCGATGAGCTGAATTGGCAGGAATAGGGAAAGTTTTATTCTCCAGCCTTCGTGCTCCTCTTGCCAGAGGATTGGGCTTCGTTGCCCGACCCGATTCTATTAGAATTTGTGGGCACTCAAAAATCGCAAACTCTTTTCAGTGGTGGCAGGCGAATTCATGGAATATCCGGGCTTGGATGGTTTTCTCGGCAATCGCGCCTCTTTTATGCTCGACGTCGTTTTCTTGGCAATGTTTGTCGTTGTGCCAGTGATGGGGTGGAGTATCTATCAAGTTAAGTACCGAAAACGCTACCTTCTGCACAAACGGGTTCAGATTGCGATTGGAAGCGTGTTGGCAGTAGCCGTCGCGTTGTTCGAGATCGACATCCGCGTTAACGGCTGGCGAGAACGAGCCGCTGCTTCGCCGTATTACAGCGAGATTTGGTCGGTGGGGTTGGTCAATTGGTCGCTTTGGATCCATTTGATTTTTGCAATCTCGTCGACCGTGCTCTGGATTTTTGTGATCGTGCAAGCACTCAGGAAGTTCCCAAGCCCTCCCTTACCTTGCCCCTATAGTCCACGCCACAAGTTCTGGGCGACCATCGCAGCACTGGATATGTGCGCAACCTCGTTGACTGGCTGGGTTTTCTATTGGCTGGCATTCGTGCTTACGGCTACCTAGTGCTTTGTCATAACTAAAAGTTGGGATGCTGTCTGACAAAACTACTTACTGGCAAATAACTTCTGTCAGACAGCATCCCAATTCTAAGAGTTGTCAAAGCACTCGTATTGCGTCGCTGCTTGGTTTTCGGGTGCCACTGCTGGCTCGCGTCCAGCAGTGGACGCCGGGTACCCGCTTCACACTGCTGGGCAAGCCAGCAGTGGCACTCAACTCGAAAGTTGAGCAGCACTGGTCATGGTTACGAAAAGGCCATTTCTCGCGATACGATGGCGGAAAATCATTGAGCCTACTCGGATTTTCTGTTAGATACGGCCCGATTGGCGCAGTATAATTGAAAGAAGGCAGAATACGCACGCAACCAACGCAAGACCCCGATAGCTCAAATGCTAGTGGGGAACTCAGCAGATGCCGCGTGCTCTTTTCTTTCCCTGCTTCTCTTCCAAACCCAAGGCTTTTCACGATGGATAAACGCGAATTCGCTCTGTCGATTTTGAAGCAATCTCGCAAGCTGCTCACGCATCGGCTTGTCGATAGCGTCGTCGAGACAGCCGATGGCATTCTCGAAGATGCCGAGGGGTTAAGCTACATGGATGAAATCGGGACCCTTCAGGAAAAAGTTGGCGACCGCCTCAATCGCATCAACCTCATGATTGCTAATTTCCCCAAAGAGACTCCTTCGACCGAGAGAGCTGCTGAGAAAATCCAAGAAGACTCGGAAGCTCCTACGATTAGCCACGGCCTCGGCGCCCCAAAGCTCGAAAGATTTGCCCTCTTTAGTCAGCAGGTCGTAGTCAACGATCTCGACAGTGCGGGGCAAACATTGGCTGATCTTTTGGACGTCGACCAATCGCTAGGTCTTCAATGTGCGACCGCTTTTCGCAAGCGATTGGACGAAGATCCCGTAATCATCCAAAAAACGATGCTGCTTCGCACCAAATTGATGGCAGGCGAAAACAACGATTCGCTCATGATTCTTTGGGACTGTTTTCGCTTGCAAGGTTTGCAGGCGGTCGAAGTATTGCAGACGCTCAAGGCGAGGCTGTCTGCTGCGTAAACGCAATTGCGATTTTGAGCGGCCTGCTTAGTCTTCCCGCCAAACTTTGTCGTCGGTCTCTGTAACGCTTCCTCAAACAGCAGCCGTGGCGGTACCGGCAAGCATGATTTCGGAGATGGCTCCGTAGGCCTCGGCCCAAGCGTCGTGAAGCTCTTCGTTCCAGGCGTCTCCAGCGATCTCAGCTAGACTTTTCAATAAAGTTGCGCCGACGGCTGGGTAGTGATCTGCGGTCGTTCCGTAATCAAGATGTCGGAGACCGAGTCGCTCGAGGACAGGTTGCAAATCTTCGGGACGCCTTAGGTTCTCAACGACCAGTTTGAGCGAAGCCAAAAGCTTCGTCTGTTGTATTTTCATATCCGCGTCGGCAAACAGGGGCTTAACTTCAGGGTAGTCTTCGAACAGGTGCTGATAAAACGTTTCTACTAGTTTGTTGCTTTGTGGGGCGACTAGCTCGAAGCTTTGTTCGAGCAACTCAACGTTAAGTCCCATTTTTTTCTCCGTGAATTGTTACCTTGCGGTTGTTGCCCTTAAATATGGAATATGGTTCATCCGACTAAAGCGTACTTAGTTTGATGGAGGGCGAGGATTTTGAGTTTGAAGAATTCATGATCGCGAAATCCGTAGGCTTGTCGTTTCATGGTTTTTATTTTGTTGTTGGTCCCTTCGAGCGGACCGGTGG
>JAJRSE010000091.1 GCA_024278955.1 Planctomycetota bacterium | reverse complement strand
TCCCGAACCGCGACCGTAAGGCGAGCGGCAGTTGAGAACGTACCCACGCGAAACCGGAGGCTAGCGCCAAGCGGCTGATTTTATCAGCCGCAACGCGCTAGCGTCCGGTTCTTCGCAGGTAAATTCTCATCTGCCGCTCGCCTTAGCCCTGTAGTAGTAGGAAAACATCTGTTTTCAGTTTTTCCTTGGCGCTCTATAGGCGTCCTTGGCAGTTCAGGAAATCGACTTGACAGTTTCCCTGGCCCTAGATCGATTTTCATTGCTGCTAGGACCCCTACCCGCTATACTCGCAGCACTCGTCTGTCCAACGATCAAAAGCACTGGCCACCCAAACGCTACTCATCGAAGGTGACTAATCCCGGATTATTCACCAGATCGATTTCTGGATGCGTAGGTCAGCGGAGCTTGGGACGGTTCGATCGTCGCCGCTTCGGTGCGCGCACGGCTCCCCCTTTCCCCCAGAGGGCCTTGTTGCGGTGTGATGTTTGAAGAAGAGACAGAAACAAAAACGGATCGGCGAGAAATCAGCCTCGCAGAACCAACGAGAGGTGCGCGTGACGCGGTGGCGGAACCCAATTCCGACGACTGGCGCCCTGGGGAGAAGTCCATTGCGAGGCAAGCCGCAGGCGGCCAATCCGTTGGGTCATCACCTTCCAAAAGGAACCGGCACTCTCTTCGACATGGAGCCATAAACGGCGAGCATGTTTGACCACACGTCCACCGGCTCGCAACACCGATTGCTGGAAACGGTGTAGATCCCAGCTGCCGCCTACGGCCGCCTCAAACTCGTTGCGCAACATCGTGGTCATGTTGAAAGCCAACATCGCGAGCAGCATCGTCACTTCGTTTTCGACAAACTCACGAGACGAAAGATGCGGACCGATCACTTCGTTGAATTCTCCCAGCCGATCTTCAAACGTGCCTCGACGGCGATAGTGGGCCAGTATTTCTTCGCCACTTCGCAAGGTCCTAGGCCAACTGGTCACCAGAAAGAAGTAGCGTGGTAGCAAGTTGAGCTGTCCGGTCTTCGAGTCGGGCTTGTCGACCACCACCAGAATCAAGCGCTGTGGATGCTTCCAGCTCTCGGCTTGATGCTTGCCCAGCTCAATCACTTTTTCGTAACCTTCCGACGGTGGCCGTCCGATGGGCCTTCCAAGATGGGGCTCGGCCAGACGATCGAGGATCGCATTCTTCTTCAATCGCCCGCAAAAACGTACGTTTTCGCTGCTCAGTTCATCCATCACGCTGCCGATGGTGTAGCCCGCATCGATCCGCAGGTCGAAACTGCGCGCCATCTGGCGAGCCTGCCCAATGACCTGCTGCATAAAACGCTTGATCCCCTGCGCGGTGTGAACTTGTCCTTGTCGGAGTATCGCATGAATAAATCCGTTGCCCAGCCGAGGTCCGTTGCGAGTGCTATCGTAATCGCCATCCACCGAGAAGCTGGCGACCAACGGATGGTAAACGGTATCGCGATAGTAGCCGTTATAGCTGCTGCCTTGTTGATGGCCATGCACCTCGATCGGAAAGCTATCAACGTCGATCGTGGCGCGCATCACCGCGTGGTCTCCCTGGCGACCAGTGCTGCGCAAGTGACGGTGCGTCCAATCGAACAAGCTATGGCGGAGCGCCTCACGGTTGGGAGAGAAAGCCAACCAATCGATCAACCGCGACTGCGTCGGCTGACTCGCCAGCCGCTGCTGGAGCACTTCTTCGCCCGGCCGGTCCCAGACGGCCATACGCATGGCCGGGTCGTGGGCGAGGCGATCGAGGTCGTCCTGGTTCTCACTCCCCATCGCCAAGGCGTAAATCCGTTCCCGTAGCAGTTCGACGGCCGTGTAGCGAATCTTCTCAGGATGGCGAGGGTCGTGGAGCTGCTCGGCCAGCGATTCGACGAGACCTAGCTGGTGATCGGCCTCCCGCAGCAGCACGGCACCGGCATGAGAGGTAAGTTTTTGCGAGAACGTCTGAACCTTGATCGACCGGTTGAATTCTGGTTCAAAAAGAGTACCCTGAGCTTCACCCATTGCGTGATCCTTCCGTGGCGAGGGATGGGGTTGTTACACCCTTTATACACCGAAGATCACGCAATGGTTCTATCTGTTGGCAATGTACCTCGTGAATAATCCGGGCTAATGAGCATGCACAACACGCCCCTTACGATCCTCGTTAGATTACTAACCCTCTGCTCAGCAGCGATCACACAGGCCGACATCTTCGAGTGGGAATACATCAACCCCGCCGACCCCAGCCAAGGCAAGCAACAATCAAGCACGCTCGTGCCCGATGGTGCGGGTTTGAATCCTGGGCCGAGGCTTGCGGCATTCGGTCGAGATCTTACGCAAGCCTACCTGATCGGGTTCGATTTATGGGGTTCAGTGTTCCGAGATGCAACGCTAGAAAATGCAGATCTCCGTCAAGCGAACCTCACTTATGCAGATTTTCAATCTGCCTCATTGACTGATGCGAACTTCCAAAAAGCGAACCTTTACAATGCAGATTTTCAATCTGCCACACTGATCGATGCAGATCTTCGTCAAGTGGACATGACCGATGCGGATTTCAGCTTTGCCACACTGACCAGTGCAGATCTTCGTCAGGCGAATCTCGCCTCTGTGAATTTTCAATCTGCCACATTGACCAATGCGGACTTGACGGGGACGGAGGTACGCGGGACAGACTTTTCAAATACCACTGCCACCGGTTTTACCGCGTCGCAACTCTACTCGACAGCCAGCTACCAAGCCCAAGATTTAGCTGGTATCAGCCTGATGAGCAATGACCTAAGCGACTGGGACTTTG
>JAJRSE010000090.1 GCA_024278955.1 Planctomycetota bacterium | reverse complement strand
CCAGACCCCGTCGGAATTCGCGTCGCAGTGTGCTGCTTCCGTTCGGGCTACGCCCTCACTCCAGCAGCACACTGCGGAATCCCTTACCCAACCCGCACTCTCATAACCCCTGGTACTAAAAATGGGGGCACTCCAGTGGTGTTGGGGATTTCTCTGCGCAATGTCGAGATTCACTCCGTGAATCACAACCCGATGCGTGAGCGAGGATGAAGCGGGTGCCCGGGCATTCCTCACTTACGTGTCGGGTTGTGATTGGTGGGCAACTGGTTTGCTGCGGAGATTATCGCCTATTTGGGGTGGCGATGCGAAGGTTGTTTTTGGCCGGGGCTGGCTACGATCTTATGAAGACAGGAACCACGACGGGCAGAACGAGCCTTTGCCGTCACGGTGCGGGCCAGGAGGATTGCCAAGTCGATTTTTTTGAACCGCCAAGTTCGCCAAGGAAAAAGCAGGAGAGCGGAGGAGGAAGTGTTCGCAATCCGAATTCAAAACTCCGCAATCAAAAAAAGTGGTCTTCAAAACCCAAAGCTAGGGCGTGCCAATCGGAAAGAAAAATCGGGGAAATGCTGCGCCGTCACTCGCGAAAAGTGGTGTGTTGGTTATTTTTTATTCTCTAGGCTTGAAAGTTTCGCCTCATCCAAGCTAGATAGTGTTGCTTCATTCATTTCTGGAAGGGCCAGCAATCGCTGTAAAACTTGGCGTGTTTGATTTATTAGTATTCGTTGAAAAAAAAAATCCGCTAGCGACCAGGGCAAATCCTAGTAGACCTGTCAGCATCCACATCGGAAATGTGTCAAATTGCATCAAATTAAGCTGCATCAAAAGGGGTAAGCTAAGCCAATTGAGACACAATAGAATCGCAAAGAACATCGGAATCTTACGAGCAAAACGAACTTTTGGATGAGTTGCAGACTTTCCTGCACAAAGGCTCCACACTCGGTTGCGAACGCGTAATGGCAAGTAGGCTAGCTCAGGGATAGATTTATTCGTTCCAAACATTTCACGCACCATAAGTCCAAGCTGACACTTATCGCAAGATATGTAATTAGGAGTGTTCGCAGCTGAACACTATGGCCTCTAGGATTTCAAAAAACACTATTACAACAAAACTTGTGCAACATCAATTTATAAGCAAGCAAGCGGTGGTGGTGGTGGTGGCTTTGGAAACTTCTTCTTGCAGTTATCTCTAGCTGTTTTGAATTTTGCTAAGCAAACAGTCACAATACCAGTTGAAATTGCGAGACACCCTACCATACAACCTGCGCACCACCATGGCCCCCATTTGCACGCATGCTTTAAACACAGTGAAACACATACCTTTAAAAACAATCCTGCACCGCCTGAACAGATCAAGAAGTTATTAAGAGCGGTATGCATACAATCCTCAAATGGTCCTAGTCCGCTTGGATCAAGAGAATTTAAGGGATTTGATCTCAGATAATTATAGAGGTTCCAGATTTCAGCATTGTATTCTTCTGGATCCCGATTCACCCACCGCCCCAGATGACTCGCATAAAATCGATTCCGATTCAACTGCAAGCCGGTCTCGGGGTCGAGCCTGCGTCCAGTATAGAGAAGCTCGTTGGAAATTGCACTCGTATTGCCCGTAACCGCTGAAAAATCGGGGTTGAGCACGGTCACTTCGCCATACGGGGTGTAGGCGTAGCGCTCGACCACGGTGCCCGTGTTATCGGTGATGGCCGTGACATTGAAATTGGCTGGTCGTGACAACTGTACCGAGGTTGTCCTTCGCTTCTACCATCCGGCGGCGCCATTTAGGTGCTCATAACCTTCGGCCAAACAATGGAGCGCCGACTTGTGTATCAACAACAGGGACTGGGGGTTGGGGATGGTGGTCATGTTGCCGGCGGCGTCGTGGGCGGGGTCGATCCAGGTCACACGTTTTGTGTTGCCTGGCTTATGCCTGCGCCGGCTTCTCGATCTGGACTCGTCTACAGTTTCGTGACGGCACGAACACCTAGCGTTAGTGCTGTGTCGACGTTCTCTCGACTGGGTACGATCACCTGGAGGTCGGGCGTGATATTCAGCCAGGGCGTGGCTTGCCAATTATAGAATAGCTCCAGCCCATGTCCGTCGTCGATTGGCCCAAAGACAGTATCCAGTACGAGGCCGATTTCGTCGCTTGAGCCGGCGACAAACCACCCGGCACCAAACGTATCGGCACCTCGGCCAGGCATCGGATTGTGACCGCCAAGCCCGAAACTCAGGAACCACGACAGCGGATTGGCGGCGTCGTCTGCGATTCCCGCTCGCCCAAAGGTTCCCCAGCCTCGTGATGGATCACTTGGATCGACCTGGAGGTATTGATCGAAGTTCCAGTAGAGAGACCAAGAGCCGCTCACCTGATTGATCGGCACATTGGGTAACACGAACCTTGGGTCCTGCCCCAATTCAGCAAAGTCGCGGCTGTTCCAAGTGGCGGCAAAGAGCTGATGGCCAGGAAGACCAGCGAATTCGGTGGGCAGTCGAAGCTCAGCCGCCATCGCGACGCCTTCTGCAAACAATTCACGAAATCCGTCGGTCTCTGCGGTGTCGGTCGCGTTGAGCAGTGTGTAGGTAAAGAGGGGCTCTCCCCCTTCGCCGAGAATAACAAAACCGCATCCTAGCGTAGAGTAGGGAATTGTCCGCAACGCGAGGGGATTCGCGACAAAGGCGGCATTGGAGAACTGAGTCTTTCCACGGCCGTGCGCAAATGCGTTCAGGTCGCCATCCAGGGTATCAAGCTTGCCAAAGAAGACGGCGAAGTGTTCTGAGAAAGCTTGTGTAAAAAGCACGTTGGTGAGAAAGATCTCTCACTGTCGGCGACGGGCAGGCTGGTAAGGACCGCAGCAGGCAAGAAAGCGCCTGTATCGGCGTTGATGTTTTCGCCAAAGCGGTGTTCGGCCCGCACTTTAAGGAACAGTCCTTCCTGAAGACCGAGCTTTCCGAAGTCGACGTTGGTAACGTAATCGCCATGTCCACCGTACTTGAAGTGCCTCTGTAGGCCACCACTTGCGACCCCTTGATAGAATTGAGCAACGTCCAAGTCGAAAGTAATCCCCTGCGAGGCAAGCCCATCTCGGTTGCCATACCAGTCGCCTGTGAGGGTGTCATTCCCTTCGGCAACGGTGCAAACACCGATCGTGGTAATCAGGCATAGCAATAAGCGGTAAAGACGATCTATTGAAAAAAAGGACTCCCTGGCGATTACGAGGCTCAGGGGTTGCGAACCCCGCTTTCTCTGGTTTTCTTCGGGTCCGCGGAAGCTCTCACATCAGAATATGTAGATTTGAGGAACCCTAAACTATTTTTAAGATTCTTAACCGGACTGTAGTGATCTTTGGCCCTAAAACCCGCTCGGCGTATCCACCGCATGCACGCTTCGGAGCCGTCCCGTCGGTTGCGATCGGGTGAGCACAATCGGCGCTTCCGATTGATGCGTCGCTAGATTGCCTGCCATGTCCCGAGCTTCCAAGCGAATATAAAACTTGTCGGGCATGTGCCGCTGTAATCGCCAAGTGTAGGTGCCCGTGTTCTCCAGCCCTGCGGCTACGGTCGACCACGGGCCGTTGGGATAGGCACTGTAAAACAAACCAATCGGGCGACGTTCGAGGTTCCGGTCCTCAACCGACCAACGCAATAACAAATGTTCGGCTAAGTTCGCTTTGCCAAGCTCTGTTGAAAGCAACTTAACCCGTGGTGCCTGGAGATCGACAGCCACGATCAACTCTGGCTGTTCGCCACTACGGGGTGGAGTTGCCCCCACGCCGTTTGCCCCATCAACCAAAATGCGAAAACCATAAACTCCCTCGCCCGGAACGGTCACCCGTACTGGGCTCCGATTGTCGGAGTCTACGGTATAGCTCTGCCATGTTTGCCCATGATCGTGAGTGCCCCAAAGCTCAACCTTGGATACCCCCCAAGGCCCAACCGACTGCAAGTCGTATTCGACATCGAACGAAAGCGAATTTACCATGCGATCATTCAATCGAGAACTCTCGGCCAACGGCGGAGCCCAGCCGTTGTTGTCAATTGGAGGGAGTCGACGGAGCGACTCCGACGGGCCCCGAGCGGCACTATTTGCCATACTCTCGCCAAGAAGTTGGGCTACGGTTTGGCTTTTACTACTCGTATTTCGGGCGACCGTGTAGGGATTTTGAAGCGGAGGCGTAGCCTTAGGTGGCGAATCTGTCGACGCGAATCCGCGAGATTGAGCTGGAGCAGAGTTTGCTTGGACCCCCAAACGGCTTGCTACTCGGTTGCTTGCAGGCCAGTCGCGAGACCCAAGCTGCTGAGCCGCCTGGAAAGGATCGAGCGTCTTGTCCCCCTTTTGCAGTAAGCTCGGGCCACTCGCAGCCAACGGCATTTGCAAAGCGGGCCCGCCAACGGCCAGCTCATTTGAGGCCTCAACATGATGACCAGCTTTGTCGGAAATCGAAGCCCTAATTTCGACACGCAACGCATTATGAGGAAACGTCCAAGTGGCTCGGCCTTCCAAACGATCTGCCTGCGAGGAGTCTGGTGGCCCCAACGGTACCTTCGACCACTTACCGCCAGCTTCCCGGGCTTCGACCACAAGACTTTCTGGTCGCAAGTTTGCGTCGAGAGACTCGTACCGCAATTCAATCCTCCCCGAGTCGCCAACTACGCCGTCGATTTTCAGTTGAGGCTTGGCGGTATCGATGCGGACTCGCATCTGGGCCTGAATCGCGGCGCTAGGCCATGGCCTGCCCTGTTGGTCAAGATGGCGCAAGGCAAACCAATACTCTCCGTCCTCGGGAGCATGGTAGCCAAAGCCCCGGACCTCGGGAGTTGCTTCCTGAAGGGTCCGCCAGCCCGTCGTTCCGTCTCGCGAGAGAAGCAACTGAACTTTCGCGATTTGGCTCTTTGTGGTGTTGGTTTTGTTGACTTGGTAAGGAATGAGGAACAGCCTTTGCTTCCAATAAGCGGGCTCAAGAGCTGGAGGGGCCACAACGGCAAAAGCCAAAGAGTCGAGCCCGAAGCTAAGAATTACTGCAATGCAGACCCAGCCCTTAAAGGGTCGAAGCACAGCAAGAATCGGCAGCTTGCCAGGAACCTTTGCCATGGAAAAATCTTCCGTTCAGGTGGGAGGATAAGTAGAAATAGAAAGATGGGTGATCCTGCGAGCACCTACCCGCATCTTTCTTATCGGGTCTGCTTGCTAGTCCGCTTGAAACGCATGCAAGAACCGTTCTGGTAGAGAAAACAGGGGGAAATATAGCGACTCCGGTAATTTCGCCGATAAAGCGATCGTTAACGGCACATATTCTGGACGTATGCCAGCATCAGGGGCATAATGGGGGTGGAACGGGGCGACTAGGCAGATATTGCGGAGAGGACAGCCGCTAGGATGGCGGCCGGATTTGTATGAACCAAGAATTCCAGACGCTAACACAGGCAGCGATGTTGTTCGCAGCTATTTTCGTTATGACCGCGATAGGCCTCGCGGTCGTGCGAAAGTATCGGGGTAGTGCCGCTGACGATAGGTCGCGTAGCAGTGAAATGATCTCAAACTTCCGCGATCTTCATGCAGAAGGTGGGCTTAGCGACGAAGAATTCCGAACTATAAAAACGAAGCTAGCAAGCGAACTCAAATCGGAGTTAAACAGTAACAGCGGCAATGGTTAGGGCTGGTTACTACCAGTGCGACTGGTGCTAGGGGAAAGTCCGGCTGGCCCGGTTGTTCGCCTGCAAGAGAAGCTGTTGGACATCCTCACCTTTGAGGGTCGATGAACGACTTCCGTTGGTACTACGTAGAACACAATAGTAATGGCTCGAACTGTGCGGACAAGGACGCCCCGCCAGGTATGAAGTTAAGACGGCTCGGACTTGCCGAGGCGTTGACTCCCTCGAGCGACACCCTTGATCGAATCGCGAGAATGTTGGGTCGGTGATGCCCCAGCATGTCTCGCACACCTTGGAAGGAGAGTTGCATGCCCTCAGGTAGAGACCTAGGCAGCAAGCGTGGCGGGACGTCCAAAAAGAATGCGTTTTGCTCATTTTGTCGTAAGAGTTACCGAGATGTCGGCCCCCTAGTTGAAGGACCGGGAGATGTCTACATCTGTGGAGAGTGCATTGAACTCTGCCAATCGATTCTGGACCAAGAGCAGAAACGCCGAGGCTCCAGCAAGCAGCTGTTCACCAAAATCCCCAGTCCACGAGAGATTGTCGCCGGCCTCGACGAATACGTCATTGGCCAAGAAGCGGCAAAACGCGTGCTGGCTGTTGCGGTGCATAGTCATTACAAGCGGCTCATGGCTGCCGAAGAGGAATCGGATGTCGAAATCGACAAGTCGAACATCCTGCTCGTCGGTCCCACCGGTTGTGGCAAAACGCTGCTTGCGAAGACCTTGGCAAAAAGTCTGAACGTGCCGTTCGCTATCGGCGACGCCACCACGTTGACCGAAGCTGGCTATGTTGGCGAAGACGTCGAGAACTTGCTCCTGAAGCTCCTCCACTCGGCTGATTTCGACGTCGAAGCTGCTCAACGCGGTGTGCTCTACATCGATGAGATCGACAAAATTGGTAAAACGAGCCAGAACGTTTCGATCACTCGCGATGTCTCGGGGGAGGGCGTTCAACAAGCATTGCTGAAGATGCTCGAAGGGACGACCGCCAATGTGCCACCGCAAGGGGGACGTAAGCATCCCGAGCAGCAGTACATTCAAATCGATACGACGAACATCCTGTTTGTTGTAGGTGGTACTTTCACCGGCATCGAAGACGTAATCAGCAAACGGCTCGGGTCTCGCACGATGGGATTCGGTCAAGTTGGGGACGAAGCGTCGGAGTTGAGCCTTGGCGAAACCCTCGCCCAGGTGACACCTGACGATTTGGTCGAGTACGGTTTGATTCCAGAATTGATTGGTCGTCTTCCTGTGATCACGGCCTTGCAGCCGCTTGGTGAAGACGCCCTGGTTCGTGTGTTAAAAGAACCGAAAAACGCGCTGACTCGACAATATCAGCACCTGTTTGGAATGGAAGATGCCGATCTTAAGTTTACGGACAAAGCTTTGCGAGCGATCGCGCGTCGGGCATCCGAACGCGAAACGGGTGCTCGCGGGCTGCGGTCGATTATCGAGACGGTGATGATGGACATCATGTTCGAGCTGCCTGACCAACCTCGCGGTAGCCGCTATGTGGTTACCGACGACATTGTCGAAGGCCGAGAAAAGATGTTCACCGAACCGCCACAAACCAAAAGCGCGTAACGTTCAAGGTGCGAGGCTTGCCTCGTATGCTCTCAAGTTACGCCTGCTTAATTAGACGAGCCTGGATGCGAAAGCGTCCAGGCTCGTTTTTGTTTGGAAGTGGTGGGCTGCCGCAGTGGCGTGGCGCACGCGATTTAAGTCGTGGTTAGTCGAGCTGCTTGATTTTGATGTTGCGGAATTCAACCGGGTCGCCGTGGCCGGCGAAACCGAAGTGCCCTGAGGCTCGATTTTTTCCTGGATACTTCGAGTCACCCATGAACTCCGTGACTTTGCTCACATCGCCGTCGAGGATGACCACGCCGTTGAGCTCGACTTTAATCGTTGAACCCCGGACGGTAACTTCCTGGAAGTTCCACTCTCCCGTAGGGCGGAGATAGCCTCTGGCAGCGGGGATCATGCCGTAAATTGATCCATGATATTGGCGGTCGTCGAGGTCAGCGTATTTGGGATGTTCGGAGTCGAGCACTTGCAGCTCGCACATTCCCTTTTTTGAAGCATCGCCTTTTCCTGGATAGCGGATCGCGAGGCCGTTGTTACCGCCAGGCGGGAGCTTGAACTCAAGGCGAATGGCAAAGTTTGTATATTCTTGGTCGGTGTAGATGTTACCTCCATGCCCCGGTTTGCAGACGCAGGCAATGACGCCCTCGCGTACTTCATACGCTTCGACGTCACCGCTCCAACCTTCTAGGTTTTCTCCGTTGAAGATCGATTCGTATCCCTCGGCGTTCTTGCTCGCGAGGTAGCTATTGGCCTCTTCGGCGCTGAATTCTCGGGCAGCCATATTTCGCCATCGAATTTCACCACCATGAGTTTGCAATTGAATCGGGCCGGTACGCGGCAAAGGCTTGGTGCGATCCCAATAGTTTTCCATGATCGCGTAGTCGACGACTAGCTTGTCGTTGAGAGTGACCGTGGTGCGGCTGCCAACTTGAACGATGTGAAATCGATTCCACTCTCCAAAAGGTTTGTCTGCCAGTTGGCTAGGGTCTTTTCCTGGTGCCCCGGGGGAGTTGTTCCACAAACCGCCCGAGCCCTTGTCGCCGCCAATTTTCCACTTGGCTTCTTCGGTGGAGTCCCAGATTTGCACCTGGGGCGATCCTCGTAGATAGATGCCGCTGTCGGCAAGGGGTACGGTTTTGTAATCGATCCAAAGTTCGAGGTCGCCAAAATTCTGATCGGTCGTGGCGAAAACGCCGTGGCCGTCGTTGACGAGTTCGCCGTTTTCGATAGTCCAGTGTTTTTTCAAGTCTTCGAGATCAGTAGCCCGCTTCTCGGCACGATCTTCTTTGCTCATTGCAAGCAGCTTGTAAGGGCTGAAATGCGACATTCCATGCCAACCTTCGAGGTTGTTTCCGTTGAAAATGGCAGTCGCGTTATCAGGAACTTCTACCGCCTCAGCAGGAGAGCAAAGGCAGGTGGTTGAAGCTACGAGCAAGGCAATGAGTTTGAGTCGGCTGATCATGATGATAACTCCAAGTTGGTTTCCATGGTGAAAGGTTGCTGGGTTCGTTGGTGTCGCACGGACGTGTTCCGGTTGCCGGACTGGCATTTGAGCGTCCAACCGTGCCATGAGCGGAACACTCGCCTGGGATTTGCTCTATTGGTATGGGGAGTGGTCAATCGAGTTCAAGGACTTTGACGTTTTTGTACCACACTTTTTGTCCGTGGTCTTGGAAACCGAGGTAGCCCTTCCGAGCAAAGTCTTTGACAGCTCGGGGCTTATTGTCGAGGTGGTACTTGTGCTTAGATCCGTCTGGGCAGAGGCCAGGGCGATCGAAATCGTTGCAGTCGATCGAGCAGACCTTGGTGCCGTTGACCACGACGTCGATTTTTGACCCGTGGCAGGTGATTTCGACAGCGTTCCATTCGCCGGTCGGTTTTCCAGCATTTTTGGTTGAGGCTGCTATATCGTAGATTGCTCCGAGCTGGTGTTTGCCAGTTTTGGTGCCACTCATGACCTGGACTTCAAAACCGGTGTGGACCGGGTTTTCAGGATCTTCGATCCGAAAGAAAATGCCGGAGTTGCAATCGGCCGCTTCCCAGCGGACATCGCACTTGAAAACGAAGTCGCCGAACTGCTTTTCGTGAATAACGATATAGCCACCTGATTTGTAGGGTAGCAGGGAGCTGTTCTCGATTGGTGTTTGAACCGGTTTGCCGTTGTTACATTTCCAACCGGTGTGGTCATGGCCGTTGAATAGCAACTGCCACCCGGCTT
Organism: Planctomycetota bacterium; assembly: GCA_024278955.1. Lineage (GTDB taxonomy): Bacteria > Planctomycetota > Planctomycetia > Pirellulales > Lacipirellulaceae > Bythopirellula. The sequence goes on along the minus strand of JAJRSE010000090.1, from coordinate 5,913 downwards.
TTTGCTCTTCCTCAGAAAGTTGATTGTCCTTCGTTGGTTGGCTCTCGGAAGTCAGAGCAAACGAACTGGTGGTCAGAGTGAACAGAGCAAGAAGGGCGAGGGCGGGCGAGGGCATGGGGGCACCTTGGTGGTTAGCGGCAGGATAGATCGGAGGGATCGAAGGTGTTTTTCGGGAGCCGCTATTGTAGCATCTGGCGGCGTTGGTGGCAGTGTATTGTGTGGTTTTGAGTTGATGGTTGCTTGCGAAAGAAAAATCGACTATTTCACAACGGCCCAAGATACTCCATAATTGAGGGCATGACAGCCTTAGCCCCCCCTAGCAGCGAAGATACCTTGGTTCTTAACATCGCTGCCTACAAATTTGCGACCCTGACAGAGCTTCAGCCACGCCGCGAAGGTCTTTTAGCTTTTTGCCGCGAATTGGAGCTGATGGGGACGATTCTGCTTAGCCCTGAAGGGATTAACCTTTTTGTTTCAGGTAGTCGTGGTGCAATTGCAAGCTTGCTGGAAAGGCTAACAAGCGACCCCGAGATTGGCGAGCTGGAAGTGAAGGAAAGTTTTAGCGACCATCAGCCTTTTAATCGTATGCTGGTTCGTTTGAAAAAGGAGATTATCGCGTTTGGGATCGACGGCATCGACCCGCTGGGCGATCCGACTCCTAGGGTTGGGGCACAAGAGTTGAAGCAGTGGCTTGACGAAGGGCGAACGGTGCGTCTGCTTGATGTGCGGAATGACTACGAATTTCGGCTGGGGACTTTTGAGAACGCGGTTCCGATTGGCCTTGATCACTTTCGGAATTTTCCTTCGGCGGTCGAACTGCTGCCTGCGGAATGGAAACGCGAGCCGGTGGTGACGTTTTGCACAGGCGGCATCCGCTGCGAGAAAGCGGGACCTTTTCTTGAGCAAGCTGGCTTCGAGAACGTGTACCAACTGGACGGCGGCATTCTCAAGTATTTTGAGGAATGTGGCCAAGACCACTACCGAGGTGATTGTTTTGTTTTCGATAAGCGCACGGCTTTGGATTCGGAGCTGCGCGAAACAGCGACCACGCTTTGCTACGCTTGCCAGAACCCATTGACTCTTGAAGAGCAGCAATCGCCGCATTACGTACCGAGCGAATCTTGTCCGTACTGCTACGATGTTTGATGTGCGATGTTTGATGTGCGATGTTTGATTGTTGATATGAGTCGATAGGAATCCGCAACGGAATTTTTGAAAAAGGGAGTTTTCAAATCGGCAACCAAACATCCAAGGCCCAATTTCTCACTTCCCCCCCGCCTTCGACGAAGATGCCTGGAGGGATTTCTTATATTGTTGGCAACGAGGCTGCTGAACGGTTTAGTTACTACGGGATGAAGGCCATTTTGCCAATTTTTATGACGAAGCATTTGCTTGATGCTTCTGGTAACCCTGATTTTATGACCGACGAGCAAGCGAGGGCTGCGATCAGCTGGTTTGGTGCTGCCGTTTATGCGACGCCATTTTTGGGTGCCATTCTTTCCGATCGATTTTTCGGCAAGTACACGACCATATTGACGTTATCGCTGCTTTACTGTGTTGGGCACGCGATACTTGCCATGATGGACCTTGGCATGTCTGGCGTCGAGCCACGCTGGATTCTTTTTGCTGGCCTTGCGACCATATCTCTGGGGGCAGGTGGTATCAAGCCATGTGTGACTGCGCATGTGGGCGATCAATTTGGTCCAAGCAATCAGCATCTGCTGCCGAGGGTTTATAGTTGGTTTTACTTTTCAATCAACCTGGGTTCGACCGCCTCTTTCTTTCTCACGCCATTGTTGCTTGAGCACTGGGGCCCTTATTGGGCGTTTGGTATTCCCGGAGTGTTGATGGCGGTAGCAACTTTTGTTTTTTGGTTGGGTAGAACGAGGTTCGTACACATCCCTGCCGGTGGTCCCGCTTTTGTTCGAGAGACGATTGGCGCCGATGGTATCCGAGCGATGGTCAACCTGCTGCCCTTGCTGCTTCTTGTCGCAATGTTCTGGTCGCTGTTTGATCAGTCGACTTCTACTTGGGTTTTGCAAGCCGAGAAGATGAATCGATTACTTTTTGATTTTGAATTTTTGGGCATTTCTTTTCGTTGGGAACCGCTGTCAGCGCAGATAGGCCTTGCAAATCCTCTGCTTGTGATGCTGCTGATACCAATATTCTCTTACCTAATTTATCCGCTGATGGGCCGATTTTTCGAAGTGACGTCACTTCGAAAAATTGGGATGGGTATGTTTCTTATCGTGCTTGCTTTCGCCGTATCAGCATTGATTGAGCAGCAAATCGTGGAAGGTAATCGTCCCTGGATTGGCTGGCAGCTTGTTGCCTATGTGATTCTTACTGCCTCGGAGGTGATGGTTTCGATTACGATGCTTGAGTTCTTTTACACTCAAGCGCCAAAGAAGATGAAGTCGCTTATCATGGCTTTTTGCATGCTCTCGGTATCGGTTGGCAATGCGTTTACAGGTGTGGTCAACGAATTTATTCAAAACGAGAACGGCACGAGTAAGCTTCCGGGAGCTAGCTACTACTGGTTTTTCACGATCGCGATGTTTGTTACCGCGATTGTCTATGTGTTCTGGTCGCAGTTTTACCGTGGCCAAACCTATCTGCAGGGCGACAATTAGCCGCTTGTGTTTTGGAGTGTGCGATGGCCCAAGATTGACGGATAGCGGACAGGGTCTGGTAAGCAAGGCTACAGTGGGGTCGCTCTTCGTTATGCTCATTCGACAGGTCCTTCTACACCGCCGGTGTAGCGTTCACCGTCGGGTTTTTCTCCATGGAGAACTTCGGCCTGGTAGCCGCCCTTGGCTCGGAAGTAGAGCACTAGCATCAAGTAGCCGATGGCCATCGTGAAAGGTATTCCTGCGGTATAGCGTAAAGCTTTGCGGCCGCCAAAGGCTCCGGCTTCTAGTACCAGCTTTTCGTCGTCCGATAACGGAGCACTTTCTTGCGAAGATTTTTCTTTGAGGGCAGCAACTTTTGCTCCATCAAGGCCAGCGGCAGGAGGGAAAAAGAGAAAGCTTGTTTCATCTTCCGACAAATACTCTTCTGCAACCGCAGCCGAAGTGGTCGCTTGAAGCTGTTCGCCAGCAAATCGATCTTGTTGGTAGCCAATGCCGGGCCCGCCTAGAAGACCAGCGGAGAGCATTCCGATGCCCCCCATAAAGCCCATCGTCAAAGCGCCGCCCTTGGGGAAACGTTCGCCAATAACCCCAAGCATCGTTGGCCAGAAAAACGTTTTGCCAAGCCCGTAGATGGTCGCCGCGACGAAAATCATCACGGCCGTCACCGCGGTTCCGAGTGCGTAGAGCCCGATGCATGCAAAAATCGCACTCACCAAAAGCAGCCCCACGGGGTTAATTCGTTCGACAATTGGACCAGCGAAGAATCGTAGAACAAACATCAGTCCCGAGGTGTAGACAAGTAGTAAGACCGAATTGCTTATTACATTGCCCATGATGTTTGTGATCCAACTGTCGGTGCCCAGTTCGACATAGCCGACCATGGCATGGAGGATAAGCAGGCAAAGAAGTAGTGGAGACAAGAACTCTTTAAGCATGGTACCGAAGGAAACCCCAGCCGCTTTCGCTTCCGAGTGAGGAAAGCTCTCTTTAAGGAAGATCACCCCGTAGGCGAATGTCGGAATTAAGAAGAAGGCCATAGGGATTTCCCATCGCATTTGGGCAATCGCGGCATTCTCGCCGACAAATCCGTATGCCAAGAGTCCTCCCACAATCAACCCCCCAGGCCAGCCAGCATGGAGAATGTTGAGATAATGAGTTTTTTGGTTTGGATAGAGAGTGGCAACCAGTGGATTGATTACCGTTTCGCAGATACCGTTGGCCAGCGCAAAGGTGAACATACCCAGGTAGAGAGCCCAGTAGGTCGCCTCTTTGCCGTAGGCTTGGAAAATTGGCATCGCAGCCAACGTGATGGCCGCTGAAAGTAGATGCAGCACAAAAGCCAAGACCATCAGCGGCTTGTAACCGATTTGATCGGCAATTGCACTGAAGAAGATAATGGTGATGCCGAAGCCGACGAGGCCGCCGCCGGTAATCGTGCCCAGCTCAACTTTTGTAAAGCCAAAAACGGCTTCCCATTGGGCTAGTACATCGCCTCGAATGGCAAAGCCCATCCCGGCAGCGATAAGAGTTAGGAAACTGGCCCAGAGCAATACCTTTCGGTTATCCATGCGATTGATTCTCGTTTTCTTGTTGGTTGAATAGGTAAGGTAAAAAGAATTTCAAGCGAATGCGATTGGGATATTTTTTTGACAGAACTCGAATAATCAGCCCCTGCTTAGGATAACCTTTGTCGAGTCTGCTGACAAACCCGTCGTTGTGTGTTGGATTGGGTGACTTGTGTTTCGCTTCGTGTGTTTAGCTTCGTAGTTCTTTGGGTACTTGCCCCAGGGCATCGTTTCCTAACACATAGGAATTGCCGATTAGTTTGGCGTCGTGATTTATGAGGTCAGGAAACGTTGTTCCTTGTAGGACTTCGACAGCAAAAATTTCTTGCACGCCTTCTTCAAATTTGCAAAAGGCAACCGTCTCGCCCGTTTCGATGTTGAGGACCCAGACCCCGCAGGTGCGTTCTTCCAATCGCTCGACTAGCGGAATACCGCTGAAAACGGCGGATTCGCGAACTTGTGAAAGGCCGATGAAAGCCAGCGGGCCAAAGAAACTGAGTCCGCGTGTGAAGCCGGGAAGTTGGGCGATTGATTCGTACTTGCCGGTCGAGAGATCGACGCGGCCAATTGTGCCTTCGCCCGATTCGAGTAGCCAGAGCTGGTCGCGATACCAACGGGGCGAGTGCGGCATCGAGAGGCCTCGTACGAGGATCTCGTTGGAGTGGGTGTCGATCAAGATTCCTCCGTTACGTTTGTTCTCACGCCATCCGCCAGGGGAACTGGTTTCGCCCAGCGAGGTAACGTAACGGACTTGGCCGTCGACCACGGCCATGCCATTGAGATGGCAGCTGTCGCCGGGGCTGAGCGACTCGATGAAAGAGGGCCGCCAGATTGGCTCGAAGCTGTTCTGCTCGCTTCGCTTGGCGAGGCAGCTGAATGCCGTATTGATGAATACGAGTTCGTGGTCGACCCAAGCCATCTCATGGATTTGGATATCGCCGGTGGTGTGACTACGCCTCGGCAAAAAGCAGGCATCGTGTTTGAAGGAGCTGTCTTTGAACTCGTCTGACTCATCCCACTTGTTGCAGACGGCTGGGATGTTATGGAATTCCCAGACGTCGACGTTGCAGCCGATGGCGAGCTTTCCGTTTTCGACCGCTAGGCCCATCGGTTTCATGAAGTTACGGAAATGGGTATTAAGCACCCCTTGATCGTTTCGTAGTACGACCAGCTTGCCTGCCTGATAAGTCGTGACCAACAGAGAGGCGGAGGCCTGAGCCAATAGCTCGGGAAAGGTGTTTGTGTGGACGCTTCGTAGCGGTTCAGGTTCGCGAGTTTGATCAGAGTCGGTCATTTTTTGAGTTGCGAGTTAGGGGGTTGGGGGTTGGGGGTTGGGGGTTGGGGGTTGGGGGTTGGGGGTTGGGGGTTGGGGGTTGGGGGTTGGGGGTTGGGGGTTGGTATCCCCCCCCGATTGGGGTTTTGTCCCATTTGTAGGGGGTCCCATGTTTTGGGACAAAATTCGGTGATTTTGTCCCTTGGGATTTTCGATTGAATCGAGAATCGTAGGGTTTGCTTCATGGCACTGGGACAAAATAGCTTGAATTCAGGACTTTCGAGGGCTTTAATTGGGACAAAATTATGGTTCATCCGACTAAAGCGTACATGGCTTACAAAAAGGTGGACATGCTGTTCCAGTAAGAAGTGATTGAACGACTTCTTCCAGGAAGGTATCAGCATGTCCACACGTTTGTTGTACCACGCATTCGGCTTGCGTG
>JAJRSE010000089.1 GCA_024278955.1 Planctomycetota bacterium | reverse complement strand
GACAGGGTTTGCTGCGAGACAGGGTTTGCTGCGAGACAGGGTTTGCTGCGAGACAGGGTTTGCTGCGAGACTTAAGCGACCCGAAAAGCCTCGGGGACAGACCGCGAGTGCGTCAAAAAGCAACTTGCCTTGCTGGCTAAAACGGTGGTGGGGTTTCGTCGTCCAAAGGAGTTAGTCCCCCTTCCAATAGGTGCAAATTGTGCCCGGCGGGTAGGCGGGTGCCAATCCTCAGTCATTTGCTATTACGGAGCAGAGTCTTGCTGGAATCGTTGATCGTTATCGGGATGGCAATTCACTTGCTGGCAGTGAATCTAGCCTCGGCTGGGCCGCTGGTATGTATTTGGCTTCACTTTCGTAGTCGAGACGATACCTTGCGTGATCAGCTGGGGAAATCGCTCGCTTGGTCTTCCTTGGCGGCACTGGTGGTGGGTATTGTCTCGGGCGGAATCTTGGTGCTGGTAGCTCCGTCGGAAGGGATTTACGAAGCGATTGGGCGGCTCCCTGCTCGGGCCTATTGGATGGCAGGCACGGAATTGGTTTTTTCGTTGGTCTTCCTGCTGATCTACGCCGTTTGCTGGAAGCCGCTTTGCAGATGGCGAGTCCTGCACGCGCTGATCTCGCTACTGGGGACTAGCAATCTGCTTTACCATTTCCCGCCCTTGATGATTGTGCTTGGCAAATTGGCCTCTACTCCGACGTGGTCAAAAGAGGCCATTATCGAGCGACCCGACTTCGTTAAGCTTATGGCTCGTGGCGAAGTCGTTTCTCTCACGCTTCACTTCTGCCTCGCCTCAATTGCGGTGGCGGGGGTTGCTGCTCTAGTCCTACTGGCTCGAACTGCCGTAGAGGATTCGCAGCAATCGTCGGCCAAAAAAATTGCCCGGGGCAGTGCGGTCTTCGCACTGGTGGCAAGCTTGCTCCAATTGCCGATCGGCGTTTGGGTTTTGGTGACGCTTTCGGGAGCCGAGCGAAACACACTAACGGGCGGCGCCCCGGTGGCGAGCCTTATGTTTGTAGGTGGGATGTTGCTGACGTTTGTGCTTTTGCAACGTCTCGTAGCAGTTGCGATGGGAGACGTCGAACCGGGAGTCCTACGCCGAGTAGGCTGGCTGCTGGTGGTATTGGTGCTGATGATGACCGCGACGTTGCGAGGCGCACGCGTGAAATCTTTGCCAAGCAACCCGCCGGCAAAAAACGCTTCAGCAAATAAAACAGCCGCGGAAGACACGCCCCCGCGGCTGGTGTTAACAAATCACGACGTTTTTAAGCAGCCGGTCATGTAATGGCCGCTTATTTTTCTTCGGGCTCTTTCTCCTCAGAATCCTTGGGCTCTTCAGAACTCTCGGGATTTTTCTTGAGGTCTTCCAGAGTACCGCCTGGCAGCTTGCCTTCTGCGATGATCTCGCCAAAGGTGGGGCTTTCGGAGTCCTCCGGATTGCTCTTCATTTCGGCAACGATCTTCAAAGCTTCGATGATTTTTTCTTTGTCTTTTTTGTCCTTCTTTTTATCCAACAAGTCCGAAAGTTGTATTCCATAGGCATTTCGGACCTTCTTTTTCTTGCCTTGGTGGCAAACTAGGCAGCGGACCTTCTTCATTTTTTTCTCAGCGAAGAGCTTTCCTAACTCGGTGTCGGATTCTTCGCCAACGTAAAGTTTCTCGAATTCCACTTGGAACGATTTAATTGCAGCGGCAGGACGCGCCAGTCCGCATGTTGCCAGTAGCCCGGCTAAAAGCATAAGTCCATACTTGTGCATCTAGGAAACTCCTCAGTTCAAAACTCAAGTGAACAACGCCCGGCAGTAAACATGCCCGGCAAACGAACGAATGCCCGAAAGTTACTTCGTAGAAATATGCGAGGCAACAGCGAACAGACAAAATAAAGTAGAGCACGGGGAAATTCCATAGTCAAGCAACTCATGGAAGTACTTATTCGGTCGAGTTGGGTACGTCGTTTTCGCTGGACAACGTGGTTTTTTTGTCTGGAGATTGTGGTTCAACAGAAACAATAGGGCTACTCTCGGAAGATTCAACCTTTGGCTCCAAGGATTGCTCGGCTTGAGGTAGATTTTTCTCTTCGCTATTTTGCAGGGTTTTAACCTCGGTCGCTTCTGCTTCGGGTGAAACCTTGTCGGAGTCGGACGTTTGCGAATCGTGGGTCAGCTCTTCGTTAGCTGAAGCTTCGCTCGAGCCAAGTGCCGAGGCGTTGTCTGTCGAATGGTCTGTCGTCCGAATTGGTTGCCAAGGTTGCTCTGGGTTTGGCTCGCGGCCTGTGGAGTACATGAGCCCGCTGACGAGCAGCAGCCCAGCAATTGGCAACGCCCAGGGTAGGTGTCGACGCCAAACTTGGGAGCTTTTACGCACAGGCACCATGGAAGGCGGAGCGAGTGCGATCGGGGTTTGTATCCCTTGGGCTTGCATTAAATCGGCAATCATGCCGGCAAGCTCGCTCGGCGATTGGGGGCGATTCTCAGGTTGTTTTTCTAACATACGCTCGACTAATTTTCCGACCGGCGCGGGTAAGTCGGAGCGTATTTTCAAAATATCCGGCGGCTTATCGCCTTGGTGCTGGAGCAACTTTTGCGCCGGGGTGCCTTGTGGAAAAGGCGTGTGGCCGGCCAGCATGAAAAACAAGGTGCAACCCAGGGAATAGATGTCGCTGCGAGAATCGGCAGCACGAGGGTCGCGTGCTTGTTCGGGAGAAATATAGTCGAACGTGCCGAGCGTTACTCCGGTGGTCGTGAGTTCCTCTTCGGGAGCACCCACCTGATAGAAACGAGCTAGCCCCATGTCGACCAGCTTGGCTTGCCCTTCGCGAGTGACAAGAATGTTGGACGGTTTGATGTCTCGGTGAATAACGTCTCGTTGGGAAGCGTGGATCATCGCATGGGCGATTTGATAGGTGTAGCTTAACGCATCGCCTAAAGGCAAAGGGCCATGGTTGATCACCAGGTCGCGAATGTTTGCTCCCTCGATATATTCGAAGACAATGTAAGGCAGGCCACGACTGCGGCCGCTGTCGTAGATACGAGCGATGTTGGGGTGGTCTAACCTTGCAGCAGACTGTGCTTCGACCAAGAAGCGTCGCTGGAGATCTTCGGTGCTCAGCGAATGCGAAGCCACAACTTTGACGGCAACAACTCGATCGAGCGTTGTGTCTAAGGCCTTGAAGACGACGCCCATCCCGCCGCCGCCGACGAATTGCTGTAAATGGAATTGGTCGAGCATCTCGCCTTGCAGCGTGTGTGCCAATTCGCGAGGCGTCATCCCGGCAGGCAGGTCCTTGGGTTGTAGCCTCGACGGCGCAGAAAGGACGGTTGCTTCGCTTTCATCAAAATCGCCGGTCGCTCCAACAGGAGGCTTTTCGTCAGATTGGCTGGGGTCGTCCATCGAAAAGCTCGGGGGAAACTAGCGGGGGAAGGAGTACCTCTACTTTAAATCGCGAGGGGGGGAGCGTCAATTTTTTGTTATACGCGGCGAGCCGCGACGCTTCGTGTTTCAGGGACTTCGCATTCCACTGAGCGTCGCGACTTGTCGCGTTGCGCTGAATTTACCCCATGTGTTTGATGATGGCTTGCCCAAACTGGCTGCATTTGACTAGCGTTGCATCGTCCATTTGGCGTTCAAAATCGTAGGTGACGGTTTTGGCAGCGATCGCACCGTTGAGCCCTTTTAGGATGAGGTCTGCCGGCTCGGTCCAGCCAAGATAGCGAAACATCATTTCGCCCGAGAGAATCACCGAGCCGGGGTTCACTTTGTCTTGCCCAGCGTACTTGGGCGCAGTGCCGTGGGTCGCTTCAAAGATGGCATGGCCGGTGTCGTAGTTGATATTACCGCCTGGGGCGATGCCGATACCTCCGACACAAGCCGCGAGGGCGTCGCTGATATAGTCGCCGTTGAGGTTCAAGGTTGCGATTACTTCGTAGTCGGCCGGACGAGTAAGGATTTGCTGTAGCATCGCATCGGCGATCACGTCCTTCACGATAATCGGCTTGCCGTTTTTAGGCGACGTAAACTGGCACCAGGGGCCGCCCTCGATCAATTTGGCACCGAATTGCTCCTGGGCACATTGGTATCCCCAATCGCGGAAGCCGCCTTCGGTAAACTTCATGATGTTGCCTTTATGGACAAGCGTCACGGAGTCGCGTTCGTTCTCGATCGCAAATTCGATCGCCGCTTTGACGAGGCGAGTTGTTCCCTCGCGGCTAACCGGCTTGATGCCGATGCCGACCGAGTCAGGGAAGCGGACTTTTTTCCATAGCTCGGGAAAGGTCTCTGCAAAATACTGGCTGAATTTTTGGCAGTCTTCGCTGCCCTCTTCAAACTCGATGCCTGCGTAGATGTCTTCGGAATTTTCTCGGAAGATGACCATGTCGGTCAGCTCGGGCTGCTTGACCGGCGAAGGGACGCCTTGGAAGTATTGCACGGGGCGCAAACAGACGTAGAGGTCGAGGATTTGCCGGAGCGCGACGTTGAGCGAACGAATGCCACCACCGACCGGAGTGGTTAGTGGGCCTTTGATGCCAACAAGCAACTCGCGGAATGAGTCGAGAGTCTCCTCGGGCAACCAGCTGCCGACGCTGTCGAAGGCCTTTTGACCGGCCAAGACTTCACGCCAAACGATTTCCCGCTCGCCCCCGTAAGCTTTTTTGACTGCCGCGTCGAAAACGGCCTGGCTGGCACTCCAAATATCGGGGCCAATGCCATCGCCTTCGATGAAAGGAATAATAGGATGGCTTGGTACCTGGAGGCTGTCTCCCTGCTTGGTGATCGGTTGGCCTGCGGCGACTTTGGTCATGATGGGCTACTTCCCTATAATGTATTGAGGTGATTGCAAATCTGCTGCTTAGAGCAATAATCGGAGAGAGGCGAATGTTTCTAACGAAAGCCCAGATTTTCAACTCATCTTCGCTCAGGGTCAATGGTCTAACGTAAAACAGGGGGAATGATTTGCCGCCAAGGCCTCGGAGGCTTATACTCCCGTACTCTCAGAATATTTTTGAGTGGTCTTTTCTCTTAGGTTTCTTTTCCGATTTGTAAACGTCAAAGGAGTTACCCGCTATGCCCCGTTTCCTCAATCGCCGCGATTTTGTGGCCACGGCGGCAGCCACGACCGCCAGTTTGCTGCCGGGAAGTGCCCTTATGACCAAGCTTTACGCAACGGAAGCCAAGGAGCCACTTTTCAAGATTTCGCTAGCCGAATGGTCTTTGCACCGCATGATTCAGGCTGGCAAGCTCGACAACCTCGATTTCCCGAGCTTCACCAAGTCGGAGTTTGGCATCGATGCGGTGGAGTACGTGAACACTTTTTTTAAGGACAAGGCCAAGGACAGCTCCTATCTGACCGAACTCAAGAAACGCTCTGACGATATTGGGGTGAAAAACGTCTTGATTATGGTAGACAACGAGGGCTACCTGGGCGATCCGGACGAGGCAAAACGCCAGAAAGCTGTCGAAAACCACTACCAGTGGGTCGAAGCAGCCAAATTCCTAGGGTGCCACTCAATCCGCGTTAATGCCCGCTCGGAAGGAACTTTTGAGGAGCAACAGCAGCTTGCTAGCACGGGGCTGCGGGCTCTCTCTGAATTTGGGGCCAAGCATGATATCGGCGTGATCGTTGAGAACCACGGCGGCCTCTCTTCCAACGGCCAATGGCTTGCTGGAGTGATAGAAAAGGTCGACTTGCCCAATTGTGGCACCTTGCCCGATTTCGGTAATTTTCGGCTCGGGGAAAAAGCCGATGGGACTGACGACTATTACGATCGCTATAAAGGAGTCGAGGAGCTGATGCCCTACGCCAAGGCGGTCAGCGCAAAAAGCCTTAAATTCGACGCCGACGGAAACGACGTCGAGACCGACTTTCTCAAGATGATGAAAATTGTGCTCGACGCCGGATATCATGGTTACGTTGGAATCGAGTGGGGAGGCGATGATCCCTCAGAAATCCAAGGGACCCTCCTCACCCGCAAACTCCTCGAGCGAGTTCGAGGCCAGCTAGCTGGCTAGCTGGGTCGGATGACAAGATAGCTGAGAATCTTAAAAACTTTTATGGAATCTCCTCAAGGTGGCCTCAGGGCCGCCTTTTTTTATGTGCAGACCCTGTTTTTCTCGTCCTTTCAGGCTTGCATACCATGCGGCCCAACCAAGTGGACATTGCAAGCAACAGGAACCGATCGACTGCCTAGAAAACAGGCAGTCCGACCGGCGAGTTTCCGTGCAGTCACTGCACGAAAATAGGCAGTCACTGCCGAGTGACGTAAGTGCAAGCAGTGCAAGGACCTACGCGAATTGTTTGACAGCATCCCCATACTGGAGCAAACACGGAGGCCGGTGTGGTCCATCCGGACAAAACTAAGCTGCATGGGTAAGGAGACACAGATCGTGCTAACACAACCTCAGGAGAAGTATCGGGAAGTTTTGCAAGTGGCCGAGAATTTATGGCGACAAGATCCAGACTGGGTAACCTTCTTTCGTAAGATCGTGGGAATCGATGGGGCTATTCGTCAGGGATTCACTTCCTTTGAAGAATTGGTCACCTTTGAGCAAAGCGAAGAATATGACAAGATCCAGAAGATGCTCGTCAAGCTACGCGAGAAGAAGGCCGCTTTGGATCCTGAAAATGAGCCCACCCGAGTGATTACCGTCCGTTTGCCAAAAAGCATGCACGAGTATCTTCGGACAGAAGCCCACGATCTGCGAACCAGCATGAACAAGCTGTGCATTTCCAAGCTTCTCCAAGTGATCGACGAGGAGATGATTCCCAACGAGCGAACTGCTGCCGCGAGCAAAGCGGCTTCAAGCCCAAACGCGGTTGCACGCCCTCTCGTTGCGAGTACCCCTATTGCTACGACCACGCCGATCAACACGGCTCCGACAGCAACGCTATCGCAGCCAATGACTCGGCCCGCAGCCCTTCCCCCGACGCAGCCTCAGACTCCGTCGCCGTTTAAGCCGAGCCAACCCAGGTTCTAGGCCGCGAGGTGATTAAGAACGAGTTTGAGAACCGCCCCCCACCCAGGGGGCGGTTTTTGTCATGCGCGGTGTGCCTTCGGAAGGCCTACTAGCCGTCGGTGGTATCGATTGGCTTGCGGCGAGAAAAACCGGACCTTGCGCCAGGTGCGCCGTTTCGACTTGCCATGGGTTCTCATTTCCCATGCGCCTTCGCCAGAACCTTCATGCCGTTGTCAGTCTTCTGTTGTCTGCGACTGTCCTTTTGTCTCTTTCGCAGAACTTTTCTTCGCCTTGGGAGCTTTTTTTGATTCTTGGCATGGATGACAGAACGGTTTTTTTGCGGCTTCCCATTCGCCTTTGGCTGAGTGGTCTATCGCGACGTACTTCTTCAACAGATCGATCACGGCATCATCGCTTTGGTCGACATGAAGTTCGAACCAATAGTCATCAACTCCGGTCTTTGCGACACGAATGCCTGCGGCCAATTTGCCGCGATGATCGCCGCCGGCGCAATCTGCCGCGACCAGAGCAGCCATCAAGCGGTCGGTCAAGCTCCCTTTTGTTTCTTCATAGGCTTTTCCCATCGCGACGACGACTTTTCGACCGGCGAGCGTGTTACCCTGGCAAGCGTAAAAGCGGCCGCTCATCGCGCCCCAATAGATCCCCCCAGGGTCGGCGTTTACGGGATTGCGATTGGCTGCGCGACCTTGCATGTCGATGATAGCGAGTTGGCGTTTGTCGCGGTGTTCGTCTTGCTTCAAAAGCAGGCCAAGAACTTCCTCTGGCCCATGCCCGGCTTCGAGCAAGTCGAGCGCTCTTTCGCCCCAGGCAGGGTTGTGCCAATGTTGCGTGCAAAACGCGCCGACGCCGGGTCGTGCGTATGCGACCACTTCACCAACTTTTGGATATCGACTGGCGACAGCCGCGCCGCAGACGCCCGTTGCCGGATCGACAGCGACAATCGAAAATGTCGAGCTGACGCCAAAGTCGGATTGCGGATCCTCCCCGTATCCAAAGCAACCGATCGAAAGAAGGATTACCAACGAGGCGAGAACGGTCTGGAAATTCATGGACGCAGTTCCCTTGGAGACCAGCTATTCAAATGGATACGACACCCGCTCGCCGGTAAACAGCGGCGCTATCATTCTTCCCAGAACCGCATGGCCGCAAAAATCAGGATGGCAAGAATTCGCCAACCAAGCCCAGCCAAAGGCCTCGCCTTGATGGACAAAAACTTGCGTGATATCGACTGCCGCAACCGATTCTTCTTCGCACAGTTCTTTCAACACTTGGGTCACCGCCGATGCTTGCTCATCTAAGCCATCGAACATGGTGGGGCCGAGAATAACGATCTGACTGGTTTTTGTTTTCACTCGTTTGATAAGTTTTCGGTAATTTTCTTTATAGTTTTCATGCGAGGTTTTGGCCCAGCTTAAATCATTGGCACCGAACTCAAGTAAGACGAGGTCGCCCGCCTTTGCATTCGCTACGATTTCGCTATCGATAACCGTCAAGGCTTTTTCGGCCGTCCATCCACCATGGCCAAAATCTTTTACGGTGATCTGAACGTCAAACGTTTGTCGCAGTTGGTCGGCAAGTCGGTTGAAATACAAAAAAGGTATTACGTTTTTCACTTCCCAATTACCACGAGCCGCTTGGGCTCCCGCCGTTACCGAATCACCTAGCACCAGCAGCGTTAACGGCTTCTTTGCCTGCAGCGCATCAATGGTTTCCTGGATATGCCGCTGCCCATAAATAATGGATTCCGAGGAGAGCTTAACCTCTTTTTCTTCCTGGATGTTTATTTCTGGATTCGCAATAAATGTGGGGCTCTCAACGCCTATGCGATCGACAATAAGCCAAGTCTTTTCTGGCTGATTTTTTTGACCCGAAGGCATCTTTACTTTCAAGACCCACTGCCAACCCAGGTTGCGTTTCTCTGCGGTGGTTCCCATGGCCTCCCAGGTGAAGTCGATTTTATTCCAATCGGTACCAACAGGTTTTGTTGCTTTGCCAATTTGAATTTCAATGTTACGCGACGCTTTGGCATACAACGTAATCCCCGCTGACGGCGGGAAGGACCCTTGCTCGCGAGTCAACACTCCTTGGGAGCCTGGGGCCATTATCATTTTTAGCGCAACACCACCGGTTACCGAATCGGTAGTTGGCATGAGCATGGTTTTCATGGCTGCCACATCATCGTGCGTCGGGCAAAACCACAGACCGGTATGGCTTTCGCTGGTGGATTTATCTTTGTGATGACGGAATGGAATAAATTCAGCCGCTGACCCAGCCTGTAGACAGGACAGCATGATCACTAGACATTTTATGCTTTTCACCTTCCACCACCTAAAAGAGATAAGCTAGTGCTTTGTCACCGCTAAGAGTTAGGATTTGCTAAATTAAGCTGTGACAAAGCACTAGCTGAATGGTATCGGTCGATCTGCAAGAGCCAATCAACGTACCTGTAGAGGTTTCGAGGTAACTTCTTTTACTGCGTCGTCAGGAGCAGCTTTTTCATTGCGGTTTGACTTGCGTTGCGTCTTGCTAGATCGGCGAGTCTTGCCGGGCAGATTGAGCAAGGTTTCCATTTCAGGCCAGTAGCGTTCGTAGACTTCGCGAGGAGTGCAGTTTTGCTCGGCGCAAATAGCCGTCGCACGCCCCACGACTTCTCCCATCATGCCACAAGTCCTCTGCACGCGTGTCGTACCGAGCGCTTGGTGTGTAACACTGATGCAGCGTCCCGCCATGAAGAGGTTGCTTATGTTCCGGGAATAGAAACAGCGGTAGGGCACAGGGTATCCAAAGTCGCGATCGACTCCGCTACCAAATTCGGCAACCGAGACAAACGGATTGTCGGGGAACTTTGCCGCGTATTGCTTCTTGGGGTAGTGGAGATCGATCGACCAGGTCGAGGGAACACAACCATCGGGAAACTGACGTTTTGAAACAATGTCTTCTTGAGTTAAGAGCACATCGCCCATCAACCGCCGCGATTCACGGGTTCCGCCGATGTAGGCCATCCAGGTGAGAAAGGCTTTGGAGTGTTTTTCGGCTCCATCGCGATTTTTCATTGCGTTGAAAGCACCATAGACGGCTCGGAAGTTCCAGTCGCGAATTCCCTCCGCATCGCCAATAGGGTCTTTGTCGTATCCGCTCTCCCAGAACCACTGACCATGGTGAGACTGCGGATAAGGGAAATCTTTCATTTTCAGATCGAGCGCCCACGGCGTTTCAGGAAACGAAACTTTTTCCTGCCCTTCAGCCCAGGCCCACATGTTGCTCATGCCCATGCGTCCCTTGGGGGTCATTTCCCAATCGGCACCGGCCAGAGCGCCAAGGGTCCCATGTCCGGTGCAATCGCAAAACAGTTTGGCAGTAAAACGGACTTGCTTGCTGGTCCTCGTATCAAAGGCGTAGACCGAGGTGATTTGCTTACCTTCCGTTTCAACTTGATAGGCGTGGTGGTTTAGGAATAAATCGATGTTTTTTTCTGCACGAACAAGACGTTCCTTCTTGGCATCTCCAAACTCCTCATAAGTCCCCGGAGATTTCTTTGCACGATCGCAGAATTCGTCGACGATTTCTCCAATTCGTGGGAAATGGCCACGGCGGACCAGTCCCTGGGACCAAACACGGATCTCGCTGGAGCCATTCCCGCCAAGAACCGGGCGGTTTTGAATCAAGGCGACTTTGCAGCCCAATCGCGCGGCTGAGAGACTCGCCGCGATCCCCGAATACCCGCCCCCTACGACCACAAGATCGTATCCGTCTTGCTCGGTTGGTTTCTCGTCGAGCCCGAGCAATTTACGTCGCCAACTGGGAAGAATGCCAGAGTCGTTTGAGGGCGTTTTACCCTCTCGGGTGAAAAGAATCGCATCGCACCGACCCTCGAAGCCAGTGAGATCTCGAAGCGTGACTGTCGTCCGAAGATCGCTGATCTTGACGACACCTCCCTCATGCCAGAACCACTCAGCTCCTCGAGTTCCAAACGTTTCTTCAAGAGGTTGTCCATTGACGAGAATTTGAAAACGGCCTGGCTGACCAGTAGCCTTCCAGCGAGCGACCCAATCTTTGGTTCGCACAAAGACATGGTATTCACCGATTTCAGGAAATTCGACCGTCGTTGTTGCGTCTTTGACCGGTTGTCCCAAACCATGAGCCAGCAGATAGGGAGACCCCATGCTCTCGATGAACTGCGTATCGAGTTTCCACCCTCCGTGCGATTCAAAGCTCTCAGCTTCTACCAGCACCTGTTGAGCACCGGCAATTGATGTGATTCCAAGCAATCCCCACGCAACGAGGCTCATTTTGATTGATTTCGTTATCACTAGATTCATAGCCCAACTCCTGTATTAAGCATAAGTTACCGGACTTCAAATTTCCAATATCGTGAAGCATCGGTAACTTACTTTTCCATACGACTCGTTGCGTCTTTCGCCACCAGTTCAGGGAAGCGGCTTTATAAAAAGGTTAGCAAATTCAATTGGGTGTCCGCAATGTTGCAGCGCGATCTTTCCTTCGGAAGAGATGCCGTGCAGGTGGAGCTTATCGGTTACCGTTTTGTCGTTCAGGACGATGGTGATCGTTTCATCGACCATGGTGATTTGGAATCGGTTCCATTCTCCAAGCGGTTTGTCTGCCTTCGAGATAGGAGCGGTTTCGCCGTCGCCCTGAGAGGACCCGTCGGAGATCCCTCCCGATCCAGATGGCGACGGGGAGATGCGAATCTGACACTTGGAGCCACCTCGCAGGAGGATTCCTGCATCTACAACGGCGTCTTCAGTCGCTGCCACAGCATTATCGTCGCCAGCTTCCTCTTCCTCAGCGTTATCATCTGCCTCCGACTGGTGATTCCAACGCCAATCGACGATTAGTTCGAAATTTTTGTAAGATTTCTCTGACCAGAGATTTCTGTCATCACTTGTTGTCGTGCCGTCGCAGTGCAACTGCCAATCGTTGACCTTCCAGCCACGGACTTTCCCATCCTTGGCCGAACCTTCGGGCGTCCTCCATCCAGAAAAATCGACGCCCGTATAGAGACTAGAAAAACCTTCGTCTGACTTCGCCACTTGATCTGGCTCAAGTGGGCCGCTTGGCAACTCCTTGATTCTTATATTGCGGAAGTCGGTGGGAGAACCCTCTGATTCCAAGCAGATGTAGCCCTTACGCAGATTGCATTGGGACCCTCGCGTGACAATTTTTCCGTTTACTGCGAGGCGAATCGATCCATCCACGCACTCGATTCGGTAATGATTCCATTCGGGGGACGGTTTGCAACGCATTTCGGTGGGATAAGCTCGCAGTTTATCCTCTTCGCGGCCATTTTCCGGCTTCCAGGTCGCCCCATGGATCGGAAAAATATCGCCGTGAGACGTGTACCACGAGGCCTCTCGACCATCGAGCACCTGCACTTCGACTCCTCGATGATACGGTTGTCCTGGAGCGGTGAGTGCGTCGGCCCAAACGAAAATTCCGGAGTTGCCTTTGGGCTGAAGATGACGCCACTCTACCTCCAGAATAAAATTCTGGTACATGCGAGTGGTGCGTAGCACGCCAGTCGGTTTTCCGGAACAGTGAACCATTCCGTCGCGTATGGTCCAAGTCGACGGCGCACCGTTGACGTTTTTCCAGCCCTCGAAAGACTTTCCATCGAATAAGGGGACGAATCGTTCTTTTTTCAGCTCAGCTGCTACTGTCTCGAATGACGGATAGCAAACCACAAAAAAAAGCAACGCCTTGCAGAAGCTACGGCAATAGGATGTCATCTCACTCGATCCGGTTTTTATCAAAAAAGTTAATGAGCAAATTGTGTTTGAGCGGAAAATTTCGGCAGAAAGTGAAAAAGTTTCTGATAAGAATCGATATCGAGCGGTGCACCATACTCACACGGCTCAAACGCCTCGATTGCGTCAACCGTATGGGCCACTTCCGAGCCGTACAATCTCTCCAGCAACTCACGGCATTCGTCGGTGACTGCTGCCTGCTGGGCAAGCCATTTTCTAAGAGCCCTACGTCGTTGCTCCAGATCTGTTGGTACGTCGCCATCCATGAGTCCGTTATGCGGAAGCCATTCGTAGACCTGAGAGACGTGACACTCAGACATATCGACTTTTGTTTCGAGTACCTCGTCGATGTTGATTGCGATCGTCGGCGAAAAGGGATAAGGCTTTTTGAAGTCGTCCTGTAGATACATGATGCTTAGGTCATTCCGGAGAATCGGCGTTTCAGGGCAGATATTCGGGACGGTCACCAGATAAGACGCATCTTGAACCAGCTGCGACGTATATCGATGATCGGGGTGGTAATCGTTGGGTCGATGCGTAAGCAGCAGATCAGGCCGGAACTGTCGGATAAGCCTGATGATCTGCTTTCTCGCTTCGAGAGTCGGCTCCAATTCGCCGTCGGGGTAATCCCAAACCTCGTACTCAGCACCAATAATGTTCCCCGCTGCCTTAGCCTCAGCTCGGCGGCGATCAACGAGCGGCTGACCACCCATTTCATGGTGGCCCGCCGCTCCATTGGTCATACTGATGAATTTTACGGTGTGTCCTAGCTGGCGATAAATTGCCGCAAGTCCACCCGCAGAGAGGTCCGCATCGTCAGGATGCGCACCGATGACCAGTAGCCTCAAAGGCAAGTGATTAAGCATAAAAGCGGCGACACCCACGAAACCCAACACCAAAGATTGCCAAAACTGCCATTACTGCACTTGAAGGTTCAGGCACACTGGACACCGCAGATAGGGGCGAAGGAGCACCATAGTTGGCTTCCCAATCGGAAAGACTGCCAACGCCCGTGTTGCGTTGCCAAGTAAGGAAGTCAGCTCCGTCGACGTCGCCATCCGTATCAAAATCGCCAGCAAGACCTGCTGTGACCGCACGAATTTCTACCGTAGCCAATGAGGCATACCCCTGGAATGGGTTGACGGTTTGGCCCATATCTCCAACATCCATGCCGATGAACAAATCAACTCCCGCCACAATGGTGACGGTTGTCTTGCCGAAATTGTCACCTTCTTGCCAGGTGAGGTAGTTGTCTTGAGTCAAAGGGATTTCGAGAAGATCTCCTCCGGGATCATCAAGGTCTTCGCCATATCGGTTGGCAGTTCCCGGGACGAAAGTGGGAGTTTCGCTGACGGTACCGATGTAGAGTTTCTGGTCG
>JAJRSE010000088.1 GCA_024278955.1 Planctomycetota bacterium | reverse complement strand
GTGGTGAGTTGGTTTTGCTGGTTTAGTAATTCTCTCAATCCAACTTTTCTGCCAGGAGACGCGCTGCGGGCTGCGCTGACGATTACTCTTGGCATGACTTTGGCTTGCGTATTGTTGCTGTCTCCCGCCGTGTTGGCGGGTACATTTGCGAGTGATTCTCAGTTGGGAACCATCGGCTTGCTGCTCAGCACGCGGGTTTCGGCTGGTGAAATCGTCTTTTCGCGTTTCCTCAGTCGTCTCTGCCAAGTGGGAATCGTAACGGCGGCGGGACTACCTGGAATTTGCTTACTAGCGGCCTATGAAGTGGACCCCAATTATTGGACCACCGGCGGGCCAAGTTTAGATAGAAGAATTCGTCTTCTTTGATCGACTGGGGCGGTAGACTTCCCAGGGTGTTTTTCGGTCGAGCGACTGATGACGGCGTTGATGTCCGTAGTAGTTCAGGTACTCGCCAAGCCCTTGATAACAATCGGCTCCGGTGACGTATTCCTTGAGATAGACCTCCTCGTATTTGACAGTTCTCCAAAGTCTTTCGATCATCACGTTGTCGATTGCGCGGCCTTTTCCGTCCATGCTAATGGCAACGTCCTGGCCATTTGCCTGTGCGAAAAGGCAGCGGTGCCGTAAAATCTTGGCTGGTGAACTGTGAGCCTTGATCGGTATTGAAAATTTCGGGCGTCCCTTTCGACAACGCTTCCTCCAAAGCCTCCACACAAAAATCGACATCCATACTGTTCGACAATCGCCAAGAGATCACGTAGCGACTGAACCAATCCATCACGGCTACAAGGTAAAAGAACCCCAACTGCATCGGAATGTAAGTGATGTCGCAACACCAAACCTGAGGAGGGCCTGACGATCTCAAGGTTGCGTAACAAGTACGGATAGACTCGGTGTCCCTCGATCGGAATCGTCGTGCGAGGTTTGGGAGCCAAGCTCTCGATCCCCATTTTTCGCATTAAACGCTGGATTCGCTTACGATTGACCGTGTGGCCCTCGTCCTTCAAAAAGTCGACCATCTGGCGAGAACCACGAGCTGGCCGAAGCAAATGTTCCTCATCCATCAGACGCATCAGCAGCAGGTTTTCTGCCGTCTCAGGAGCCGGTTGGTAGTAAACATTGTTGCGGTGCAAACCGAGGAGTCGGCACTGCTCACGGATGCTCAGCCTGGGGTTGTCGAAGTCGATCCAACTCCTCGCTTCACTCACAGTCCTGGGCCACTTTTTTTTTAAGCCACTCCAGTTGAACTTTCAGACGACCAATCTGTTCGTAGAGCTCGGGCGTGTTGGGCTCGTCGCTGGAAGGATTGGGCTCTTTGCCATCAACCTCAAAAACGCTTTCTGCTCCTTCCAGTAATTGCTTCTTCCAAAGGTTGATCTGAGTCGCATGAAGCTTGTGCTTTTTCGCAAGCTCAGTGATCGTGCGTATCTCCTTGACGGCCTCGATAGCTACTTTCGCCTGCCATTTTCACTTTCAAGGGACGATCCGAAACGACGACGCTTCCGTGACATGATTTTCTCCTGGTTCGAAGATACTGATTTCACTACCAGTTTCGTCGATCCAAGGAAACTTTTCTATCTAAGCCGGTGGTCCAATAATTGGGGTCCACTTCAGACCGATTGTCGTTCCACGCCAACGCACTCGACACACACTCAACTATTCTCGTTACACTCCCGAAATATTTCACCATCTGACCTTCCATCGTGTCTGCTTTGCCGAAGACTTCCCTCGTTTCCTACCCCATCGATTCAAAACCGATCGATTGGCTCGTAAACATCTCGAATCGCTCGCGGTCGAAGGGCACATCGACATCCTCGAATTTGCCGAATGGCAAAAGCCACAGATATACGTCATCACCGACGAAGGTTTTTCCGCTGCCCAACACCATCTCAGGCGTGTTCCGAGTACCTTTCCGTCGCGGAAAGTCGAGATCAAAGGGCAGCATGTGCTC